>JBEBJQ010000045.1:0-34972 GCA_040079795.1 Methylococcales bacterium
CTTATTCAAGAGGAAAGCGCCAATGATCAGACTAATGAACAACAAAAAGTTGCCGCCTAACTCGAATAGGCGCATACACCAGAATTGACAATATCTCGTTATACCCACCGGCACCGAGTTTACTTTCCATTTTTGAACATGGGTGACAGTAGCCCGTGACTTCAACAATGGCCTTACCGATACTGATCCGCTGGTTTTTTAAAGCAAGCAGATTGATACCTTTAATAACCAAATTACGCCGCAGAAGTTCAGGGCATATGCCCCGTCCAGTAAGCGACTCAAGCACCGCCAGATGTTCCCACTGAATTAAGCTCAAATGTCGACTGCCGCTGCTGCCATTATAGCGATCACCAAGCAGACCTTTTCGCTCATCCGCCAATGCTCCACTGACACTAAGCATAGGCTCCCCTCGAGCCGGTCTTAAACCAATCCAGACAACGTCACCCGCATTGGGAAACATCAACATTAAGTCACTAATATTGATAGTGCTCAAAACTTAACAGGAAATCGAAAATCAATCACTAAAAAATCTTTTATGGCACTCATACCGCCAAGAAGGCCAGAACGATACCCACAAACACCAGTAAGAACACAAAGCAAAGCGAAAGCACCCCCAGTATTAACATAAAAGGATTTACCAAGGTGCTTAGACTGATATAAGAACCGAGCAACTCCCTCCCCTCACTAAGCATTGACCCCAGAGAACATAAGCCTTTGGTGGCACTAAAAAAACTCAATTTCGGGATATTTCCGGTACGAATTTCCTGCACGGACGCACGAATTTCATCCTTCGCATCGCCCATCATTTGACCGGCAATATTGGGCAAGTCTTTCAATTCCTCCAGGGCCCACCAAAACTGTAGCAAAACGATCAAAGGCAATATTGACAAGCCAATAATTGACAAACCAATACCCAAAGAAAAATGTTTAATGGCAAATAACCAAACACCGATCCAGATAACCAATAATACCCCGATGATAAGCACAAAACGCAGTTTGTCAGCCACACCATCAACTAAGGGTAGTATCCGCTCAAATAGCGCCAATAAACGTTGTTTCTTTTCAGATGATGCTATGTTGGATTGCGGTTCTGACATAAACGCACTATTTCTTTGAAGTTATTATAATATTATCAGGAAAATCGTAACCTAAGCGCTGAATTTTCTCAATAGCATAAGTTTCCAAGGCATCCACTAACTTAATATTAACCTGATCCTTGCCCCGCAAAACTTTTAGCTGAGCTAAATAATCATCCAGTGTAATGCTAGCCCCCTTATGTAAGCCAGTGAGTCTATTAACGCAAAACCTCTGCCACTCTAGCAGCTCCCCCTCATTTAAAGCTTCTGGGAAATTCCGTGCCCGGTATCTAAACAGCATCTCCGGTAAACGTTTATCTTTAAATGTAAATGTCGCTTTTGCAAGTTGTTCAGGGGACAATGCCTTAATTTTTACTATAGCCTGTTTATCTGCATCAGAAAAAAATCCGCCACTATAAATCGCCAAATCTGGATCATCCTGTGGTTCTGGATACGCACGATTGCTATAAACCGCTGCTAATTTCTCCCTCAAGCCAACTACCAATTTAATTTTCTCAGCTACGCTCTGGCAATAGCCTAAATCAATTTCCAAGCGCTCTGCGTCCTCAGACCTAATAACAGAGAGGGGAGCCAATACTGGGCATTTATTAATATGTACCGTTTTTAAAGGAATCCTTGGCGTTCCTTCAGGTAAGTCTGCGGTTGCGGTAAATAGCCTGTACTGAATTTCATCGCTACTTAACGACAACAAAGGACAAGGATCAACCGACAGATCATAGACCACGATTTCGTTGGCATTGGTGGGATGTTTACATAACGGTAAAACGATAGCCAAACAATTTTTATGTGCGGCATACATACCTGAAATATGCACGACAGGCGTAAAACTACCTACAGCCAGCAAATCAAGTGCTGCAGTTTTGGCACGATTTTCCCAGAGAAACTGAAACAACCGGGGTTGTGCGGCTTTTATTAATTTAGCCAGTGCAATAGTAGCATACACATCCACCAAGGCATCATGCGCACCCACATGTTGAATATTATTTGCACGGGTTAATTCTTCCAACCTGAAGCTAGGACGCCCTTCCTCGTTAACAGGCCACTCAATTCCCTTAGGCCTTAACGCTCGCGCTGCCCTGACGACATCGATCAAATCCCAGCGCGAATTACCATTTTGCCACTCGCGGGCATAGGGATCATAAAAATTACGATAAAGGATATTCCGGGTCACTTCATCGTCAAAACGCAAACTGTTATAGCCTAACGTGCAAGTATTAGGTCTAGCTATCTGCGTATGAATAAGCTTGGTAAATTCAGCTTCACATACCCCTACTTCATCAGCCTGTTGCGGCGTAATACCCGTAATGACACACGCTTCCGGCTGTGGCAAATAATCGTCTGCCGTTTTACAAAAAACACACACCGGTTCATTTAAGATATTAAAATCTAAATCAGTCCGCACTCCGGCAAACTGCACGGGTCTATCCCGCTGCGGATCAGTCCCAAAGGTTTCGTAATCATGCCAGAATAGGGTGTTCTCAACCATAGTAAACAGAAGCTACACTGCTGCCAATGCCCTTAACACATCGGTGCGGCTGATAATTCCAACCAATTTTTTATCATGGAGCACCGGAAAGCTCCGTACTTGCGATGCCTGAAAATTTTCAGCCAAATCCACAATACTGGTTTCCAGAGTGACCGTAGAAACTTCTGCTGTCATAAATTCTGAAACTTTAGAAGTAGAACCCTGATTATAAGCATGCTCCAACACCACACGCATACAATCTCTTTCAGAGAACATACCAACCAGATGCCCTCCTCCATCCAGTACCGGCGCATTAGTAATTTTATGGGTCAATAACCGTTGTATGGCAACAAATACATCCATCTCTTTGGTTAGAGTAACGACATGCTTAGTCATATAATCCGCTACAGTAATTTTAGTCAACATGATCATTTCCTCTTATTGTTATTCTATACCTGATAAAAATAGCGCGCATTACGGAGTAAGCTTATAAAATTAAAACCCTCTTTTAAGGCTTAATCATTACTCACTCAAAATTCCCACTGAGGCACGCTCTTCTGCTTCCAGCTGTTTACGTTTATCGCATTTTTCAACACATACACATTCAGCCTTATTCATCCCCCCACCACACGAGCCTTTAATCGCTTTACGACCGAACATCACACCAATTGCCATAATTGCAATCACGATGACCATGACCCCAAAGGTTATTAAAAAATAGGTCATAACTAAACCTCTATTATTAAGTTGATTAATTAATCAACAATTTTGTAAAAAAAAACGAGGGTAGGGTTATATCCTACGCCTCGTTTCATAGTGAGACCGTTTACTTTTCCCATTATTAAAATGAGAACCGTAAAATCCTTTATTTAACCGCCAAAGTCATCCAACATGATGTTCTCTGGTTCTACGCCATTATCCAATAACATTTTAATAACGGCTGAGTTCATCATCGGCGGACCACACATGTAAAACTCACAATCTTCAGGAGCCGGATGATTTTTCAAATACTCTTCAAATAAGACATTATGAATAAAGCCAGTATACCCTGTCCAGTTATCATCGGGTAATGGATCAGATAAAGCGGTATGCCAAACAAAATTAGGGTTTTCTTTGGCCAGCATATCGAAATCTTCGACATAGAACATTTCGCGTTTGCTGCGTGCGCCGTACCAGAAACTCATTTTACGCTTAGATTTAAGCCGGCGTAATTGGTCAAAGATATGGGAGCGCATCGGTGCCATCCCCGCACCACCACCCACAAACACCATTTCAGCATCCGTTTCTTTGGCAAAAAACTCACCATAAGGCCCCGAAACAATACATTTGTCGCCTGGTTTTAAATTGAAGATAAAAGAGGACATGATACCGGGCGGTACGCTTTCATCTGCCCGCGGCGGTGGGGTCGCGATCCGCACGTTTAACATGATTTCTTTTTCTTCAGGATAACTGGCCATCGAGTAAGCGCGCATCACCGGTTCTTTCACGGTTGAGACATAACGCCACAAGTTGAATTTATCCCAGTCATCACGGAAACGTTCTTCGACGATAAAGTCACTGTATTTCGCTACGTGTGGCGGACATTCAATTTGAATAAAACCGCCCGCACGATAGTTAATCGCTTCACCTGCCGGTAATTCTAATACCAACTCTTTAATGAAAGTGGCGACGTTATGGTTAGATTTAACGGTACATTCCCATTTTTTAACGCCGAATACATCGTCTTCAACTTCAATCGCCATGTCACGTTTGACTGAGACTTGGCAAGAAAGTCGTTCGCCATGCGCGGCTTCGCGCTTGGTGATATGGGTTAATTCAGTTGACAGGATCTCCCCGCCACCAGAGTGTATTTTGACTTTACACTGACCACAAGTACCGCCACCGCCACAAGCAGATGAGACGAACAGACCGTTATCGGCCAATGCGCCTAATAATTTTGCACCGACTGGGACGTGAATTTTCTTCTCATTATTAATCAGAATTTCAACATCACCTTCAGCAACTAATTTGCTTTTTGCGCTCAAAATAACCGCAACCAAGGCAATGATAAATCCTGTAAAAATAACAATCCCTAATATAATTTCCAGCATATCTTTTTCCTATAGTTGGATACCAGAGAAAGCCATGAAGCCAAGCGACATCAGACCCGCAGTAATAAAAGTAATCCCTAAGCCTTGTAAACCAGCGGGAATGTCACTGTATTTGAGTTTTTCACGAACCCCCGCCATAACGGTAATCGCCAATGCCCAGCCTAAGCCACTACCAATACCGTAGGTAACGCTTTCACCGAAGTTATAGTCCCGCTCAATCATGAATAAACTGCCGCCTAAAATGGCGCAGTTCACCGTGATTAACGGTAAAAATATACCTAAAGCAAAGTACAATGCGGGAAAGAATTTATCCAAAATCATTTCCAAAATTTGCACCAACGCAGCAATCATACCGATGCAGCTTAGTAAGGCTAAGAAGCTTAAATCAACCCCAGTAATGCCCATCCAAGACAACGCATCTTCTTTCAACAAGGCGTGATAAACAAAGTTATTCGCAGGGACGGTAATGGCTTGTACCACCATAACCGCAATGCCTAAACCCATTGCTGTCGAAATTTTCTTGGAGACAGCGATAAACGTACACATGCCTAAGAAAAATGATAACGCTAAGTTTTCAATAAAAACGGCTTTAACAAATAAGCTAATATAACCTTCCATTAGTGATGTCCTCCTTCACCATGCGCGATAGACATAATTTTAAAGTCTACCTTTTCGCGTTGTTCTGGTTTCCATTGACGGACTGACCAAATAATCAAACCAATGATAAAAAAAGCGCTGGGCGGTAATAACATCAAACCGTTTGGATCATACCAGCCACCGTCTTTAGTCAGTTTGAAAACTTCAAAGCCCAGTAATTTACCTGCGCCTAGTGTTTCCCTGAAAAAAGCCACGATGATTAAGATTAAGCTATAACCCGCACCGTTACCAATCCCGTCCATAAAGCTTTCTAATGGCGGGTTTTTCATCGCATACCCTTCAGCACGACCCATCACGATACAGTTGGTAATGATCAAACCCACGAATACCGATAACTGCTTACTGACATCGTAAGCAACCGCTTTCAATACCTGGTCAACCACGATTACCAGTGACGCAATAATAATCATCTGCACAATGATACGAATGCTACCAGGAATATGGTTTCTGATGGCACTAATTGCCGCACTGGAAAATGCAGTCACTGAAGTTAATGCCAACGCCATAATCAGTGAGGTTGACATTTGCGACGTTACCGCCAACGCCGAACAAATACCCAATACTTGCAAAGTAATGGGATTGTCGTTGACTAAAGGCGTAATCAGTACTTTTTTAGTTTCATCGTTGAGGATGCTGTGTTTTGTTTCATCATTTAAGACTGCGCTCATGACTTAACCTCTTTTTTGGTTCTCACTTTTTTAAGATAAGGTGCAAAGCCTTCATTGCTGGTCCAATATCTGACCAGATTAGTTACACCGTTACTGGTTAGGGTTGCACCAGCCAAACCATCAACTTCATACAATGCTTCAGGTTTTGAGGTATCAACCGACCCTTTAACTAAGTGTAACGCGGGTTCACCCACATCAGCATCTTCTACATTACCTTTATCAAAAGAATGTTGTTCAGATTCTGCATAGACTTTTTTACCTTTCCACAAGGCGCGCCAATTAGGATTAACCACTTCACCACCCAATCCAGGGGTTTCCTGTTGGTCGTAAAAGTTAATACTCTGCACGGTCTGTCCATCCGCCTCCAACGAAAGAAAACCATAAAGCGTAGACCACAAACCATAGCCATTGATCGGTAAAATAATGGATTTAATCGCATTGTCTTTTTTAACCAGATACACTTTCGCTACTTTTGCTTTTAAACGAATATGGGCTATATCTTTGTCTTTTGGAATCGCAACATTTAATGCAGGATTTTTAGCTGCTTTGCGTTGATCATAGTCTTCGGGATTCATATCCGAAACATAGTCACCGCTTTCAAGATTGACCAGTTTTTCTTCAATATTTTCAGAAAAGGCTTTGTCAATATCGTTACCTGCTTCTAATAAACCCGCCACATCCAGAATATTTTTCTTCATGTCCTGTGCTTTATTTTGGACTTGCAACGGCTTTAAAGCGACAGCACCAAATGAGACCAATACGGCACAAACTAAACAAAGTGCAACTGCAATGGCAATGGTTTTTTCCAAACTGTCATTACCCATTGCCAGTACTTTAAGGCAATACGCTTTGAGTTTACGATACGACTCATACTGTTCGAGTTTTGCGCACACCTTTTCCAGATGGGCACAGGATGTTTTTTGATTAAGCATGGCGTTTCATCCTTCTTCTGATATTGGCCTGAATCACAAAGTAATCTATGGTCGGGGCAAACATATTAGAGAATAAAATTGCTAACATAATCCCTTCAGGAAACGCCGGATTAACCACTCGAATTAGTACCGTCATTAATCCAACCAATCCACCAAACAGCCAGCGCCCGGTATCGGTCATTGCTGCGCTCACTGGATCTGTAGCCATATACACCATACCAAAGGCAAAACCACCCATCGTCAAATGCCAGTACCAAGGCACTGAAAACATAGGGTTGGTGTCACTGCCAATAACGTTAAACAATACTGAAGTAGCCAGCATACCTAAAAATACGCCACCCATGATGCGGTAGGAAGCTACACGGGTATACAGCAAAAATGCTGCGCCAATTAAAATAGCTAACGTCGAAGTTTCACCCAAACAGCCCGGCTCAAAGCCCAAGAAAGTTTGAATCCAACTGTAATCAGCCGCTTTTACCGCTTCAATCCCACCCGTTGCCGCAATGCCTAAAGGCGTAGCAGCCGTATATCCATCAACCGCAACCCAAATACTGTCACCCGTCATGGAAGCTGGATAAGCAAAGTACAAAAATGCCCGGCCCGTTAACGCAGGATTTAAAAAGTTCTTACCGGTACCACCAAACACTTCTTTACCGATAACAATACCAAAAGAAATGCCTAAAGCAACTTGCCATAAAGGCATATCGGGCGGCATGATCAAGGTATAAAGCATTGATGAAACCAAAAAGCCTTCGTTGACCTCATGGCCACGTACAGTTGCGAATAACACTTCCCACACACCGCCAACCGCTAAGGTTACGATGTAAATAGGCAAGAAATATAACGCACCATGCACCAAGTTTGACAAGGGGTTCATGGGATTGTACCCAAAGATCATCATCGGAATACTGCGCCAATTTTCAATTTTGCTGTATTCCATGACTTGTAGCGCATGATTAGCCTGATAACCGGTGTTATACATCGCCATCAAAACACAAAAAAACGTAGCAATAACCACAAATGTCATGGTCCGCTTTAAATCAACACCGTCACGCACATGCGTAGTACCGCGTGTTACATCAGAGGGTGTATAGATAAACGTATCGACCATTTCATAGAGGCCGTAATATTTCTCTAGTTTGCCGCCTTTTGTAAAATGCGGCTCTATGCTATCTAAAAAATCTCTAGCCGACATTATCCTTCCTTCTCAATTTTAGTTAAATTAGCCCGCAAAACCGGCGCAAAATCATGCTTACCGGGATCGACAAAGGTACATAACGCTAAATCTTCTTCATTTAATTCCAGGCAACCCAATAACTGCGCTTGGTCACTATCACCAACCACTAAAGCTTTTAACAGAGGCGTAGGCAAAATATCCAACGGCATAACGGTTTCATAGACCCCCACCGGCACAATTGCCCGGTTACTGCCATTTTTATCGGTAGTCAGGGGAAATAAACGTCCCAATTTACGATCAACACTGGAAGTGTAAACATTTAAGGCAGAGTATTTATTTTTACCGGCAACGATCCAGCCAAACAGCTCACGCTCACGCCCTTCTTTTAAGGCAGAAACTTGGTTACTGTAAGCTCCTAGATAAGCCGCCCAGTCTTTCGCTTCATGACCGTATAAGACTGAGCCTGAAATAACGCGGTTTTCACCTTCAGCCAATTCACCCGCGACTAAATCATCTGTATTAGCACCCACCCGGGTTTTAAGCAAACGCGGATTTTTAACCGTTGGCCCAGCCAGTGACACAACCCGTTCAACATTTAATTTACCCGTTGTAAATAATGCACCGATAGCCATAACGGCTTGATAATCCAAATGCCAAGCAAATTTTGAGATATTAACCGGATCAATTAAATGAATATGGGTACTGGGTAAACCGGCTGGATGCGGGCCTGAAAACTCTGCTGCTTCAACCTTAGCATTACCTGTCGCAATAGCTGCACCGGTTGCCTTACATACGTAGGTTTTACCAGTAGTCAATTTCGTAATAACGGTTAAACCATTGCTAAAATCATCCGCACGTTCAGCAATAATAACCGCAGGATTAGCCGCTAAAGGGGCAGTGTCAATAGCCGTTACAAAAATGGCATGTGGCGCGGCATCAGTAGCAGGGATTTTACCGTAAGGACGGGTACGTAAAGTAGCCCATAAGCCGGAGGCCAACAGGTTTTCTTTAACTTTATCTGTACTCAACTCCGCTAATTCGGCACTGGAATATTTTGCAAAAGTTACCGCTTCAGAACCTTTCAGCTCAATAACCACCGATTGCAACACCCGCTTCTCACCGCGATTAATGGCTTTAACCACCCCAGCACCCGGAGAAGTAAAGACGACCCCAGGATTTTTCTTGTCTGAAAAAAGCGCCTGGCCTAATTTAACCTTATCCCCTTCATTAACCAGCATAGTAGGCTTCATACCCACATAATCCATACCTAGAACCGCAACAGTTTTAACCTTATTGCCATCCTCAATTTTCTGTTCAGGTTTACCGGTTATCGGTAAATCCAAACCTTTTTTTATAGTAAATTGCATAGTGTATAAGCCTACTCTCCAGACAAGTTGTACAACCACAACCCTACTTATATTTTTTAAAACTTACAAAAACACAGAGGCATTTTAAGACGTAAAATCCCGAATATTAGACCATAAAAGCCCCCCTGGCTCAATGCACTTTGATAATTAAAAAGCTTGCTTAAAAGAATTCACCCATGCTTTAGAGCCTAGGGATTAAGCTTAACTTCCACTTAAGAATAAATGATTATTTTTACTCAATTTAAAATTCAGACACAACGCCACCGTTTTCAACACGATTCCTACCATTATGTTTCGCTTTATATAAAGCCGAATCGGCAATTTTAATCAAACGGCTAGCGATATCCTGGCTTCCTGAAAGTTTACCGCCTGGTACATAGGTTGCGGAGCCGATTGAAATAGTGACCTGAATACTTTCCGCTTCAAAATTAATGCTCAATGATTGCACGGTATTTTTGATCCGTTCGCCAATTTCAATCGATTTTGCTTCACCTATATTCGATAAAAGTGCGACGAATTCTTCACCACCATATCGGGCCAGGACATCGTTACTCCGCAGCTGGGTTTTGATTGCGGAAGCAACAATTGATAGGACTAAATCACCAGCCTGATGACCGTATTGATCATTTATGCGCTTAAAAAAATCAATATCTAAAAATAAACAGGATAAAGGGTCAGAACTTCGCTGACATCGGTCCAACTCTTCAGTAATACGCTGCTCGAAAAACCGCCTGTTATTCACGCCTGTCAATGAATCAATCAGGCTGGTGCGTTTTATGGTTTCAAAATTAAGGTGATTTTCCAGACAAACGGCAACTAATGAAACCAACTGTTCGACAAAATCGGTTGCCATAGAATGAATAAACCGATCCGTTTCATAACTTCCCAAACACAAAGCACCTAGATATCGCCCTCGCCGCATAAGGGGGGTTATCGCAACACTCGTGGGTCTTGAATCAAATTTTGAGAAAAAATTGCTGCAACTCTTTTCTTTGTAGAGGCCAATATAGGGATGCGCTGCAAAGCCAAAAGTTGCTAACAAGAGTTCCTGATTAGCTAATAGCATCAAGCCGTTTTGAGAATCCAAATCGTAGCCAGCATCATTTAAAATTGCTGCAATTTCATCTTTTTCATCAATTACACACAAGCTGATTACATCAAGATCAAAATATTTCTTTGTATTTTCAAGTATATGCTCAAAAATTTCAGATAACGATTCAAGATTCAACAGTTTTTTTTCAAACGCTTTAAAACGCCAAAATATGGAACTATTTTGCTGGACACGTTGCAACATGCTTTCCATATGACTTTCTAATATAGCCAAATCGGTATCTATATCTTTTTTCAAGAGAAGTTCTCGTTCATGCGGGATAAATTAGTTATAAAATTAGCAGGTATTTTGAAAAATTGTGATTTTAATCACAAAATAGCGCCTAAAACCTATTTTTGGAACCTAAAAAGTCTTGGCGGGCAGTGTTAATTTCGCTATTTAATACAATACCATCCGCGCCTAATCAAGTGGTTTCACCTGCCTTCAAACAATCCCGCCAGCTGCTCCAGGCGCAGCAAGTCCGGTAAATCCTCATAAACGCCACTCATCGCAACATCCGGGAGCATACCGCGTACGAACAAATAACGTATACCGCCAAAATGGCGGGCGAAATCATAATCCGGCAAGCGTTGCTGCAAATACTGATGCAATACCACACTGTACAGCCAATATTGCAAACCGTAATTATGTTCGCGCATAGCCGTGGTTAAGGTGTGCAATTGATAATCCGGTAAGCTGTTGGTTTTATAATCCATCACATAATAGCGTCCCTGATAAACGCAGATTAAATCAACGAAGCCGGTTAAATAACCACACATTTGTTTAGCGGTCAGCGCTTGATAGGCAGGACAATCCTCCAAAATCTGATTAATGCGGCTGACATCCAAAGGTTGGAGCGCGAGATAAAAAGGCACTTCCTTTAAGCAATCTGTATCGGGTAGGTTTTTTAAGCAGAATCCTAAGTCACCTTTGGACAACGGCGTCTGGACTATGTTTAAAAGCAAATGGTCAATTTTGTCAGGTTCCAGTAGTTTTATGCCATAACGTTGGCAAGCGGCATCACGGCGCAGGCTAATATCAGCCTGCGCAGCAAGGCGTTTAAAGCTAAGGTGTTCCAGCAATTCATGTATGACGTTACCCCATTGTGCGCCTTTGGGTAGTTCATCCTCAACAAGCTCCCCACCTGCTGCACCAATTGCACCGGTATCCTTAAAACTATCCAGTTCTTGCCGTGCAAGCTCGCCCACCTTATCTTCCGGTAATTCTGGCGCATCTTTAAGGCTTAAGGCCGACAAAGCGGTATAACTGCTCATCTGCCAGCTGGTATATAAATTCCTTTTTCGCTGTTTAGCCACCAAGGCATCACCCCCCAGCCCCCGGCGATAATGACCCGCAATACTATTGGCATTCGCTACCAATTGATACTCAAAAACGTCCGGCTGGCTGGCACTTAACGCTGTTAGTAGGCGCTGTTGTTCGCTAAAATCGGTATCTGCAAATTCCAGCAAATACGCCAGCGCGGAGTTATTTGGCTTTTCTTTGCTGCGCACCTCCGCCCACATTACATAACAACGATATTTTGCACGGGTAACAGCCACATACAGCACCCGCAATTCTTCCGCCAACTCTTCCTGTAACGCTTGTAGACGGCGGCGATTAAAGTCTTTCGAACCCAAATCAGCAATCATTTGACCATTTTCGTGACATTGAATCAGGCTATCTTCAGTGTTTAAATAATCATTACGCTGCCAAAGATACGGGCAAAACACAATCGGATATTCAAGGCCTTTGGAGCGGTGCATAGTGACAATGTTAACTGCTTCGGCATCGCTTTCCAATCGTAATTGCTGCTCATCACCGCTGCCTTTTTCCTGCTCAGCTTTAATAATAGCTGTGCGCAGCCAATCCAACGTTTTATGGCTACCCAGATGTTCCTCTAGTGCCGCTTGCTGAATCAGCTCCAGTAAATGCTGAAGATTGGTCAGGCTACGTTCTGCCAAGCGGGTTTTAGATAATTGCGTACGGATTTTTTCGCGCGTTAACAGTGTGAGCATCATCGCCATAAAGCCCTTATTCTGCCAATCCTGGGCATAACCCTGAAAGCGGAATATCCAGGCATCCAAAGCGTTTTCATCATTAATCATCTGATAAAACTGCTGGCCGTTTAGGTCAAACCAACTTAGCGTTAGCGCTTGCTTAAGTAACCCAATATCACCCGGATTGGCAATAGCTTGTAATAATCCATAAAGATCAATCGCTTCCGGCGTAGCAAACACCGATTCCGTGCTATTAAGCACCGCCGGAATCCCTGCTTCCCGTAAGGTATTTTGGTACTCTCGCGCCTGTTGGTTGGATCTGACTAAAATGGCAATATCGCCGGGTTTTACCGGATGCTCATCGGTTTGAACCTTGAATGTACAGCGCCCATCCAATAACTGTAAAAGCTCATTAACAACCCTTACTCTGATTTCGGCAGCGGCCTTACCCACCGTCCAATAAGCGGTTGAAGCATCGCTGGCTGCCAATTGCCAGATACTCATAGGTGGCAACGCCTTACTATCACGGCATAGATAACCATCACCAACGCCCAGTCCTGGGGCTACTGGGGTAAAGTTAACTTGCTCAAATAAAAACGGCTGTTCCCGTTGAAATAAAGTATTTACCGCCGCAACCAAATGCGGGTGGGAACGCCAATTTAAGCCTAATGTAAAATGATGTTGTGCCTGTTGTTGTGCCAAAAAATACGAATAAATATCCGCGCCGCGAAATTTATAGATGGCTTGTTTAGGATCACCGATCAAATACAAGCTGTGTGAGGCGACTGCAAACAACCGTGAAAAAATAAACCATTGCTGCTGATCGGTATCCTGAAATTCATCTATTAACGCCACTTTAAATCGCTGTTGCAATTCAGCACATAACAACGCGCCTTTGTCAGCTTCTAACGCTTCTGCCAAGCGGCTTATCAACTCATCAAACGACAAGACATTCAGTTGCTGCATGTGCTGTTCAACCGCTAGCCGCAAGTTCTCCAGTAAGGCACGACGAAAAACCAAGGTGATTCGCGCAAAACTGGCGGCTAACGCATCAAACGCGCTGCAATCTAAAGCTAGCATCGCCAGATACTCCGTTTTACGAGCGTCACCCGATCCAGTTTTGTTACTTCTGAACTTGTTGCCGTTTAAAGCCGCTTTTATTCCGTCAGTAGTCAGCAGGCTAAAGGCTTCAGCAGGCGGGATTTGTAGGGTTTGCCCCGCCAACCAAGCGCTTAATGGCTGCATAGCCGCGTCGAAAGTCTCCTTATAGGAAGTTTTAAAAGTGTCCTCCTCAAAATGGATTTTTAATGCATTTACAAGAGTCCTTAATTGACTTTGCGCCACTTGGCATTGTTGCCTAAAAGAGCATAACAGCGCATCAAGATCGGCCTGCTCCGGGTAGACCGATGTGTGCCTTGCTATACCACCCACACTCGACAGTAAAGCATCAGGTGTAGTATATCGGGCAGTCAGAAGCGCGGTTTCCCAAGGGTCACGAGGATAAATTTGGATGCGCCAAAAATCATCCGCACACGCCTGTTTAATCGCATTGACTTCACTGGTGAGTTCAGAATCAAACAATTGCCCACTTTCCAACGCATGTTCATTCAACACCCGCTGACAAAAACCATGAATGGTAAAAATCCCCGCCTGATCAATATCGAGTAATGCCAATTCCAAGCGTTGTTTAATCATGTCCTGGCTAATGGACAAGCCCGCCAGCCAGATTAGAATCGTGTTATCAACACCCGTTTGTTTACCACTGATAGCCTGTCTCGCTTCTGCCAAACGCCTACGGATCCGGTCTTTAAGCTCTTCCGTTGCGGCTTTGGTAAACGTAACCACCAGTAACTGTTCAATCTTGATGTCTTGCTCCACCACAAAACGTAAAACCAGCATCGCAATCGCATAAGTTTTACCAGTGCCTGCGCTAGCGTCAAGCAGGTTAATGCCCGGTAGTAAAGCCGTGGTGACGGGATCAAAGTTAGTTTGAGTGGGCATTATGTTTATAACAGGTGGCTACTATTAATCGGTATATTTATAAACTACCCGATCAAGAGGCGTTAAGATAGCGCCTTAAAAGACATTATGCAATTTGTGGCGTAAACCCATAATTCAGATCACATACTGATATTTTTGTTGGCAAAGGCTGTTGCCTTTAGTTTTTGTGGCTCTGTTGTAAGGTCATTGTCATGTTAAGTGCTCGTAATAACTTAGCACAGCAACTGGATATTCAAAAGCTAACAAATAAACCAAAGACAGATGAGGATTGATATTGGCTCTAGAAACTAAAGTTTATAATCTTTTTGAGCACTTCGGAAATGAAACCGAAATAGGAAATCATAAAATTAAAACTATATGGATAATGATTGGGCTATTTTTGGAACAGCATTGGGACGTGTTTCAGCGTAATTGGACATTTCAAATTGGAAGAAAATAGAGAGGGCTAATCTGGTTTCCAAGCTCCAGCATAGGAGCCAGATCAATGCACCGAATTACCCGATGTTGCCGGCACGTCTCAAGCCAAGCAATCCTAACAAACCACCGCCGAATAACCACACGGCAGGCGGCACAGGTATACGCCAACATCGTGGGAGGAACTACCCATGCGTACAATTCATAGGGCTTATCGTAGTCGACCTGGGATCCAGAATATGGGGAAAAAGTCCACGCAAAAGAAAGGTCATTCGCATTCTCCGTTCTCGACCAGTACACGTTTTGTACATTCTTAAATGGGCCACTGTTCACTAACCCATAGTCTGCCTGGGGTTCACCACTGGTATTAAACGCAGATTTATTGCCCAGTTCGTTGTGAAACAAGCGTCCCATTTCACTGCTGGTTTTGCTAAATCCAAAACTCGAAAGGGCATGAGGCGTTGTGGGCAAGCGCCAGTCACTATATCCGCCATAGCTCAAGTTATTTGCCCAAGTGTTGGCGCTTTGCCAGCCATGGCTCCATCAGCATCATAGCCTAAAGTTTTGGCATAATTGGCGTCCGCCAGCCAGGTGATGTTAAAGATCATGCCATTGCCACGGTCAATTAAGTTGGCTTCAGCCGTGCCGTTTAAGGCGAGTAACAATAAAAGTAAGTATTTAAGTTTCATCAGCTATTTCCTCAGAATACTTAATAAAATTAGGTTTTTGCATATTATTTTGCTTTCGGCAAATAAATATTTACTGTTCATACAGTTACCCTTGTTTAGCGATTGCCTGTCGGCACGGTACACTTGGGAATGAAAAAATGCTTATCAAAACCAATTTTCTAAATTTAAATACTGAAAGTGTTCAAAATCCAGCGTGTTTCGGGTCACTAACGTGAGATTTTGAGTCGCGGCAATGGCGGCTATTTCACCATCCGCATAAGCGCAAGGCTTTCCCAGTCTGTGTAATCTTGCCCGCTCTTTGGTATACCAGTCAGCAGCCGCTTGGTCAAAAGGCAAGATAATCAAGCCGCTATCTAATAGCATCGCTAAATAAGACTGTAATTGACTTTTACGCTTAGACGCTGCCAATAACTCACAGCCATACACTAATTCATGCCAAACAATCGCGGCGGTTGCATACTGTCCATCGTAATCAGCAAAATGTTGTAGCACCTTGTCACTGGGCTTTAATTTTGCAGGTTCTGACAGAATATTGCTGTCCAATAAATAGATTATTCGTCCCATGAAAACGCCCGGCCTTGGCTGACCGTCCGTATCGCTTTTAATTCGTCATTAGTTAAGGCACCGTCTTCAGTCTCTAAATATTGCCGCCAATCCAGAATTTTTTGATAAAGGTTATTATCGTTACGGGTAAGTTTTCGATAATTTGTCTCAGATAACATAACCGCCACAGGTTTACCATGACGGGTAAGATGAATAGGCCCATCAGATTCAAGCTGATGGATCAATTGTGACAAGCTATTTTTTGCTTCGGCTATTGTGCTGGTTTTCATTGGTATCCACTAAAATATAGCCATAATTATGGCTATATTATATTTTTTGCAGCCAATGTCAATACTGTTTATCTTATTCCCGCACGAATATGGAAATTATGATTGACTTTTAATCAATGTTAAGCGCCTGCGTATGCGAGCGCGCCGGATAAACAATATGCTGGCCTGGTACATCGCGCATTATTACGCTGCCTGCACCGATAATACTTCCCGCGCCTATTTTGACGCCCTGGATAATAATCGCACCTGTACCGATATGCGCATATGCGCCTACTTCAACGCCACCGCTTAGCACCGCTCCGGGGGCAATATGCACATGCTCACCAATACGGCAGTCGTGCTCAACAATCGCACCGGTATTGATAATGCTATTAAAGCCAATATTAACCTCTGCCTGAATTATGGAACCCGCCATAACTTGCACCCCTACCATGATCTGCGCCGAAGGCGAAATAACGGCTTTAGCGTCAAGCACGGTTTTAAAGCCATAGCCTTGCGCGCTAAAAGCCTTAAATAAGCTAACCCGAAGCCCCCGGTCATTTGGCAAAGAGCCAATGCCATTAACCAGCTCAATCTCATCGGGTTGATAGGTATTGACTACCTCATCTCCCCCTAATTTCGATACGCCCAACAATACCGAACCTATACCAGGATGTGGATCGAGAAACCCTAACAGCGGACAATTTAAACGCCGTAACGCTTCAATCAATACTTTAGCGTGCCCGCCGCCACCGAGTAAAATGAGTGGTTTATTCATACGGTTAGCTTAAATAAGTTGATCAGGATCATAGTCGTGCAGACTTTGTTCACCCAAAACCGACCAATACGCCATCGGGCTTTTACCGGTGCCAGGTCGCTTGATGACTAAGTTATCAGGGGTAAATACCTCCCCTTTAGCAATTGATTTACCCGCCACCAAGCTCTTCCTAACCACTCTTTGATTTTCAAGCTCTACCGGTTGCGGAAATTTAAAACCCTGCCCTAAAGCTTGTTCAATTTCCCTAATACTTCTTACCATGATTTTTAACTCATCCGGCTCCAGTGAAACTTTGTGATCAGGCCCTTCAAGCGATCTGTCCAAGGTAAAATGTTTTTCAATAAGCGTTGCGCCTCTTGCTACCGCTGCAACGGGAACCGTCAATCCAATCGTATGGTCGGAATAACCGACTTTTAAACCAAAAGCTTGGCTCAAAACATCCATGGCGCGCAGGTGTACATTTTCCATAGGTGTTGGATACTCAGAAGTACAATGTAGCAAGGTGACCTTTTCCTGCAACAGCCGTTGTCCCTCAACCGAACAATAGGCCTGTTGAAAAGCCAATAACGAGGGTGGCTGGACTTGTTTAAGATACCCAAACGCCAGTACCCCTAAAGCCGTTTCAACTTCGCCTAAGGTCGCCATGCCGGTTGACATAACAATCGGCTTACCGGTTTGGGCATGCGCCAATAAAAACGGGCCATTGGTCACTTCCCCGGAAGGCACTTTAAGCTGTCCAACTCTTAAGTCGTTTACTAAAAAAGCTAAGCTTTCAAAATCAAACGCCGTTGATAAAAATTCAATTCCTTTCTTGCGACAATAGTCCAATAATTGCACATGCCATTCGTACTTTAATTCCAGCCGTTTTAACATCGCCAATTGGTTTTCATCAGCGCCGGTTGCGGCTTTTTGATAGGCCGCTTTTCCAGCCTGATGGGTCACCAGATTTTCAGCCTTAAAAGTTTGGAATTTAACCGCATCTGCCCCTGCTGCGACAGCCGCATCAATCAATTGACAAGCAGTATCAAAATCACCGTTATGATTTACACCCGCTTCTGCGATGATATAAACACTCATGGTTTACCCTCTAAATCATAAAAAGTTTTCTTCAACAACCCTACAAGCGGGTGCGATTTTAACAACGTCCTAATAGCATCTGACGCACCGCCATTGCCATAAGGATTTTGCAGTGTGGTCAGCATAGTAGAAAATTCTTGGGAATAAAGGGTATTAAACGCCTTGATAATAGCAGCAACATCCGCTTCACAGTGAATCACACTTGCCGCACAAAGCCGACCTTTTTGGCGGTCGCCGATATTAATTGTGCCAATTTTAAAAGCCGGGGCCTCTATAAGGCCGCTGGAGGAATTACCCACCACTGCATCCATATATTGCAGGGCTGAAAGATAGCGCTGAGATCCTAATGAAACAAACGAAATGGTGCGTTCAGGATAGCGTTGGCAATACCCTTCAATCATGCCGGTAATAACCCGACCTTCCGCATCGGCATTGGGCTGGGTAAAAATAATATGTAAATCATCAAAATGATCTAAAGCAGTCAGCAGTTTGTTAAATTGTTCGGCAGCGGTTGCATTTTCCAACGTGACCGGATGAAAAGTGACCAACACATTGCGTTTGCCTAATTTAAAATTAATGGCGGCTTCAAATTGCTGACGATCTAAAAGTGTTGATCGCAATGCCTTATCCAAACCCGGCGCGCCGACATTAAATACCCTTTCCGGCTGCTCCCCCAACTGTATGACCCGCTGGCGGTAAGTTTCAGTCGCTGTAAAATGTAAATGTGCCATTTTAGTGATGGCGTGGCGGATAGCATCATCAACCGCACCTTCAGTCAATTCACCACCATGTATATGGGCAATAGGGATGCGGCTGTTCATAGCTGCTTGGGCGGCTGCAAAAATTTCAAAACGGTCACCTAAAACCACCAGCAGATCTGGCTGCAAAGTGTCTAAAGCATCCGCGAAACCAATGAGACCTAAACCTATAGATTTACTAATGGCGGTGGGTGTGTCCGCAGACAGCAACATTTCGACCTTGCGATCAATGATAAAACCATCTTGGGCAATCTGCTGCCAGGTTAAACCAAACTCAGGTGAAAGATGCATGCCGGTTGCTATTATCTGCAAATCCAGCGCGGCATCCAGTTGAATTTCTTTCATGAGCCAATACAACAAACCGTAATCAGCTCGTGAGCCAGTGACGATGCAAATTTTACGTTGGTTTGAAGCAGTCATTTTAGTATCGTCATTCAATTGAACTCACGTATTGGGTATCAAATTATTTGCGTTGTAAAACCACCCAACAAGACTTTAATGCTTTTTTGATTTGGATTAACCCACTAACTTAGCTTGTACAAAAGCTTCTGCCATTGCCCAGTCGTTTAAGCTGTCAATATCCAGACTCATCATTGCATCCATAACCAACGGTAACGTCCGTTCAGCATAAAACGATTTTTTCTCTAGGAGCACAGCGGTTTTGCATAAATAGAGTGCGCCATTAGGGGTCAATAAAGGCGCGATGTCCTGTCGACGAGTTTGGGTTGCATTTTCGGTACATAATGGCCTTAAATAACCGGCATTCAGATTAAACAAGGTGGTTAAGTCCCGATGAATTTCTTTACACCCAATTACGCCATCAGCTTCTCCGGACTGAATCATCTCATCCGCTTGGTTTAGCATATCAAATGACCGGAACGGTGAGGTAGGCTGTAATAACATCACTTGCTTAGGCAAATAATGATATGCCTGCTCAAACCATTGCAAGGCATGCTCAACTACCGCTAGAGCTGAGGCGCTATCACCCGCAAAGGCTTGCGGACGGAGAAAAGGCACCTGCAATCCCATAGCACGCCCAATCTCTGCATAGCGATCGGAGTCCGTCGATAATATCGCCAGACTGTTGCTAAGCTGTGCATTCTTTATGCTCTCTGCTGTCCATGCGATTAAAGGCTTGCCCCCCAACAATTTAATGTTTTTGTCAGGGATGCCTTTTGAGCCACTGCGGGCAGGAACAATAATGAAAGTATTAATCGGCACGTAAAAGAGTAAGTATTTCTAAATTATCACTAGACCAATAGGAACTTCTTCACTCCAATTCCTAATTGCGCACAATTAGCTTTTTTTACAGATAATCAAACAATGACAGCTTCTGTACTTTTGAAAATGATTGCTGCGCGGCTTGCAGGACGGTTTGCTGCTGAGTAAATCGGCTGATCGCTTCGGCGTAATCCAAATCCTGACTATCAGATAAGCTCGATTTCGTATCGACCATATATTTTTCGTTTTGACTTTGCTGCACGTCCAAGGCCTTCAAACGCGAACCGGTTTTGGCTTGGGTAGCCGATAAGGTCTGTAAACCAGAATCCAGGTCGTTTAATACTTTTGAAAGCACCGCCTGATCAGTTGCTGGATTTGGGTTAGCCAAGGCGTCTGCAAAGTTACTTAAGGCATTAAAAATATTCTGGGAGTTGCCGTTCACATCCTTAAAGGCAAACACGTCAGAACCGGGATCGCCATCTGCAATTTGACGACCAGCCGATACCTGCAAGGATCTTTGCTCAGTGCCTCCTTGATAAACATAACTTTTAGGCGTTATAGACGCATCTTCTTTAAAAGCGGCGGTTTTGCTTTGATACCCAGAAAAGATATATTCGCCACTGGCATTTGTAGTGTTGGCGAGCCCCAGCATATTACCTAAAATTTGTTGCACTTCTTGTCCAATGGCCTGTTTGTCTACATCCCTCAAACCACCACTATTTAAGCTTTTTACCGCCAACTCACGGGCGGTTTGCAACACCTCCACCGCATGATTGAGCGTTGAGTCTTCCAGGGTATTGTTGGTTTTCACCGCATTAATATTTTCCTGGTATTGCGTTGTTTGTGCCAGCGTCGCCTGGAGGCTTAAATCTTTAGCTGCGGCCACAGGATCATCAGCGGGTGTCAGGTTTTTTAAGCCGCTGGCTAACTGTAAATTTGTTTTAGCCATTTTTGCCTGCTGGTTTTGCATGGCGGTAACATTTAATTGCTGATACCAAGCTGTTGATATGCGCATAACCCTTCCTCTTTTAATCTGCTGCGTCTTTGCTATTTTATCCGGGCGTAACAGATGCCGGATAAACCTACAATACAATTGCTAGAAAACCTTATGCTGTTTTCAAGTCTAAAGCACTTTATATAAGTGTAGGCAATTTCCAGAAATTTGCACGTTTAGCAGCTTTCTAGCATTGTTTTATGCTTTATTAATTGGTTTATCGGCAGCCGGGGGGTTATCTTTAATCAATATTGATCCTTAAAACCAATATGTAGAGACGCAAAATCTTGCGTCTCTACAGACTTTATCTAGGCGCCGAAGGTTGGGGACAACGCGCATAATCATTATGGGTATCTTGCAAACATTGCGCATGCACTTCCAATAACGCCTTGTATTGCTGCTTAATTTCTGTTTCAGCACGCTTATCCTCGTATTCTGCATAATACATACAGCCGAATAATCCATTAAGCAAAACAACACTGCTGATCAAGATGATGAACCGTTTTAGCATGTTAGAAACTCGTTTTAATGGAAGGCGTTGTCATAAATCAACCCAGCTTTAAGCCTACAAAAAATCCCGCAGCGCCGCTAACCCCTTTACTGGTAATGCGGGTTACCCGCTCCATTAAAAAACCACCGGATTGTTTAGCTGCGTCGGTTGCAGTAGTGGCGGCACTTTGCAAATTTGCATCAGTAATATCAACAATGCCGTAATATTCGCAAACAAAAAGCGCAACCAGAATAGCCCCGCCGACAAACAGCGCAATACGCAACATTTTTTTTGCAAAATAGCCGACCGCCATCCCGATAACAAAGGGGGCGCCAACATTGCCCAGTAAAAAAGTGGAAGAGAAAATATCACCAGCGGTATTGCTGGCAATGGCTGAATCAGTCATGGTGCTACTCTTGAATATTAAAATTAAAAATCCCTATATTGTAGGGAAATTCATACATTTGTCTAATGTTAAGTAAAGACGCATTTCTTTACCTAAATTAAAACTGCTGCGCACTCACCTGCTGCAATAAACTCTCTACCTGTGCTTCGGGCAGTTCGATTGTTACCTGGACTTGTTCGGCAAAGTGCTGTTGCAAAATAACCCCAGCCTGTTTCTTTAAGTGGTACTCAAAAGCTTGTAGCTGCTGATAATCAAGGTTCAATCGAAGAATACGCATCGGTACATGGTCAGTGAGCACCGCACTTTCAATCACCGCGCCTGCGGTATTGCCATACGCCCGTGTAAGCCCACCTGCCCCGAGCTTAACACCACCGAAATAACGAATGACCGCAACCACCACATTAATCAAATCTTTGCCTTCCAAATGCTGGTAAATTGGCTTACCCGCAGTACCTGACGGTTCACCTGCATCATGAATACGGTAACGTAGTCCTTCTGAAGTATGAATACGGTAAGCAAAGGCAATATGTGAGGCGTGCGGATGTTCGGCGTGGAGCTGGGCGAGCGTCTTTAACGCTGCCGATTCGGTTTGACACGGGGCAATCACCCCGATAAAGCGGGATTTCTTAATGACTTCTTCTATGCTATGTTCTCTGCTGACGCATCGCATTATTTATTCGTAGTCATTGGGCAGACTGAAAACCAATTCATCCCATTGAATGACACACCCGGGAAATGCCCTAATCGGGGTCTCGCCGGTTAATTCGTAAAGTTCCGGTTTACCATACTCACCGTTTTCCAAGCGATACACCGTTAATACCCGGTCGGTAGGATGCACCAGCCAATATTCACGTACCCCATGACATTCATACAATTGCCGCTTGATAATTTGATCGTGACCAGCAGTTGAGGGTGATAACACTTCCACAATCCAGTCAGGCGCACCAAGAATACCGCGCCGCGTAAGCTTGTTCGGGTCACAAACGACAAATACATCAGGTTGTACCACATTATCAATGCTGGCATCGTCTTGGTTCGGATCAGATAAACGCACATCGACGGGAGCGATAAAGGCGCGACATTTTTTACCCAATAAAATGTTTGCTACTTGTCTATAAATTTCACCGGCGACATCTTGATGAGCCAGCAACGGCGCTGGAGACATACAATAAGCATAACCGTCAATTAACTCATAACGCACGTCATCCGGCCAAGTTAAGTAATCAGCGTAAGTGTATCTTTTATCGTCTTTTAAGGCTAAGCCCATGTTTATCCCCTTAATAAAAACTTTCCTGATTAACGCAGCAACCAAACAGAGTAACGAATAGATTACCCTTTAAGCAGCGGTTGTTCAACAATTTGCACCCGCTGGGTTATACCGCAGAGCAAGGTATAAGGAATAGTGTCACTACACAAGGCAATTTCTTCCACCGCCAAGCCTTCGCCCCATAAAATTACCGGATCACCGGGTTTGGCATCCGGCTGATCCGCTAAATCAACGGTCAGCATATCCATAGAAACACGCCCGATCAGCGGAACACGCTGACCATTCACCAACACCGGCGTACCGGTTTTAGCATAACGCGGATAACCATCACCATAACCGATGGCCACGACCCCGTAACGCGTAGGCTTTTCACATCTCCATCGACCGCTGTAACCTATAGTTTCGCCTTTGGCGAGGTCTTTAACCGCAATTAAGTGTGAATGCAAACTCATTACCGGCTTCAATCCGAATTGCGCACCGGTTTGCTCTGCAAAAGGAGAAACGCCATACAACATAATGCCCGGCCTAACCCAATCGGTTAACGCTTCCGTCCATCCCAAAATTCCCGCCGAATTGGCAATGCTGCGTTCGCCGCGCAACTGGCTAATCGTATTATTAAATAAACTGATTTGCTGCTGGGTGGTCGCATCGGCACGGTTATCCGCACTGGCTAAATGGGTCATCAAATTCAAGGGTTTTCTGACCACCTTGCAAGCCATTAATTGTTGATAAGCCGCCACGATCTCCTCTGGGGTTTTAAAACCCAAGCGATTCATACCACTATCTTGTTTTAACCAGACTGAGAGAGTTTCTACTCCACTTTGGGCATTTAAAATAGCCAGTTGCTCAGGGCAATGGATAACCGCATCAATATCATGCTGTAATAACAACGCTAATTCTTCAACACAGGCAAAACCTTCCAACACTGCGATACGCTGGGTAACACCCGCAAACCTTAAACGCACCGCTTCATCTACCCGCGCTACCGCGAAAGCATCAACATTGGGTAATTTATCGGCAACACGCAGCAAGCCATGTCCATAGGCATTGGCTTTAATGACCGCCATTATTTTGGCTTTGGGTGCATACTGCCGCACCACAGCTAAGTTATGCTGTAGTGCATCCAAATTGAGAACCGCATAAGTGGGAGGCGTCATTCATAATCCTCATGATTATAGATATCCCCGGCAAAATTTTCGAAGCGGGTATACTGTCCCAAAAAGGTTAAGCGCACCGTACCAATCGGGCCATTCCGCTGTTTACCGATAATAATTTCCGCAATACCCTTGTCAGGACTGTCTTCGTTATAGACTTCATCCCGATAAACAAAGATAATCAAATCCGCGTCCTGCTCAATACCACCCGACTCACGCAAGTCTGACATCATCGGACGTTTGTTGGGGCGTTGTTCCAAATTACGGTTAAGCTGCGATAACGCGATGACCGGAACATTCAATTCTTTCGCCAGCGCTTTTAAGCCACGGGAAATATCTGAAATTTGCTGGGTACGGTTATCGCCACTGGAGGGAGATTGCATCAACTGTAAATAATCCACCACAATCAAGCCTAACTGCCCGTGTTCCCGCATCAGGCGGCGGGCGCGGGAACGCACTTCGGTTGGTGTCAACGCGGCACTGTCATCAATAAAAAGTTTGGTTTCGGCGAGCAAATTAATCGCAGAAGTTAACCGCGGCCATTCATCATCCTCCAACTTACCGGTGCGGATTTTATGTTGGTCAATCCGGCCCAGAGAGGACATCATCCGCATGGCTAATGAGTCACCCGGCATCTCCATACTGAATACTGCAACCGGCTTATCGCCTTTGATAGCGACATTTTCCGCGATATTCATGGCAATAGTGGTTTTACCCATTGACGGTCGTCCCGCAACAATCACTAAATCAGCAGGTTGCAGACCAGACGTCATTTCATCCAAATCAGTAAAGCCGGTACTTGCCCCGGTAATGGAACCTTCCTGTTCAAACAACGTTTCAATTTTGTTAACGGCTTGTGCTAGCAACGATTTTATCGAGCTAAAACCGCCCTGCCCGCGTTGGCGTTGCTCAGCTATTTTAAACACCTGACGTTCAGCATTTTCAAGCAATTCTGCGGTATCCCGGCCATCAGGATTAAACGCTGAATCGGCAACATTAGTACCAACATGAATCAATTGCCGCAGTACCGAGCGATCACGCACGATATTGGCATAAGAGATAATATTCGCCGCGCTGGGGGTATCTTTAGCAAGCAACCCCAAATAAGCCAAGCCGCCAACTTCTTGCAAATTTCCTGTCGCTGCCAGGGTTTCTGATAGCGTGACCACATCAAACGGCTCTTGTTTATCGGCTAATTGGGTAATGGCTTTAAAAATTAAGCGGTGATCTTTTCGATAAAAATCTTCCTCCAAAACCTTATCGGCAACGGCATCCCAGGTTTGATTATCCAACATTAGCCCCCCCAGAACCGACTGTTCAGCTTGAATGGAATTCGGGGGAATTTTAAGCGCTTCTACTGCATAATCAGGGGGATAGTAATAATCTTCAGACATAATAAACACATCAATTGAACTGTCCGTTTATTATACGTGAAGCTTGGCAGCTACTTGAAGTATTGTAAAAAACACACCCGTTAAACCCGATAGTTCAGCGATAGTGTTGGATACAGGGTTTTCAATTGTGAAATCATTTGAGGTACGCCATTAACAAGCGCCTTGCCTAAAAAACCAGGTCGTCTGAAATATGAGCCGGTTACTTTAACTATTTAATTATCAATTAGTTGTATAAAAAAACGTGTTATTTGTAACTTATAAAACTTTATTGAACAAAGTATCAGAAAAAACTAGCATCTTCCTGAAATTATAAACATAATATAGGCGAAAATTACCTCAAAACGCTATTGGCAATATCAATAAATAAAAACGCCCGTTATATCGCTTTGAAAGTCCGTGTGGTGCTTGCTCTGATATTGGGGCTGCACTATAGAGTAGTGAGGAACTTAGCTTAGGATGTAGGGTAAAATTAACAACATATTTGTGAATCATACAAACGGACAGTTACCTTCTGACGCAAATTTACTGTTAACCAACTCGCAGCAGCAGACCATTTAATGCTTAGAAGTATTTGATCCCAAGGAAAACAATATGCGCTATCTGTTGAATATTGTCATACTGAGTTTATTTACACCGCTGTGTTGGTCGGACGATGCTGTTGCAGAAAAGCTTTGTAAAAATAACGCTGGCGCAAAGCTGGATTCCTTGCAAGGCAAAGTCTTTTTTGATCCCGACAGTAATGGGCATTGGCAACCAGCTAAACTCTATGACTTCATCTGTGAAGGCAGCCGGGTTCGCGTTGAACGCTATAGCCGGGCATCGTTATCGCTAACAGGCGGCGTAATTCTTCGGATCGACGAAGGCACCGTGCTCTCCCTCAACGGCCTCGCGCAAGACAAAGCCACTTTACTTGAATTACTTAAAGGCTTTATACACTTTATCAGCCGAACCCCCAAACATCTTGAAATTACCAGCCCGATTGCCAATGCCGGGCCTGAAGGTACCGAGTTTGCGATGCGCGTTGATGACACCAGCGCTTCGCTTTGGGTTTACGAAGGCGGCGTTAAATTTTTTAATCCCAAAGGCAGCATTCACCTAAAACCGGGGCAAGGGGCGCAAGCGCTTTTAGGCCAGGCACCGCGTGTACAAATCAATGTTAAACCCGAAGATGCGGTTAATTGGGCGCTGTACTATCCCCCGATATTACCCTATCCCGATGCAGCTACTGTTATTGATAGCAGTATTCGTAAAGCCATCCAGGATTACCGGCAAGGGCATGTGGATGTTGCCATAACGCAATTAGATAGCTTATCCGCTGAGCAACAAACCCCCTATTTTTATAAAGTACGCGCTGCTATGCACCTTACCGCCGGACTGGACAAATTAGCTTTGCAGGATATTCAAGTGTTATTGGCTAAGAATCCCAATGATGCTGAAGCCTTGGCATTAAAATCCATACGCGCGCTCACCCAAAACCATAAAGAAGAAGCCTATACGTTAGCTACCCAGGCAGTTGCCGCCAATTCGCAATCTGCCAGTGCTTATTCAGCGCTTTCGTATATCGAGCAAGGCCAGTTTCATTTGGATAAAGCCCAAGCCGCTGCCGACCAGGCTGCCAAACTCGCCCCCCAGGATGCGATGGTCTGGGCGCGCAAAGCCGAACTGGAACTTTCTCAAGGACTCACTTCGGAAAGCCAACAAGCAGCAGAAAAAGCTTTAGAACTGGATGCCAACCTGGAACGGACGCAAACCGTGATGGGGTTTTCTCACCTATTACAAATGGACACCGACAAAGCCCTTCAAAGCTTTAAAAAAGCTGTCCAGCTTGATTCCACCTCGCCTTTGGCACGCTTAGGTTTAGGGCTAACTAAAATTCGCAAAGGTCATTTGCAAGAAGGTCGTCAGGATTTGGAAATCGCCGCAGTTCTTGATCCGAATGATGCCATCCTTCGAAGCTATTTGGGTAAAGCCTATTATGAAGAACGGCGTAGTTCAATGGCGGATGAACAGTTTAAATTAGCGAAAGTACGCGATCCCAAAGACCCGACACCGTATTTTTATGATGCCATCAATAAGCAAACCACTAACCGTCCGGTGGAAGCCTTGCAAGACATGCAAACAGCGGTGGAGTTGAATGATAATAGGGGCTTTTATAGATCTAAGTTGTTGATTGATCAGGACAAAGCCGTTAGAGGTGCTAGTTTAGGGCGCATCTATAAAGACTTAGGTTTTGATGATGTGGCGCGTCAACAAGCCACAACCGCTCTGACAACTGATCCTAGCAATTATACAGCGCATCGTTTGCTAGCGGACAGTTATCTTAACCGCCCACGCCAAGAAGTGGCAAGAGCAAGTGAAGTTTTACAGGCACAATTATTACAGCCTTTAAATTACAATCCCATCCAGCCGCAACTGGCATATACCGACTTAAACATTCCTAAAAGTGCCGGTTTTGCCGATACTTCATTTAATGAATACAGCCGTTTATTTGAAGGCAATCAACATCGTTTTACGGCAACAGGCTTGTATGGTTCAAATGATACCCGTGCAGATGAAGCGGTGATTTCGGGTATCCATGATAAATTTGCTTACAGTCTCGGGCAAATGCACTATCAAACCGACGGCTTTCGGCCTAATGCTGACCTTAAGCATAATTTGTACAATGTTTTTACACAGTATGAATTTTCACCGCAATTGAGCGTACAGGCCGAATATAGGCATCGGGAAACGGAACATGGGGATATTCAAATGAGGGGTTATGAAACCAATTTTGATAGTCGTTATCGACGTAATTTACAACAGAATACTTATAGATTCGGGGGGAAATTTTCTCCAGCACAGCATTCTGATATATTGTTTTCGTTCATGCATGCAAATAGAGAAGAGTCTTTATATCAGAGTATATTGCCTAAGTTGCCATATTACTCTCAAAACTTTAACGTTACAGAAGGTTATCAATTTGAATCACAGTATCTATTTCATTCCAAATTGTTTAATATTTTAGTAGGTGGGGGTATTTATAGCACTGATGTTTCAAGAAAATCAGTTAGGTCAAATTTCCCACCTAATTCATGTAATTCCAGCACTTGTAAATCAGAGTCAACCGCGCCCAGAGATCTTAGTTTTGGATACATTTATACTTATATAAGCCCACTAAAGAATGTAAAGGGTACGATTGGGTTGGCTTATGATCTATATGATGATCTTGAAATTGGCTCTAGCCTTAATATCAGTCAATTAAGTCCTAAACTGGGATTTCAATGGAGCTTAAACAAGTTTTTTTCCCTTCGACTGTCCGCGTTTCAAACAGTCAAAGCCTCAATACTAAATAACCAATCTTTACAGCCTTCTCAGATTGCAGGTTTTAACCAATTTTATGATGATCCTACAGGAACACGTTCTACAAACTATGGGGCAGGTTTAGATTTTCATTTTAATGATAAGTTTTTTGGAGGAGCTGAAACTTACCAGCGTGACGCAAAAGTATTAATTGGCAGTAATATTTCAAAAAGAGAAGAGGAGCTTTATCGTTTATATTTTAATTGGCTACCACATTCTCAATGGGCATTAAGTTCTGAGTTACGCTATGAAATATTTAATGGTGCAAGTACTGATTTTCTTAAGTCCTTAGACACTGGATATATACCGCTAAACTTGCGTTTTTTTAATGACACTGGTTTCTTTATAGACGTAGCTACTCAATTCGTGCATCAAACCTCTACAAAGGGTGACAACCCTTGGGAAAAAAACTTTCATAGTAATTTTTTTTTACTGGATGCTGCTATAGGCTACCGGTTTCCACAACACTACGGCATGATTAGCTTGGAGACAAAAAATCTGCTTGATAAAGACTTCATTTACCGTGACCGAAGCTTTCAAATAAACGAAGTACGAGCCACGGACTTGATACCTGAGCGTTTGTTATTTGCTCGAATTACCTTGAATTTTTAACTTTTAAAATTGAGATATATTATGAATAATTGTTGTTGTGTAAGCAAAGATACTTTGACTCCTGAAGCACAAAGTAATATAGAGGACTTAATTGGCGATAAATTAGCTTTCGTAATAGCTGTAAGCAAAAACGGTCGTACTCTCATAGCTCCTGAAGGAATAAATATTAATCTTCGCAATGTCTCGGAAATTTCAGAAAAAAACCCAATAAAAACAACTGCAATTACAAGTTTTGGCAGCTCTGCTTTTATAAGCTACATAGGAAGTTGTCATATTATTTGGCAAGAAGGAGACAAGTTTTACGAAATTGATTTACCTGATGAGTATTGCAGATAATGTAAAATTCGGAGTATTATTTGGTGGATTCCTCAAGCTCCATCCATCCTAAATTTTTTCACAGCAATCAATACCAAGTAGCCTGGATGGAGCTTGCGGAATCCGGGTTTTCGAGGCTTCGATCATCCCGTATTTCGCTGTGCTACATACGGGCTACATTTGTTTGGTTCTTTCCGGGTGCAATACGCTTTTATTATTGCACCCTAATACGGAACATAGCCAAGTAAGCAGTGCTCTTTTGCCCACCCTATATTATATCCGTTTACTTGCCCAAGCACTCATCAACCGAGTCACAAATATAAGGAGTTGATAGCAACAACCATCCATGAAACGCCATATCCTCCGAGCAATTATCGTTACTTTCGTTTCATTCCTGCTGGGTGCTGGAGTTTATTACCTAACCGTTCTGGAAACGACGTTAGGTTTCGATAGGTTGTTTAAACTGCGTGGAGTACACCCACCGCCTAAAGAAGTCCTAATCGTGGCGATGGATGAAACCTCTGAAAATCGTTTAAAAGTGGGACAGGATTTAACCCGCTGGCGCAGCTTTCATACCAGGTTAGTGCAGACCTTGCAGAGTCAAGGTGCAGCTTTAATTATTTTCGATCTGCAATTTATTTTGGCTCATCCCGATCAAGATCCGGCTTTTGCCGGAGTCATACACAAAGCAGGCAATGTATTACTGGTAGACTGCGTACAAAAATTGAGAAGCGGTAACAAGGATTTTTATGGCAGGGATGAGTGTTCGGACAGTAACAAAGACCTTTTTGTCCAGCAGGATGGTAATCTTGAGGCGTCGCTTTCAGAACGGCTTGTTGCTCAGCGAAAAATTCCCCCTGTCCCTATGCTGGCAGATGCAGCCTTAGATCATGCGCCGTTTTACCTGACTAACGACGCTGAAAATTCTACGATACGGGAAGCCTGGACTTTTTTTGATGCTTTAGCAGAAGCACCCGCACTCCCTGTAGTCGCCTGGTTTTACACTCTGCAACAGAGCGGTGCATTACCAACCCTAACTCAACCCAAGCAACCTTTGTCTGCCTGGTTAACAGAGCAGCGAAGACATTGCCCAATTGCCTTAGACACAACATTAATAAGTCATTTAAAGCAAGCTGACCTGCAAAGACGCATAAAAGATGTCATTTGCTGGGATGACAGTCGTTATCTTAATTTTTACGGCCCGCCTAAGACCTTCAGAATGGAATCCTATAGCGATGTTTATGCGGGAAAAGTAACTGATTTACAGAATAAAGTCGTTTTTGTAGGCAAAGCCAGCCGTAAGTATTCCCCCGGTAAAACCGACTTTTTCCAGACGCCTTTTTCCGATACCCGCAGCGGTAAAATGGCTGGCGTTGAAATTATGGCGACACAATTTGCGAATTTACTGGAAGACCGGTTTATAGAAGCGCCGTTTCCTCCTGCGCTTTTATTTGCAATCTTTGGCTTGATAGTGGCCTTTCTATTATCGAATTTTTCTGGATTATCAGGCATATTGGCAAGCCTTTTGTTTAGCGGTACTTATGCAGGTACAGCACTTTGGTTGTTTAGCCGATATGCATTATGGCTGCCAGTGGCAGTGCCATTATTAATTCAATTGCCAGTCTCTGTGCTGTTGTCGTTATTGGGTTTACGCTGGGATTTGTTAGAGGAAAGAAAACGGATTTTGGTTTTTGTCCGGCAAGTGTTTCCGCAATGGATAAGCTTTATCCCTGCATCTCCAGGGCAATGGTACCCGAATAAGAGCTCAGTAGAACTGACTTCGGAACAGGATGTCAGGGGATTGTGCATCGCTACCGATATAGAAGGCTATACCGATGTTGCCGCAAGATATACCGCCCACCAAATGTGGCAATTGCTCAGTGACTATTACCTGATTTTGGGGCAATCAGTGCATTCACATAAGGGCATTATTGCAGATATCACCGGTGACACCATGATGGCGGTTTGGATTAATTTACCCGAAGCTGTCCAACGGTCTGCGGCTTGTTTAGCAGCACTGGAAATTGAAAATGCCGTTGAACGGTTTAATGACTCATCCAGTGCTGGCCGCCTGCCCACACGCATAGGCATTCACGAAGGTGATATGACTTTAGGTAGGTTGGATGCCGGTGAAGTAAGCCATTACCGGGCTATTGGCGATACTGTTAACACCGCATCGCGCATTCAAGGCGTTAATAAGTTTTTGGGAACCCAAATTTTAGCGTCTAAAGCAATTGTAGCAAATCTCCCCAATCTGATCTGTCGACCGGTCGGAACTTTTCAATTAATTGGACGGGAAGAGCCCGTGGCACTTATTGAGATTATTGGTCTGGAAACAGACGTCGAGGTATCTAAACTTGTTCTCTATGAAAAGTTTGCCCAGGGATTATTAAAATTTCAGCGAGGCCAATGGCAGGATGCAATAGTCATTTTTCAAAGCTTATTAAATACCCTTGGAGACGATGGACCAACACACTTCTATATAGACTTAGCCTTATCTTTTCAAACAAAGCCCCATATGAAATGGAAAGGCGTTGTTCAACTTAATGAAAAATAGCTTAAATTTTAGAACTTACCCCCTTAATCCAAATCAAACAGCCATCGTCAAGCCTGTTAGACCTTCTTGGTGTGCTGAATTTTGTGCAACAAGCTCCCTGATTTTCCGTTCTGTAATGTCTATACAGTAACCTATAAACCCTAAAAAAGTGCCCTTATCATTGATCCTGGGTTGCCCCGAGTTCATGACCCATCGATATTCACCAGCCGCATTTTTTAGCCTGTGATCTACAACAAAAGCCTTCCGTTCAATCATCGCTTGCTGAAAATAATCTAAATAAACTTTTAAATCATCTGGATGGATTTGCCTTGCCCAACCGTTACCATAAAGTTCCTTTAATTCACAGCCAGTAAACTCAACCCAGAAATGGTTTAAGTAAAAAACCTTACCGTCGGTTCCGGACTCCCAAAACATAACCGGATAAGCGTCTGCGGTGTCTTTGAAACGCTGCTCAAACTCTTTTAACTTTGTCTCCATCTCAATACGTTCCGTTATATCTTCCTCCACCGCCACAAAATGCTTTAACTCTCCAGTGTTGTTATAAATAGGCGTTATAGACGCAAGCACCCAATAGCAAGCGCCAGATTTAGCCCGATTACACAATTCCCCTTTCCAGGTTTGCCCCGTCAAGAGTGTTTGCCATAATTCATGATACACCTCATGGGAGTTCTCCCCTGATTTTAATATCCGGGGATTTAATCCCTTAACTTCATCCAAGGTGTATCCTGAGATGTTTTCGAATGCTTTATTAACATATTCAATTTCGCCAAATTTATTAGAAATTAAAATCATCCCGGCGGTTTGTTGCACGGCATTGGTCAACATCTGAATATGCTCTTCCTTGACAGAAATAAGGTGCTTTTTTTCTTCAAGAATTTCTTCTAATAACTTCACATAGGAATATTCAATAACCTTAAGAATATCACCCAAGCTGAGAATTTTGAGTAAACCACCCTTAGAATCAAGTACCACAAGATGTCTAATTTGTTCTATTTCCATTAATTGCCTTGCTGCAAGCAAGGTCATTTCTTCACTCACTGTTACCAAGGGTTTATTCACAAAATCAATAATATAGATACTTAACTGCTTGTTCGCGATAAGCCCCATTAAGTCCCTCTCAGTGAACGTGAACATATCCCTTCCTGGCAACCTGATAATGGCTACTTCGGTATGTTGTAGGCGTATTCGTTGAACTATTTCTGAAATTTGCAGATTTTCCGTTATCACCAGTGGACGAATGTAATCGACCGACTTAACATCTTTAATTGTCAAAAATGACTCAACCCCATGAGATTTAACCAAGTCTGTTTGCGAAATCACCCCAGACGCTTTAGCAGATTTATCAACTACTAACAGATGCCGAATATTTTTATTACGCATTATTAAAACGGCATCGCTTAGAGGCTTCCATTCTTGAATAGTAATGACAGGGCTATGCATGACCTCACTTATTTTTTTATCAAACACCAAAGGATCCGATAAATTCAGGGTCATTGCATCCGCTTCAGTCCAAATCCCGATGGCTTGGTGATGCTGGTTAACAATAATTGAACTTTTTTGATTAGCATATAACAAGTGAGCGGCTTCCAGCACTGTGGTATCAGGATCGCAGTGCAGAATATCTTTAGAAAAAATATCCCTTATTTTTTTTTGCTTAGCATTACCTTGTTGCGTCCTTTGACTTAAAAATGACACTGATCCTGTAAACCGGTAACCCCGGCCATATTCAGTTTTGATTAACAAGTCAGCGCCAGGGCTGGCATCACGTAAACGGGATTTAATGATGGAAATACAACGGGCAATGCTTTCATCGGAGGTATTTGCACCGTTCCAAGCACTATTAATGAGCTGTTCTTTAGTCACTAATTTGCCATGACGCCGAAACAGCACTTCAAGAACAGCTAATTCCTTCGGCTGTAGGTTAATTTTAATCCCACTTTCATGAAAAACGCCAAGATCGCTATCAAATTCAAAATTATCAAAACGTATATGCAAGGCATTCTCCATGGTGCAACGCTCCATTGTCAGGTATCAATAAAAATTAGTGTTTAAACCCATATTTCATCAAAAGATTATCGCAAATTTTATTTATTAATCTTTATAGATAATTATCATGATGCCTTCCTAAAAATAAACATTTGGTAAAGATTGTAT
>JBEBJQ010000046.1:0-34564 GCA_040079795.1 Methylococcales bacterium
ATATAAGGGTACTTAGAAAAGATATATTAATATTCATTCAGTATTTCCTTGAGTATCTAAAGGAAACCTGATTGTAGTAGAAACTATTCATCAATAATAGTTTTTTGTCGATAGTATTAATATTAGAATTTTAATATATTAAAAAAATTATGAATAACATAGTGATAAATATATAATTAATATTTTAAATGCTTTTTTTTAGCTTTAAAAAATTCGCAAAAACAAGGCAGCCACTGACTCGATCAGTATGTTCATTACTACAACTGGATAAGCTACTCCCTCATTCTGAGACCCCTTACTGCAACAGCTTCCTTTTTGTATAGAGGCCATACACCTCAGATAATTCAGAGCATGGTTGAATAGGGCGGAATCAAAAAAGCTGATAAACTGTCAGGGTAAGTTGAGTGTTTTCGCTAATTCCCTATACTCATCAATTAGGAGCATCTCATGAACTGGTCAAATCCGTTTAACGGCCTTAATGCTTCATTAGTCTCAATGCGTTGCCGACTCATTAGCCGTCCCCTCTTTAAACTCATGCAGCGCGCCTTGCCCAAAATGTCCCAGACAGAACGGGAAGCTTTGGACGCCGGTAATACTTGGTGGGATGCTGAGCTTTTTTCCGGCAAACCGAAATGGCAAGTGTTGCTGGGTTGTCCGGCGCCAAAACTCACAGCTGAAGAACAAGCATTCCTCAATGGCCCGGTCGAAAAATTGTGTGCGATGCTGAATGACTGGGACATTACCCATAATCGCCGCGATTTACCACCAGAAGTCTGGGAATATATCAAACAACAAAAATTCTGCGGCATGATTATCCCCAAAAGCTATGCCGGTTTAGAGTTTTCAGAATATGCCCATTCGGAAGTGATTATGAAAATTGCCAGCCGTAGCACTTCCGCGGCAGTTACGGTGATGGTGCCTAATTCGCTTGGGCCTGCGAAATTGTTGTTAGCGTATGGCACGGAACAGCAAAAAAACTATTATTTGCCCCGTTTGGCTAATGGTCAGGAAATTCCCGCCTTTGCGCTAACCGGCCCCCACGCAGGCAGTGATGCCAGTGCCATGCCGGATCGCGGCGTAGTGTGTTATGGTGAATTTGAGGGTAAGCAACAAATATTAGGAATACGTTTAAACTGGGAAAAACGTTACATCACCTTAGGTCCGGTTGCTACGGTGCTAGGGTTGGCATTCAAACTGTACGATCCTGAACATCTACTGGGAGCGCGGGACGACATCGGTATTACCGTGGCGTTGATCCCCACCAACACGCCAGGGGTGTCGATTGGCAGACGGCATTTTCCACTCGACTCAGCATTTCAAAATGGTCCCAACTGGGGCAAAGATGTATTTATCCCGCTGGATTGGATTATTGGTGGTGCCCAGCAAGTCGGCAATGGCTGGAAAATGTTGATGCAATGTCTGGCAACGGGGCGAGCGGTTTCCTTACCTGCTTTGAGTGCCGCTGCTGCAAAATATACTTGCCGCAACACTGGTGCCTATGCCCGGATCCGCAAACAATTTAACCAGCCCATTGCTGAATTTGAAGGTATCGCTGAAGTTTTAGCGCGGATTGCAGGTGAAACCTACATCATTGATGCAGCCCGCAGAGTAACCGCCGCAGCACTGGATAATGGTCAAAAACCTGCGGTCATTTCCGCTATTATTAAGTACGAACTCACTGAAAGAATGCGCCGGGTGGTTAACGACGGCATGGATATTCAGGGCGGCGCGGGCATTTGCCTGGGCCCTAAAAACACCCTGGGCAGGCTGTACCAAGTCATTCCTGTAGCGATTACTGTTGAAGGCGCTAATATTTTGACCCGTACTATGATGATTTTCGGGCAAGGCGCGATTCGTTGCCATCCTTATGTGCAGCAGGAAATGGCCGCCCTAACCTTAGAAAATCCCGTGCAAGCGTTGGCGCAATTTGACCAGATTTTGTTTAAACATATCGGTTTTGTACTGCGCAATCTGTGCAACAGTTTTTGGCTGGGGTTAAGCAATGCACGGTTTGTTAGTGTAACGTGTGATGCGGAATCCCTGCCATATTTTCGGCAGATTGCCCGCCTGAGCGCAGCATTTGCGTTGGTGACTGATATTGCTTTAATCACCTTAGGGGGAACCTTGAAACGTAAGGAAAGCATTTCAGGGCGCTTTGCTGATGTGTTAAGTAACCTTTACTTGTGCTCCTGTGTTTTGAAACATTATCAGAACCAGGGTAGCTTAGCGGAAGATACGCCCTTGATGCATTGGGCTTGTCAGCAATCGTTGTATCGCGTGCAACAGTCGCTGTTGGCGATTTTGCATAAACTGCCCGTGCGCAGCTTAGCCTGGTTATTGCGGGCGCTACTGTTCCCTATCGGTAAGCCTTATGCGTCGCCGTCTGATGCGATAGCACAGCAAGTCGCCGCGCTACTTTTACAGGAATCACCCACCCGCACACGTTTAACCCAGGGTATTTATATCAATGAAAACCCGGAGGATGCGACCGGCAAGCTTGAAGTGGCATTCAAGGCGGTATTGGCCGCAGCGCCTGTCGAAGCAAAAATCCATGCAGCGCAGAAACAAAAATTATTACCAAAAGGCGTGACTGCGTCCTCTTTGCAAGATGCGATTAGTAAGGGCATTATTAGTCAAGATGAGGCGCGTTTGCTGGAAGTTGCTGATATAGCCAGATTGGCAGCGATTACGGTGGATGATTTTAGTGGCAGTATGCAATAGCTTAATTAATGAAAAGGGAACCTGTGAGGGGCGACTTTTTGTTACTCAGCGTCATGATTGTAGGGTTAACCGTTAGCCGAATTGGCTTTGCCGCTGACAGTCCGCATAAAGCAAAAAACCATCAGCAACAAAAACGCTTAAAAGTTAACCCAATCCCTGATAACGAGGGTGCCTGGATCGCCAATGCCGAAACCAATGTGTATCAGGCTGGCACTTTTGAAAACTTAACCCTGGGCTATTCAGCACGGTATGGCTGGGATTTCAGCGTTTCGTTGTTAAACACGCAGGTATCAGACCCTAATAATCATTTTATAGCGGATACTTTTTTCAATATCGCTAAAACACTTGATATTACTGAAGATCTTACGGTCGTGGTTGGGTCACAGAACGGTCTGGCGTTAGTAAATACTCAACCGCAGTTATGGTATAGCTTTACTTTTGTGGATAACCGTTATGATCTAAGCTCGTGGCTGTTAGTGCATGGCGGGCCTTATCTGGCTAATGCGGCGATTACAGGAACTTCACGGCAAGTGGGGTTTATAGCAGGAACTGAAATTACCTTTATTAAAAACACGTTATCTTTACAGATGGATTACCTCAGTGGACATCATGCTTTAGCTGGGGGCATGATTAATCTGCTTCTGAATATTACCCCCACCTCCAAGTCTATCTGGGCGTAGCCGTTCCCGAGCAAAGTAGCGGCAATGAATTCGCTGGCATCTTAGGTTTTAATTTTTCAACCAAGAATTTGTAATACCCAAGCTCAATAACTACTATAAGCTATCCCTAAAACGGCTCTTATTCAAACCAGCATTATTTTGAAGGCTTATCAATATCTTCATCCAACAAATAATCCTGATCCTCTTCTGGTACTTTACCGTCATGTTCTAAATAATTCCGGCGCTGCCGGTAAGCGCTTTTAATAAATTCATAGCGGTCAATTGCCGCTTCATTAACAATTTTTTCGGAGGTGAGTAAGCCTGCGCGGGTATCGGTGGCATCCAGGATACCTGAGCCGGTACTTGCAACTGACACAGCACCACCACCCAGTAAAAATGTGTATGTTAAAGGGTTAAATGCAGCATCGCCGATGAGCCCAAAAATACCGCGCGGGGAGCTTGGCCCGATAAACGGCAGCACCAGATATGGCCCGGTCGGTACTCCCCATACGCCCAGGGTTTGGTCAAAGTCTTCTTCATGTTTGGGTAAGCTCAGCATTGTGCCAACGTCTATAATTCCGGCAATACCGACCGTGGAATTGACCAGAAAACGGGTAAAATCCAAACCGCCATCAAGCAATTTAAATTGTAAAAAATCATTGAGCGTGACGCCAATATCCTCAATATTATTGAAAAAATTCGTAACGCCGGTATCAACCACTTCCGGTGTCGTCCAGAGATAGGCTTCTGCCACTGGCTTTGTCACTAAGCTATCGACCTTATCGTTAAATGCCTGTATGTTGCGGTTTAATCCTTCCCAGTCGTCAGGTGTGCCGGAGCCGGTCGTTTTTGTGGTTGCACAACTACACAACAGACTTAGGAGTATTAAACACGGTAATTTTTGGATTAAACAAAAAGTTTTTAACGGATTATTCATACTGGCGATTAAACGGGTTAACTTAATAATCGCCAAAGTATACACTTAAGAAACCCTTGGATAAATCCAATCATGGAATTCAGAATAATCTCAATTAGTGTAAGGCGGGGTATACTGAATTCAATGTTTAGCGTATAAATTGGGCTGACATTTAACATTGTCCATATTCTTTATTTAGGGAGCAGTGCATATGCCTAAAGCAACGTATTCAGAGGACTGGGCTGAGATTGATACCACCCTTTACAACCGTTCAGCGCGTTTGTTCAGTGTGGTTAAAAATGTCTTAAGCGTCAAAATTGATCTGCATGCTGACCCTCAAGTCTTTCAGGGCGATATCTTTTTATTTAATCACTTTTCCCGTTTCGAAACCTTTATTCCACAGTTTTTGATTTATGAAAGATCAGGCGCATACAGTTGCGCTATCGCATCCAGTGAGTTTTTTGAGGAGGACACCGCACTCTCACGCTATCTCAAGCAGGTTGGCGTTTTTCCGCATGACCATCCGCGGCTGTTCCCGTTACTGGCAGGACAAATTTTACGGGGGCGTAAAATCATCATATTTCCTGAGGGCGGGATGGTAAAAGACCATCAGGTTATGGATAAGCAGGGTAATTACAGTATTTATTCGCGTACTGCTGGAACCCGGCGCAAGCAGCACACGGGGGCGGCTGTCTTAGGGCAAGGCGTGGCTCTGTTTAAAGCGGCGGTTTGCCTGGCGGTAAAACACAATAATACGCAGCAATTAGGCTATTGGCAAAAACAGCTCAAATTTGACAGTGTCGATCAGTTAATTGCCGTTGCCAGTAAACCAACCCTGATTGTGCCAGCCAATATTACCTTTTATCCGATTCGCTCCTCTGAAAACCTGTTGTTTAAAAGTGTGGAATTGTTTTCTGAAGGGCTTAGTTTGCGTCAATCTGAAGAGTTGTTGATTGAAGGCAATATATTACTCAAAAATACCGATATGGATATCCGCACAGGCGTTCCGGTCAATCCTTGCTCGGTTTGGGATTGGCGAACAAGGTCGCTCATGAAGTGGGTGATCCCCGAGATTAAATCCCTGGACGATGTTTTTAATCTCAGTGCTGCGCCTAAAAATGTATCGCAACGGGTCTTAGGTAAAGTGTTTATTAGCCATTCTGAAAGTGCCCGCAATCAGTATATGGAAAAAATGTATGCGCTGGTCACTGTTAATTTAAGCCATTTGGCAGCCACTTTGATCACGCATTACATCGGCCAAGGCCAAACCCATGTAGAAAAAAACTTATTTTATAGCATTCTCTATATCGCAATAAAACGCTTGCAGGGTAATCCGGCTATTCACTTACACCGAAGCCTGCTTAACCCTGATGATTATAGCGATTTGCTAAAGAGTTCCAACAAGCGTTTTGAATTTTTTATAACAACCGCAAAAGACGCTGGTCTTATCCAGGAAAAAAGTAACAGTTACCAATTTTTACCGAAACTCTGTGCGGATTATCACTTTGACACAATCCGCCTGGAAAATCCTATTGCCGTATACAGTAACGAAGCAGCACCTTTGCCGGTTATTCAAAGCACCTTAATTGCCGCTATCCAGGAATTTTCAGTCACTGATAAATTTCAATTTGCTGCCTGGCATTTTGAAGATGAGCTGGTTAGCCTGGCATGGGAGAAAAAAACCTATTCAAAGCCGGAATTGATGGATATCAATCAATTAGAGATAGCCGTTGCTGATCCTTCGCCGTTTTTCATTCACCCAGAACCGGCTAATGGTATAGGTATCCTGCTTATTCACGGATTATTTGCGAGTCCCGCTGAGGTAAGGGAATATGGGCAGTATTTAGCTAAGCAGGGTTACACCGTCTTAGGCATAAGGCTAAAAGGGCACGGAACCTCACCTTACGCGCTACGCGACCAATGCTGGCAAGACTGGTACGGTTGCGTACAGCGCGGATTTCAAATTCTTAAAGATTATTGTCCGCATCTGTTTGTCATCGGTTTTTCAACTGGTGGGGCATTGGCCTTAAAATTAGCAGCGGAACATCACCACCAAATTATTGGAGTAACCGCCGTTTCAGTACCCCTAAAATTTGTGAATCCTGCGTTCATGTTAGTCCCGTTACTGCACGGGACCAATAAACTTATCGAGTGGATTTCTAGTTATGAAGGCATAAAGCCTTTTATTGACAATGAACCTGAGCATCCGCTAGTCAATTATCGTAATACCCCAGTCAGGGCACTATATGAGTTGCGTCTGTTAATCGAACAACTCGAAGCCGAGTTACCCAAGGTTACTGTTCCAACCCTGATTATGAGCGCGCAGAACGACCCGGTTGTCGCGTCTAAAAGTTCTGAACAGATTTTTGAATTATTAGGCTCCAAACAAAAGCAGTTGCGCAGCATAGCCTCTAATCGCCATGGCATCTTAATGGAAAATCTCGGAGGAACCTGGCAAATAATTGATGATTTTTTAAAAGCGTATAGTGAAAGCCCTTCCGGCAACTAGGCATCTTTCCAAAATAACTGCTTGATACAAATGAAGCTACATTGCTATTCTGCCAGCACGAAAAAGACATAATCGGGAGTTAGCGAAAAGACGTCTTGCTATTGAGCATGTTAATCGGCGGTGTAAAATTTTCTGTATTGTTAAGGAAGCTTATCGCGGTAAACATAAAAATTATAGCCAAACCTGGAACTTGGTGGCCGTGCTCGTAAATCTTAGGTATCCGCAAAACGTGGCGGCTTAAATTGGAAAGATGTCTGCTGTATAAATGCTTATGAAAATCTTATTTTTATAGGCCGTTGGCTACTCATGTCTAACCTGATTACATTACCATTATTTAAGTGTTCATGATTAAGCTGAAGTTAAGCTAAATTGGTTTATTATCGAGCTAAGGTTTTATAGTTGCATCGTAATAGGGCTTCGATTGTGAATTGTTGCAAGCTAAAAAAGTTGGGTGAGCAATGCTTGTTAAAGGCTGCTACGGTAGAATATTTCTTGGGGGGTGTTAATGAGAAGCGCTACACATTTATTTCGTGTCCTGTTTTTGTGCGGTATTTTGGTTAATGGGCTGTTATTGCCCAGTCAGACTGCTTTTGCCGATACCGGTATTTCACTTAATCTTTTTTATCGGGAATTGGCACCCTATGGTCGCTGGTTTGATCACCACACCTATGGTCGGGTTTGGCGACCGAATGGTGTATCCAAAAACTGGCGGCCTTATACTGAAGGGCACTGGATTAATACGGCCCGCTATGGTTGGTATTGGCAGTCGGATTGGGATTGGGGTTGGGCGCCCTTTCATTATGGTCGCTGGGCTTATGATACGGTAGCGGGTTGGGTTTGGATTCCAGGAACGGTTTGGGCGCCTGCCTGGGTTTCCTGGCAATACAATAATGGCTATTCTGCCTGGGCACCGTTACCGCCCGAAATTTATTGGCAGCCGCAATCAGGCTTGTCGTTTAGTTACTCTAATGCCTATAGCATACCTTCCAATTCATGGGTTGTGGTGCCGCAACGGCGTTTTACCCATCGGCACATTAATCGGTTTGTTCTTCCGCCACATGAAAATTCCCAGCATATTAATTCTGTTAATAATACCTATAATAATCTTGCCTTAAATAATAACCGTATTGTTAATCTCGGTGTGCCGGTAACGCAATTGGAAAGGGAGCAGAATCTCCGCGTACAAACCATTTCCGGTCACGAAACCGAGGCATTGATAGCACACCAAATTCGGGGCGCAAGGGGGGCTATGAATACCATGGCACCCGGAACGCAACCCATGAGCCAAGCTGAGGCCGAACGGGAACGCGAACTGGCTGAGCGGATTATGCGTGAAACGCAGAACCAGGCTGGGGCTACACATCCCCATGGTTTTGATCACCGGGGTAATGTTGCGGTTCCGGCGGCAATTCCTGCCATGGTTGCGCCGCAATTTGATCAGCAACGACCTGATGACCAACGACGATTCATGCAACAACAGCAGATGGAAGCGCAACAACAATCGCTTCAGCAACAACAGTGGGAGCGCCAGCAGCAAATGGAACAAGCCAGACAAATGCAGGGTTGGCAACAGCAGGAAGAGCAACAACGGCAAGCGGCGTTGCAGCAACAACAGGAAATGCAGCAACAAGCTGAGCGGCAAAGGGTAATTGAAAATCAGCAACAACAATTCGAGCAACAACGCCAAATGGAATTGCAACAGCAGCAGGTGCAACAAGCCCAGCAAGAGCAGATACGGCAACAGCAGGAAATGCAGCAACAAGTTGAGCGGCAAAGGCAAATTGAAAATCAGCGGCAACAAGTTGAGCAACAACGCCAAATGGAATTGCAACAGCAGCAGGCGCAACAAGCCCAGCAAGAGCAGATACGGCAACAGCAGGAAATGCAGCAACAAGTTGAGCGGCAACGGCAGATGGAAAATCAGCGGCAACAAGCTGAGCAACAACGCCAAATGGAATTGCAACAGCAGCAGGTGCAACAAGCCCAGCAAGAGCAGATGCGGCAACAGCAGGAAATGCAACAACAAGTTGAGCGGCAACGGCAGATGGAAAGCCAGCAGCAACAAGCCCAACAAGAGCAAATGCGCCAACAGCAGGCAATGCAGCAGCAAGCTGAACAGCAACGGCAAATGGAGGCGCAACAACAATCCGTGCAGCAACAGATGGAAATGCAACAGCAAGTGCAACGTCAAGAAATTGAAAGGGTGAAGCGCTTAAAAGAGCAAGAAGGCCAACCGCAAACGCGATTCTAAAAGGTGATGGATATTTCTTGCAGTTGGCAGTTATTGAAGTTTAGCTAACTTGGTTAAGCATATTGCCCGGCACACCAGCCAGATGACCACGCCCATTGAAAATTATAGCCCCCCAGCCAGCCGGTGACATCCAATACTTCACCGACAAAGTATAGGTTGGGGTGCTTAAGGCTCGCCATGGTTTTAGAGGATATTTCATTACAATCAACGCCACCTACCGTGACTTCTGAGGTACGGTAGCCTTCGGTGGCATTTGGCTTTAATTGCCAATGCTGCAGTTGTTGTGTAATCGCCTTGAGTTGTTGAGCAGTCAGTGCCTGTATTGAAGATGTTAATAAATCTTCGGGGATTAAGGCACTTAACAAACGTTTCGGCAATAGCTCGGCCAATATTGTTTTGAGGATTACGCGGGATTTCTGGGCTTTTTGAGCGCTTAATATTTCAGCCAAGCCACCGTCCGGTAACAAGTTGACGGTCAGTGTTGCGCCGGGTTGCCAATAGGACGAAATTTGTAACACACTCGGGCCGCTTAGCCCCCGATGCGTAAATAATAAATTTTCTTTAAAATAATGTTGCCCGACGCTGATGTTACAGGGCACCGCGATACCCGAAAGCGGCGCGTATAAGTCTTTATCATGCTGGTGCAACGTCAGCGGTACTAGCCCAGCCCGGGTTGGGACTACGCTTAGGCCAAACTGCTCCGCTATTTTATAGCCAAAAGCGCTGGCACCCATTTTAGGGATCGATAAGCCGCCGGTAGCAACTACCAGGGACTGCGCGTTCAATAATGCTTGTGGCGTCTTTAACTGAAAATAGCTGTCTTGATAGCCGATCTGTTCAATTGGCGTATTGAGTTGTAAGCTAACGCCAGCTTGTGCACATTCCAAAAGTAGCATCCCTAAAATGGCTTTTGCACTGTCATCACAAAATAATTGTCCGTGCGCGCGCTCATGGTAAGCAATACGATGGCTATTGACTAATGCTATAAAATCCCATTGGCTGAAGCGGCTGAGCGCCGATTTGCAAAAATGCGGATTGCGGGAGAGAAAGTTTTCGGGCGATACGCTGTAGTTGGTGAAGTTGCAGCGTCCGCCGCCGGACATGAGGATTTTTTTACCGGCCTTGTTGGCATGATCCAAGATGAGGACTTTGCGCCCTCGTTTACCGGCTTCGATGGCACACATCAATCCTGCAGCGCCTGCGCCGATAATAATGACATCAAATTCAGGCATTACTACTCTTCCCGATTAGCGGCAGGTTACACCAAAACAGATTAAGGTAATTATTTGGTAAGCGTAAATATGCATTAACCATCACTCATGCTGGGGCTTAAAATTGTAATAACCGGTAAATGATCCCCACCCAAGGATGGACCAATCCAGGTTTTAGCTGCGCTCCATCCTTGGCTATGTAAAATATGATCAATTTGTATGCCATGTAAACGGGTGTGTTTAGTGTAACCAAGCCCTGAGCCAGCTTCCTGAAAACTGTCTGTTAGCCAATGCCAATATTTTTCATAAATGGGATTAAGCATGGGAAGATTAAAATCGCCCGCTACAATGGCATTTTGCCCTTGCGCAGCCCAGCTTGAGGCAACCCAGGATTCAGTCATTTGGGCATCAACGATATCAGCCATTTTTCTCCAGCCTTTCAGAGGATTGGCGATTAAGGCTTCAAACCCTTCGCGCGGCGTATTTAAATGCAGCACATAAAAATCAAATGCACCCGCAGGTAAGCCAACCTTAACTTGCATGACAAAACGGCCTGAGTGCCCTAATAACACTCGCGGTTTTGAATCCACTAATTTAAGCTCTAAATGACTTAGTAAACATAACCCTTCAATGCAAACTGAGTTTAACGGCGATAGGTTTAACATTGGGGTAAGCCTTACGGCTGAAATTTCCTGCAAGGCTATTAAATCAGCATTATTGTCGACAATTAATTTATTTAAGGCCTCTATCTTGCCGTTCCCGCCCATATTCGCGGTAATCACCACTAACGGGTCATTTATGTCTGCTGTAGGTGTTGGTTCCTCTAAGCCGCTATTTACAACCGGAGCAGCGCCAACATTAAATACCCAGCCGGATAGCTTGATGCATAACATAAACGCGCCAATTAGCACGGCAATTAATATAGGTTGACGGGTTATCAGGCATAAAGGCGCTAGCATTAGCAATGGCAGGGCATATAGCCAAAGCGGCGAAAAGCTGATTAGGTTGGCATAGACCCAGGCTTGTGCTGGCCAATAGGGCAAACTGGCAATTGCTAATAATGTTGCGCCATAGAAACAAACTAAATAAAACAAAGGCTTGTGGTATTTGTTCATGGTTAAGATAGCGCTTGATGGATGAAAATAACATCAGAGGGTATGCACTTGGTAAGCTGTATCCCCGAAATATTAAACAACTATTTGCTGTTGGCGTTGCTATCCAGAACAGCTTGTAATTGTCTAATATTTCGCTCCCAGGTAAATTGACTGACGTGTGCGATGATTTTGCCAATATCCCATTTTGTGGCTAGTACTGATTTTAATGCTTCTGCAATAGCGTTAATATCGCCCGGTGCAGTTAACATGCCCGCAAAATCAGGGACGACCTCCGGTATGCCACCAACGTTAGTTGCTACGATAGGTCTGCCACAGGCCATCGCTTCCAACAGCACGTTGGGCACGCCTTCGTTATAACTAGGCAGTACCACCAAATCTGCTGCACCCATCCAGGATGCGACAACTGCGTGTGGTTGTGTGCCTACGAGTTTTACGGCTTCCATTAAGCGCAGGCTGTTGGCGCGGGCCGTAATTTTAGCTGCACACGCATCGCCCTTGCCGACATACACCAGCAAAGCGTCGGGTATCTGCTGTTTTAATTGCGCGAAACTTTCAATTAAATCAAGACAGCCTTTGGTTGTTAACAGATTGCCCACATAGACGATGACTTTAGCATTTACATCTAAGCCTAATTGTTCCCGGCAGGCTTGTTTATCCAATGGCTTAAAGCGAGAAGGGTCAACACCATCATAAATAACGTGGGTCTTTGTTTTAGTTGCACCTAGTGCAATGACTTTGCCTGCTAAATCCTGGCTGACTGCTATAACGGCGGCGGCATTTTTTAACGCCCATACTATTTGTGGTTTTACGCCAGCGATATTTGGAAACTCATTAATATCGGTACCTAATACTTTTAGTACAACTGGAATACCCAGCAGCCGACCTAAAATTACTGCGGCCAGTCCATCTGGATAAGCCCACGGTGTGTAAATGACCTGGGGACGGTTTTTTCCGGTGATTCTGGACACAACCTTTAGCGTTGACAACAATAAAGTAAAGCCGTAACTCCAGCGAAACAGTTTAGGCACATAAAAATAGCTAAAATAGCGTGTTGCTACACTGCTGGTGGGTGTGGTTGTATCTAAGCCTTGTTGGCGTGCCTTCAACCAATCCAGCCAGGAGACCGGCACCAGTACTTCCAAATCATAGTGCAGGGCCAGCCGTTCAAGCTGTTGCCGGTTAAATGTTGCCCTTTGCGGCTCCCAGGGGCGGGGAAATAAATTGGTGAAGGCCACTATTCTTTTGTTCATGCCCGTTTCCGATAAAGTAGTTCATAAGCATCTGCCATTGCTTGTATGGAGGCATTTTTTTCTACCCAGGCTCGGGCATTACTACCCATGAAGTCGGCCTGCTCAGGATTCTTTAATAATGTGATTAAGGCTTCGGCTAAGGCTACCGGATCTTTGGCTGGGACTATGAGCCCCGTATGGCCTTGTTTGGCAATATCCCTATTTCCGCCGACATCAGTTGCCACCAGCGGCAGACTTGTTGCAGCCGCTTCCAATAGGGCCAGTGAATAGCCTTCATTATCAGAACTTAAGGTAAAAATATCTAAACCCGCCAATAGATCCTGTACATCTACCCGGTTACCCAGAAAAAACACTTTTGAGGCTATATTTAAAGTTTGGACGGTGTGTTCAAGTTCTTGACGGGTTTCGCCCTCCCCTATAATGATTAAAGCGGAATGCGGTAATTGTGTGTTGACCAGGGCAAAGGCTTCCAATAATAAACGATGGTTTTTAACCGGATTTAAGCGTGCAACAATGCCGATTAAACGGTCTTCTGCGCTTAATTTTAGTTCAGATTTTAATGCTTTTTGACTATGCATGTTGCGGCGTTTAAAACGATCTAAATCAATGCCATTTTTAATGCTCACAATGCGTCGCTTAAACCGCGCATGTTTAGTCAGTAATTCTGTACTTACGACATCACAAACCCCTACAGCCCAGTGGGTCATCCACAAAGAGAGATGGAATAAAAATCCCAGCCGACTCACGTGCCCTTCCCTTAACAAACCATGCCGGGTGACGATTTGAACCGCGCGCGGAGCCGCGAATAAACGTATGAACGCCAGATAGTAATTACCCATTAAGCTATGGCTATGTACGACATCGGGGGAAAAGGTATAAACAGTTGCCAGCATTTTGCCTATGACAGACACATTTAAGCCTATATTTTTGTGGCATGCCGTAACCGTTACCCCTAAGGCAGTTAGATTTCCGGCAAGATCACCTGGCTCGAATAAGCATAAAACGGCGACTTGGTGCTGCCGACGGACTTGTTCGGTCACTAAATTAATCAGCATGTGCTCAGCACCGCCAGTGTTCAAATTTTCGATCACATGTAGAATTCGCATTCCTTCGCCCGTCTTTGGTATTGCTAAAAATTGTTATTTATTAAATACGGCATGTTAGATTTTAGGTATCATCTGAATGGAATTGCACTTAAACCTATTCACTTTACCCGCTTGTAATTTTTGAGTCAGTTGGCATAGTGTAGTATTGTAAACCAAGTGCTTTATTCACCCTATATCGTTTAATTAAATCCCGATGATTCTGATTCGCTATTGCCTCAAACTTGATGATTTGCTTACTTTACAACCATGATTAGGTCATTGCTCAATCAAAAATCGCCGTTATTATCGGTTTCTGAATGGGTTCAGGGGGAACCTGTTAATTTTGACCGGTTAACCGGTAAGGTGGTGTTAGTTGAAGTATTTCAGGTGAATTGTCCGGGCTGCTTTTTATATTCGTTACCCCAAGCCATACAATTACATCAACAGTATGCTGCACAAGGCCTGGTGGTACTGGGGATCGCTACGGCTTTTGAAGATTTTGACAAAAACACCCTGGATAACTTAGTGCGATTGGTCAATACCGGTGAGGTTGTCGGCGAAACTTTAAGGGCGCTAAATCAGCGTGGGCAATTAAACGATGGCTGTTTACGTTATCGGATACCTTTTCCTATTGGGATGGATCGCCTAATTAAACATCAGGATCAAGTGACCGCTGAGGCGGTGCTGTTGTTTATTACGACAAAATTGCCTGACTTTAATCAATACCCGGTGAAGACCCAACAGAAGTTGCAAATACAGGTGCGGCAATATCTTGAGTCACTGGAATACCGCGCCGAAACATTTGAGCGCTTTCAGTTGCAAGGAACGCCGTCGCATATTTTAGTTGATAAACAGGGCATGTTGCGGGCGTGTGTTTTTGGTGCTTACCCTGAGTTGGAAACGCAAATTATAGCGCTGTTAAGGGCGTAGTTTTTCAAGCATTTTTCGGCTTAGAATCTTACCCTTGAGCTGCTATTTGGTTACTGAGTATACTGATTGCAAACCCTATTTTAATAATAACTAAAAGTTTTTATGTCCCTATGTTTGTAACAACCTTACCGATTCTTTTTGGCTTTACTCGCTTAATCTCGCCACTGGAGCTGGGCTTATTTTTATTGGCCTTGCTGGCTGCGGTATTTTTAATTACACCTACAGATAATGAAGATGCCATTGCTTACCCTTATACTACTTTTTATTTGTATTTACATGCCGCATGGTTGGGACACATGCGCTTGTGGCGAGTATTTTGGCCGTTTTTTATCCTAATCAATATAATTTTTGTGTATATTGATTACCGTATCGCCAATAACACTTACACCATAGCCAGCTGGAAAACCGTACATGGCATGGTATTTTTACCAATTGTTTGGTGGATTGTAGCGATTTGGCGTTGTTCGCCGCATACTCATGCCAACTATTGGGGCAATGCTGCAAGAGCGATAACCCTTTATCTTGCTATCGAGTTAATGTTGCGTTTTATTATTAGCACCCAGTTTCCTCAGTTATTATTCAATTGCGAGTTATTGTTGATTGAATATGGCGATTGTTGAGTTGAGCAGCTGAAATTTAGTTTCACTTGGAGGAGGATGGTTTTGGGTGGTGCAAAAATGAGCTTTCACCCCTGCGACAATTTGCCACATGTTCAAACATATTATTTGTCTGTAAACTTATTGCAACTCTTGTATGCGCCTCTCCAAGGAAACAGAGTTTAGTAATCTTCCTCAAATGCGGTTATTAACCTGACCGCATTCTTTTCTTAGAGCTACTTGCTTCTTCTAATACATTTTCTAATTATCCGCTGCATTGTAAATTTATGTCGGTAATTTCGGCATGTCGATAACAATGAATTGTATGATCATTAACCATACCGGTTGCCTGCATGTGTGCATAGCAAATGGTTGAACCGACAAATTTAAATCCGCGTTGCTTAAGGTCTTTACTCATAACATCCGAGGTCGCAGTGAAAGCGGGAATCTCAGTATGTTGTCGCCATGCATTTTGGATGGGACTGCCTTCAACAAAGCGCCAGATATAGGCATCAAAGCTGCCAAATTGTTCTTGAATTTTTAAAAAAGCCTGTGCATTGGAAATCGCAGCATTTACCTTTAATTTATTCCTAATAATGCCTGGATCAGCTAATAATGCCTGAATTTTATGGTCTTCGTAACGCGCCACTTGTTGCACATCAAAATGATCAAATGCTTTCCGGTAAGCTTCGCGTTTTTTTAATATCGTTGACCAACTTAAACCCGCCTGAGCACCTTCAAGAATCAAAAATTCGAACAATAGCCGATCATCATGTACAGGTACGCCCCATTCGGTGTCGTGATAATGTTCTTCGTGTGGTGTTTTCGATGCCCAGCTACATTTTTCCACAGCTTTTTTCCTCGCCTATTGTTCTTTAGGCTTGATTATTAATGGAGATTTGATCTTCTGTTGAACGTGAAATCATTTATTCGCCCGATGGCTAATAAGCTCATCTACCACCGCTGGATCGGCCAGTGTGGAGGTGTCGCCAAGATTATCCAATTCGTTAGCGGCCACTTTGCGTAAAATACGCCGCATAATTTTCCCGGAGCGGGTTTTTGGTAGGCCGGGTGCCCATTGGATAATATCCGGGTTGGCAATAGCGCCGATTTCCTCCCGGACTAAATTAACCAGCGCCTGCCGTAAAGCTTCGGTTGGTTCTACGCCAATATTTAAAGTGACGTAGGCATAAATACCTTGACCCTTAATGCCATGAGGATATCCGACTACGGCGGCTTCGGCAACATCTGGGTGTAATACTAGGGCGCTTTCAACTTCCGCAGTACCTAAGCGGTGCCCGGATACGTTGATGACATCATCGACGCGCCCCGTGATCCAGTAGTAACCGTCTTTATCTCGGCGTGCACCGTCACCCGTAAAATAATAACCGGGAAAGCTTTTAAAATAGGTTTCTACAAAGCGCTGATGGTCGCCGTAAAGGCTGCGAGCCTGGCCGGGCCAAGAGCGGCTGATAACTAAAATCCCTTCTGCCTCGCCTTCTAAAACATTACCACTATTATCTAGAATATCAGGTTTAATGCCAAAAAACGGTAAAGTTGCCGAGCCTGGTTTTAAGGTAGTTGCACCCGGCAGCGGGGTAATCATGTGCCCGCCAGTCTCGGTTTGCCACCAGGTATCGACGATGGGGCAGCGCTGGTTGCCGACTATGTTGTAGTACCATTCCCAGGCTTCGGGGTTAATGGGCTCGCCTACTGTGCCCAGGATCCTTAAGCTGCTACGGTTACAGCGGGAAACGTATTCATTGCCTTGCGCCATCAGTGCGCGGATGGCAGTGGGTGCGGTATAAAAAATATTGACTTGATGTTTGTCAACCACTTGCCAGAAACGATCGGCAGCAGGATAGGTCGGTATGCCTTCAAACATAAGGGTGGTCGCGCCATTACAGAGTGGGCCGTAGATGACATAAGAATGCCCCGTGACCCAGCCGATGTCCGCAGTACACCAATAAATATCGCCGTCATGATAGTCAAATACATAACGGTGGGTCATTGCCGCTTGTAGTAAATAACCGCCAGTGGTGTGCAGTACCCCTTTCGGTTTACCGGTAGAGCCTGATGTGTATAGAATAAATAACGGATCTTCAGCTTCCATAGCTTCGGGAGGACAGTTGGGCGAGGCGTCAGCCATTAACTCGTGATACCAAAGGTCGCGTTGCGGATGCCAGGCAATGGTATTGCCGGTGACTTGAATCACAATGACTTTTTTGAGGTTGGGGCATTGCTCGGCGGCTTTATCAGCGTTATGTTTGATAGACAAGACTTTTCCGCCACGTCGGCTTTCATCACTACAAATTAATAATTGGCAATCAGCATCAATAATCCGGTCGCGCAGGGCATCGGCTGAAAATCCGCCAAATACGATGGAATGCACCGCGCCAATTCGGGTGCAGGCTAAGATAACGGCCGCGGCTTCCAGGATCATTGGTAAGTAAATGCAGACCCGATCGCCCTTTTTTACGCCTTGTGCTTTCAGTACATTGGCAAATTTGCAAACTTCTGCATGTAAGGCGTTATAGGTGATTTTATGCGTGTGATCCGGGTTATCGCCTTCCCAAATGATGGCGATTTGTTCGCCACGCGTGGCTAAATGGCGATCCAGGCAGTTGACGCTAACATTCAGTTGCCCGCCTTCAAACCAGCGGGCATTGCCTTTGATGAAGTCATAGTCCATAACGGACGTCCAAGGTTTGCTCCAATCTAAAAAATGCCGCGCTTGTTCTGCCCAAAAGCTTTCAGGATGATCAATCGACTCTTGATACATGGATTGATAGGCAGCCTGGTTGATATGGGCGTGTTTTGCAGTGCTGGTAGGTACGGTATAAATTTTCGAGTCGGACATGGTCAATCCTGGGTGCATAAGGGAGGTTAAGGAATGTCGTTGGTTATGTCTATGCTGCGAATCTGGCTTAAGGTGCTGGGATCCCAATGTCTGACCGCCCAGTCTAATTGCGTTGCTACAGGGGCAAGGCTGAGTTCAGGTGGCGGATTTTGTCGCAGTAATTCTAACAGCTTAAATAGGATTTGGCGGCTATTGTGTTGACTAACCGCTGGTGCAAATTCACTTTTGCTGAGTTTTGCGCCTTGTGCCCCGGTTAGGACAGGCACGTGCAGGTAATTTGGAATGGCTAAGTTCAGGCATTGGTGCAGGTAAATTTGCTTGATGGTCGAATCCAGTATGTCTGCACCTCTTACCACGTCGGTCACACCTTGCAGGTGATCATCAATCACTACCGCAAATTGATAGGCTATGATATGGTCTTTACGCTGCAAAATAAAGTCACCGTGCTGGCTGGCAAGTTCTTCTGAGATAATGCCTTGTAAATCATCTTTAAAAGTGATGCATTGCGGTTCGGTTTTAATCCGCAATGCATAATTATGGCTGGGCGCGTGGTTTTGGGTGCGGCAAATATTAGGGTAAATGCTTTCAAATTCCGGATTGGCTTGGCGCAGATCAGACAGGCTTTTTCGGCTACACGTGCAGCGATAAAGTAGGCGTTGCTGGAGCAATTTTTCCAAAGCTTGCTGGTAATCAGGGTGATTTTGGCTTTGGTAAGCCACTTGTCCGTCCCAGTGTAAGCCAAATGCCTCTAAAGTTTGTAAGATGGTGTCGCTAGCACCTTGGATATTGCGTGGGGTATCCAAGTCGTCAATTCTGAGTAACCAGCGCCCCTGATGACTGCGGGCTTCTAAAAAACTGGCTAAGGCGGTAAAGAGTGATCCGAGGTGGAGCAAGCCAGTTGGCGAAGGTGCAAACCGGCCGACGTAGGGAGGTGAGTGATGATTGGGCGATGTTACCCCATTTGGCGTTCGCGAATTTCATCAAGCGTTTTACAATCAATGCAGAGAACAGCTGTGGGTCTGGCTTCCAGGCGGCGTATGCCTATTTCAACCCCACAAGCCTCGCAATAACCGTAGTCACCACGCTCCATGTCTTTAAGTGATTGCTCGATTTTTTTTATTAATTTACGCTCACGGTCACGGGTCCTTAATTCTAAGCTGAATTCTGATTCTTGCGTGGCGCGATCATTAGGGTCGGGAAAATTGGTTGCATCGTCCTGCATATGATGGACAGTGCGGTCAACTTCCTGCATTAATTCATCTTTCCAGTTGTTTAGAATGGCGGCAAAATGTTTGAGTTGCGCTTCATTCATGTATTCTTCACCTTCTTTTTCTTCGTAAGGCTTAAGACTGAAAGGTGTATCGGTCATCCGTTAACTCCTAAAAAAGCTAGAACATAAAAAACTGCGCATTTTTAGCAGAATAGTAGTTGCTTAGCAAGAATTATTGTTATTATTTGCTTATTTTTATATTTTAAGAATCTATATGGATCATTTATTGGCGGATCGTATGGCCAAAATCTCGCCTTTTTATGTCATGGACTTATTACGGCGGGCGAAAGTTCTTGAACAGCAAGGATGCGATATTATCCACATGGAGGTTGGTGAGCCGGATTTTAAGTCTCCCCAGGCAGTTATTAATGCTGGGATTGAGGCCATTCAGTCTGGTAAAGTGGGGTACACAGAGGCTGCTGGGTTGCTTGCGCTACGGGAAAAAATAGCCGCTTTTTATGCGCAGCAATATGGTGTTAAGGTAGATGCCGCACGTATTTTTATCACCCCGGGCGCTTCAGGGGCGCTTTTACTAGCGTTTGGCGCAACCTTAAATGCGGGTGATAAATTATTGATGGCTGATCCCGGTTATCCCTGTAACCGTAATTTTATGCAATTATTCGGTGCGCAAGCAGAAGAAATCGCTGTTAATGCAGCTTCGCACTATCATTTAAATGCCGACTTAATCAAGCAGCATTGGCAGGAGTGCTGTAAAGGCGTGTTGGTTGCGTCGCCCTCTAACCCTACTGGAACTGTGATTAGGCCGGAAGTTTTAAAACAGGCGATTGCACAGGTTGCACAATTAAGGGGCTGTTTTTTTTCCGACGAGATTTATCATGGTTTGGTTTACGGACAATCAGCAACGACTGCGTTGCAGTTTAGCGACGAAGTATTTGTGATTAATAGCTTCTCTAAATTTTTTGGGATGACCGGTTGGCGCATTGGCTGGTTGATTGTACCGGATGTGTTTGTAGGGACAGTGGAAAAGCTTGCGCAAAATATTTTTATAGCGACCTCTATGCCTGCGCAACATGCTGCGCTGGCTGCATTTGAGGCGGATAACCTAAAAGAATTGACGGAAAGGACAGTTATCTTGGCAAAACGGCGGGATTTTTTATACGACCAGCTTATTCAATTAGGCTTTGAGGTTCCGATAAAGCCGGAAGGTGCTTTTTATATTTATGCGAATTGTGCAAAGCATGCCAAAGACAGCTTTCAATTTGCTTATGACTTATTGGAGGCTGAAGGGGTAGCCGTCACGCCGGGGAAGGATTTTGGTGAAAATGCGGCTCGGCAGCATATTCGTTTTGCCTATACGACTTCTCTTGAGCGCATTGAACTGGCTATGCAACGATTAAAACGTTTTATTGGGTAGGCAAATGACTGTACAACAACTGACTGTAACTGCTTTGCAGGCCATGCTTGCACAATCTGAACCGCTCGTGTTGCTGGATGTGCGTGAACCCCGTGAATTTGACTATGCGCAAATTACCGGGAGTATTTTAATTCCATTACAACAGCTGCCACAGCGCTTAAATGAATTGGATTCGACTAAAGCGATAGCTGTTATCTGCCATCATGGCATGCGTAGTCAGCAAGCCGCTGAGTATTTAGTCCATACTGGATTCAATCAAGTGCTTAATGTTAAGGGAGGTATTGATGCCTGGTCTTTAGATTGTGATGCTGGTGTGCCCAGGTATTAAGGGTGCCTGGCAAAGTTGCCGGCATTGAAATTACCGGCCTAAAAGTAAAAAAGTTTGGCAGTTTTTTGTGATGCACTTCTTATAATTTAGACTTAAGTACACTAGCAAAGAGTCTTAATTAGGGTTATCATTATTCAGGGTGGCGTTAAAAGATATTCGGATTTTGTTATATGGGCTATTGTTCGGTTTTGGGTTAATTTGGACAACAAGATAATGGTCTTATATTAACAATATGTATTTTAAGATTTTTTAAAAATTAAAATTGTTCTGAAATTTAATAATGCTATTCAGTCGACGTTATCTATTGGAATATTTGGCTTCTGATAGGAGTGTTGAGTTAGGGAAAATGACAATTTGACGTGTATTTATAGCGTTGGTTTGTTAAATGGTTTTTTAAGAAAGGAAGGCAATTGTTGAGAAAAAGCCAAACTTGCTGTGAAGCAAGGACGGAAAGCGACGGTCTAAAAAGTAGTTGATCTAGATGGCGAGCTGCTCTTATCTTTGTGTATTTTTACAATGATAGGTTTTTATTTATGAAAAATTTATATAAGAGTGTTGTTTTAAGTATTGCTCTGATGGCTCCAATAGTTTCTGAGGCGGCGACATATAACATTAGCCCAGATCCTATTACTACCAGCGCGTCATTCGCTGCAGGTCCTGTAAATGGTGTATTTAGTGACACATTTAATTTTAATGTTGTCCCTAACGTTGGTGGAAGTTCTTCAGTTACCAATATTGGTTTTAGTCTTGCAAATGGACTGATCACCAGCTTTGCCGCGGTGATTGATGGCACTATTAACCTTGTTCTCAGTACTACACCAACTGGTACCGGGGCTATATTGAGTGTGCTAAGCCAAACTTTTGGTACCTTATCTACTGGAGCGCATACTTTAGTAGTTTCGGGTACTGCGGTTAATGCCAGTTATGGTGGTAATATTAACATCAATCCCGTTGGAGCCGTTCCTGTGCCCGCTGCTGTCTGGTTGTTTGGTTCAGCATTGGTTGGCTTGATGGGTGTGTCTGGACGTAAGAAAAAAACGTTAAGCTAAGATAATTTTTGATAACGTGGGTGGTTATAGGGCAATCATAAAAGTATTGTTGTCTTTATCGACGTTATCGTGGTTAAGGTTATTTTGGAAATAACACAATTTTAAGGGGGATTTTTCCCCCTTTTTTATGTTTGACTTAGGCATTTGATTAACTGTACTGAAAGCACTCTGCCTGAATTGCTGAATGGGCGCTTGCCCTGTTTGACGGCGTTTTTTACGCTTAATTTCATATCTGTTTCTGTGTTTAGAGACTACCGTTAAAGTTAACAATAAAAGCTATCCTGTTAATAGCCTCACTGAAATTCTTTAATACAGTTCTTATAGTTAAAATTAAGCAAACATAAGCTAATTTTAACCATACGGTATTGGATATTTGCGTTATAAACCATGTATTACTCTAGGATTTGGAAAATAAAGCATGATAAAGACCCAGGATAAGTATCTGTTCTTGAATGGGGTGCTCATTATTTTAATTCTGGCAGCTTTGAGTTTTTTATATGGCAAAAGCGTTTTAGACTTGTTTTGGCAATGGGATAATCGGGAAGAGTACAGCCATGGTTACCTGATTCCTTTGGTCGCGATTTATTTTATTTGGCAGCAAAAAGCGCAGTTGCAAGCTACGGCCATTGGCAGCTCTTGGCTGGGGTTTATGCTGGTGGTGCTTGCAACACTGATTTATCTGGTAGGTGCCGCCAGTGTCCTGTTTGTTTTAATGCAATACGCCTTAGTTTTGATGCTAATCGGGTTGTTGTGGACTGTAATGGGTAGCCAGGCTATCAACATAATTATCCTGCCATTACTGATGCTGTTTTTTGCTATTCCGCTGCCCGAGTATCTTGATGTGTTACTTTCATCAAAATTACAGCTACTTTCCTCATCTTTGGGCGTTTGGTTAATTCAGTGGTGCAAAATACCGGTTTATCAAGATGGTAACTTAATTGATTTAGGTGTTTATAAGTTGCAGGTCGTTGAAGCTTGTAGTGGGTTACGTTACCTGTTCCCTTTATTGAGTATCGGTTTTATGTGTGTGTACATGTTTAAGGCCGCCTTATGGAAAAGGGCGGTGGTGTTTTTCTCATGTATTCCGATTACCATTTTGATGAATAGTTTTAGAATTGGGATGATTGGTATATTGGTGAACGGCTGGGGTATTGCTATGGCAGAAGGCTTTCTACATGATTTTGAAGGCTGGATAGTGTATATGACCTGTTTAGCCATATTAATCCTGGAAATGATGCTTTTAAATGCATTCACTTACCCCAAAAGGGCGTTTTCTGAGGTTTTTACCGCATTTGTAGATGAACCCGCTACAAATAGCAACCACTCAAATAAGTCTTTTTACTCAGCTGTTTTCAATGCCCCGTTTTTATGTTCTGTAGCAATATTGGTAGCGCTAACTTTTTTTACCTTACTACAGGGACAAAATGCTGAAATTATTCCTCAGCGCCAAACTTTTAATAACTTTCCTGTGCAGCTAGGTGATTGGCAGGGTAAAAGATCGTTATTGCCCAATGATCAACTGCAAATATTAAAACTGACGGATTACGTCTTAATTGATTACAGACAGCGGGATAATAAAACCGTTAATTTTTATGTGGCCTATTATGACTCTCAAAAACGGAGAGCCGCACCGCATTCTCCTAGAGTGTGCATTCCTGGGGGCGGTTGGGAAATTACCGATATTACCAGAGTTAACGCCGGGGGGCATGCTGTTAACCGCTTAATGATCAAAAAAGGCCTGCAAAAACAGCTGGTCTATTATTGGTATCAACAGCGAGGGACTATTGTGGCAAATGAATTTGCTATGAAGTGGCATTTATTTAAAGATGCTCTATTCTTAAATCGGACGGATGGTGCTTTAGTTAGGTTAACAACACCCATAACCGTTGAAGAAACTGAAAGCGCAGCAGAGCAACGCTTACAGAATTTGCTTAAAGATGTTGCGCCGGCTTTAAATAATTACATTCCAAAATAACAGCTAGAGTAAACATAAATGATTTTGGTGGATTTAAATAAACGTGCAAAATTGAGTTGTGTCCTGCTATTGCTCAGTGTAAGCCTTACAGGTTGCCAAAAGGCAGAAGAAAAAGCCAATGAGCGTCTAAAACTGGGGGCTGAGTTATTTAAACAGGGCGATTATAAAAAAGCGGAGCTAGAGTTAAAAAGCGCCATTCAGGCAGATGGTTCGGTCGCGGGCTCTTATTATTATATGGCGCTGTTGAACGAAAAAGATGGGCAATTTAAAGCCATGAAGGAGAATTTGGCGCAAGCGGTGGCTTTGGATCCGGGCAATGTCGATGCGCACTTGAAATATGGAAAAGTGTTACTTATTTTCAATGAAGCAGATAAGGCCTTGTCGCAAGCGCTAGAAGCGCTAAAGTTAGCCAGTGATAATGTTGAGGCGCTTTCTTTAAAAGCGGCTGCGTTAATTAAGCAAAAAAATACTGCTGAGGCAATGCCCATCATTGACGGCATGTTGCAAAAAAATCCGCAATATAGCCCGGCAAGCGCCTTAAAAGTTGTGGTCTTAATGGAGAATAAAGCGTTTGATCAGGCACTTGCTTTAGTTGAATCTGCTATCCAACTGGATAGGGGTAACTTGGAATTACATTTGTTGAAAATTCAAATTGATTCTAAACGTAAGGATGTGGCCGCAATCATTAAAGATTATGAGCGCTTGATTGAATTAGTCCCTGACAATGACGAGATAAAAATTGCTTTGGCAAAAATTTATATTTTGGCCAAAAGAAACAATGATGCGGATACTTTATTGAATGAAATGGTCACTGCGCATCCAGACAAAATTGAAACAAAACTATTGCACTTAGAGTTTTTAAATACAGTCGATAAATCCAAAGCGGCAGCACAGTTACAAACTTACATCGCTGAAAGTAAGAATAATCCAACCCTGTTATTTGCCATTTCCCAATGGTTGCTTGGTACTCAACAATATGATGCCGCGCAAACAGTGTTGGAAAGCAATCTGCCTAACAAGCAGTTGCCGGAAATAGCTCAGAAAATGAAGTTGTTATTGGTGGAATTGAAATATTACAAGGGTGATTATGAAGGCGCTTTGCGGTTAGTCGATGAAGTGTTGGCTGAAAACTCGACAAACCAACAAGCTAAAATTTTGAAGGCGAAAATTTATGTTGTTAAAAAAGATTATGAGCCAGCAATTGATTTATTTAATAAGGTGCTTTGGGAAAGCCCTGAATTAGACGGCGTTGTTGTCATGTTAGGGGAAATTGAATTACTAAAGCGCAATCCTGACAAAGCTGATAAAAAATTTCGCGAAGCTTTAGAAATTAATCCAGCAAACTTGGATGCCTTGCGTCCGGTTATCCAACGGGCATTAAGGCAGGCTAATAATAGCTATGTGGATGAGTTAGTTACGAAAGCGTTACAATTTAAACCTGATGATGTAACCCTGGCTGAACAATTGGTAAGAATCAAAATTGCCGAAAAAGATTGGGAAGTTGCCAAAAACGCCCTGGAGTCACTGGAAAAAAATCCTAATGCCCAGGAGTTAGTGTTATTTTTGCGCGCAAAAATAGATCAGGAGCAGGATTTATGTCCGCAAGCGATGAGTGGGTATAAAAACTTGTTGGTTCAGACGCCGAGTTATTCTGAAGCGTTATACAGTATGACTCAATGTGCTGAAAAGTTGCACCAGCGCAATGAAAATATAGCGTATCTCACTGGTTTTATTAGCCAGAATCCTTCCATAATCCCAGCTTATCTCATAAAAAGTCGGCTTTACGCCCTTAATAAAAATGACTCAGAGGCATTGGCAGCTTTAAAGCAGGCATTGGGTGTGGATAAGCATAATGCTGCCATTTATAGCGGTTTTGCTATGTTTTATCTGGATGGGAATGATGCCAAGAGCGCAGTGCGTTATTATCAGGAAGGTTTGAAAAATGTCCCTGATAATGAAGGGTTACAACTGGGTCTGGCGCAAGCGTATGAAAAATCGAATGACTTTGATAACGCGGCGTTAATTTATGAACAGGTAATAGCAAAAAATCCGAATTCGGATGTTGCGTATAATAATTTAGCAACGGTATTGATTGACCATTACACCGATGAAAAAAGTGTTGCCAGGGCAAAAGCTATAGTTGCACGGTTTCAAAATTCAGAGCAGGCGTATTTTTTAGATACTTATGGCTGGGTAGAGGCAAAAACAGGTGATATCAATAAAGCAATTGTAATACTTGAGAAGGTTAATGTGATGGCCTCACAAGTTGCGGTATTTAAATACCACTTAGGTGTTGCGTATTATAAGCAAGGCAATAATGCGGGTGCCGCTGCCCAGTTACAGGAAGCACTTTTACTGGGTACACAACATGGGCAGTTTGTTGAGGAAAAGCAAGCTCGGCAATTGCTCGATAAAATTAAATTGACTAAATAATACGCAATATTTCCGGGTGGATAAAGGCGTAACTAATTATTATAGCTAGTGAAATAGATGAAGAGGCTAAAAATGAAGTTTTTGACTGGGGTACGATTTTTAATCGTCTTGTTTGCATTGCTGGTTGCTGCTTGTACACAATATCCTCCTTTAACAGATCGGGATATTCCGTCTTCAGACTATACTTATCTGATTGGTCCTGGCGATGAACTCAATGTTTTTATTTGGGGAAACCCAGATATTTCTACGACTGTGCCGGTTAGGCCGGATGGTAAAATTACAGTTCCGTTGGTCGAAGATGTGGTTGCTACCGGGAAGACCTCTTTCGAATTAGCCAGAGAGCTGGAAAAAAAATATAAAGTCTTTGTAAAAGAGCCGCAAGTGGTCGTTATGGTCACGTTATTCCAGGGTCTGGATCAGCAACAAATTAGAGTGGTGGGTCAAATTAACAGCAGCTCTGGCGGACAATCCGGTGGGCAGCTATTTGGACAATCAAGTGGCCTGTCGAGCGGCCCCACGAGTTTATCGCAATCTGGTAGCCAGGGGAATAGCCGTTACAGTGGCCTCACTATCCCTTATGAGAAAGGCATGACTTTATTGGATTTGATGATCAGAATAGGCACGATTGGACAATATGCGGACGGTGATCGGGCGAGTGTGATTCGTAATATCAATGGTAAGCCACGCCAATTTAGCGTTAAGCTGGATACCTTGATAGAAGAGGGTGATATGACAGCCAATGTGAAGATGGCACCTGGCGATATATTAATCATACCTGAGGCTTTCTTTTAAATTAGGATTAACAATAAACCTACCATTTGAAATTTTCAGGCGTGCTGCAATTGGGTAAATCTAACCCTGCTATTGTCAGGGCTGCGAAAAAAAATTTATTAATAGCTACACACTTACTTCGATTAATTGGAAAGCAAGCATAATGCAAGAACAATATAATGACCTGATTTTTAAGGTCAAAGGCACACTTAAGTATAAATGGATTGCACTCTTGCTGGCATGGGTTATTTGTATCGCCGGCTGGACGACCTTAATGATTATGCCTAATAAATACAAATCAGAGGCTCAAGTGCATGTTGATACAAAGAGCATGTTGCAGCCGCTGTTGCATGGCTTAGCGGTTGAACAGGATATACGTGAACTGGTCAGTGTCATGAAGCAGCTCATGTTTACCCAACAAAACTTAGAGAAAATTGCCAGTCTGGCCAAGCTGGATACCACTAATAAGAATGATATTCAGCGCTATGAAATGATTCAGGATTTGAAAAAAGATATTTTCATTTCCGGTATGAAGCAACAAAGTGATTTGTTTAGTATTTCTTATGAAGCCATCAACCCTGAACAGGCCAAAAATGTCGTTCTGGCAGTATTGACGGTTTTTTCAGAACAAACTCAGGCGTCAACCTTAAAGGATGCAGATTCCAGTCAACAGTTTATTGGCAATCAGTTGAAGGATTTGGAAGTGCGTTTACGTAATGCAGAAAAAGCCCGGGAAAATTTTAAACGCTTAAATTTCGGGTTGTTACCAGATCAAGAGCATAATCAAATGTTAAGGGTGCATCAACTGGATGACCAATTGAATGCTGCAAAATTAGCACTGAATGAAGCTGAAGCAGAACGGAAAGTGCTCACGCTTCAAATGCAGGAAGTCCTTGCTTCAAGTCATGAATGGAAGGAGAAAGACCCTACTTCTAAGGCTTCGCTTGCAGAAACGACGATGGAAGAGCTGCGTGTGAAAAAAGCTGATTTATTGTCAAAATATACCGACAAACATCCGCAAATTATTGCGATTGATGACACTTTAAAGGAATTAGAGAAAAATAAACGCGCTGAGGATCAGATGGGTAAGAATACCCAGCATGTTCTTGGCAAGAATATGATGGAAAATAAATACATTCAGGATTTGAAGATGGCTTTAAATCGTGCAGAAGCCAAAGTAGGCTCTTTGCAAACTAAAATAAGTTTCACCGAGCAACAGATTAAGGTCTTGAAAGAAGAGTTAAATACCCGTTTAACTGTTGAAACGGAAATGCAAAATTTGAATAGGGATTATGACTCTATTCATGCCAATTACAAGGCTTTACTGGAAAGGCGGGAGCAGGCCTCTCTCTCCCAAAGTGTGGATAATGAATCTATTGCTTTAAAGTTTAGAATTGCCGAGCCTCCCAATAAACCCCTAAAACCCTCTTCCCCTAATCGTTTGATATTGTCAACGGTCGTGTTATTGTCGGGATTGGCAATTGGATTTAGTCTTGCTTTTGGGCTTTTTTATATAAAACCTACGTTTATGACCACTGGGCAATTAAGGGAAATCATTGGCTTACCGGTATTGGGATCAGTTTCCTTTAATTCCAATGATAGCATTCTTAATAAAAAACAACATAGCATGTTATTTACGGCGGTTTCATCGGGACTGTTTATTGCTTATTTCGGTATTATGGTTTTTGAATTTATGCGCGTAAAACAAGTAACAATAGCCAGTTTGCTAAACAGTTTTTAATAATAGGTTATAAATGAGTATCATTGAACAAGCATTGCAAAAAGCGGCAATCTTTAAAAAAACCGCAGAAAATAAAACAGATAGTATAAAACCTGCTGTTATGGCCAGTATTGAACCGAATAAACCTTACGAACATATTGCAGTCATTAACCTTGTTACGCCAAAAGTAACTCAGCCGGGCATTAAGAATGCCAATGCCATCCAAATTAATTGGAAAAAGTTAAGCTCTGCAGGATTTATTTCACCCGAACAAACTAATTCGCAATTATCAGAAGAATACCGCATTATTAAACGGCCATTGGTCAGTAATGCACTTAATGGCAAAAGTAAAGGTATAACACGCGCTAATTTAATATTAGTAACCAGCAGCCTGCCCGGCGAAGGTAAAACTTTTTCAGCGATCAATTTGGCTATCAGTATCGCCAATGAACGGGATAAGCAGGTTTTGCTGATAGATGCCGATGTTGCAAAACCTTCAGTATCTAAACTGTTCGACATAAAAAATGGCCCAGGATTAATAGAATATTTGGAAGGGGATGTTCGGGATTTATCTGAGATCATTTTGCAAACTGATATTGAAGGCTTACGGGTGGTGTCAGCTGGAAAAAGGCATGGTTATTCAACGGAGTTGCTGGCAAGTAATAAAATGCAAGAATTGTCTATAGAGCTTAGTGAGCGTTATAGCGATAGAATTGTTATTTTTGATTCCCCGCCTCTGCTGGCGGCGACGCAAGGGGAGGTTTTAGCGGCAATGGTCGGACAAGTTGTGTTAGTGATTGAAGCGGATCAGACGCAGCAAAATGATGTTATGGAATCGATCAGAAAGTTAAAAAACTGTGATGTTGTGCTCGCTTTATTAAATAAAACCAGGAACAATTTCAACTTGAATTATTATGGTTATGGAAATTATGGTAATTGATAACAGGCAGTAAAAATGTTATTGAATGGTTGCCTTAAATTATGTTTTTATTTTTCGTTGATGTTTTTTTTAGGTCAGCGTCAATTACTGGCGAAAGAATGGCTTTTTACGCCTTCGCTGCGTATTGGTGAGGTATTTACGGATAATGTCAATTTGACTGCAAAAGACCGGCAAAGCGCATTTGTTACACAAATTAGTCCAGGTATTGGGGTCAGTAGAAATGCCAATAGAATGAAGTTGAATTTAAATTATCGGTTACAAAACTTATTTAATGCCAGCAACAACCAAAATAATATATACCATTTTCTACAAGTGGATTCCAGATTTAAGCTGATAGATAATTCGCTGTTTTTAGAGGCGAGGGCCAGTAACAATCAACAAAATATTAACAACGCTGTTCTTTCCAATAGTAATGTAACGGGTAGTTTAAATAGAACCAATGTCACGTCTTATGGCTTTTCACCGCATTGGACACCCCACTTTAATGGCTATGCCGTGGGGGATATCCGTTTTAATTATGATGAAATAAAAACCGGAAGTAGCGTTATTTCAAATACGACCAGAACCCAGGAAATTATTAATATCACTAGCGACAGACGGTTTTCAAATAACCTATTGTGGCGTATTTCATACAATAATCGTGAAGAAAAAAGAACTACTAGCAATAGCCTGAAATTCCAGAACGCCGAGGCAGAAGCAAGGCTTAAAATGACTAAAAGCTTAAGTGTGTTTGCGTTGGCCGGCAACAGCAATAACCAGTATCAAACCCTCAATAATTCATATAAAAACGGTGCCTACTATACGGTCGGTGCACAATGGAAACCTATGCGGCAGTTTGGTATTGAGGCTGGCTATGGTATAAACAGCCATGTGACGGTTAATTTAAAGCCATTTAGAAATTTTAGTTGGGAAACAACTTATAGAAATAGAGGAATTGGAACTAATCTTGGCAATACTTGGCAAACGGATTTAAATTATAGCTTTAAACACGCTAATGTGAATTTAAATTATTTAGAAGATACGACTTCTACACAAGGGGCTTTATTAAGCCAAGCTTATTCAGCTCAAAATATATTCCAACAATTACGTCAAACGCCCGATCAGATAAATTATAACCTTTCTACTTTAACCAATGAAGTATATGTGAGGCAGCGTGCCAATGTAGGACTTGATTACTATACAGGCCGAAGTATATTCAGCGCTAAATTATATGATGAACGGCGATTATTTCAGCTTTCAGGTCTTAAAGAAGAGGTTGCTGGTATCCTGGTCTCCTGGAATTGGCAGTTTGGACATTCCATGAATGTATATATTAGTCCGTTATGGCAACATACCTCGCGCTTTAATTCCAGTGATAACCGAAAGGACATAGCCATTGGGATTTCGCGATATGTTCCTGTTAAATTTGATGCGAATGGTGGTATGAATGCTGTTTTGGAATATCGCCACAGTAACCAGAACTCTGATTTAATTGAAAATAGCTTTGATGAAAATCGATTAACCGCAAACTTATTAATAGCCTTTTAACTATGTACCAAGCCTTTTATAATTTTTTAAAAAAACCGTTTCAACTAAATGCTGATATTGAATTTTTCTATGAGAGCGCCGAACATAAACGGGCCAAATTATATTTAAATTACGGGTTATCTCAAGGTGAAGGGTTTGTGGTTGTGACTGGTGCTCCTGGTATGGGTAAGACTATGCTAACTAAGGAGTTATGCCAAAGTTTAAAGTTGAATGATAACGTCGTTATTGGCTTGATCGTTACTTCGCAGTTGGGTGCCCATGATATTTTAAGGGTATTGGCTGAAACCTTTAATATTCAATATGAAGATAATAAAGCCGCATTATTAGGTAAGTTGCAATGGTTTTTTCGGGAAAAAGCCAAAGAGGGTAAGCGGGTTGTTTTATTTGTTGACGAGGCTCAAAATTTACCTAAAGAATCTCTTGAAGAGTTACGGATGTTATTAAATTTTGAAATAGAACCTAATGTTTTTTTTCAAGTATTTTTAATTGGTCAGGAGGAGTTGGGAAGAAGGTTATATGCTGAAGACATGAAGCAGGTTAAACAACGGGTTACTGCAACGTATAATTTAAAAGCATTGACGGAAGAAGAGTCTACCAACTATATCCATTATCGACTAACCAAAGCAGGTTGGCGGGATAACCCACAGTTTACAGATGCTGCTTTTGAGGCGATCTATCAATTTACACGCGGTGTACCGAGATTAATTAATACATTTTGTGATCGCCTGTTGCTGTACGGTTTTCTTGAAGAATTGACTGTTATTGATTTAAAAGATACCCAAAAAGTATTTAGGGACTTTGTTGAAGAGTCAACGGCAAATGCGCCGAAAAAAAAATCGATTATTAACAAAAAAAGCGAGCATGTTGATGAGGCTCATCCTGATCTTAGTGCCCGTGTGGATAGCCTGGAGCATAACCTTAAAGAACTTGCAATGATTGTTGGCAAGGAAAAAGCCCTGTTGCGTAAAGCTATTTTAATCCAGTTAGAACTTGATGATACGTCTGAAATGCCTGAAGAAGACGATAATGTACCGCTATAAGATTTAAATATAAAAAATGGCCTTTTTCTTACTGTGCGTTTATTTGATTATCATATTGATTAGGCCGCAAGATTTAGTTGAATCTTTGGGGCAACAGCCGATAGTGCTTTACACGCTTATCCTGACAGTTATCCCTTTTTTATTTTCTAAAAAAAATGCCGGTTCTCCACAAATATTTTTATTGATATTTTTATTGGTTGTTATAGCTGTTTCTGCCATTTTAAATGGTTGGAGCGGCAGCATTGTAAAATTAGTACCAGAGTTTGGGTCTGTAGCGGTTGTTCCGTTTATTGTGTTTTCAAAATTAATTACCACCCAAAAACGGCATAAAATAATTATGTTAATCAGTGTCTTGTCTGCTTTGGTGATGGTGCATAACGGGGTAAGCCAAAGATTATCTGACAGCGGCATAGGTTGGGCCGGCAGTGGCTTAAGTCAGAAAACACGGATCACGTATATAGGCACACTTGACGATCCCAATGATTTAGGATCGTTTTTTGTGATGATGCTGCCAATTGCAGTTTATTTTACCGCTCGCGCCAAGGCATTGCAGAAGCTTTTCTGGTTTCTGGCCACATTGGCCTTACTGTATGGCGTTTTTCTCACCAACTCTCGAGGGGCATTCTTAGGTGCCCTGAGTTTATTAGGTTTATGGGCATTACAAAAATACGGCGTCAAAAAAACTATGGTGACTGCATTTTTTATGTTGCCGGTATTGTCTATCGTAGCGTCAAAATTCAGGACTATTGATGCTGAAGAAGAATCTGCGGCAGGTCGTGTTGAAGCCTGGTACGAAGGGTTTCAAATGTTAATCCAGAACCCGCTGTTCGGTGTGGGTATGGAAAATTTTACGGAACACCATTTTTTAACTGCCCATAATTCTTATGTGCTAATTTTAGCAGAGCTCGGTATTGTGGGCTTTACGACTTGGATGTCGTTTTTTTTGCTGACATTCTTGATGCTCTATCAACTGGTCTTTTACAATTCACTTTTTTTTAAAAAAACATTGCCTGATACACAATTCACAGGTGAAGTGTTGTCACCAGAGATAGTAGAAGAATTATTGTTAGCCAAGGTGTCGCTTTTTTCGTTATTGGGTTTTGTTAGTACGGCATTTTTTCTCAGCCGAAGTTATTCATTTTTGCCTTATATCTATTCTGGATTAGGTGTTTCTAGCTATTATCGTGGTTTGTCCCTCATACCAACCCTGACACCTGTTACGTTTAGTCCGCTATTTTTCCGTTTGGTTTCCATCTCCTGTGCATACATTTTCTTTTTGTATCTTATTGTAAAGTTGCTTCTTTAGTGTTTGGATAATTTAAGATAAAGAATTTTAATATCAACGTGGGTGGGTGTATGCCAAATAATAGTTATCCCTTTTCAGACGTACAAAGCCAGGCAATTGGTGAAGGTACCCGCATCTGGCAATTTTGCGTGGTGCTTCCAGATGCAAAAATTGGTGCCAATTGTAATATCTGCGCACAGGTATTAATAGAAAACGATGTGATAATCGGTGATAACGTTACTGTTAAAAGTGGTGTGCAACTTTGGGATGGATTGAGGGTTGAGGATAATGTTTTTATTGGGCCTAATGTTACCTTTACCAACGATAAATTTCCGCGTTCGAAACGTCACCCGGATACTTTTCCGCAGACTATTTTACGAAAAGGCGCATCTATTGGTGGAGGGGCTGTTATTTTACCTAATATTACTATTGGGGAGGCGGCTATGGTTGGTGCTGGAGCCGTTGTAACGCGCTCCTTGCCGGATCGGTCAGTTGCGGTAGGCAATCCCGCACGAATTATTGGTTACGTAGGGGCAGATGATGAGTTTAAACCACTTGCCCAAAATTTAGAAAGTTAAAAAAGGGCAAATAAAAAATCTGTAAATCCGAGATGACAATTAAATGACCGGGCAAGCATACTTAAATTTTGTACTGATAGCCCAATGAATCATTTGATTTAATTTTTTTCATGAAAACATATTGGTAATTGATTAAAAATGTTGATTCAAATTGAGTTGGGAATAATTAA
>JBEBJQ010000134.1:0-5930 GCA_040079795.1 Methylococcales bacterium
CCTTCACGTCCAGGCAAGTGAGGCTCCAATGATTGCCATATTCTGTCTGATATATCATGTCGGCGATGCCCTGTATTTGACATGCTTTTCCTTCAAAATCATTGAGATAGAGAGATTATCTCATAATCTTGTGACGACAGTATCTAGCGCTTACTATATTAGAACAAACTGTATTTTGGCAGGGAATGTTTTGATACACTTAAGTTGCCGATACATTGAGGAAACGAGGGACTTCAATAATTGATCAGCTTTTTTGCAATTGATCCCCGATAGGTAATTGGCGGATGCGTTGACCGGTTGCGGCAAAAATAGCATTGCATAATGCCGGTGCAATAGGCGGTACACCGGGCTCACCAACACCGCCGAGCGGAGTGTTGAATTCGGGTGTTGGTAGTAGATGAACCCGGATTTCGTAGGGCGCGTCATCCATACGGGTGAGCTGGTAGTTATGGAAATTATCCTGCTGCACCGCACCTTCTTTGAAACTAATTTCGCCCAGGGTTGCCAGGCTTATGCCCATAATGCAGGCACCCTCGATCTGGGAACGGATGCGTTCTGGGTTAACCTGCGGACCGCAATCTACAGCAACATCAATGCGCGGGATGTTCAATTTACCATCTGGATCGATAGCTACTTCTACCACGACTGCAACATAAGTAACGAAGCTATAATGCGCAGCAATGCCTAAGCCTTGGCCTTTGGGTAAGCTCCGTCCCCATCCGCTTTTGTGGGCAACGGTTTCGACCACACGTCGCAGGCGTCCGGTGTCCAATGGGTAAATCTCGGGTGATTCGGTCTGATTCCAGGTATCACCAAGGGTACGCGGATCTATACGGCGCGGAGAGCCAATCAGGTCAAGCAGGAAATCTTTATGATCCCGTCCCGCGGCTGTGGCCAATTCGGCGACAAAGGATTGAATTGCGAAGGCATGCGGGATATTGGACACAGAACGAAACCAGCCAATGCGGGTATGCGCTTCTGCCTCGGGATTTTCAATTTGCAGATTGGAAATGATAAAAGGCACATTGATAACCCCCATACCCAGTTCGGCGGGCATTTGATGTTTGCCGTCTGAGGCAAAAATGGATGAAATGCTGGGCGCTACTGTTCTGTGCAGCCAAGCGATCGGTTTTCCCTGGCTATCCAGGCCTGCTTCCAGGCGTTCCAATGAAACCGTGTGAAAATAGGAATGCTGCAAGTCATCTTCGCGGGTCCAGGTGAGTTTGACGGGTTTACCTTTCATCACCTGCGACAACAATGCCGCCTCAATGACATAGTCCGGTTTGGATTTACGCCCAAAACCACCGCCTAGCAAGGTGACATGTATCGTAACCTTATCTTCCGGAAGTTTCAGCCATTTAGCTACGCGTTCACGAGACACTTGGGGTGCCTGTGTGCAAGTCCATATTTCACAATGGCCTTTGACGATACGGGCTGTTGCTGCCGGCGGTTCCATAGGGGCTTGGGCGAGATGTGGGGCATAATATTCGGCTTCTATGTGTTTAGCCGCTTTTGGCAAGGCGGCGTTGGCATCCCCCTCCTGACGAACCACTTTGCCCGGTTTACGTGCCGCTGCTTCAAGTTCGGTTTTGTATGCCACAGAATCATAGGAACCATGAGTTCCGTTGTCCCATTCAATCTTAAGTGCCTTACGTCCCTGAATGGCTGACCAGGTATTGCGGGCTATTACGGCAATGCCCCCAAGCGGGTTGAAATCAGCAGGGGGCGGACTCCCTTTAAGTTCGATTACGCGTATCACCCCCGGCACTTTTAGGGTTGCCTGTGAATCGTAGCTTACAATTTTGCCGCCGAATACCGGTGGGCGTGCAATAACGGCATAGAGCATATCTTTAAGGCGGGTGTCGATGCCATATTGCGCTTTGCCCGTTACTATGTGTTGCCCATCATAAATGCCGACGTTACCTTTACCTATATAGCGGAAATCAGAAGAATTTTTTAGACGCAAAGTTTCGCTGGCAGGCACCGGCAATTTTGCTGCCGCTTTAGCCAATTGTCCGTAGCTAAGCGATCTACCGCTGCCAGGATGAAGTACACGATGCTGTTTGGCGTGGACTTCCTGCACCGGCACCCGCCAGTGTGCTGCTGCTGCTGACTCCAGCATGGTTCGTGCCGCTGCGCCAACCCTGCGCATGGGTAAAAAGAAGTGGCGCATGCTGCGCGAGCCATCGGTATCCTGGTTGCCGTAACGAACTTCGTCACCCGGTGCTTGTTCGACGCTAACCTGTTGCCAGTCTGCTTCGAGTTCATCAGCCACTACCATGGGCAGACTGGTGCGAACGCCTTGTCCCATTTCTGAGCGGTGGCAAATGATAGTGACCTTGCCATCGGATGCTATCGCGACGAACACCAGCGGGTTGTCTATCCAGCCATGGGGCATGGCATCAACACCATATTTGTTTATTTGGGCTACAGCGGCGGTTTCGTCCGCACGGGTTAGGGAAGGAAGGCCTGCGGCTAAAACGAATCCGGTGAGCGCCAAGTCTTTTAAGAAAGCCCGGCGGCTAATGTTAGCGATATGCAGGTCGTCATCCACTGCATTCCAACTGTCTGAACTTAATTCAATTTGACCCAAGGGCTTTTTCATGGCTTGATTTCCGTTATTCCGGCAGCTTGTTTGATCGCCGCACGTATCCGGCAATAGGTACCGCATCTGCAAATATTGCCGCTCATTGCCTTGTCGATATCGGCATCGGTAGGCTGAGGATTTTTTTTGAGCAGGGCGGTGGCAGCCATTATTTGACCGGACTGGCAATAACCACATTGTGGCACCCCTATAGCCAGCCATACATCCTGAAGTTTTTTCCCGATTGCGTCCTGGTCGATAGCTTCGATTGTTATTATTTTTTTGCCTACAGCCGCTGAGATTGGCGTCACACAGGCTCGGGTGGGCTCTCCATCAATGTGTACCGTACAGGCGCCACATAAAGCCATGCCACAGCCGTATTTGGTTCCGGTTAGCCCCAGATGGTCACGCAAAGCCCAAAGGAGAGGGGTATCGGTCGGCAAATCAATTTGACGGCGCTTACCGTTGATATTGAGCATGGTCATTAGGTGGGTCTCCGTCCATTATTTGGAGTCAAGGTCAGCTGCATTCCACGGCAGTGCCTTAAGGAATCGGTTTGAATCTTACACTGGTTTTTTCTGGCAGTAAAGGAACCTAAACAGGTTCCTAAAGTGGGCTTAGTTATTCAGCTATAGCAGATTGTTTGCTTAATGACTCGCCTTGACCGCCTCGCCTGATCATTACCATCTCGCTGACAATGGACAGCGCTATTTCTTCCGGTAGCTTTGCGTTTAGATTCAGACCAGCAGGCGCACGCACTTTGGCTAGACTGGACTCAGGAAAACCTTCCTGTTTTAAACGGTCTACGACCAGTTTTGCCCGTTTGCGGCTGGAAACTAAGGCGATATAAAGGGCTTCAGAGTTTAATACGCACGCCAGAGAGTCGAAGTCCCCTTTGTGATGTGTGGCTATAACGACAAAATCCCCTGCTTGTGGCTGTAATTTCTGGTAACGGCAATCATTATTGATAACACGGTAGGCAGCTGGAAAGCGTTCTGCCGTCGCTTGCTGGTCATTGATGATCACGTCGAAATCTAATCGGCAGGCAAATTCACATAGACTTTCTGCGATACGTCCATGCCCCATTAGCCAAAGAACCGGTTTGGGTAAGATTGGCTCGATATACACCCGCATGCTCCCGCCGCATGGCATGCCTGCCCCAAAAACTTCATCGTTCAGGTCTATATCAAGCACTTGAGATTCTCCGGTTTTAAAACAGTCCAGCGCTGCTTGAGTCACCATGGCTTGCGCGCAACCGCCCCCGACCCAGCCAGTGATGATTTTGCCAGAGTAGTCGATTAACGCCTTGGCAGCAGGTTTAGCCGAGGACGAGCCGAGTATTTCTATTACGGTGGCAAGCGCATAGGGATGGCGCGTTTCACGCAATTGCAACTGGAGATCAAGCATGTCCCGCATCATGGGTGTTTTGTAAATTCTTTGAGGGTTATCAAATCTTCCGGCTTATCGATGTCTTGAAGAATCCCAGAATCATCGCATTCAATGAGGAACAATTGTTCACGATGCCGCTGAATAACTCCTTTCGCACCTTGATCGCCACTCAAAGCAGTTAATTCAGAGCCTAAAATTTGTGCAAAGCCTACCGGATGCCCGCGTCTGCCCTGCTTGCAGGGCGCGGCGATAGTTGCGCCCAAACGAAGGGCATCTGCCACTCGGTGGATAGTTGCCGGTGCTATGCATGGCATGTCTGCCAGGGCGATCAGCCAACCAGCGGCTTTGGGATAGCTACTAATCCCAAAAGCGAGGCTTGCACTCATTCCTTGTTGAGCACCGCTACAAATCCGCACCTCGGCACCCTCAGCTTGCAATAGATCTGCAAGTTTTTCACTGCCAGGCCTTACCACAGCTAATACGCTATCCGTACCCGCTAAAAGGTTACGGCAAGCCTGTACAGCTACTAAGCCTCCCTCGGGTAAAGCTTGCGTCAGTTTGTCTGCGCCGAAGCGGCTACTGCTGCCCGCAGCGAGTAGGATGCCTACAATGGCATCCATCAAGCTGTTTTAGATATTTTGCGAATCCAATAAGCATTAGGCATTATTTTTTAATTGGCTTGGGTTTAATCGATTTTGCACCTTAGCATTGTTCTTTTTGATAAGCAATATTCCAGAGTTATTGACTTGATTGACCTGATTTTTTTGACGACTCAAGAGTCTGAATGTAAAAAACAAATTTTGTTTTGGTATGGCCTTGGGACTAATTCCCCATCTTGTTAGATTTCGCGTGTTTGATTATCTGGCAATTTGTCTATATTGCAGCGTAGATGTAATATGGTGAAGGCAATAATCTTTTTAAGTGAGTACGTGCAGCTGTTTTTAAAAGTCGTCATTCCGGCAGGGGTGCCCGATCTAGGCTACAGGGATGTCTTGGTGCTTGCCATCCTTGGCACTGGACACCCGCTCCCTGCGGGTATGACGCACTTTTTTGCTTCAGTTGCCAATAAAATTCTCTAATTCAGGTTTTAAATTAGTTATGCATTTTTACTTAATTAAGGATAGCCTAACTATTAAAAACAGGGACTTAACGTTTAGCTAATAATTTATAAGCTGTTTTTATGCGTGTTTTTTAACCGATAATTTAATAACGTCAGTGACAATGACTAAAAAACACATTTTTATAGCAGTTGACCAAGAAATTCCTTTTCATGATGTTGATAGTTTGGATATTGTATGGCATGGGCACTATGTCAAGTATTTCGAGATTGCGCGCTGGGCATTAATGAAAAAATTAAATTACGGCTATTTAGACATGCAAAGATCAGGCTATTCCTGGCCCGTAATAGAACTGAAAATCCGTTATGCTAACCCTGCTGTTTTTGGACAAATAGTCACCATTTACGCAGAACTGGCTGAATGGAAAAATTGGTTGAAAATTAATTATGTTATTAGGGATAAACAAACCGGGGAAAAATTAACCAAAGGCCATACGTTACAGGTTGCTGTGGACCTTCAAAGTAAAAAAATGTGTTTTGAATCTCCAGCGGTGTTATTTGAGTTGATAGCGCAAAGTTTAAAGGATTAATTGAAAAATTCTGATTGAGTTACGTGGAATATTTCACAACTGTTTTGGGCGCATCTGAATTAATTTTGTTTAATCACTAAAGACGCATTTGACAGTAGACGTTTGGTTTAATAAATAATAAACTTTGAACCGTCCGATGAATATTGAAACGATTGTAGCGATTTTCTTAAATAGCAGTTCAGTAATAATTTAAGGTATTAAAGCTGAATTGTCTTACGCTGAAAATCTTGGAAGCGGAGCGGTAGAGAAGTGAAGATTTTTAGTCCCCGATAGGCGCAGGGCCGGGTGTTGAGCCGAAGCGTAAGCACAG
>JBEBJQ010000047.1:0-34316 GCA_040079795.1 Methylococcales bacterium
GTATCGCTGTCGGTATCTGAATCCGTATCACTGTCAGTATCCGAGTCGGTATCGCTGTCGGTATCTGAATCCGTATCACTGTCGGTATCCGAGTCGGTATCACTGTCCGTGTCCGAGTCAGTATCCGTGTCAGTGTCCGAGTCAGTATCCGTGTCAGTGTCAGTGTCGATGTCGGTATCACTGTCCGTGTCCGAGTCGGTATCGCTGTCGGTATCTGTGTCGGTATCTGTGTCGGTATCTGTATCTGTATCTGTATCTGTATCTGTATCTGTATCTGTATCTGTATCTGTATCTGTATCTGTATCCGTATCGGTGTCTGTATCTGTATCGGTGTCCGTATCTGTATCGGTGTCGGTGTCCGTATCGGTGTCCGTATCCGTATCCGTATCCGTGTCGGTGTCCGTGTCGGTGTCCGTATCCGTATCGGTGTCTGTATCTGTATCTGTATCTGTATCTGTATCTGTATCTGTATCCGTATCGGTGTCTGTATCTGTATCTGTATCTGTATCTGTATCTGTATCTGTATCTGTATCTGTGTCTGTATCGGTGTCTGTATCCGTGTCGGTGTCGGTATCCGTATCCGTATCCGTATCCGTATCCGTATCCGTATCGGTGTCTGTATCTGTATCTGTATCTGTATCTGTGTCAGTATCTATGTCCGTATCGGTATCGGTGTCGGTATCCGTATCACCTGTTAGAGGTGGCTGTGGCGGAACTACTGGTGGCTCTACAGGTACTGGGGTAGGGGTCAATAGCAGATTAAGCGAATAAGTATTTTCTATGGTAGGGAAAAGTCCGGGGCCAGGGCCAATGGTAGGATATCCACTATCAGGAACAGCTTGAGGTTCAAGATAAGGCCGGACTACCGGCAAACCACCCTCATTCCCGCCTTTTTCTACCGCAGTAGAGTTACCTAAACCGGCGGCGGCGGCCTCCAAAGCGATAGAGGGGTCATTGCCGGCTAATAACGATTTTTGCATGGCAGCGACTTCGTCAGCCACTTGCGTTGTTTCTGCAAGATCAACCGGATTTACACTCGAAGCATCAAGGAGATCATCGCCCGCAGCAATAACAGTATTATCAAGCTTTTCATTAGAATTTTCACCCAAGGTAAAAAAAGTGCCGTTATTTAAATCAATCCCAATAGCGCTTCCTAGCCCTGTTACAATGCGTTCTCCAAAAAATACCGGGTCACCAAGCGACAAAACGCGCTCAGTGCCATCACTGGCGATTGCTTTAACGCTGCCTTGTATTGACCCTACTTTTCCTATGTTTTGCATTGTAATACCTTTCAATTGTGCTTTTATGATTGCTTGAGCGTAACGCCCTGCTTAAAGCCCGTTACCCGTTTGATTAACGCCAACAAGACATAAACCAACTTTTAAAATCTCGATTAGCTTTCATGACCCTGGTCAAAATAATCATGTTCAGAAAGCATTTCTGATAAATCAGTGGCTTTTGACCCATAAAAAACCGCCGAATAAACCACTGGCTGGTCATCCACAGTTGATACACTTACGTGGGCGTTTTGTCCGTCATTTGATATCGATACCCGCAGATAATCACTTAACAAATCATGGCTGTCATCATGCAGTAAGTCATTAAAATCCAGAGATTGATGCGCTGTTGTTTGATTATTCATGGTTCTGAATTCATTAAAAATATCGGGATTAGTCTACGTTGTTAAGGATAGTAGCAAAAACGCAAAAGTACAATTGCACCTTAGTACCATTTTTAAAAAAGGCCGGCCTCATTCTCTTCATTCACCAGCGACTTAAGGGAGACCATATCCGTGCGCATTTTTTGACGATTGCCCAATTTTTGTTGTACAAAAATGGGCAATTCTGTAAACGTGAAAATCTGTTTTTTTATCAGCAAATCGGTTATGTCTTCGATCACCCGAATGAGTTCCAAATCTGATTGCACCAATGTCGCTTTAGCGCCTTCTTCAAAGCGGCTGTGATTAAAAAAATGTGCTATCGCCGGATCGTCATCATCCACCCAAACTGACTGCAGAGCTTGTTGTTTATCGTTAAGCGCGATTATTTTTCCGGCATTATCTCGAATGACATAGGGCATGTTATGATTCCTTAAGTTTGATTGACCAAAGCATTGACTATTCTAAACAGTAAGCTATTTTTATATACCATCAATCACTTAGAATAACCCAACCGACTCTTTTTTCCTATGGATAGCGCAGCCTCAAAAAACGTCGTCACCTTAAACGATCCGTTACTTCTAGCGCTGGTAGCACTTTGTAAACTGCTACATACTCCCCATTCAGCCGATGCTTTAGTAGCAGGTTTGCCGTTAGTGAATGATTTGCTCACCCCGCAATTATTTCCTCGGGCAGCCAGCCGGGCAGGACTATCCACAGGGTTAGTTAAGCGTCCATTACAGCGTATTTCAAGCTTAGTGTTACCGGCAGTTTTGCTCTTAAAAGAAGGCCAAGCCTGCGTCCTAATCAACCGGGAACAAGACCAGTGCACAATATTGATTCCGGAAACGCAGGAGGGTGTTAAAACCGTCAGCCTGGATCAATTGGCTAAAAACTACACCGGCTTGGCTTTTTTTGTGCAACAACAGCATCAATTCGATCACATTGCTGCAGAACGTAAACCTCCTAAAACGCTACATTGGTTTTGGGATGTCGTGCTTAAATCCTGGCCGCTATATGGCGAAGCGCTGATTGCATCATTTTTGGTTAATCTGTTCGCAATCACTACCCCGTTATTTACCATGAATGTTTATGATCGGGTAGTACCCAATCATGCGCTGGAAACACTCTGGGTATTAGCACTCGGCATAAGTTTGGTCTATATTTTTGAATTCATCATTAAAACCTTACGCGGCTATTTTATTGATACGGCCAGCAAGCGCGCTGAAATCCTTTTATCTGCGACACTTTTTGAGCGGATTATGGGCGTCAAACTGGAAGCCAGACCCAGCTCAATCGGTGCATTCGCGAGCCATTTCAATGAATTTGAATCCTTTAGGGACTTTTTAACCTCCGCAACGCTCACCGTCCTGATTGACTTACCGTTTCTGGTTTTGTTTCTACTGGTGATTTGGATCGTCGGCGGGCAATTGGTATTTATCCCCATAATCGTTATACCGATTGCCATCATTTCCGGGTATTTGCTACAACGCCCCTTAAAAAAAATGACCAGCGACCTGTCGCGTTACGCTGGGCAAAAAAGCTCAACCCTTTATGAGTCTTTAACTAACCTGGAAATAATCAAAGGCAATGGCGCAGAAGGTCAAGCGCAAAAAAAATGGGAAGATACCGTCGGCCAAATGAGCAAACTGAGCCTCAAAACTAGACTCTATGCCAGTTTTGCAGTTAATTTCACGGCCTTTTTACACAAAATGACCAATGTAGCGATCATCGTGTATGCTGTTTATCTGATCAGCCTAGGAGAATTAACTATGGGCGGCTTAATTGCCTGCTCTTTGCTCACCGCGCGCGCGCTTGCGCCCATCAGTAAAATTGCGGCATTACTCACCCGTTTTGACTCTGCACGTTTAGCACTGGATTCCTTAACCCTGCTAATGCACCAGCCAGTTGAGCGCGAAGAACATAAACAGTACCTGCATCGCCCGCAATTTAAAGGCGGCATAGAATTTAAAAATGTTACCTTTAGCTATCCTCAACAAACCATGCGCGCCCTTGAGGCTATTTCCTTTAAAATTAATCCAGGCGAGCATGTCGCCTTTCTGGGACGAATCGGCTCAGGCAAAACCAGTCTGGAAAAACTGGTGATGGGTTTTTATGAAGCCCAGGAAGGTGCCATTTTGATTGATGGCACGGATATTCGCCAAATCGACCCTTCAGATTTACGCCGTCAAATCGGTTATGTGCCTCAAGATATAGCTTTAATGGTGGGTAGCGTCAAAGACAATATTACCTTGGGTTCGCGTTTTGCCGATGACGGCATGATTTTACAGGCGGCTGATATTGCCGGGGTTACGCATTTTGTCGATAAACACCCCGAAGGCTTTGACATGCCAGTGGGTGAACGGGGGACATCGCTTTCCGGTGGGCAGCGTCAGAGTGTGGCTATTGCCCGGTCTTTATTGCTATCACCGCCGATATATTTAATGGATGAACCTACCAATGCGATGGATAACAGTACCGAAGAAGCTTTTAAACGGCGCTTAAGCGAGCACACTCAAGGCAAAACCTTGCTATTAGTGACACACCGCACCTCGCTACTTAGCCTTGTAGACCGTATTATTATTTTGGATGCGGGACGCATCGTGGCGGATGGCCCTAAAGAACAAATTTTGACGGCCTTAAAGCAAGGCCAGATTAAAGTCGCAAGCTAATTGACGACAGCATCGTTTACGCTTCAGGGCGCAGGAAACGAAATAACAAATAACAGCCATTATTTATACCATGTTCAAAAAATTATCCAGTTTAAAAACAGCCGATAACGATGCCGCCGAAGACAGCGCCTATATGAGCGACGTCAATGCGGCACTTTTAAACAACACGCCTATTCAAGGCCACCTGCTGCTATGGATTACCACCTTATTTGTGATAACCGCATTGATTTGGGCAAATTACACCTCCCTGGATATTTTAACCCGCGGCACCGGCAAAATTATTCCTTCCAGCCATTTGCAAGTGATTCAAAATCTGGAAGGCGGCATCGTATCGGAAATTTTTGTTAAAGAAGGACAAGTCGTTGAAAAAGGTCAACCACTGGTAAGATTGGATGACGTACGCTTTTCCTCCTCCTTTAAAGAAGAGAAATTAAAACGCTTAGGCTTATTAGCCTCCATTGTCCGCCTGGAGGCGCTGGCGCATAACACGGGCTTAACTTTACCCAGCGAAATTGAAAAAAACCATCCTGATTTGGCTCAACATGAACGCCAACTCTATAATTCCAAAAAAGCGGAATTAGCTTCCACCATTGAAACCCTGCAACAATCAGTTAAACAGCGTGAACAAGAATTAATAGAAGTTGCATCACAACAAAAACGGCTGATTGAAAGCTACGCGATGCTGGATAAAGAAGTCAAAATGTCAGAGCCTTTAGTCGGTTACGGCGCAATGTCAGAAGTGGAATTATTACGTTTAAAGCGTTCCGCCAATGATTTGCAAGGGGAACTGAACGCCGCACGTTTGTCTGAACCCAGATTGCAAGCTGCTTTATCGGAAGCCAAAAACAAAATTAACGAACAGAAAACCCAGTTCAACGCGGCGATTGTATCGGAATTAAAAACCACCAAAGCCGAATTCGAGCGCATTGCAGAATCTATCGAAACAGTAAAGGATCAGGTTAAACGCGCCTTGGTTATTTCGCCGATTAAGGGTACTGTCAAACAGCTTAAAGTCACTACCATTGGCGGCGTCATCCAGCCCGGTATGGATTTGCTGGAAATCGTTCCGTTTGAAGATGAATTGTTGATCGAAGCCAATATTCTACCGGCTGACATCGCTTTTTTAAGGCCCGGACAAAAAGCCGTTATTAAACTAACTGCCTATGATTTTTCAATTTATGGTGGCCTTGACGCTAAACTTCAGCATATCAGTGCGGATACCATTACTAACGCAGAAGATGGCAAAAGCTATTATCAGATTCGCCTAAGCACCAATCAGAATCATATTGAGAAAAACGGTGAGAAACTCAATATCATTCCGGGCATGACGGCTGATGTCGATATTTTAACCGGCAAAAAAACGGTTTTGGATTATTTACTAAAGCCCATTTTAAAAACCAAAGCCAATGCTTTGCATGAACGCTAATGACTTAAATGAAGCCCTGATGGGTGCTATTTTATTAATTTCCAAGCGCCCTGCAATCCTCAAAACGTGGCGCTCCGCACTGGCGGCTGATTACAATATTATCCTATCGGATAAAGCGCTTGTAGACTCTTTCAGCGCGAATGCTTTGATTATTCTGGACAGTGACTTTATCGATAGCCAATGGCTGTTAATTGCCCAAATTAAACAAGCAGGCCCTAAATTACTTATTATTGGCGAACAATGGCCGGAAGAGCTTCAGGTCAACGCCTTGGCAGCAGGTGCTTCAGGTTACTGCGACGCAGGCGTTCCACCATTTATTATCTTGAAAGCCATTGAAAGTATTTTACAAAACGAAATTTGGATCCAACGGCATTTAATTCACCGTGTACTGGCAGCCCTGGCAAACGCTACCGCCAGTTTACAACCCTCGCCAAAACCACCATCCTTAGACGATAATAAACTAGACAGCTTATCCAAACGCGAACAGGCAGTGGCGCAATTAATCTGCCAAGGCATTTCTAACAAAGCCATTGCATCAGCCTTGTTTATCTCGGAGCGGACGGTCAAGGCACACCTCACTTCAATATTTACCAAATTGAAGGTTACCAACCGCTTACATCTCGGTCTGTTATTAAAAGCCAGTGCGGAATAAATAGCATTGTATATAACCTGAGCATTTAAGCTATGCCATTAAAAACCTTAGCGTTCGTCCTCGGCATAGGCTTATTTCAGCAATTACATAGTTTGCCGGATGCTATCACTTCATTCGCCCTGTTTCTGCTTACGGTCTTTTTGGGTTACCGGCGAGAGTGGCTGTTATGGGTGTTTTTTTCTGGCTGGTTATGGGCGGGGTTGTTTGCATTTTGGCACATAACCTACACACAGTTACCCGCGACATTAGAAGGCCGGGAATTGCAAGTGCAAGGGGTTATTACTAGCCTACCCCAAAGCGATGAGCGCAAAACGCGTTTTGATTTCACTATTACAGACGCGCCTCAAGACGTTCCGACTAAACTAAAACTCAGTTGGTATAACCCCAAACAACCGCTCAAAGCCGGTCAGCACTGGGCATTTAAAGTTAAACTCAAAAAACCGCATGGCCTGCTAAATCCAGGTGGCTTTGACTATGAGCGCTGGCTGTTTACTCAGGGCATTGGAGCAACAGGTTATATTCGACACCCGGAAGGCGCACAGTTACTCGGCCAAGACGAGCCCTGGCAAAATATTACGGTATTACGGCAACGCATCGCAGAGCGCATCCAAAGCTTTAGCGGCCTGCACTACCCTGAGTTCATTACCGCCCTGACTATCGGCAGCACCGACGCCATTACCCCGGAACAATGGCAGGTATTACGTAAAACCGGCACCCTACATTTAATTGCCATATCCGGCTCCCACATTAGCTTGATCGCAGGCTTAATGTATCTGCTAACCCGATACGCTTGGGCTAGAACACAACTCTTGCACATTTCGCCGCAATGGCTTGCCGCCGTTGCAGCAATTTTGATGGCGTTATTTTATGCTTTGCTCGCAGGGTTTGCCGTGCCTACGCAACGCGCGGTGATTATGCTTAGCGTAGCAATGCTCGGAATCCTTTGGCAGCGGCATATCCGGGCGACCCAAACTTTAGCTATCGCCGTGCTCTTGATTTTACTGTGCGATCCCTTAGCTGTCCTGTCGGCTGGCTTCTGGTTATCATTTTTGGCCGTCAGCCTGATTTTCTTTATGATCTCTGGACGCTTGGCTAAACCGAACTATTGGATAGGCACCTTTAAAATACACGGCGTGATGGCTTTGGGCTTAGCCCCAATATTGTTGTGTTTTTTTCAACAAATCTCCCTGATTTCACCGCTCGCTAATTTAATTGCCGTGCCGGTCATTAGTCTTTTGGTTGTGCCGTTAGCGTTAATCGCCGTCCTATTGTTAGGCTTTGCACCGGTACTCGCACAGGCATTATTGTCCATCGTGGATTTTTGCTTGGCACAGCTTTGGGGCATGTTAACAACCCTGGCGCAATGGCCTTTTTCGGTGGTAACCGGCCTGTCGACCTCAGTACCCGCTATGTGGTTGGCGAGTTTAGGCGTAGCGGTGCTTTGTATGCCAAAAGGCTTACCAGGTCGGTGGTTAGGCGGGGTATTATGCCTGCCACTATTTTTTAACGCGCCTAAACCCTTACCGGCAGGTAGTGTGCGTATGACCCTATTGGATGTCGGGCAAGGATTAGCAACCGTGATCCAAACAGCAGAACATGTCCTGATCTTCGATACCGGCATCAAATTTTCAGCGCAAGCGGATAGCGGTCAAAATGTGTTAATACCTTTTTTAGCACAGCAAGGCATTCAGTACCTTGATGGCTTAATAGTCAGCCACGGGGACAATGATCATATCGGTGGCACCGCCTCATTATTAGCTGAATATAAACCAACCTGGCTGTTTACCAGTGTACCGGAGCAGTTACACCCCTATGCCCCACACCGCTGTGTTCAGGGGCAACGCTGGCAGTGGGATGGCGTTGAATTTGTAATGCTGGCGCCGAAACTGGAAAGCTTTCCGATCGAAAATGATAACTCCTGCGTATTACACATTAAAACCCAAAACGGCTCGATTTTATTGACCGGAGACATTGAAAAAACCGCAGAAGCCTGGTTAGTAAAAACCTATGGACAAACCTTAACGGCTAAAGTATTAGTAGCACCACATCATGGCAGCAACACTTCTTCAACCTCTGAATTTTTACAACAAATAACGCCTGAGCTGATTTTAATTCCAGCAGGTTATCGCAACCCGTTTAATTTCCCAAACCATGCTGTTCTAAAGCGCTATAAAGCGCAAGGGAGTAGATGGCTAAATACGTCCGAACAAGGCGCTATACAAGTGGATATTACCCCAACCGAAACCAAAATAACCCCTTACCGCGCCAAAGCAGGGAGATATTGGCACGCTTCGCCGCCAGGCGATGCCCAAGCCAACATACCCAATAACCATAACCCAGATTGAAGCTTAGCCAGACCACATCATTAAGCACCCAATTACAGTATAAATAGCCGATTTTAAAAGTTATTCCATCAATAACACGAGGGTTGCGATAAAATAAGTGCCATAAAAATAATAAGAAAAAGACTACCCTTATGAATACTAAAGTTGAACCGTCGATGTCGCAGATAGCCAGAGATAGTCTTAAACGCGTGCTACCCAATTCACAAGCGCTTGCCTTAGCTATCATTGTCCTGGCGGTATTTTTACTGATTTACTTTTTAGCCGATTTATTAATGCCGGTTTTTGCTTCTATCGTCCTGGCTTATTTATTGGACAGTTTGGTCGCCAAAACCCGCCGTCTGGGTATACCACGACTACCGGCAGTGTACCTGGTGTTTACCGGCTTTATGACTTGTCTGGGTTTTTTCCTATTTGTGCTGCTGCCTATGATTACTGACCAAGGAATACAACTCATCCAGCGCTTCCCCGCCATTTTACAACGGCTGCAAATGGAAGTATTGCGCTTACCGGAATTGTACCCAAAATTTTTCTCCGTATCAGGCATACAGAGCGCAGTATCCGCCATTCAAGTTGAATTACTCACCTACGGACAAAATGTCTTATCGCTTTCGGCAGCCTCGGTAGTAGGCATCGTCAGCGCAATGATTTACCTGTTCCTAGTCCCTATGATGGTGTTTTTTCTGTTAAAAGACAAACCGGCAATACTTAACTGGCTGGTGCAATTTATGCCGCGTGAACGCCTGTTAACCAAGCGCGTCTGGCTGGAAGTAGATACCCAATTAGGCAATTATGTACGTGGCAAATTTGCCGAAATCCTGGTGTTATGGATGGCCAGTTATATTACTTTTTCAGCCATGGGATTGAACTACGCCATGCTCTTATCGGTGTTCATGGGATTGCAGGTGATTATTCCTTACATTGGCGCTACTTTAGTTACCTTTCCCGTGGTGGCAGTGGCCTTTTTTCAATGGGGGCTGGATGGTGATCAATTTATGGTGGTCATGATTGCTTACGCCATTATCCAAGCCATTGACGGTGTAGTCTTAGTGCCCTTGTTATTTTCCGAAGCAGTTAACCTCCACCCCATTGCGATTATTGTTGCCATTTTGTTGTTTGGGGGGCTATGGGGCTTTTGGGGAGTGTTTTTTGCAATTCCTTTGGCGACGGTAGTAAAAGCCTTGTTAAGCGCTTGGCCAAGGATTGGTGATGTGGTTAAGCAGGTTGGTTGAGTGAGTTTATAGGAAAAATACGATGTTACATGAGCAGCTCATTGAAGAAATCAAACAAATTCCACATGAAAAACTGGCAGAAATTTATGATGTAATTCATTATTTCTGTCTGGGTTTAACGTAGGAAAACCAAGCAAAGCCTAGCTTTAAGCGTCCTATTGGCCTGGTTAAAAGACAGTTTGAAATCCCCCTCAGTTTTTTGAACCTTTGCCGGATGATCAGTACCATGCTCTGCGTGACAACCAGCCTAAGTTATCGGCAAAAGACAGGATCTAAAAAAACAATGGCCAAAATAACACAGCTGTCACAATTGGATTTATATCAACCTTACAGATATGCTGACTATTTAACCTTGCAGATAGATCAGGCGATAAAGTTAATTAAAGGCAAAATAATGTTGATGTCCCTCGCGCCCAATGTTGAGGATCAACGGATCACCAGTCAGTTTCCAATTACTATCGGTTGGCACTTAAAAGATGAACGTTGCGAATTGTTCCCCGCGCCTTTTGATGTACGCTTATACAATCGCAAAAGTTCCTGTTACCCCGCCAAGACATACACACACAGTACAGCCTGATTTGTACGTGCTTTAGTTTTGGATAAGCAAGTCTGTAACGGTGCGCCGGATTGGATTATTGAAATATTATCGCAAGGGAATTCCAAGTGGGAGTTGAAAATAAAATATGAACTGTATCAGGAAAGTGGAGTGAGCGAATACTGGCTGGTGTACCCGGAACAACGTGCGATTCATCAATTTGTGTTGGATAAAGATAGCCGTTATCAACTGAAACACATGTATACAGATGACGACATAGCTATGCCCTATTTATTTCCTGAATTAGCGCTTGAGGTAACGGAAATCTTTGGCGTTTAAATGAAAAAGCCCTATCATTTCCAAAGCCCCTGCACTGGAACGATAACTTTCCACTGACCTTGCAACTATTCCCTACTACCCCTGTGCTTAATATTATTTGGATTACTTTTTTTCTCGCCGCTTTTGCTTTAGCTTTATTTAAAAGCCTGATACTCGGCGATCAACTCATTTTTAACCAAATGATGGCGGCGCTGTTTGACATGTCAAAAAGCGCTTTTGAAATTTCGCTGGGACTAACCGGGGTATTGACGCTTTGGCTGGGCATTATGCGTATTGCCGAAGACAGTGGCAGCATGCAATTGCTCACCCGTGGACTTACACCGTTATTCAGTCGGCTATTGCCGGATGTGCCTAAAGACCATCCGGCTTTAGGGGCAATCGTCATGAACATTTCCGCCAACGCTTTAGGGCTAGATAACGCCGCTACACCATTGGGCATCAAAGCGATGCAGGAATTACAAACGCTTAACCCGAATCCTGAAACGGCTACCAACGCGCAAATTTTGTTTTTGGTCATTAATGCCTCATCGGTGACCTTATTCCCTATCGGTATTTTTACCTATCGCGCGCAACTAGGCGCTGCAAGCCCCACCGATGTGTTTATCCCCATTTTAATTGCGACCTATATCTCGACAATGGCAGGACTACTGTCGGTTGCCTTCATTCAAAAGCTGAATTTATTGGATAAAGTCGTGTTGGCTTACTTAGGTGGATTTAGTCTGCTGATCGGTTTAATAGTTTGGTATTTTTCAACCCTGACGCAAACAGAGATGCTGGCGCAATCGGCGTTATTAAGTAACAGCATTTTATTTTCTTTAATTATCGGTTTTATTGTCAGGGCTATTTATCAACGCATTGATGTATACGCAGCTTTCATCGAGGGTGCAAAGGAAGGCTTTCAAACCGCTATCATCATCATCCCTTATTTGGTTGCCATGCTAAGTGCGATTGGGGTACTTCGTGCCAGCGGCGCATTACAAATCATCACCGATAGCATACGCTGGCTGGCGCATCTCGTAGCGGTGGATGATCGTTTTATTGATGCTTTGCCAACCGCATTGATTAAACCCTTCAGCGGGAGTGGCGCACGGGCGATGATGGTGGATACCATGCAAATTTTCGGCGCTGATTCCTTTGCGGGACGTTTAGCTTGCATTGTGCAAGGTAGCACTGAAACGACCTTTTATATTATTGCAGTGTATTTTGGCGCCGTAAAAATCAAAAATATTCGTCATACTGCGGGGTGTGGGATAATGGCGGACTTAAGCGGGGTACTTGCCGCTATTTTTGTTAGCTATTGGTTCTTTGGATAATGTTAGTTCATCTTAAAACACTCGGATGCCGCCTAAATGAAGCGGAACTGGAAACTTGGGCGCAAGCCTTTCAAACCGCTGGTCATCAAATCACCCCCACCGCCACTAACGCGCAGTTGGTGATAGTCAACTCCTGCGCCGTCACAGGCGATGCCGCGCGTAAATCCCGGCAACTCATTCGCCGCGTACATCGTGATAATCCGCAGGCGAAACTGGTGGTCAGTGGTTGTTATGCCACCTTAAATCCAGACGAAGCCGCTGACATCCTGGGTGTTGATCTGGTGGTTGCCAATCAGGATAAACAACAATTAGTCAATAAAGCCCTCACTGAATTGAATTTGGACAGTATGCCCAGCATGTCCACCGAACCGGGTGCCGTAGCCCTATTCAGCCGTGGGCGGCAGCGGGCGTTTGTGAAAGTGCAGGATGGTTGCCGTTATCGCTGCACGTTTTGCATTGTGACTATTGCCCGTGGCGAAGAACAGAGCCGCCCAATTCAGGAAGTGATCGACGAAATCAACGCCCTACACGCGCAAGGCATTCAGGAAGTGGTGTTGACGGGCGTGCATTTGGGCGGTTATGGCGCAGATTTGGCGTGTAATTTAAGTGATTTAATCAGCGCAGTTTTAAACAATACCGATATTCCCAGATTGCGCTTGGGTTCATTGGAACCGTGGGAATTGTCTCCAGCCTTTTTTGAACTGTTTGCCAATCCACGCTTAATGCCGCATTTGCACTTGCCGTTACAAAGCGGCTCAGACAGCGTGTTACGACGCATGGCCAGACGCTGCAAAACTGAAGAATTCAGCGCCATCGTTAGGCAATTACGGGAACAAATTCCACACTTTAACGTTACTACCGATATTATCGTCGGCTTCCCTGGTGAAACCGAGCAAGAGTGGCGGGAAAGTTTTGAGTTTATTAAGCAAACTGGGTTTGGGCAATTACATATTTTCAGCTATTCCAAACGCGCAGGCACAAAAGCGGCTGAGTTACCTGAACAAGTGGCGGAATCAGTGAAGAAACAACGTAGCCAACAATTACATCAACTCGCGGGCACATTAAAACAGGATTTTTTCAAGCAACAACTGGGGAAAAAAGTGACCGTGTTATGGGAAGGCTCAAGCGATACAAATACGCAACACCCTACGCTAAGATTCGGTTATACGCCCAATTATTGTCGGGTTACTAGCAGCAGCATAACTGATGCGACTAACAGCAATCAAATTACCAACAGCCACATCATTTCGTCGACCGAAGACTACTTACTGTCTGAACTAATCGCCAACGAGGATGCCTGATGTTTTTTAAGCAAACATTTTTACGTGACCAACGCATTGATTGATAACAGCAGTCTTTCCAGAGAGAAAACCTGAACCCTTACAACTTGCTGCCTATCATTTTAGTAATCCAATTTTTTGGAACTGGCTCTCAATGAAAAATAGCGTCAAACGAATAACCGCTGTCCAATAAGATTTCCTTTAACTTTTTCAACCCGTCCATTTGTATTTGCCGTACCCGCTCGCGAGTGACCCCAATCTCCTGCGCCACATCTTCAAGGGTTGCAGCATCATGCCCACAGAGCCCATAACGTCGGCACACAACCTCCCGCTGCTTTTCAGGTAATTGAAAAATCCAACCCGAAAGATTATTTTTCAACGCATTTTCCTGAATACTTTCACCTGCTGAAAGCGTTGTATCATCGCTTAAGGTGTCAACCAGAGGTTTTTCAAAATCAATACCATAAGGGACATCCACCGAAACGACCCGCTCATTAAGTCGGAGCATTTTTTCAACCGTGCTTACCGGTTTGCTTAAGTAGGTCGCAATATCTGTTGGCGTAGGTTCATAATCAAGCTTTTGGGATAAATGTCGTTGTGCTTTCAAATACACATTCATCTCTTTCACAATATGAATCGGTAACCGAATGGTGCGGGTCTGATTCATAATCGCGCGCTCTATGGTTTGCCTGATCCACCAGGTTGCATAAGTTGAAAAACGAAACCCCCGTTCCGGGTCAAACTTTTCAACTGCCCGAATTAAGCCAAGATTGCCTTCCTCTATCAAATCCAGTAACGGTAAGCCGCGATTTAAATAACGCCGAGAAATTTTTACGACTAAACGCAAATTACTTTCGATCATAGTTTTACGCGCTTTAGCATCTCCCTTTAAAGCCAGGGTGCCGTATATTTTTTCTTCTTCAGCAGTCAGTAATTTCGATTTACTTAAGGCATTTAAATAAACACGGGTTGCATCAAATTGATAATCACCACCCGCGTCAGCGGCATTTATGTCGTCAAATTTAGAATCATCCAATAACTCATGGTCAGCATCATCACTAATGTCGATATCGACATCGTCATCTAAATCGAGTATGTCGGTTAATGCACCTACAATTTCAGTGCCATTTAATTCTATTAACTCTTCCTGCATAATCTTCTCCAACTGATCAATGGCCTATCGTCATGACTTTACTGTGTTGGTAAATAAAGCAAAGGATTAACCGATTTACCATTTTTTCTGATTTCAAAATGCACGGAAGGTATTCCTGATGCAGACTTACCGCAACGGGCAATAACCTGTCCCTGGGTTACTTTCTGACCCTCTTTAACTTGTAAAGAGGCATTGTTTGCATAGGCACTTAAATGCGCTTCATCATGCTTAATAATTAACAAATTACCGTAGCCGATCAAGCCATTACCACTATAAACCACTTTACCATTAGCAGCAGCAAGTACCGAATCACCTGCCTTCCCCTCGATATCAATGCCTTTATTGCCTGATTGCGTAAAGGTTTTTAATAGTTTACCTTGGATCGGCCATTTCCAGTATAACTTTAACACTTTTTCCTTGTCTTTTGAAACCTGTGGTGTTTCTTCCACTAAAGGAGCTGAGGTTTTCTTGGATGTCACAGCAGAAGGCTTAACGGCATTAACGGTAGATATTGCCGGATTTGAAATTGCTGGTTTGTTAGGTGCCTGAATAATTGGAATCGAATCGGCTTTTTTCATCTCGCCAGGCTGGCCGTTTTGGATAACTGGGGCATTTACAGGCGCTACCGCCTGTACTGGCTGATTAGCTGTTATAGCCGGATCAAATAATTTAATCCGCTGACCTATAAACACTTTATGCGCTTTAGGCAAATTGTTCCATTTCGATAACAACTCAGCGCCCACCCCTGTGCTAAGGCTAATTAAACGTAAAGTATCGCCTTTTTTTACGATATACTCGCTACGAACGCTTGATTCTGCTTGCGCAAGCGGCTTTACACCGGGTGTCTTTTTGGGGGCAGGCAGAATAACGGGACGGCTGCTATCATAGGTAGGCGATTCAGCACACCCCGACAAAAAAAACACTACAATTAACAATACGCTTAAATTTGAATAGCCCATAAACCTTTTAATTTTTCAGTAAACAATCTTTAGCCAGATTAATCTGAGAGGCTAAATAATCTGATCCCCCACGATCAGGGTGCATTTTTTGCATTAATTTTTTATGCGCCAAAATAACGTCCTGCTTTGCTACTGGCGGCTCTAAACCCAGAATTTTATACGCTTCTGCAATCGTCATTTTATCTCGGGCAGGTTTATCATAATCAGCCGAACGCTGTTGCTGTTTAGTCGTTTTAAAAGATTGCCAAAAACGATGCAACTGGGGGGCATAGCGCAGCACCAAGGGTAAATTCCTAACCACAAAGGTCACCAATACGCCGACCATGGCCGTCAACCAGGCAAAATGCCCAGTCAAACCCAACAATAGCAAGGCTACACCAGCAATCACAATCAAGAGCTTTTTACTGTACAATGGGCGCAATGAAAACCCCGAGGCTAATAATTTACGCCCCAAAGTCAAACCTATTGCAATCAAAAATATCAACAAAAATAGCCTAGGCAACTCACCCTCTCCGCACGATTATTTATCGCCAGTAATTCCTTGGCAACACCCTATATGATACCTCAGAATAAAATATCTCACGATAACCAATACCTAAAATTAAGCTTATGTGCAAGGCACAAGTTCCGGTCATAGGCTTTGCAGCTTATAGCGGCACGGGTAAAACCACGCTCTTAACCCAACTAATCCCGCAACTTAAACAGCAAGGTTTGCGTGTTGGTTTAATTAAACACAGCCATCACCGCTTCGACATTGACCACCCTGGAAAAGACAGTTTCCGCTTGCGGGAAGCGGGAGCAGAAACAGTCATACTGGTATCCAGCCACCGGCGCGCCATTATGACTGAATTCCCCCATCCTGCTGAGCCTATTCTGGATGAACAACTAGCAGCACTAAACCAAAGCCGATTGGATCTTATTCTGGTGGAAGGCTTTAAGCAAAGCCAATTTCCCAAAATTGAACTACACCGTCCTGTGCTAAACAATCCACTCATCTACCCGAATGACCCAAATGTGATCGCTGTTGCGACAGACGCCCCCCTGACCATTCCGGGCAACCTACAGCTATTAGATCTTAACCAGCCTATAGAGATTACCCGTTTTATCCTCAACTTTACGCACTTAACTTAAAATACATTAAAATCCCCATTTCAACTTCGGCACTTAAATATGAACATTGATACCTGTAGTCTGGATGCCAAGCGCCTTTTAAGCCTTGAACAAGCCTTACACAAAATTCATGCGGCAATCCTTCCATTGACTAACCAAGAGCAGGTTACATTAAAAACAGCATTGGGACGTATTCTGGCTACCGATGTGATCAATCCTATGAATTTACCACGGGAGCGAAATTCCGCCATGGATGGTTATGCTTTTTGCAGTGCTGACTTGCATGGCAAAGCCCCCCTGATCTTGCGCCAAATTGGAACATCCTGGGCAGGGAAACCTTTTGACTCCATTGTAAAAGCTGGCGAATGTGTCCGGATTTTTACCGGTGGCGTTTTGCCAGAGGGTACTGATAGCGTCATCATGCAGGAACAGGTAGAGGTTATAGAAGCACACATTCAGCTACCCGCAGCCGCAATGCCTAAACAATGCGTAAGGGAAGTGGGTGAAGACAGCCGCCTGGGTGAAATTTTATTACCTGCCGGAAAAAAACTTACGGCAACCGATATAGGGTTATTGGCTGCTGTCGGCCTCTATGACATTTCTGTAATCAGGCCATTAAAAATTGCTTTTTTTTCCACCGGTGATGAATTAGTCGCTATTGGTCAAGCCTTAGCAAGCGGCCAACTCTATGACAGCAATCGCTATACCTTACATGCATTATTGAATGAACCCTGTTTTTCCAGCACTGATTTGGGTGTGGTTCGCGATGATCCAGAATCACTGCAAAACCTCCTTACCAGTAGCGCCGAACACTATGATGTCATTATTAGCACTGGCGGCGCTTCTGTGGGAGCCGCTGATCATATCCAAGAAGTTTTAGCCCATTGCGGCGAAATGAATTTCTGGAAAATTGCCATAAAACCCGGAAAACCCCTGGCTTTCGGCAAAATCGGTGCTTGTTATTTTTTTGGCTTACCGGGAAACCCCGCAGCCGTTATAGCAACATTTAAGCAAGTGGTTACTCCTGCGTTACAACAACTGTGTGGAATGCAAGCAATAAAGCCTTGGCGGTTTAATGCGACCAGCCTGCAAAACCTTAAAAAACAAGCAGGACGCTTGGAGTTTCAACGGGGCATATTAAGCCAAACGGCAAATAACGATTTTGAAGTGCGCCCTGCGGGCGCACAAGGCTCACATCTTTTAAGCACCTTCAGTCAGGCAAATTGTTATATTGTGCTTAGTGCAGAGTGCCAGGGTATAAAAGCCGGAGAACAAGTAACCGTCGAACCTTTTTAAATTTCGAATACAGAACTATAAAAAAGTTGACCCAACCACCAGGGCGCGCTTTTAAATTATCGGGCAACGCCCTAATACTTAATGACCAGAGTTTTATCTATCCTTCAAATAAAATTCATCTACTCAACGCTGCTTAAGCTCCGCCAATTTAGCTTTCGCTTTATCCACCCACGGTGCCTGCACATTTTTAGACAACGCTTTTTGCAGTGCTAATTTAGCCTCTTCATGTCGTCCTTTAGCGGCGTAGGCCATCGCCAAATGGTAGTTAAATTCAGCAAATTCCGGTTCTAATTTAACCACTTTTTCTAGTGCGCTAACGGCATCATCCAACTGACCGTTTAAAAAACTTAACCACCCAAAAGTATCCAGAAATGCGGGTTCTGTTGCATCCTTAAAAGGCGCGACAAACCTAAGTGCCTCACTCAAACGTTTGGGATCATTGGTTGCCTCAGCAGTCACTGCCGCTAGATTATTCGCAGCAGTTGTATTGCTGGGTTTGATTTTTAAAATAGTCGTATACGTTTCAATCGCGGCATCAGGCTTAGCCATTTTTTCATAGAGCATAGCGATATTTTGCAATAACTCCATATGCTGCGGCAAAACAGCAAGACCTTGTTGATAAACCTTTAATGCCTGCTCAAACTGCTGTTGCGCAATATAAACGGCTGCTAAATTGACATAGCCAACGCTTTCGGTTTTAGCCAAATTAATCACTTTGGTAAATATCTTTTCAGCATCAACAAACTGCTTTTGATTTTGATACAACAACCCCTGTATATTTAATAAGCCAATATTGTCAGGCTGCTCTGCCAGCAACTTGCCCATCAAAGCACTTGCTTTATCATTCTCACCCATAGCCAGATAGGTGTTAATTAAGCCAGCTAAAATATCTAATCCCGCCGGCTTCAATTTAAGCGCCTGACTATAGGCATCAATTGCTGCCGAAAATTTCTTCTGTGCGGCATACAATTGCGCTAATTTAAACGGCGACAAACCGCTATTATCAACTTTAGCAATTGACTTGGCAGTTTCTTCCGCTTTCGCCCACTCGCCTTTACGGGCATATAAATCCGCCAACATCGCTAACACTTCAGCATTTTGTTGTTTGGATTGATTCAAATCTTCCAGCAAAGAAATAGCACTTGTTTCATCTTTTTTCATCGCCAACATTCTTGCCAAATCTTTACGAACCTCAATATTAGTAGGATTGATTGATAGGCTGTTTTTAAGCGATTCTTGAGCCAAATCAAAATACCCACTTTTTATATGGGTTCTGGCTGATAAAATGTACGCTTTCTCAGACTCTGGCTGATCGCGCAACACCGTCCGTAAATCCCCAATCGCTGCTTCATATTTACCGGCATCAACCAATAAAATTGAGCGCGTCATCAAAGCATCCACGTTATGCGCATCCTGTTTGATCACCTCATCAATTAACTGCTCGGCTTTGGCTTTATCTCCCTGTTTCAACATAAACTTAGCCAGCCAATTTTTGGCTTTTAAATGATTTGGCCCTTGCTGCTCACCCACTATAATTTGATTTAACAACGCAATCGCCTGCTCTGGCTTTTCTTTATATAGATTCACCAGCGCAAAACTGAACTCGTAATTACCGGGATCCGCTTTCCTATACTCAAGCAAACTCTGTTCAGCTTTCTTTTCCTCCTTCTGGCTTAAAAAGTACTCAATTAACGCTAATTTTGGCTCAGTTTCAGCGGGCTTTTTAACAATTAAATCGCGTAAGATCTTTTCGGCTTTATTTAAGTTTTTGGTCGCAACATAATACTTCGCCATGCTGTAATATAAGGCATTCTTCTCAGGAAACTGCTTGAGCAGGTTCCCAACCATTTCATCGGCAACATGGCTTTTACCCGCAGTCATGAGTACTTGCATTTTCATTAATGCAAGGTCAATTACAGCAGGATTAGCCACTAAAGCAGCGTCGATAGCTTTAAGCGCCTCAGCATACTGTTTTGTCTGGTTATATAATTTCCCCAAGACATAAGTCGCTTCTAAATCACCGGGATTGCTGGCTAACACTTTGGTCACAATAGTTTGTGCTGCGGAAAGGTCATTTTTTTGCAACAACACTGCCGCCTTTAAAATCAAAGCATCCTTATTTTCTGGTTGTTTAGACAAAATTAGCGTAGATTTTTCCAATGCCTTATCAGGCTCACCACCAAACAGTAGCAGTAATTTACCCAGCTTTAATTGCGCTTCGGTAAAATCAGAGTTATCCGCCACCAGCCCAGACAGTAGTGCGAACATTTTTCGCCAATCCTGATCTTTTTCAGCCAACTGCGCCATTAAATATAACGCATCAGTGTTTTTGGGATTAATTTGTAAAACGTTCTTTACTTCAACCCGGGTTTTATCAAAATTTTGCGTTTTAAAGGAAGCCTGCGCTTTTTCCAAATACATTTTTTCCTTTTCAGCTGAGCTACCACAGCCATTTAAAGTCATAACGGATATAAGCAGCCCGTAACCCAAAATTCTTTTATAAAACATAACCAATTTATCCTAGCGTGATAAATTTAAAAATATCTAATACCAGCCATCAAGAACAATTTTAAATTGATTATCCTCAATGCAAATTTTCCCGCTTTTTTGAATCACGCAAAACCCGGCCTCATTTCATATAAAGTCGTAACGATTAATTTGGAACATATTCTTTAAGCAGAGGTATTCCAGCCTGAATAAAATCTGTAAGGGTTTGATCGCCTTGTTCAACTGACTCCGTGCCACTCAACGGAATGACCAACCTGACCAATGCACCATCTGTTCGCTTGCGGGAAAAGCCATCCCACAACAAAAACCACTTCACTAAATACTCATTGGTAATAATTCGACCACGTTGTTGAAACCAATAATAGACTAACTGCTTAGTATCTCCTTTACTAATAAGCACACGGTTTACATTTATTGGCTGACCATCCGGCATCATTACGGCGGGTATGATTCTTTGCTCAAAATCGCCAATACTCCAACCATCTCCTGGCAAACAAGACTTAGGGGAATGTGCTGAAACTCCCTGGCGTTGAGATTTATAGTAGGCTACATAAAAATTAATTGGCGCTTTATCGGTAGGACGGGCGTAATTTGCAAGAATATAATCGTCAAGCTGAAGCGTATCTAAAAACTTCTGTTCCATCCCTGCCTCAACGCCTTTCCAGTCTTTAATTTGAAGAGGAAAGTTCACAAAATGCCGACGTGGAGGCACTAAGTCTTGTTGCTCTCCCAGACTTAAAGTCAAAACTGTTGAAACTAACAAGAATAAACAACAAGCTAAATAAGGCTTTGGCAAATTTCCTGTATTAGCCGGTGAATATTTAACTGAATTCTGAACAATACTCTCAGGAGTTGAAACACCAACCACAAAAACATCAGTAAATCGTTTATCCTTCATGAACCATCGAATTAGCAGCCACATCTCAGCAAACAATACCGCCAAACAACCTATAAAAATAATCCATCCTTCAAAATCATGTAAAAAACCTTCTGCTTGAGCAATTCCGAAGTTTTCTACTAAGATCCCAATCATTGCGATACGAAAACTATTCATTAAAATAGTGATCGGCATGGTTGATAAAAAAATCAACAATCTCATCCAAAATGGTGCCCGAAAAAAATAAGCGCACAGAAAACCAAAGCTAGCTAACGGAAATAAATAACGTAAGCCACTACACGCCTCAACCACCTGCAATTGATAGGTTCCTAAATCAATCACATTACCTTCGAGATGTACACTAATGTCAAATAAACGAATAATCGCAACGCCTAAATCGGATGAAATTAATTGCAAATTCGAGGACAGAGTATTGTACAAAAATGGCGGGATGGGGATCATAAAGTCTAAATAAGTTAATGGAAACCAAAGGATCTTTAACCCTCGAACTCCCCAAAACGACAAACACAATCCCCATAAAACAATAATGAACGCGTATTGGGTTACTACATATAAAGCGGCCATCTTACCCAGAATTCCAAGTAATAAACCTAATAGCACGACAAGCAAACCGTTCCAACTACCTGGGTCATTTAACTTAGCTAAAGCGAACCTATTTTCCCACACGAGCCATAACGATATAACAGGTATCAAATAACCGTGGCTGTATTCCTCTCTACCCCATTGAGTCAAATAAAATTCTAATGCCTTGTCGAACAAAAATAGTAAAACTAAACTCGTAACACCAACTGAGGCAAGCAAAAGCAATTTATTTTTTGAAAAAACCATGAGCCACTCGTTTTTAATTAAAGCTATGTTAAATAATAATTCGTCGAGATAAAAAATAATCCAAAGCCCTTTTAACAATAATACAAAAAATGGCTTTGTGCAGATACTCGCTCACTTTACCAACTCTAGAATATATGACAGTAACCTTTGAGTTAATTCAGAAGATCGTTCCGAACTTGTTGTTTCGCAGTAACAACGCAATTCCGGCGCATTACCCGAACCACGTAAATGCACAATTTCAGTATTCTCAAAAGTAATCCGTAAACCGTCAAGATTATCTACTAAAATTGGCTTACCCATTTCTACATCAAGCAAACCGCACAATTGGCGGGGATCCTGCCGCCAGTTATCAAGCAATTGCTTACTGGTTGCGGTGGGGAAGTTTTGTATGCGGTCACTTGCAGTATAACGCTTTGGTAAATCCATTAACAAGCTTGAAACAGCGACACGTTGCTCTTTAGCAGCAGCCAAAATCGCCAATACCGGCAAAACTGCATCCCGGGTCGGTAAGGCCTCCAAAATTTTGTCATTTCGCACAATGCCCCTCCCCGCCAAAAAACCGCCATTCGCTTCAAAGCCTGCAATTGATGACCCGTTTCCTGCCAGTTGCTCCATACCTTCAATTACATAAGGTGAACCAATACGGGTACGAATAACTGTTTCAAAAAGCCCACTTAACTCAATGGCAGTATTACAACTCACCGGCACGGCCAGGCCTTTGATTCCCAAATAACGGGCGCAGAGTAAACCCACAATATCCCCGCGCAGCCACACACCCTGTTCATCACTGATTAATGGCCGATCGCCATCGCCATCTGTAGAAATAATGGCATCAAGGCCATACTGTTTTGACCAGGCAAGTCCCCGGCGGCTATCTTCAGCACTTACCGCTTCCGTATCAATCGGCACAAAATGTTCCGCCCGGTCTAAACTGATAACTTCGGCTCCTAATTGCTCAAGAATACGCCGAAAACAATCGCGGGCAACACTGGAATGTTCGTATAAGCCTAACTTTAAACCAGCCAATATTCCAACCGGAAAAAAATCTAAGTAACGTTGTTCATAAGCAACGAGCGCTTCAGTATTAATTGTAGGCAAGTTTTCACTCACACGCTCTTTTAATAACGCTACTTGCAATGCCATCATAGCGGATTCATCAGCTTTGCTGATTTCACCGTCCGGGCGATAAAATTTAATCCCGTTTCGATCAAATGGAATATGGCTACCAGTGACCATAATAGCCGGAATACCTTGTTGCTGTGCATACAACGCGAGAGCTGGGGTAGGTAAAGCTCCACAAAAATCCACCTGCAAACCGGCAAGTCGAATTGCATTAGCACAAGCCTCAGCAATAGCGGGACTACTGGGCCTTAAATCCATGCCCACCGCAACCCTGGTAAATTTAAATGCATTACACATAACCTTTAAAAAAGCTGTGACATAAGCGACACAGACTTCATCGGTCATATTTACCACCAACCCGCGTGCGCCGCTGGTACCAAAAGCGACGCCACTTGACTGCATGAGCGATTGTATTGTTATAACCTCCATCCTACTTGACCACCGGCACACGTCCATAATTATCGGAGAAACGCACAATATCATCTTCACCCAGATAACTGCCGGACTGTACTTCCACAATTTCCAAAGGGATTACGCCAGGATTTTCCAAGCGATGCACTACCCCCAAGGGAATAAAAGTCGATTGGTTTTCAGAGAGTAAAATTTGCTCATCACCACGGCTCACTAAGGCAGTCCCTGTTACAACCACCCAATGTTCAGCACGGTGATGATGCATTTGTACCGACAGCTTTGCGCCAGGATTAACCACAATACGCTTGGTTTTATGCCGCTCCCCCTTATCCACGGAATCATAATGCCCCCAGGGTCTAAAAACCTTACGATGCGTGTCTACCTCAGGACGCTTATCCTGCTTTAGTTTTTCTACCAATAACTTAACGTCTTGCACGCGACTTTTAGGAGCTACCATAATCGCATCAGCGGTTTCAACAATAATCAGATCATTAACACCAATGGCAGTGACCAATTTATTTTCAGAGTGTATATAAGAGTTGCTGGTATCAATCGTTAATACATCCCCGCGCATGGCATTACCTTCTGGATCTTTTTCTATGACATCCCACAAAGCAGACCAGGAACCTACATCACTCCAACCAGCATCCAAAGGAACGACCATAGCGCGATCAGTTTTTTCCATCACGGCATAATCGATTGAATCCGAGGGGCATGCACCAAATACAGCTGCATCTAAACGGGTAAAGTCATAATCCACTTGTGCAACATCAAATGCTTTTCTGCAAACGGCTAACATTTCAGGATTAAATTTTGCTAATTCTTCTAAATAAACGCCTGCTTTAAAAGCAAACATCCCACTATTCCAAAAATAATCACCACTCTCTACATAGGCTGTAGCTGTTATACGATCAGGCTTTTCAACAAATCCGGCAACCGCATAAGCACCTTCTTTTAATTTTTCACTGCGCTTAATATACCCATAGCCGGTTTCAGGGCCAGTAGGTACAATCCCAAAAGTAACCAGAAAGTCTTGCTTGGCTAATTGCTCTGCTTGTAAGACAGCTTGTTGAAAAGTTTTTACATCGCTAATAACATGATCAGCGGGTAGCACCAATAAAATATCATCAGCAGAAGCTGCTGCTAATGCAGCTAACGCAACTGCCGGCGCAGTATTCCTGCCAATCGGCTCCAAAATAATCGCGGCAGGCTTAATATCGCACGCGCGCAATTGCTCCGCCAACATAAACCGATGTTCTTCATTGCACACCGCCAAGGGGGATTGGCAATTATCCAGCCCCCGCAAACGCAATAAAGTTTCTTGGATCATGGTCTTGTTGGAAACCAATGGCAAAAATTGCTTAGGATAATGTCCACGTGACAAAGGCCACAAGCGCGTTCCGGAACCGCCCGACAATATCACTGGGATCATTTGATACTCCGTTTTAATACTAAGCTCCCGGCAAAATCGTCAACATCAAAGGAGGCCAAAACAAAAAAAATAACATCAAAAATTCGCCGCATTAATTACATCCTATTATCTAAATATTTACCGGTTTCTTTATGGCCAAAATTAGGGATCATTTTAAAGAAAAGCGCAACGATATCCTCTTTTAACCAATTCTTATTCGTTTTTAAAGCATTAATTGAATCTGTAAAATGCTTTAAAGCCCCTTCATCAAAATTCGCCTGATTTTTAATAATCCCGATGCTCTCAAATTTTGTCATATCCAACACCTCATCATCAGTGAAAAATTCTTCAAAATCTTTCTCTCCCGTCGTATCACTCTCAAAAAAATAACAAGGCCATTTTTTTTGAGGTATTAATTCATCAACCCGCATTCGAGCCTCCTCCTCAGAAGCACACTCATAAGCTTCAAACCCCAAGGTCCCTAAGTACTTGACCGCAATTTCAGAAAAAGAAATTAGATGCAGGTTTTCGCTTAATTTTGGAAAGAAAATATCCCGATTTTCCCCTAGCAAACAAGACATAAGGCATAGTTCACCGGATTCCTGTGGTGTCACAAAGTAACGACGTACGTCTTTGGGTGCTGAAATAGGCTGCCGCTTCGAAAAACGCTGGTTAAATCCATGCAACAAACTGCCATCCGAAAAGGCAACATTTGCAAACCGGGCAGTTGAGATCGGTAATTTGAGGCTAGCCCGCATCAAAAACATTTCCATAATCCGTTTACTGGCCCCCATCATATTGACCGGATTTGCAGCCTTATCGGTAGAAACACAAAAATATTTCTTTGCCCCATACTGTAAAGCAAGGTCAATTGTTTTCTCAGTATTATTTATATTGACATCAACCATGCGCATTAAAGTGAATGGATCTTTTTCACTTCTGACATGTTTTAGGGCAGAAAGATTAAGGATGTAATCATACCCGCCACTCCATTTCATCAAAGCTTCAAACTCAGTTGACCCGCAATCAATGGCAAAGGTACTAAAATCGCCTTCGATATAACCCAATGTGCTGCGAATATCCCTAACCAATTCCACCATATTATTTTCGTTAATATCAACAACATGAAGAACTTTTGGGTTGCGTTTAAAAATCTCACGCACCACTGCCTGACCAATTGATCCGGCTCCACCAATGACTAAAAAACGATTTTCAGCAACTTGCCGCAATAAAAAGGTTTCGTTCCGCTTAACATCATCGCCAAACAAAACATGCGTGCGACCAATCAAATCTAAAATATTCATGTATTTTTATTATTTACTTAACTTAATAAGACCGACATCACTTAGCCAGCCGTTCTCGAATATAAAAAATTTTTCCCGACTGAATTTAGAGCATCGACATCGGTACACTTGAAGGGATATTCACAATCCGCTCTTCCAACCAATTCGAATTCTCGAGACCATCATGCTGGCAATTACTGAACATGTTTAACTTGGTCATCAATCGCCAAATCGGGCGAGTCATCACCCCATTGGCATTGGTGTATTCCAAAAAGGCATTTCGCTCATTAATATCTTCAAGCACAATAGCATTTAGCCAATAATTTGATATGGCACCAGAAGGTTCGGGAATAAAGTTAATTCCTTGCGCGTCGAAATAGTCAGCGTATTTCAAAGCTAAATCCCGTTTAATTTTAATGAACTTATTCAATTGCTCCATCTGGGCACAACCCAATGCTGCATTCAAATTCGGCAAGCGATAGTTATAACCTATTTCATCATGCACAAACTCATAAGGATGGGGAATTTTCGCAGTAGTCGTAATATGCTTCGCCTTTAGGGCTATTTCTTGATTATTGGTGACGATCATACCGCCACCACCGGTGGTAATAATCTTATTGCCGTTAAAACTAAATGCACCCAGTAAGCCGAATGTGCCCGTGTGCTGATTGTTATAATAGCTACCCAAGGATTCAGCTGCATCCTCAACAACGGGGATACCATATTCAGCACACACCGCAACAATTTCATCAATCCGACAAGGATGGCCAAAGGTATGCATAGGCAAACAGGCTGCAAAACGCTTACCAGACACTTTATTAAAAGCTACGCCATCCCTTTTAAGAGCATTCAACTCAAGAAACTGCCTTAAAGCAACCGGACTCATCCCTAAAGTATCACGGCCCACATCGACAAAAACTGGCGTAGCCCCTGCATAATTAACCGCATTGCATGTTGCAATGAACGTCAACGCTTGGGTAATAACTTCAGAATCCGGCGATACCCCCGCCATTAATAAAGCAATATGTAATGCAGCAGTACCATTCATAGTTGCCACTGCGTATTTTGCACCGGTATAGGACGCAACTAATTGTTCAAACTCTGTGACCTGTGCGCCTACAGATGAAACAAAATTAGAATCGATACATTCGGACAAATACTGTTTTTCGTTGCCTGCAAAAACTGGTCGATGTAAAATCGCGGGCTCATCAACATAAATACAATTTACAAACTGCACTATTCTTTGAAAGTTTTTCTTCATTATTTCGAGCCCTTAACTTAAACTGATACGGATTTAACGAATGCCATTAACCGGCTTTTAAGCTTTAAAAGCATCCGGGCTCATATAGCAGCATTGGAGTGAAAACTTTATAATTGTACGATTTTTAAAACTAGCAAAGCACTTTATGCTTGGTATTTAAATAAACACTCAATTCTCACATGCATCTGTCTTCACAATATTTTAGACGCTGTAAATGTCTTCAACTAGGAAAGAGGGTATTGCAAGAATTCCAGGTTAGTTTAGTAAAAAGCAGAAACCTTCTATTGAAGAAATTGAGCGGCACTAATGAGCTGTAATTGAAAGGACTCTATCTTAAATAAAAAATTATTGATATGTAAATAGGTTCATTCTACCCATTGATAATGCTTATTAACCTATGAATCAATCGTCATTTAATTACCTATAAAATTATTTTGGGTGGCTCTTATTTAATTTTATCCTGGCATTTCAATATTTGTTTAGCAGCTGCTTCCACGGAAAAAATATCTACTAATAATTGCTTAGAATTCCCCCCCAACTTCTTTCTATACGCATCGTCATGCAACAACTTTAAAGCGTTATATAGAAAACCCTCATCATCCCGATTAACCGTGACTAAACCGGCTTCAGCTTTTTCAATTACTCTTACTAAATCATTGCCTTGATTTACACTTCCTAAAATTGGCTTCCCTTGCACCATATAGCCCAATAACTTGCCAGGAAAATTATGAGTAATATGATCGCCATGTAAGCTAAATAACCCTATATCAAATTCCGCCAGCATTTTTTTAAATTCATCTTGAGATACCGGAGGCAACAATGTCATATTACTTAAATTATATTGCGCTATCGAATTACGCACTAACTCAACTTCATCTCCAGCACCCACTAAAACGAAGTGCGCATTCTGTTCTGCACGCATGGCTATTGCTAAACGCACAATATTCATCATATCTTGCGCATGACCAATATTACCGCCATAAAAATAGATTACTTTATTTTCCAAGCCTAATTCTTGACGATAGCGATTACTTCCAGAGACAGCAACATTAGCAGCCCAGTTATATAAGAGATTTAACGGCTTTTTAATAGAACTGGTTTCTGAAAACCAAGCTATGTTTTTGGGTGATTGAATACCAATCGTATCGGCAGCTCGATAATTTAACCACTCAAAAAATCTAAAATAATAGGTTATTAGCGAATGCTGGCTTAACATGCCATTATCAATAACCCATTGGGGAAAAAAGTCTCGCAAGATTAAATAGCTATTACACCCCCAACATTTTTTTAACCGATAGACTAAGCTTCCCCAAAAAATAGTTGGTGAATAATAAATAATTAAATCATGAGGATTCTGCTTAAAGTAAAGTTTATACTTTTTCCAGGCATAATAAGAAAGTAACGTTTCATTTATCGCCCTTTTTACTTTTGAAACATTCTTTATCTCACCTGAGCGAAAACAACAAACCGTAACACCGTCAAGCACTGAAATTTCAGTATCATTATTTAAATTCGGTGCTGGAGTGACTACCGTCACACTATGCCCAAGCCTAACAAATTCAACTGCCAATTCATGCATCATTTTGGCACCGACTTTAATGCTACTGGGCAAATAGTCGTCAATGATGAGACATATTTTCATTTTTTTACATCTAATTGGCATTTATAGCATAATCAGCAGATCGACTCCCAATCCACTGCTTTAGCTCATTTAGCATAATCATATAATCTAGATTATGATAGTTAAAATCCTTCCGAGTGCATATCAAACTTTTATCGACTATATACTGATCAAATGGAATTATAGTTATTTCTTTATTCCATATTTTTGAAAATAAACATACTAAATCATATTTTGAAATTTTATGCTCAGGGCAGAGATGATAAAGCCCCGTAATATTTTGCTTAATCATTTCATGCGTAGCTTTTGCCAACTCTAAGGTAGTTACCCCCGACCAATAAGCTTGTGTATATCCTTTAATCTCTCCAGATTGTTTAAAAAACCAATCGAGAAGACCCGTACCATCCTTTTTTAATTCAGGCCCAATAATAGAGGTTCGGATCGTTAAATCTTTCGCATTGATAACTTCACCCAAAGACTTAGTCCTTGCATAAGCATCATCACCGTCTTTAAACGCATCTTCATTATACTGACCTGCTTTTCCAGAAAAAACGCAATCGGTACTAATATGTATCAATTTAAAATCCAGCTTACTTCCTAATTCAGAGAGAAAATGTGGTAAGTAACTATTAATAAGAATTGCGTTTGCAACATTACTTTCTGATTGTTGTACCAACATACCAATGCAATTGATAACAATATCAGGTTTTACGTTAACCAAGTAACGCTCGACTGCTCCAAAATTAAGCGCATCTAGTTGCTGAGCAACATTCCGACCTGTATTTCGTGCAACACCAATTATTTCGTACTCATTAAATGAATCAAGGTACTCAGCCATAACATGCCCAGCCATGCCTAACGCACCCAATACCACAACCTTTTTCATATTAATACGCTTTCCAAACTGTTCTTCTAATATAATCTATGTAACTAATAATTATTCTAACAACTTTTTGAGAAACATTATTTACGTCATAGTCATCTACAATTTTTATAACATTATGGCTTTCCTTCCACTGCTGAGTAACAATTGATATTGCATCAAGAATATCAGCACTTTTTAAACCCGCCATAATTAGAGTTCCTTCATCCATACCTTCTGGCCGCTCATGAGCCTGGCGAATAGTAATTGCAGGAAAGTTTAATATTGAAGATTCTTCCGTAATCGTTCCACTATCTGAGATAGCACAAAACGCCTGTTTTTGAAGCGCGATATAATCAAAAAAGCCTAATGGCTTCATAAACTCAATCAAGGGATTAAAATTTTTCACATCCAGAGATTCAAGTTTTTTTCTGGTGCGAGGATGAGTCGAAACTATAATTTTTTTTCTATATGTTTCAGCTATCTTGTTTAAAGACTCCAAAAAATCAAAAAAATTTTCTTCCGAATCGATATTTTCTTCACGATGGGCACTTACAATAAAAAAATCACCCGCTTGTAAACCGAGACGCCTAATGACATCAGATTGTTCAATGTCTTTTTTATGATGAAACAAGACCTCTTTCATTGAAGAACCCGTTTTAATAATAGTCTCAGGTCGGATCCCCTCCGCTATTAAGTAACGACGGGCATGTTCAGTCAACGTCATATTAATATCACTAAGTTGGTCAACAATCTTACGATTAATCTCTTCAGGAACCCGCTGATCAAAACAACGATTTCCAGCTTCCATATGGAACACCGGAATTTTTCTGCGTTTTGCAGAAATGACCGAGAGACAACTATTGGTGTCACCATAGAGTAAAACGCCATCAGGCTTTACTTCAGCCATTAATTCATCAGATTTAGCAATAACATTACCAATCGTCTGAGCTGGGTTATCGGCGGCAGCATTTAAAAAGTAATCCGGTTTTTTAATGCCCATCTCATTAAAGAAAACCTCATTCAGTTCGTAATCATAGTTTTGACCGGTATGCACCAAAATATGATCCGTGTACTTTTCAAGTTCCGCTATGACGCGACTGAGTTTAATTATCTCTGGACGCGTTCCAACAATAGTCATGATTCTTTTCATAAAAATACAAACTTTTTCTTTAAACCCACAATCGTTCCACCTTTTTTAACGCATTATTGAAATTATTAAGCCACTTTTGTGTTTAATTTAACTGGTTTGAGAAGAAAACTGTCTCGGCGACAGCTCTTAATTAAAAGCAATCTTCTAGCTAACGAAACATCTTCTTCTGGGCCTTTTTTAGTATCAACAACCTCAAACCCTAATGATTCAAATATTCTACGCCATTCAGTATGTGATCTAAATCGTACACCAACCCCGAATGTATTCGCTTGGAGAGAGGGCACAAACTTAGCCACAAACCTACCTAGGTTAGATAAAAAGGAATTACTAGTTATTTGATAAATAAGCCACCCAGAAATATTTTTAAAAATGTATGACTCATAAATATATTCGTTAATAAAAATTGCACTAACAGTTGATTGCCAAACCGATAAAACATCTCCTTGCATTTTTAATGTTTGGTACGCAGAAGTACTAATGATATGGTGAAGAATCAAATTAAAACAAACGATACTTTCATCGCCTATAATATTCGGCTTTAAGGCATCTCCATAATCAGCAACAATCCCTTTTTGTTCACACAAATTTATCGACTGAATATCAGAATCGAGAACCCTTACCTTTAGATTCATTCGTTCACCTAGAGCCTTAGCGAAAAAACCACACCCTCCCCCAATGTCAACAATTTTAACTAAGGTCGAATTAACTGAAGAGCCGAAAAGTAAAATGAAGTCTTCAACTTGACTTTTTACAAAATCATCATGATAAAAGGCAGCTATTTGATCTTGTGTTAATATTTTCTGAGTACCCACCACATTACCACCTCAATGACAACGATAATTTTTAGCACTTAATACAAATCAACCCTATCCTTTGAGTTGCTCCATAACATAATCGAGTTTTAGCAATAGTTTTACCATAGCTTCGACGTCTAAGCGTTCGGTATTTTCAGAGGTATAATCTTGCTCCTGCGACAAAATCTGCTCACCTTCCTCAAAATACTTAGCATAATTTAGATCTCGTGTATCCGCGGAGACTCTATAATAACCACCTAAATCTTCAGCTTTTATATACTCCTCTCGGCTTAGCAACGCTTCATGTTTTTTCTCACCATGCCTTGTGCCTAAGATACGGATTTCATTGTCACCGTTAAATATTTTTTTTAATGCTTGAGTCAATGTCAAAATAGTCGCAGCAGGGGCTTTTTGCACAAAGGTATCACCTTGCACACCATGCTTAAATGCAAACAAAACAAGATCAACCGCATCAGGTAAAGACATCATGAAACGCGTCATATCAGGATCAGTTATTGTTAAAGGCTTACCCGCCTTAATCTGCTCAACAAATAAAGGGATAACAGAACCCCTGGACGCCATTACATTACCATAGCGGGTATTACACATAATAGGCCCCTCCGACGGCACATTACGTGAAGTTGCAACAGTTACTTTTTCCATCAACGCCTTACTCATCCCCATGGCATTGATCGGATATACTGCCTTATCGGTACTTAAAACAATTGCATTTTTGACGTTGTTTTTAATCGCAGCATTTAAGGTATTTTCTGTGCCTAATATATTGGTTTTAACCGCTTCAATCGGGTAAAACTCACAAGAAGGCACTTGCTTCAAAGCTGCTGCACTAAACACATAATCAACACCGCGCATTGCGGTATCAATACTGTCAAATGAACGCACATCACCAATATAAAATTTGATTTTATCATTGTGATATTGCAAACGCATATCATGCTGTTTTTTTTCATCGCGACTAAAAATACGGATTTCACCAATATCAGTATCAAGAAATCTATCTAAAACAGCATTTCCGAATGAGCCAGTTCCACCGGTAATTAATAACTTTTTATTTGCAAACATTTTATCCCTCAATTGATTTGTTATTAAGTAAAAATCTTACTGTTCTTTCCGTGGTGCTTTTCCAATCAAATTTCATAGCTTGTGCGTGAGCCTTATCAGCTAATTCATTCATCTTGTTAGGGTACTTTTCCAGATCAATAATCTTCTCAACTAAATCTAACTTATTGTAAGGATCAAAGTACACCACCGCATCTGCTCCAAACTCTGGCATTGGTTCAATATTAGAACATAGTACGGATTTACCAGCCGCCAATTTTTCGAGCAAAATATTAGGGCAACATTCACAAGATGACGCGAAAATTAATGCTCTTGCAGACTTATATAATCCAGGTAATTTTTCATAAGCAACTGCACCCAAATAAATCACTTTCTTTGATAAGCCAAGCTCATCTATAAGCGCAATTACTTCCTCACCGTATTGGTTATATTTTGGCCCAACTAAAACCAAGGGATAAGGAAAATCACGATCTGCCAAAAGCTTCCAAGACTGAATAACCTCCTTTTGTGCTTTATATACGTCTAAAATCGAAACATATAAATAAAATGGTGTTTCTTTAAGGAAATCAGGTAAATCATAAAAATCAGCAGTATTTAAAAAGTCACTATTAAGTCCATGAGGAATAACAATACTTTTTTTGCCAATATCCGGAATATATTGCTCAATAACTGATCTGGAATATTCAGATATGAAAACAACCTTATCCGATAGTTTATAGGATATTAAAAACACATAACGTAACAACCATAATTTAAAACGAATATAAGAAAAAAATGGAAAACGTTTACGTTCTCGTACATCAAATGGCAACATATTTTGCAATGCAGTTGCACTAAGGCATCCTTTTGGTACCTTAGTTATCATGATACCGCCTGGCGCATAATACACAGTCGCATGCCAGCTATTAAGCTTGATAGGCAAACAAAATATTTCCCAAAAAACTCTATGCAGAATACTTTTAGAAGCCCATGCCGCTTCATAACTATTTACTTGAACAGATTTGTAATTTGAAAAAACAGCATTGTTTTTAGTATTAATCAAAAGTAAAACATTAATCTCCATTGCGGACATATTATCAAGTAAATTTAATATATATGTCTGCCCACCACCACGAAGA
>JBEBJQ010000135.1:0-5608 GCA_040079795.1 Methylococcales bacterium
TCACGCAATACCTTCGTGAAACCCCGTTATTGCTTACGAAACTGGTACGCCGATCTAAATTTGGATCAGCTTTTAGGTGGGGCGCTGCGCCCCACCCCCCAAGCAAGACAAATTCCGTTTGAACCATCACGCAATACCTTCGTGACAGCCCGTTATTGCTTACGAAACTGGTACGCCGATCTAAATTGGGATCAGCTTTTAGGTGGGGCGCTGCGCCCCACCCCAAAATCTTAAAACCGAAGAAATTGCATTACGCAAAAACAGGGTCTTCTCTGCGGTCTTTTAGCCACTCTTGTAATAGCGGCCAAATGATATTGATCCTAACTCCAGTCTTATCGTACAAATACAGCAACTGTTTTGCTATGGCCGATGTTTTGGGGAAATCTGGCTCTTGCCAAACCTGCCATAAAGCCTGTACCTGGTTTTCAGTGGGTGTTAAAGGTCTGCCATCGAGTTTTGGCAACTCTATAAACCGGCGCATTTCTGAGATTTCATTTAAAGTGACCCCAAACAATTTCCGCATAATTGCATTGGAGGCACCGCCATCCAATAAAGCCAGGATGGTATTTTGCACGGCAACACGCTGGTTACCGAGGACGATTGCCGCATCAAGGGCGGCGGAATCAAATGCAATGGATACAAACCGCGATTGTGTTATCAAGGCCATTTGTTGTAGTTGTTGGGTGGTCAGTGATTGCAGCTTTTCAATTTGGTCCTTGCGGATACCCAATTGGTTGATGGCATGGTAATCACTTTGGGCAACCATACGGGTAATCAGTATTAATAGATTGAGGGTGAATTCGGTGTTGGGTTGGGTGTCCATCATTCATTCTCCGCTGTGGGTATTTTCAGGGAATAAAGCCGCAGTTGAAAATTGCCCCTTAATCTTTCTGCAATTCTCGATCAATTTAACCACTACATTAAAAACAGGGTCATTAAGGCTTGCCGGGTCAATTAACAGTTGGTAAGGAAATTGCGGCAATTTTTGGTGGGGCTGCCCTGCTAACCCTATAAGCAGCTCTAATGTGTCCAATTTAAGGGGGTTTTGCGGAAAATTACCTGGGCTTTCGACAACAAAGCCCAGGCCATCGGGCCGCTGTTTGACCATGTGTTCGAGGTTGACCGTCCGGGCAATTTGCGTTGCCAAGCTAAAACCCCGCTGCTGCAAAGAAGGCAAATCAAAGCACCCTGCATTTCTGTCAGGCAGTTTGATTATATTTTTTTCGCTGGGGGGGTGGGATGTGGCTTTCGCTGTCAGGTTCTGTGTGTTGGGTTGCTGTCTTTCTGCTAAAACCGGCCGGTGGTTTTGATTGTTTGTTTGGGGGGTTGCAAAGGTTGGGTTAGGTTGGAATTGAATGGGTTCATCATCCGGGTACTCATCATCATCAATAGGGTCGGCTAAAAATTCTATGGCATTTAGTTTGCTGCTGCATTCATTGATTATTACGTCAACTTGTAAGGACAGCCGGTTATACGGGATATTGAGGATCTGGCTCAATTCCTGGTCTATGTCGTTGCGAACCCGGTCAAAATCAAAATACTCACCGTCATGTTTGGTCATGTTGCGCTCAAATATCTCAGGTACTTTGTCGGTTTTCCCTTCGCAGTATTGCTGGTAAGCTTTTTCGGTATTTCTTATGGTGTCAAGTAAGCGGGAAGTTACCCCTTCCTGCATCATTTGCGGAATGATTTGATCCAGTTCCACCGCATAATTCAACCTCCTTAGCTGACGAGTGGATAACTTATAGCCCAGCTCAATAATAACTTTAATGAATTCCCTGTCAGGTATAGCCCTCCCTTGCTCTTGCTCTAACTGCAAACGTAATTCCTTAATAGCATGGGCCTTATCAATAAGCGCCATTTCACCGCGCATTTCATTTTCAACCAAATGTGCAGTGAGTATGTAAGACTCACTGGTCCAAGGTATAAATAAACACTGCACAGTATTAAAGGCTTCATCTTGTGTTTCCCTATAAAGTTCACTTAAAATCCTTAGCCTGGTGTTACCCCCTGACTGCACCATGAAGAGCTCATCACCTGGGCGGCGGGTGACATTAAACGGATTATTCAGGCCACGTTGATTGCGGATAGAAGCTTTAATGATCGAATATTCAGGATTAATTAAACGCCTTGGATTTTTATCGTAAGGCTTAATCTCACATAGCTTCAGTACCATTTGTGTCGTGCTGATCGGATCCGAAATTGGTAATGCGTCATCCACCTTGAGTTGTCCAAAATTGCCCTCGAAAAGGTGCCCACGAATTGCAGCGGCATCCGGACGCTTGCTGGGCTTGTTAACGGCTTTATTGGCTTCGTTAGTATCAGTAGTATTGGTCATGGCAACCTCAAGAGATTGTTTGTGGAAGATTGGGGATTAACTCATGGGCTAATGCCAGCATGACATCCTGCGCGCTAAGGCTGGAGCCTTTACGTGTCGGTTCAAGGCGATGCACAGGGATTTTTTGGGTGGCAGCTTCGCGGTAAACCACCGCATTGGGGATCACTGTTTCTAAAACCGTAATGATGCCTTTCTTTGGCATAAATTCAGCTTCGCGCAATTCCTGTGCAATCTGTCTTGCATCCAAAGTCCTGTCCATCCGGTAAATGACCCCAAATAGGGGGCCAATGGTGGCGCCCATCCTGGACATCGGTTGTAAACGCTTTATCATTGCAACGGTCCCCCGCACGAATTCCCGCGCGGACAGAATTTCAGGGGGGATTGGTGAAAGCATGAAATCTGCTGCAATGACCGCAGCTTCTTGTAAGGGCCCGACAGCGCCCTGGGTATCTATAAGGACAAAATCATACCCAAGGTCGGGTTTACCCAAGAGATACTTTAACCTGGTCCGGCCGTCGGGGGTATCGCGTATCCAGTCACGGAGCTTATTGTTTGGGTCATCTGATAGGATGATATGAAGGTTTTCAATGTCAGTCTGGCTAACCGACTCAATAACCGACGAATTAACCAGCAAATGGGTAATTCCACGGGATTGGGTGTTTTTTATTTTAAAATAACTTGATAGTGTCGGTTGCGGGTCGGCATCGATCAACAAGACCCGGTATCCCATGTCACTTAAAAGCGCGCCGAGATTGGCAGTTAGTGTGGTTTTGCCGACACCACCTTTGGTGCTTACTATAGTAATTTTTATCATTTCTATAAACCTATCAAAGGTTAGGATTGATGGATTGACATCAATACTAAAAGAAATACATAGTTATTATAGTCATACGTTTAAAGGATAAAATACCACCTTAAACCGTTGAAATCTGCATTTCTATATAATACAAACTTTATTTTTTAAAACTATAACATCAATAAGTTAGATTTACAAGTACTACCACTTCTATTCATGATTTGATACATAAATATGGAATTAATCTATACTATTGAAGAGCTGGGCTGTTCTGCTGTAAAGCTATCCTATCCTGAATGGCTGGCAATCCAGGAACCGTTGTTTTTTAATTTTGTGGAAACCCAAGAAGACAAACAATGGCTATTTTTGCAACAAGAAAATGGCTTGGCTCCCTATACAACGCAAATTGCATTAATCAGGGTTGATAAAAAATTTTATAAATTAACCGGTAAACAGCGGCAAAAGATGTGGTCGTCCGGCAAAATTGATCCTCCTGACTTCTTGATTGCCCAGATTTTCGATCTTACCGAAATACAGTTTTCGGCTTTAAATGCCGAAGCAAAAAAAATGCAGATGAAGGAGCTGCCTTTAAATGAGATAAATAAGTCTATTTATGAAGAGCTGGGCTTGGTTTTTAGTTCCGCACGGTTAAAACAAGGGTTTATCAATGAGGCGATTAATATCGCATTACGGGGAAGGCAGCGAAGTTTGCAGGACAAAAGAGAAACCCATGAGAAGCAAGACATTGATATGAAAAAAGCCATTCAACTATTCACCCCAGAATTAACTTTTATCGATAACATAAACCCAAAAGCCGATATTTTTGCAACAGGTGTTCTGGCAGGAGCCTTAATCATGATGGCCCTTAACAAACCGATTAAAGATTTTTTAATACGGCTAAATGATCGCCAAGGTGAAACAAAAAATGGATTTAACGACCCTATTGAGAACCTTCTTAAAGCCATTTATAGCCACAGGATGGATCAGAGACCAATACAGGCACAAATGTCTATTACCCTCTGTAAAAAGACTATACAAGCCATCACCCTATGGGAAGAAGGCCCACAATCCGCCAAATATTGGCGAAAAAGAGATTTAACCGGGATTGACCACAGGCCCTACGTCCGTGAACTTAGACTACTTAAACAAATTAATGCGATTAGGGATTTATAAAGCGCTGCTGATTTGGTTTTTTTTTATTAGTGGCCAAGTTCATGGAAAAGAACCCCGGGTAGTTATTGTATATCCTGGCTCAGAAACTTCGCGGGCACAAATTTATGGTCAAGTCATTGAGGGGATAGAAAAAGAGCTCGGCCCTACAGAACAGTTTGAAGTGCCAGAAGGGTCTGGTGATATTGAGGCACAACTAGATCGTTTGCATCCAGAAAAAATCATTGCTCTGGGTAAAAAGATAGCTGAAGCTGTCAACAAGACAGCATACCGGGAGCAATCCCTGGTAGGCTTGGCGCATTTTAAAGCACAAGGATACAACGGCGTAAGTCTGGCGCTGGATAACAGTATCCTGTGTAAACAGCTATCCCGTTTTCTCCCGTCCGTTGAAAGGGTAATTGTCGTACAACAGTCCGGCTATCAAGCCATTAATAATAACCCCACCACGCCCTGTTCATCACCCAAGCTCGAAGTCCGGGAAGGCGGCGATTCGTTGGCAACTATCCGCATGCTCGGCCATTTGGTGGAAGGTGAAGCAACTGCAACTGATGCAGTAATCATCCCAGCAAACCTGCCTATCGATATTCTTTATGAAGTCGCCAAAGTGGCTTGGGATAAAAAAATAATCCTGCTATCCACGAATCTGGACCAGTTGGACACCGGTACACTCATGGTTTTTTACCCAAATCCAGTTGCCTTAGGAACACAACTAGGGCAGTTGGTTACGAAAAAAAAACCGGGCTACGAAAGCGTAAAATCGATTGATTCAGCTTTAAACAAAGTGGTCGCCCAGCATCTTTCGATCGATTTTGACCCCAAAATACTTGACCTGATTACGGTAAAGATCAAATGAATTTACCCTCCCACCTTAATTTAAGACAACGCTACGACCTAACGGTATTTATCACCATTATCTTGGCATTTTGCCTGTTAATCGGTCTGCTGTATAAAGCGATTGACAATTACACTGACGACTACAGCAGCCGTTACTGGCAAAACTACACCAAGACTTTTTCCGATGCTGTTAAATATTCTGTGATTATGAGGTCAACCTCCGTTTCAGAAGCACTAACCCGCAATTTTACCTCCGATAAAAATGTCCTAAAAGCCTCTGTTTACAACCACCACCACGAATTGTTGGCATCATCTGGCAATAGCCTTAACTGCGAGATAACCGGGACTAGCTACACGAATCCGTTTGTTATTTGTAACGGCTTGCGTTTGAAAATGGTTGGGCTCGCAATCAGCGCAATTTTGGGCTCGAATTAATTGCAAATGAAATAACCACCGGGCTCACATTATCT
>JBEBJQ010000048.1:0-32558 GCA_040079795.1 Methylococcales bacterium
ATGGAAAACGGATTTGGGCACAGAAGAACCTGAACCAAATCTAATCTGACAGACATACTGCAAAACCGGTAACTGTCAGATTAAGCCTGAGCTAATACATATTTATTGGCGTTGTAGTAAATAACAAACAAATTTTCAATAAGGTTTCCCAGGGGTCGCCGTGCTCTTGTCCTTTGATTTGTTGATCTGCTTTGGCACTTAATACTAAAATTTTAAACAACTGTTTTCGGGGCATTTTTGCTAAAGCATCATTAACTGAAGCTTTGCGTTTATCCCATAGCTGATGATTTTTAAAAACCTGCTCCCTAGGGATACGCTGCTGTAGTTGTGACTGAATACTTAGTAATAACCGGGCTTCGCGGGTTAAGCCCCAAAGTACCACCGGTGCGGCAATACCTTCATCTTGCAGGCTCTGTAGGATTTTTAAAATGCGGTTAGGACGCCCTGCGAGCACAGCATCGACGAGTTTAAATACGTCATAACGCGCACTATCGGCAACCACGTCTGCTAACGCTTGGGTTGTAATTAACTGCTGACCATACAATACAAACAGTTTTTCTATTTCCTGTGCCGCCGCCAGCAAATTACCTTCGATTTTGCTGGCGAGCAGTTTAATACTCTCCAGCTCTATTGTTAAACCACGCCGCACGGCACGTTGCTGTAACCATTGCACCAGTTCTTTGCCGTCCAGTGGCCAGACTTGTACAACCACGCCGCAGTTGTCCACGGCTTCAAACCATCGGGATTTTAAGGAACTCGCAGCGATTTTAGCAGTGCTAATTAGCAGCAAAGTATCGCTCGGTGGGCGTTCACAATATGCTTGTATGGCTTTAGAACCGTCGTTACCCAGCTTACCCTCAGGAATTCTGATGTCGATAAGCTTTTTATCGGCAAAAATTGACAATGAACCCGCCGCTTCTGCGAGCGTATGCCATTCAAAATGCGCATCGACACTGATCACTTCCCGTTCAGAAAAACCAGCTCCGCGTGCTGCGCTTCTCACTGCGTCAGCCGCTTCACCTAATTGCAACGGCTCATCACCCGTTAAAAAATACACCGGCGCGAGGCGGTTCTGTAACGCCTCGTTGAGCTTTTGAGCAGTAAGCCGCATGTTATTTTTTCGAGGTGTGACTTAGCCCTGCCCGTCCCTGATCTACAATCGAACGCACAGCCTGACGGTACATTTCCTGCCGTATTAAAGCTTCTTCATTGCCTTTACCAATAATGTCCTGTTGGTTATTAAAATAATCACGGTTCACCTGGACGCTTTGGCGCGGTATGATTAATTTTTTGTCAGGCGTTAATACTTCGTAATCCAATAGGTAAAATAGTTGGAATTCATTGGTTTTGCCGGTTGAGCTTAGGGACAGCGTCCGTCGGTCAAAGCGCTCGTTGACGACATTAATGATCAGGCCATTCGCTTCAGGTGCTGTTGATAAATTTCCGCCCGCCATGCGTAAAGTTTCTTGAAAGCTGGCATAAAGCTGCGGCGATGCTGACTGTAAATAAATATGCCGCATGATTTCAGGCATTTCAGCTTCACCGCGTAAATGGTAACTACACGCTGTCAAAAATAGTGACAATATAAAAACAAGGATTGGTTTCATCGTTTCATGGGAAGTTAAGCAAAAAGTAACACTACGCATACTATCACCCACGTTAAATAACAATGTTAATTAATTTATTCGGTACCACGATCACTTTTTTAAGCGGCTGATCGAGTACAAAACGTTTTACATGGTCATCTGCTAGTGCCAGGGCTTGAATTTCTTCTTTAGTCGCTGTAACAGCCACCAAAATTTTGCCACGTACTTTGCCATTAACTTGTATTACGATTTCTAATTCATCTTGAACTAATGCGCTGGCATCCCATTTCGGCCAAGGTTCAGAAACAACATCACTTTGGTGCCCTAACTCCAGCCATAATTGATGACAAATATGCGGCACGATCGGGGCTAACATTAACACTATTGACTCTAAGGCTTCCTGTTGTAGCAACCGGCCGCCAGGTGTTGTATCTTCAAATTTGGCAATATGGTTGAGCAGCTCCATATTGGTCGCAATCGCCGTGTTAAAGGTATAGCGTCGGTTATAATCGTCACTCACTTTTTGGAGGGCTTGGTGGACGTAGCGGCGTATGGTTTTTTGTTCCCCGGTTAAGCTGGATACAGCCAATTGTCCAGTTGGCAAACCCTGGGAAACATGTAAATATACTTGTCGCCATAACCGTTTTAAAAACCGGAATGCGCCTTCTACGCCGCTATCAGACCATTCTAATGACTGTTCAGGCGGTGCTGCGAACATAATGAACAACCGCACCGTATCTGCCCCGAATTCCTCAATCAGACTCTGCGGGTCAACGGTATTGCCTTTGGATTTAGACATTTTACTGCCATCTTTTAACACCATACCTTGGGTTAGTAAGTGTTTAAAAGGCTCATCACAAGAGATTAGCCCTTCATCACGCAGTAATTTGGTGTAAAAACGGGCGTACAATAAATGTAAAATCGCATGCTCGATACCGCCGATATAATGGTCTACCGGCAACCAGTTACTGGCGCTTGCCCCTAACATTTTGTCGGTTTGATTTGGCGTGGCAAAGCGGGCGAAATACCAGGAGGATTCCATAAAGGTATCAAAAGTATCGGTTTCGCGGCGGGCAGGTTTGCCGCAGCTTGGACAAGCCACTTTGGAAAAAGTCGGATGTGCAACTAGCGGCGATTGTGAGCCATCTAGCACGACATCTCTGGGCAACTCGACCGGTAAATCTTGCTCAGGAACCGGCACGGTTCCGCAAGCATCGCAATAGATAATCGGAATAGGTGCACCCCAATAGCGCTGCCGTGACACACCCCAGTCACGTAAGCGGAAATTCACTTTGCGCAGGCCTTCGTTTTCCTTTTCCAAGGTTTCGGCAATTTTCGAGAAGGCTTCTGCGGAGCTTAAGCCATCAAAGGGGGCGGAATTTTTTAGGATTCCTTTGGCTGTGAAAGCCTGTTCGGAACAGTCATCCGTACTGTCGTCCGCAGCGAAAATAACTTGTTTAATGACTATGCCATATTTTTTGGCAAACTCAAAGTCGCGCTGATCATGTGCTGGTACAGACATTACGGCACCGGTGCCATAACCCATTAACACAAAATTGGCGATCCAGACCGGCACTAATTCACCGGTGATCGGATGCGCCGCTTTTATGCCGGAATCGATACCGCGTTTTTCCATGGTTTCCATCGCGGCTTCAGAGGTTTCCATTAGCTTACAGGCGTCAATGAAGGCGGCAATTGCAGGATTATTTTGCGCTGCTTTAAGCGCTAACGGATGTTCTGCAGCGACAGCCAGATAAGTGACCCCCATTAAGGTATCCGGACGGGTGGTATAAATTCTGAGCGGCTCAGCCAGTTCCGGCACTGCAAAATCCATTTCCACCCCTTCAGAACGGCCAATCCAGTTGGCTTGCATGGTTTTAACCTGCTCTGGCCAACCATCCAAGGTTTCTAATGACTTAAGCAATTCATCCGCATAGGCGGTTATTTTTAAAAACCACTGGGCAATTTCTTTGCGCTCAACAGGGGTGTCACAACGCCAGCAACAGCCGTCAATAACTTGTTCATTGGCAAGCACTGTCATGTCGTTTGGACACCAATTCACGGGTGCGGTTTTTTTATAAACCATGCCTTTTTCTAATAATTTTAGAAAAAACCACTGTTCCCATTTGTAATAGCTAGGATCACAGGTGGCGATTTCGCGTTCCCAATCATAACCAAAACCCAGCCGTTTAAGCTGCTCACGCATATAATCGATATTGCTGTAAGTCCAATCCGCCGGATGCACGCCATGCTGCATCGCTGCATTTTCAGCAGGCAAACCAAACGCATCCCAGCCCATGGGTTGCAGGACATTTTTACCCAGCATCCGCTGGTAGCGGCTGATCACATCACCGATGGAGTAGTTGCGCACATGTCCCATATGCAGTTTGCCACTGGGATAAGGGAACATGGATAAACAGTAATACTTGTCCTGAGTCGTTGATTCAACGGCTTTATATATCCCGGAAACGGCCCATTTTTGTTGTGCAGCTTGCTCTACGGTTAAGGGTTTATAATTTTCTTCCATCATCCTGCTCGTTTTTTACCCGTCAAAAGCGTTAGAATACCTTACAGTTGCTTAAATCTAAAGCCTCATTATCAGGAGATTTACCATGAGTGAAAATAAATTTGTCCAGGCCTATAACGATTTAATGGGTCACCTCTATGAAATCATGGACGATGGCTTACATACTTTAGCGGATGGTCTGGAAAAGGCAAAGGCAAAAACCCATAGCTTCGGGGTTTTTACCCAGGAAGAAATCCATAAAGTGGCCGATTACGTGCAGCGTGATGTTGAAGGCGCCGCGCAATCTTTGCAAGCAAAGAAACAGGAGAATTTATCCGAATGGCTTAAGTTTGATGTTGATCTAATCGAAAACTTTGCCCTGGATGCCTTTATGGGGGTCGCCGATAAAACCAGCATCGAACTGGCAAAACTTAAACTGCAAGCAGGGCAAAAGCTCTATTACAGCGGTGAAATTACCAGCCCCGGCACCTTTGCCTGTGTTGACTGCAGCAAAGAAATTGCTTTTAAGTCTACTAGCGAAATTCCGGATTGCCCTGCTTGCGGGGGTAAGGCGTTTGCACGCAGTTAATGGGTTATTGTTAAATTTGATATTGGAGTGGGGCTAAAAAGTAATGTATTAATATAGGTTGAGTTAAGCGCACATAGTGAATGTCTATAAAATTATCATCGGATTGTCCATGCGCTGTAACCCAACATCGGTCACCGACATCGAACGCAGATTGTCGGGTTACGACGCACCCAAGCGACCTACAGGCTTTATCGCCTTACAGTTTGCGCGTCTAACCCAACCTACGACTCTTAAAAGCGGATTACAGCCTGCAAAACGAATAGCGGTTTTAATAACCCCGTTTGTAGGCCTAATCCGCCCAAGACTTAATTAAACTGGCGCAGTTTTACGCCGAGAAAACCCTACCAAACCAATTAGACCGGTACCAAAGAGCCAACCTGCCGCGGGAACCGGCACTGCATTGACGTAGGTATAGGCCCCTGAATAAGCAGTTAAGCTCCCGGTAACCACATGCACGCCGTCGCCAAAAACTGCTAAAGCAAAAGTACCGCTATTGTTTGTTGGCCCGGAGTAGAAACTATAGACGTTATTGTTAGAGGAGCTACTGCCGGAATTGCCGTTGTTATCATTAAAATAACCGCTCAAATTTGTGTAAACATAGCCATAGTCAGAATAATCCCCGATAGCTCCGCCGGTGACGGAATTACTCCAGTCAGCGGTGATCAACGCAAAGCCTTTGCCGGTTAATTCAAAATTACCCTGGTTGTAAGCCTGGGCATTGGCGTAATTGTAAACACCGCCAACAGTGCTTTGGGCATCGGCTTGTAAAATGCTGGCATTCCGGATTGAACTGCTTTGCGAGAGTGCCGTCGGGGTATTGGTCGCCAACGAAGTAGTGAAATCGGAAGCATATTGATAGTCATACTGATAATCATAGGGTGTCGCTGTATAGCTAGTTGAGGTAGCAAAAGCATTTTGAGATGTCCAGTTTAATTGCGGGGTATTGGTACCACCGGATAGGTCGATGATCTGCACATTAAAACTGTTCCAGTCGATGCTGGAGCTGGCGGTAATAACCGATGCCCCCGCGCTTTGCGCAGCGCCAGTGAGGCTAATGGCAAGTATCGCCTGTAAGGTTTTGTTTTCAACAAAATTCATCATAATTAGTCCTCATGTATTTGAAATATAATGGCAAGATACTTCCGCGATCCGGCATGGGTATCCTTTGATATTGACTGGCTGGTTGAATAAGCCAGTGTTTTAGAAAGTGCTTGTGCACTACCCTCAGGCTGAGTTGCCTTTTTCAAAACCGCTGGGCTGGGCAGTTAGTTTGAATTCTTGCTGCGTAAGGGTTCGGGTGGTGCGCAAGCTGGTTAAGCCAATTCCCTGTGGCTAGCAACCAGTTTCATAAACAGCACTATAGTATCACCAAGCTGCCTAAAATGCCTTTTTATTTATAGGGTTATTAGGATTTGAACCGCTTGGCTTAATTAATTTTAGTACTTATTTAAGAAAGTGCCAGCCGAATCCAAGGGTTTTCCTGAAGTAGCTTGCTCATCAGGAAGCTTCTAACGGCAATTAGGGTGCTTTCCGCCGCAGCCAAAGCCCAATATGGCGGCTGGGATCTGATTGAAATTCATGCCAGGCATAAGTCTGCTTGATATTGTTATTGACCGGTTCCCAGGAATCGGGCGCTTGCGCGTCACGAGTATTCCAGACGATATAATCAACTTTATTCGCCAGCAACCAGTTTGCGGCATCCGGTAACTTGCCGGTATAAAACTGGACGATTTGCTCTTTTAGCACCCAGGCTTGGTCAATGCTGTTATGCCAGGTCAGCAAGTGCATAGGCCAGCCTAATAACGTCGGTTTTACGGCAAAAGCGGAATAAATGCCTGAGTCGGTAAACGATCCACCATAGTTGTTTTCCAGGACGATTCCGTTCGGTGCTTTTTTTAGAAAGCTGAACATATCCCGCACGACAGGGTCGTAGGTGTACACGCTGTCAGCGGCTAATTTTCCGGCGCTTGACTTATCGGTGATCCAGTAATATTTAACAACATCGACCAGATACCAGTTGATCGGGAATAAGGCTAAAACCACCACTGTAGTGATCCAGCGCACTCGGCTGGCTAAAAGCAGGGTTGCCAGAGTCACCAGTCCACCGCTCCAGATCCAGCCCCACCATTTCATCACGGTGTTGGTGCGTTCAAATTTTCCGCCGGAAGGATCGTCAACATAGATACACTCAGAAATTAACAGCAGGCCTACAAAAACGCCGGTAAATAATAGCGCCAGGCGTCGGGTATCTTTTGCAAACAGGCTGAGTGTCCCAAACAGTAATAACGGCCAGTGCAGGGCTAAAAAACCCACTAACGGTGTGTGATCTTGCATTGCTACCCATTTAATCGGTGTAGGCAAGGCGTTGCTGGCAAAGGCTGTCAAAAAAGGGTATAGCAATATAAATCCGGCACCCCCACCAGTCAATAAAGCTTTCCAGTTTGGCGGGTTGCCATCCAAGTAACGTAACATAATCCAACCAAGCACCAATGCAGCTTGTAAGGGAAACACCCAAGTGTTGGTTGCGGTCGTCAAGGGTACTGTAAAAGCGAGAAGAGCCTGTAAGCTAAATTGATAACGCTGGGTTGTTAGGTCTGGGGTCTGAAGATTAAGCTGTTCTTGAAATAGGTTTTGTGGATTTGCTGAAATGCTGCGAGCATTGTTTGGAAGCACCCGAAACCGTTCCAGGGAGACTATGCAGGTGATTGCCAGGAATAATAATAAAAAACCACCAAGTGGCGGATGGTAATCCCCCACATAAAGTTGGTAGCCGAAATCCTCTAAGGGTAATTCTTGCGGCTCAATGCCTGGTTTGGTTTGGCTATGGAAAATAGCTTTTCCCGTTTGGGTATTGAGCTGTTGGTCGAATGAGCCGATAAAGCGTTGACTTGCCCACATTGCCGTATTGACCGCATTCACTTGTTGCGGTTCATCAAGCTTAGGTGGGTTGGTATAGAACAAATGTACAAAAGGCGTTGCGCCTGTGCCACCGATCACAAAGGTTAGCACAATAAGCCAGCGTTTCCAGGTGGCCAGTAGTTTGCCGGTAAACTCCCAGGCCAGGGTTATCGGTAACGCTGTTATTAACGCGAAGGCCAAGTTATAGGTAAGTCCTGGCCCCATTCCAAAAATGCGCCCCATTAAGGCTGCGGCATAATGCTGAAAGGCGTAGTAAAAATCAAAACGATTGGGTGGGAACCAGTTATCCAGCGGTGGCAAGGTCTGTCCAGCTAAATAATTACCGATAAAATAGAGATCGGTAACCCGCTCGGAGGTTGGATAAATAACCGGAAAAGCCCACTTCCAGGCAAGCCCGTAGGTAAACGCGATTAAAAATACCCGTTCAGCCGCCCAAAATCGTTGTGCATGGCCATTGTGATATGCACGATAAAGAATGATGAGCGCAACGGCAGTAGTAAGCGGCCATAGCCAGCTAAGATTGCCAAAACCATAAAAATGTTCTGTATAAAAACCAGTTGCAGACAGTAGTAATATCCCTGCAATACGAGCTAAGGTATAGGTTGGTAACCAGCGCGACATAGCGCAGGTCAACCCGGCAAGATTAATGGCTAACAGAAGTATCGTGCAAAAATAATAGATGAGATTCATGGTGAATTAAATTGTTCTCTGACTGGCCTGAAAACAGTATTTTGGTGGGGTGAGTTTTACGTCAAAGTAAGAATTGGTATTATTAATTTGGAAAGAATGTCCCTATCCAAATATAGTTGCGCTTCAATACAACTAAAATTTTTCGCCAGCGGGGCTTAATTTTAAGGTTAAGGCCATTGGCCTTAGATTTTACATCAGAGCTGGCTTGGCTTGAATCGTTATCTGCTTATTAAACGACGGTCGCTGTTAATGATTAAATTACAAAATTGATCTTCCAGGTCGATTCTCTTCGCTAAATTTTCACCTAAAATCGACAAGTCCCTTTCCAGGTCATTAAAGCTACTGATTTTTTCAGTGGAATCGTATTTGTCATTAAAAGCAACTGCTACTTCGGTAGTGGCTTCCAGTTCGGGATAGAGGGTCTTGGCGATGACCTGAATATTATCGCGCCGTTCTTTGCCTGTCAGTAAGCGCTCATAAACACCAAAATGACCCAAGGATAAATAATCAATCAGCATTTGTGAAAATTGGGTTAAGCCTTTTTTTACGGCCTCAGTAGAGGTAAACGGTTTTAATTTCGCGAAATCACAATACAAAAACCAAAGATCATCCCGTTCTTTCTGAAGTTTTTTTATTAACTGATAAGTTTGTTGTCTTCTATCTGGATTATTTTTATTCGACGTAGGCATAAATACTTAACGATGTTAATTTAAGGAATTGCTTAATTTATTGTAGTTATTCATAAAGCGCAACTATTAATTGTTTATTAATTGTTTATAGATTGTTTATCTAACGGATTTTCGGATAGTTTTAATCTTTAAATTCTAGTCGTGGCTATTTATTTTTAGCTTGGGTGGCATGTTACGGGAGCAGGTTTTCAATAATTATTATTGTTATTTTCAATTTTTAACTGATGGATTGTAATGGCAAAACTAGAAAAACTATCGCATGTAAACCAGCCTTAAATTGCATTAACAGTACATACAGATTAATGAAGGTATGCTGATTAGCATTAAATTTTTGTAGCTGTAAATTTAACGGTATGAATTATTTTAGACTTAATCAACAGTTGCTTAAATTAGCTCGCGTCTATATAATCCGTGGCTGTTTGGATTGGAGTTAAGTATGGCGGGAGCGCATCTTTCTACAGTCAGCAAAATACTATTTTTACAGGTATTGGTTATTGCCCTGGTTGTGGTTGCTTTTGGCATTGCCGGAGGTGGATTGTTTGCCTTGTACGCATTTTTAGGTGGGTTGGCGGCGTTAATTCCAAACCTGTATTTTGCATTAAGGATAAAGCTCGTTCAGGGACAAGAGCCTAAAAAAATAGTTCGGTCTTTTTATGCGGGTGAGTCTGGGAAATTGTTGCTAACAGCGGCATTATTCATCCTGATATTTCAGCTCCATAATGTTAAATTTTTACCACTGATGACGGGTTATGTCTCAGTATTGGCAGTTTTCTGGTTCGCGTTAATATTACGCGATTAACCCATATTAGCGAGGAACGATGGCTACTGAAGCGCATGCGGCCGAAGGCTCAACTGGATATATTATTCATCATTTAACCCCTTTTAGTGTTGGTGAGGGGTTTTGGGCGTTGAACTTGGATACTTTGTTCTTCTCAGCCTTTTTGGGCGGCGTGTTTATTTGGTTTTTTAAAACTGCGGCAGAAAAGGCGACTACCGGCGTGCCCGGACTCGTACAAAATTTTGCGGAAATGATGATTGAATTTGTTGACGGTCAGGTTAAGGACAGTTTTCACGGTAAAAGCAATCTGATCGCGCCATTGGCATTAACCATATTTTGTTGGATATTCTTGTGGAACTTTATGGATTTATTCCCGGTGGATATTTTTTCTACCGTCGGATCTTTAATGGGGCTTGAGTACTTGCGGGTGGTGCCAAGTACGGATTTGAATGCCACCTTTGCAATGTCAATTTCAGTCTTTTGTTTGATAATTTTTTACAGCATTAAAATTAAAGGGCCTTGGGGATTTGCAAAAGAACTCATGTTTCAGCCTTTTGGACCTTGGTTACTGCCTTTTAACTTGTTGTTAAAGTTGGTTGAAGAAATTGCTAAACCGATTTCTCTGGCATTACGGTTATTCGGTAATTTGTATGCGGGCGAATTGATTTTTATATTAATTGGATTGTTGCCTTGGTTTCTTCAGCCGGTGTTGAGCTTTCCTTGGGCAGTATTTCATATTTTGATTATAACGCTTCAAGCTTTCATATTTATGGTGTTGACCATTGTTTACCTGAGTATGGCACACGAAGATCATTAGTTTTCATTTTTTTACACTTTAACACACAATACTTTTGGAGATATTATGGAAATTGCAGCTTTAATCGCTGATGTACAAGGCATGACTGCTATTGCAGTAGGCTTAATTTTGGGTATGGGCGCATTAGGAACCGCTATCGGTTTCGGTCTGTTGGGTGGTAAGTTTTTAGAAGGTGCTGCACGTCAGCCTGAAATGGTTCCAATGTTACAAGTTAAAATGTTTGTTGTGGCTGGTTTATTAGACGCAGTAACCATGATTGGCGTTGGTTTGGCGTTGTTCTTTACCTTCGCAAATCCATTCCTTGCGGCTGTGAAAACAGCGGCAGGTGGTTAAGGTTATTCATTTGAATTTTAACAGCAACAAGAGGATCGCATCGTGAGTATCAATGCTACTCTGATTGGGCAAATGATTACGTTTACACTTCTGGTATGGTTTACCATGAAGTATATTTGGCCGCCGTTATTTGACTCTTTAGAACAACGTAAGAAAAAAATTGCTGATGGATTAGCCGCTGCTGAAAAAGGGCAGGAGCAAATTCACTTAGCTGAGAAGAAAGCTAAAAGTCTACTGATTCAAGCTAAAGAAGAATCTGCTGGCATTGTGACCTTGGCTCAAAAGCGTGCTAATGAGATTGTTGAGGAGTCTAAGCAGACTGCTAAAACGGAAGGTGAGCGGTTAATGCTTGCTGCCAAGGCACAAATTGAACAAGAGCTACAGCAAACCAAAGAGGGCTTGCGCAAAGAAATTTCGGCTTTGGCTTTGAGTGCTGCAGAACAGATTTTAGGTGCCGAAATTGATAAGACTAAGCATAAAGAAATCTTAACTAAAGTATCTAAACAGTTATAGGACAACAGCATAATGAGCGAATTAGCAACATTGGCACGTCCTTATGCAACTGCTGTATTTAAAAGGGCAAAAGAAACTGACACCATAGCTAAGTGGTCAGGGTCGCTTGCTTTTTTATCCGCTGTGATTGGCGATAAGGCCATTTCTGTGGTCATAGATAATCCTAAAATTGCTAGTGATCGATTGTCAGCTTTGCTATTGGATATTTGCCAAGGACAATTAGAAGCGGAGGCTGGCAATTTTCTAAAGTTACTGGTTCAGAATGGTCGGCTGTCATTGATGCCGCATATTGCAGCGCAATTTGAGCACTATAAAGCAGATCATGAAGGCTATGTCGATGTTGAGGTGTTAACGGCTTTTGCTTTCACGCAGGAAGAGCAAAAGAAATTTGCTTCAACGCTGGAAAAAACGCTGCATAAAAAAGTTCATATCAATGTAACTATTGATAAATCATTAATAGGTGGCGTTTTAGTTCGTGCCGGCGACACAGTTATTGACGGATCGATTAAAGGCCAGCTTCAATACATGCAAAAAGCACTACAGTGAGAGTGAGATAAAACAACATGCAACTAAATCCATCTGAAATAAGCGATTTAATTAAAAAGAAAATCGAGAACTTCGATTTGAGTGCTGAGGCGCATACTGAAGGTACCGTTGTGAGCGTTACTGATGGTATCGTTCGGGTACATGGACTTTCGGAAGCCATGCAAGGTGAAATGTTGGAATTCCCGGGCAATACTTTTGGGATGGCGTTGAACTTGGAAAGAGACTCGGTTGGTGTGGTGGTATTAGGTGCCTATCAACATATCTCTGAAGGTGACACTGTAAAGTGTACCGGTAGAATTTTAGAAGTGCCGGTTGGTGAGGCATTATTAGGTCGGGTTGTTGACGCTTTGGGTAATCCGATTGATGGTAAAGGCGCTATTAACACTAAAGAATCTTCGCCGATAGAAAAAATCGCGCCAGGTGTTATTGCGCGGCAATCGGTTGATCAGCCGGTACAGTTAGGGTTGAAATCAATTGATGCCATGATTCCGGTTGGTCGTGGTCAGCGGGAGTTGATTATTGGTGACCGCCAAACAGGAAAAACCGCTATTGCTATTGATGCGATTATCAATCAAAAAAATACCGGCATTAAGTGTATTTATGTAGCCATTGGTCAAAAGCGTTCTTCTATCGCAAACGTAGTACGTAAACTTGAAGAACATGGTGCCTTAGCACATACCATTATTGTTGCGGCATCGGCTTCTGAATCAGCGGCTATGCAGTTTATTGCGCCCTATACTGGTTGCTCAATGGGTGAGTTTTTCCGTGATCGCGGCGAAGATGCGCTGATTATCTATGACGATTTAACCAAGCAAGCTTGGGCTTACCGTCAGGTTTCCTTGTTATTACGTCGCCCACCAGGTCGTGAAGCGTATCCGGGAGACGTGTTTTATTTACATTCGCGTTTATTGGAAAGGGCATCGCGTATTAATGCTGCGGAAGTTGAAAAATTAACCGGTGGTAAAGTAAAAGGCAAGACTGGTTCGTTGACGGCATTGCCTATTATCGAAACGCAAGGCGGAGACGTTTCTGCTTTCGTACCGACTAACGTTATCTCTATTACCGATGGCCAAATTTTCCTTGAAAGCAATTTGTTTAATGCTGGGATTCGACCGGCGGTAAACGCGGGTTTGTCGGTATCGCGTGTAGGTGGCGCTGCGCAAACTAAAATTATTAAAAAACTGGGTGGTGGTACCCGCTTGGATTTGGCGCAATATCGTGAGTTGGCCGCTTTTGCGCAATTTGCTTCTGATTTGGATGAAAGTACGCGTAAACAAATTGAACGTGGACAACGTGTTACAGAATTGATGAAGCAAAATCAATACTCGCCGATGTCGGTGGCGCAAATGGCAGTTTCGTTATTTGCTGCGAATGAAGGGTTCCTTGATACGGTTGAGGTTAAAAAAGTGCGTAGTTTTGAAGACGCGTTGCAATTGTATATGAGAACTGAACAATCGGCTTTGATGGATAAAATTAACGAAAAAGGTGACTTTAGTGATGAAATTCAGCAGGGCATACGTTCTGCGATAGAAAGCTTCATTAAAACCCATACTTGGTAAAAGGGCTGGTTTATGGCTGTTGGCAAAGAGATACGTACCAAGATTGCGAGTATTAAAAATACTCAGAAAATCACCCGCGCCATGGAAATGGTGGCGGCGAGCAAAATGCGTAAAACACAAGGCAGGATGCAAGCTACACGCCCGTATGCAAAAAAAATTAGCCAAATCATTCGGCATTTGGCGCATGCCAATGCCGAGTATAAGCATTCTTTTTTAATTGCGCGTGATTTAAAGCGAGTAGGTATTATTGTAGTCAGTTCTGATCGCGGATTGTGCGGCGGTTTAAATTCAAATTTGTTCAGAACTACTCTTAGGCAACTGAAAGGTTGGGAAGAGCAGGGTGTTGAAGTTGATGTCTGCACTATAGGGTCGAAAGGGAGCAGTTTTTTTTCAGGATTGAAGGCTTGTCATTTGGTGGGTCAAGTTTCAAAGTTAGGCGACACCCCCCATTTGCATGATTTAATCGGCATTATAAAAATTATGCTGGATGCCTATGATGCCGGCACAATTGATGCGCTGTATCTGGCCAGTAATGGTTTTGTTAACACCATGACGCAACAGCCGACTTTAGAGAAAGTATTACCTATTGTTGCCGAAGAACTTGAGGAAACGGTTGAAGGAAATCTTAGAAGTCATTGGGATTATTTATATGAGCCTGATGCCAAAGATGTTTTAGATAACTTATTGACCCGTTATATCGAGTCTATTGTTTATCAAGGTTTGGTTGAAAATAATGCTTGTGAACAGGCGGCTAGAATGGTTGCGATGAAGAGTGCTTCGGATAATGCCGGCAACCTTATCGGTGAGCTACAACTTGTTTATAACAAAGCAAGACAGGCTGCCATTACCCAAGAAATTTCAGAGATTGTGGCCGGTGCTGCCGCTGTATAACTGCCAAGCCACTCAATTTAGATTAGTATCAAAGAGGACGACATAATGAGTTTGGGTAAAATCGTTCAGATTATCGGAGCGGTTGTTGACGTGGAGTTTGCACGCGATGACCTGCCAAGGGTATATGACGCATTAAACGTGAAAGATAAGAGTCTGGTTTTAGAAGTTCAGCAGCAATTAGGGGATGGTGTTGTAAGAACTATTGCCATGGGTTCAACTGATGGCTTAAGCCGTGGTTTAGAAGTTAGCAATTCAGGTGCTGCCATTTCAGTACCTGTGGGTCAAAAAACCCTCGGACGCATTATGAATGTGTTAGGTGAGCCGATAGATGAAAAAGGCCCCATCGGCGAAGAAGCCAAATGGGGTATTCATCGTGCTGCACCTGCCTATGATGAACAAGCTGCCGCAAATGAATTGCTTGAAACCGGTATTAAAGTAATCGACTTGGTTTGCCCTTTTGCTAAAGGTGGTAAAGTCGGACTTTTTGGTGGGGCTGGGGTTGGCAAAACTGTAAATATGATGGAGCTCATTCGTAACATCGCTATCGAGCACAGTGGTTACTCGGTTTTTGCGGGTGTGGGCGAACGTACCCGTGAAGGGAACGATTTTTATCATGAGATGACTGATTCCAACGTTATTGACAAAGTGTCTCTCGTTTACGGGCAAATGAATGAGCCGCCCGGTAACCGTTTACGTGTTGCGTTGACAGGTTTGACGATGGCGGAATATTTCCGTGATGAAGGTCGTGATGTATTATTCTTTGTGGATAATATTTATCGTTATACCTTGGCCGGAACTGAGGTATCTGCGCTATTAGGCCGTATGCCTTCTGCGGTAGGTTATCAACCTACATTGGCAGAAGAAATGGGGGTTTTACAAGAGCGTATTACTTCAACTAAAACGGGTTCTATTACCTCTATTCAAGCAGTCTATGTACCTGCTGACGATTTAACCGATCCGTCGCCTGCAACTACCTTTGCGCATTTGGATGCGACTGTGGTTTTATCGCGCCAAATTGCAGAATTGGGTATTTACCCAGCGATTGATCCGCTCGATTCAACCAGCCGTCAGTTAGATCCGTTGGTTATTGGCCAAGAGCACTATGATACCGCGCGTAATGTACAGGGTATTTTGCAACGCTATAAAGAATTGCGCGATATTATTGCTATTTTGGGTATGGATGAGTTATCGGAAGAAGATAAGTTAACGGTGACCCGCGCCCGTAAAGTACAACGCTTTTTATCGCAACCGTTCTTTGTTGCTGAGGTCTTTACTGGGTCTCCCGGCAAATACGTTTCCCTGAAAGATACGATTGCAGGTTTCAAGGGTATTATTGAAGGTGAGTATGATAATATCCCCGAGCAAGCTTTTTACATGGTAGGCACCATTGATGAAGCGCTTGAAAAAGCTGCGAAAATGAAAGGCTAATTAACGTTTAAGTGATACTGAAATGACCATGACGATCCATGTAGACATCGTAAGTGCCGAAGCGCAATTATTTTCGGGTTTGGCGGAAATGGTTTTTGCCCCAGCTGAGTTAGGTGAGGTCGGTATCGCCCCTCGCCACGCACCATTTATATCGAAGCTTAATCCGGGAGAGGTGCGTGTTAAAGTTAGCAGTACCGAAAGCCCTTCATTTTTTGTATCCGGCGGTATGCTGGAAGTTCAGCCGCATAGAGTAACGGTTCTAGCAGATACGGCCGTAAGGGCAAAAGATATTGACGAAGCCGCAGCGTTAGAAGCCAAAATGAAAGCGGAAGAAGCGCTTAAAGATAAATCGAATAAAATCGATTATGCTACGGCGCAATCGCAATTGACTGTTGCTTTAATGCAGTTAAGAACATTGGAAAGATTAAGAAAACGTGGTGGATAAAAGTAAGTAATTGTCTATTCAAAAAGCCCGATAGCGTCTTCTGTTGTCGGGCTTTTTTTGTTTATACAGCATATTAATTTTTTGTTCATAAGCTATAGTTATTCTGCAAAAGTAAGCCATTGTGTTGTTTTTAGCATAGAGTTGTATTTCAAATAGTTAAATTGCCCAAAAAGCAAGTTTTCTCAGTAGTCAGTTTTGGCAATAAATGCATTTTAAAAAAGTAACAGGTTATTTAATATAAGGTTTTTTAATGAAAATTTCGACGATTATTCTAGCGGCAGGAAAAGGAACGCGCATGCGTTCTGATAAACCAAAGGTACTACATGCGGTTGCTAATAAACCTTTGCTAAAGCATGTGTATGATATGAGTAGCCAGCTTCAGAATAATGCTATAACTATCATTTATGGTCATGGCGGGGACACGCTTAAAAACAGTCTACCTGAATTACAAGCTACCTGGATTGAGCAGCGTGAACAATTAGGCACTGGGCACGCGGTACAACAAGCAGTTCCGCAAATAGCAGATACTGATATGGTTCTGATTTTATATGCGGATGTTCCATTGCTAAAGTTAGCCACGGTTGAACGCTTATTATCTCAGGCAAATGCAACGACACTGGCTTTATTAACCGTCAATCTTGCTGATCCAGCTGGTTATGGGCGAATTGTTCGTAATGGACAATTGCAGGTTGAGAAAATTGTGGAGGAGAAGGATGCCTCATTACAAGAAAAAACCATACAGGAAGTTAATACTGGAATTATGGCGGTACCTGGCAGCCATTTAAAAAAATGGTTGCAAGCGTTAAAAAATAATAATGCGCAAGGGGAATTTTATTTAACAGACATTATTGAAATGGCAGTTGCTGATAAGGTTAACGTGGTTACCGCGCAACCCGGGCATGAGGATGAGGTTTTAGGCGTTAATAACCGTGTGCAGTTAAATTATTTGGAACGTTCTTACCAAATGCAACAGGCGGCGACATTAATGGCGCAAGGTGTTACGTTAATGGATGCCAGCCGTTTTGATCTAAGGGGTGAAATAACCGCGCTTGGACAGGATGTTATCATTGATACCAATGTTATTTTGGAAGGTAAAGTTAGCCTAGGAAATAATGTCCGTATCGGTGCCGGTTGTTGTATTAAAAATGCGGTGATTGCCGATGACGTTGAAATACTCCCAATGTGTGTCATAGAAGATGCTGAGATTGGCGTTGGTAGCCGGATTGGTCCTTTTGCGCGGTTACGTCCCGGTACGGTATTGGCTGATCAGGTACATGTGGGTAATTTTGTAGAAATAAAAAAATCTACCGTCGCACAAGGCAGTAAAGTTAACCATTTAAGCTATATCGGCGACACCACGATGGGCAGTAAAGTGAATGTCGGTGCAGGCACGATTACCTGTAATTATGATGGCGTAAATAAATTTAGAACCATCATTGAAGATAATGTTTTTATAGGTTCAAATACCCAGCTGGTTGCCCCGGTTACTATCGCTAAGAATGCAACGTTAGGTGCGGGCTCTACGATTACAAAGGATGCGCCGGAAGATCAATTGACTTTAAGTCGGGTTAAGCAAATTTCAATTGCAGGTTGGCAACGGCCGGTTAAAAAGGAGTCAAACTAATGTGTGGAATTGTTGGCGCAGTAGCGCAGCGTAATGTTGTCCCAGTTTTAATTGAAGGCTTAAAACGGCTTGAATATCGTGGTTATGATTCAGCTGGCTTGGCCGTTATTGATAATAACCTCTTATCCCGTAGACGGGCTTTAGGTAAAGTGGTTGGGCTTGAAGCTTTAATAGAACAGGAGCCGATTCAGGGCTCTATCGGTATTGCTCACACACGGTGGGCGACGCATGGAAAACCTAGCACTGAAAATGCCCATCCGCATATTTGCCGTAAAGAAGTAGGGGTTGTGCATAACGGTATTATTGAAAACCACGCTCAATTACGTGTGCAACAAAAAGCCCAAGGGTATCATTTTAGTTCAGAGACGGATACTGAAGTTATTGTTAATCAGATTCATATTGAATTACAAAAATCTGCTAATTTATTAACTGCGGTTAAAAAGACGCTTACTCAATTAGAAGGCGCTTATGCCTTGGGTGTTATCGCCCAAGACTATCCAGACCGGTTAATTGTTTGTCGTAAAGGCAGTCCTTTAGTGATAGGGGTTGGAATTGGCGAGTGGTTTATCGCGTCGGATGTCGCGGCATTATTGCCGGTAACTCAGAGGTTTATGTTTTTAGAAGAGGGTGATGTTGCTGAGTTGACGCTGGACAAAGTGGTTATTTATGACATAAATGATCAACTTGTTGAGCGTGCTTGTATGGAAAGCAAACTAACGGCAAATGCTGTGGATAAAGGGATTTACCGGCATTATATGCAGAAAGAAATGTTTGAGCAGCCTGCTGCCATAGCGGAAACCCTTGAAGGTCGTTTTATCAACGGACGCTTATTGGAGAATACCTTTGGGCACAACGCTGCGGAGGTTTTTGACAATATTAAATCGGTACAGATTTTGGCTTGCGGCACCAGCTATCATGCGGGTCTGGTAGCAAAATATTGGTTTGAAAAGTTGGCTAGAGTGCCTTGTCAGATTGAAATTGCCAGTGAGTTTCGTTATAGACAGCCGGTATTAGCTGAAGATGCTTTAATTGTTACGATTTCTCAATCGGGTGAAACTGCTGATACTTTGGCCGCGTTGCATGAAGCTAAACGCCTGGGCGCTAAATATGCATTGGCTGTCTGTAACGTACCGGAAAGTTCATTGGTACGAGCCTCAGATTTGGTGTTGATGACGCGTGCCGGACCGGAAATAGGCGTTGCTTCAACTAAGGCGTTTACAACCCAGTTAACTGCTCTGATGTTATTGGTGATTGCTATTGGACGACGTTTTGAATTGTCCGAAGAGGTAGAGCATAAACTGACCGCCGAATTATTTAATTTACCTGCCAGAGCTGAAGCGGTATTGCAATTAGATGGCCAGATCAAACAATTGGCGGAACAATTTGGTGATAAGCAGCACGCGTTATTTTTAGGTAGAGGATCGCAATACCCAATTGCCATGGAGGGGGCATTAAAATTAAAAGAAATTTCGTATATCCATGCGGAAGCCTATCCGGCCGGGGAATTGAAGCATGGTCCGTTGGCGTTGATAGATGCGGACATGCCGGTTGTAGTGGTGGCGCCTAATAATAATTTACTTGAAAAGCTGCAATCCAATATGCAGGAGGTCAGCGCCAGAGGTGGGCAGCTTATTGTATTTATGGATGAAACCCTGGATGCAGAAGCAAATGAAAACATGCAAATCATTAAAGTACCCGCAGTTGCCAATGAAATTGCCCCGATTATTTTTACGATACCTCTACAGCTTTTATCTTATCACGTTGCGATATTGAAAGGCACTGATGTCGACCAACCGCGTAATCTGGCAAAATCAGTCACTGTAGAGTAAGGCTAGGGGGAATCTTTCATTACTTGTCGGCAAGTACTTATAAAGTTCCATACTAGGGTCGAATCTAACGCGAAGTGCAATCGCCGATTATCGAAATGGGCTGGGGATTTTATAGACACAGATATCTTGTCGAAAATATTTTTGTCTAGCCCAAATATTTCAGGGTCTTTGCTGCGCGATAGGATAAATTGAAACGAAATTTTAAAAGGGGCTTGGCTTTTTTTGCCTGTGCATTTTTATTGCTGCCTATGTAAAGCGACAAAATCCCTAGTAGTGTAAGAAATTAACTTTTTATGTCTAAACAATCATTACAAGAGCAGTTACTCAAAGCGGGCTTAGTTAGTAGTGCGCAAGCTAAAAGCGTTAAATCTGAAAAGCATAAGTCGCAAAAACAGCAGCAAAAAAACAAAATTTCAGCTGTTGATGAGGCTAAGTTGTTGGCGAAACAAACACTGGAGGAAAAGGCGCAAAAAGATCGGGAGCTGAATCACCAGTTGAAAGCGCTAGCGGAGCAAAAAGCGCTGTCTGCACAAATACAACAGCTGATTGAGCCTAACATTATTGAGCCAGAGAATCAGGAAATTGCTTATCATTTTACTGATGGACAATGGGTAAAAACCCTTTATGTTGATGAAGATAGCCAGAAGAAGTTAAGCACAGGGCGGCTAGCGATTACTAAGCTGGGTAAGCGATATGTGTTGGTTTCAGTGGAAAATGCCAAAAAAATTCTTGAACGTGCCCCAGATTACTTTGTGTTTCTGAATATAAGTACCGCATCGGAAATCACAGAAGATCCTTATGCTGCTTATGCTGTGCCTGATGATTTGATCTGGTGATATGACATCAGCCAAACTTGGTAAGTTGACCGTTCTGGTCGTGTTGCTTAAAAACGGAGACTTTATTAAAACAGGGATCACCAATTAGCCAAAAAACATGTTGGCTTGCAAGCCTCCGAGTATTTCTAATTGGCAAATGTCATTCGCTGAAAAACATGGAAACGGAGCGTGAGCGAAGTGATGTTTTTTAGTCCCCGGTAGGCGAAGGGAAATGCGCCAATCCGACGTGCGCGATAGCGCGCGAGGGAGGCAAGCATTTTATCCCGAAGAGCCGTAGAGTCATTGTGGTAGCCTTGACATAGTAGGTAGCGAAGCGTAGTACGTAGTCGAGGCGGACGAAGCGGGGCTAGATTGATTCGCCGCGTGGCGAATCGATTTTTGTGACAGGGAGGTCCAAAAATCTTCCATGAGGCGCGCTGTGGCGCGCAGATGATTTACACTCATAACGCCCCCTTATACGCTAAGTAGTTTTGGCAGCTTCAACGTTTGGTAAAGTTTTTCGGGATATTTTAACCATTCAAGTCATTCAAAATGAATCTTTGGTGGTTTTGTGGAGGTTGTAATGCTTATTTTGAAATAACAGTATAAACGGTTTATACTATTATTTTATGGGCGATACAATGGAGAAGTAATAATGAATGCGAAGAATAGCAAAACCAAACAATCAATAGCCGAGCCAACAAAAACTAAGGTGGGTACTGAGTCCTCTTTGATAAAAGATACTTTGAAGGCGGCGGAACCTAAAAAAACGGTATCAACTAAAAAAGCGGCTATATCGAAAGAAAAAACCACAGAACCGATAACAGCAGAAACTGAGAAATCGCTTAAATCGAAGAAAAAACATCCGGCGAAAGTGATTCGGGATAGTTTTTCTTTCCCTGAAATTGATTATTTAAAAATTTTGCAAATTAAGGCGCTTTGTTTGTCAGAGGGCGTTCATGTTAAAAAAGGGGAAGTACTTCGCGCGGGACTGGATTTGTTAACGCAGTTGAGTCAAGATGAGCTTAAAGAGGTTATTGGCAAAGTAGAACGGGTAAAAACGGGGCGTCCGCTTGCTGTAAAGTAATTAAGTTGAGATTAAGGGTAATCTTAAAGATGAGCTGGCGGTTTAGTAGAAATAAACCGCCAAAAAAATTGGGGTCGCGTTAGATAGATGTGGTCTCTTTATTCGGTGTTTTCGGGTGTTTCCGTAAAAATGGGGTTGTTGCGATCTTCAGGATGCAACTTAGCTTTATCATTTTCGTAAATATGCCAGAACGATTGATCTAATGAAGCGTTGCTGTAAAACTCGTTTTTACGGCCGTGGTTAAACGGACACCACCAGTTTTCGACCACTTGCACCAAGTAAGCATGCCATTCAAATAAGCCGACACTCATTGGGCAATACCAAGTGCAATTAAAAATCCAGTACAGTTTCGATTGCGCAAAGCTTGCTTTAAATGAACCATCCATGACAATTTGACTTTTAAGGTCATACCGATGCGTTTCACGTGCAGGTAAGAAATCAGAGTATTTTTTTACGTTTTTTGCACCAATCAAGTACAAATGCAGATAAACTGAATAAGCACTTAGAATCACGAAAGGCCAAGTCAAAATGGGCAGATAAACAAAGATTAAGCCTATGCCCCGGATAATCGGATGGACTTTTCTATGGTTAGCCCCAATGTTTACACGGGCACAGGATTCACAAGCTTTTGGTTTCATGGATTGGTTCCTTAATTAGAGTTATGGGTGGAAAGGTGGGGTTCAGGGTTGAGTAATTGATAAATGTTTTTACAGCCTTCACAACAAAAATAGAGTTTGCCCTTGGGTGTTTTTAAGTTAAAGCTTTTTAACACTACCAGTTGCTGGCAAAGTGTGCAGGGAGTTTTTGGGTCGGTCATTATAAACTGGGATTAACAGAACAGAAAAAAGTTTTTAAATAATGTGATTCCGGTATGCCGGGATGGATCGGGTGATCAGGCCCTTGACCCGTTTGGTTAAAGAATACCAGATGCCGGTCGATATGCCGTGCAGATGAGCGGAGTAATTCGTGTAAATTTTCAGTAGTCAGATGATACGAACAAGAGGCAGAAACCAGAATACCGCCTTGGTTAAGCACTTGTAGGGCGAGATCGTTTAGCCTTCGGTAGGCTTCGTAGCCTTGTTTGAAATCTTTTTTACGTTTAATCAATGCCGGTGGATCTAATATTATAATATCGTAATGTTCATTGTTAAGCCGGGCTTGTTTAAGAAATTCGAACACATCGCTGTGAATAAATTGCATACGATCTTCAACCTGATTTAATTTCGCGTTATCAAAGGCAAGGGCCAATGCGCTTTCTGAGGCATCCACGCAGACCACTTCCGCCGCACCGTTTAAAGCTGCCGGAATACCCCAGGCGCCGGTGTAGCAAAATAAGTCCAATACCCGTTTATTGCGAGCGAGATTAGCTAATTGTTGACGGCTGTTACGGTGGTCGAAGAACCAGCCGGTTTTTTGACCGTTGATAATGTCGATAGTATAGCGGGCATGATTTTCTTGAATAATGACGTGTGCGGGTAATTCGCCGTAAGCTATTTCTGAGGTTGTTGTAAGCCCTTCCAATTCACGTTGGCTGTTATCATTTTTGAAAATAACGCAGGCAGGTTTTAATAATTCCAGCAGTGCTGTTAGCAAGAAAGCTTTATGTAATTCCATGCCAGCAGTGGTAATTTGGACGGCCAACACGTCTCCAAAACGGTCGATCACTAAACCTGGCAAGCCATCGCTTTCACCGAAGATTAGGCGATAAAATGGTTTGTCAAAGAGTTTTTCCCGTAATGATAGGGCATTGGTTAAGCGGGTTTTAAAAAAATTACTGCCGCAGCTTAAGTCGCTTTTACGTGACAGTAAACGGGCACAAATTAAGGTATTTGGGTTAACGTAGGCAGTGCCTAAAGCTTTGCCTTCGAAACTGGTCACGTTAACCAATTGCCCAGCAGTGAAGCAATCTAAGGGTGAACGCTGAGTATCAATTTCATTGCTAAAAACCCACACATGACCTTGACGTAAGCGTTTATCTTCTTGTTTTTTAAGGTAGATTTCAGGGTGATTCATAAAGGGTTAATAGTTTACGTTGATTTGGGCGGGAGATTTTATAAAAAACAAAAAAGTCACGAGGGTTCAGATTAGTGGGGTAGGTGTGTAGTAAATTGGATTTTTACATAAGCGTAAGAAACAGCGTTATTTTGAAGTGCATAAGACTTCTACCTTGCTCATTCAATTTTAAAGCCATCTAGCCTGCACCAGTCTTCTTGAATAACCGGTGCACTTAAAACAACACCAGGCTGATAGGCGGCGCTAACGGCAGCCGCCTGTTCGGTTAAAATGCCTGATAATACCAAGTTCCCCGTCGGTTTTAAATAAGCTGAAATAGTCTGACTAAGCTCGATTAATGGCATGGCGAGTATGTTTGCCAAGACAATGTCGGTAGCTTCACCGGCATATTCTTCAGGTAAGTAGCAGTGGATTTTATTTTGGACATTATTTTTTTCAGCGTTTGCTTGTGTCGCGGTAAGGGCTTGCGGATCTATATCAATGGCATGGGCGACTTTCGCACCAAGTAACAGGGCTGCAATGGCTAAAATGCCTGATCCGCAACCAAAGTCAATGACAGTTTTACCTCGTAGGTCTTGACTGGCGAGCCATTCCAGACATAGGGCGGTAGTTGGATGAGTTCCTGTACCGAAGGCTAAACCAGGATCTAAAGTCATACATACGGTAGCGGGTTCTATTTTTTCCATGCCTGTTGGGCAAATCCAGAGCTTGTTGCAAAATAGCATGGGTTTAAAGTGTTCCATCCAGCTGCGTTCCCAAGCTTGATCTTCTATAACCACCTGTTTCCAGCTCTGTAATGTCATATTTTTAAATTCGAACGCAGTGAGTGCCCTGACGACGGCAGGATGCGCATCACTTTCAAACAACGCAATGACCTGGGTGTTTGCCCATATTTTTATGGCATTTAAAGGTGGCTCGTAGACCGGTTCGTCTTCTGCATCCATATAGGTTACTGAAACTGCGCCTATCTCCGTAAAATAATCGGCCAGGGCTGGTGCAGTTGCTTCGTCAGTAATAACAGAGAGTTGATGCCAAGCCATAAGAATTAGGAATAGAGTTACAGAAATAGAGAAGGGGGCGGATTAAGGATCCGCCCTAGGGTTTACATTAGAGGTTAATGAATGCCGAGCTTCTTTTCCAGATAGTGGATATTTTGTTGACCCAGTGCAAAAGCTGGATCGTTCATAATATCTTTTTGCAAAGGGATGTTGGTTTTAATACCATCAATAATAATTTCGCTTAACGCGGTGTTCATGCGTGCAATAGCGCTGCTGCGAGTTTCGCCGTGGGCTATTAATTTACCAATCATGGAATCGTAATAAGGCGGTACTTTATAGCCGTTATAAATATGCGTTTCACAACGAATGCCAGGGCCTCCGGGCATGTGAAATTGCGATATCGTTCCCGGGCAGGGCATAAAGGTGGCTGGATCTTCCGCATTTAAACGGCATTCTATCGCATGACCTGTAAATGTAACTTGTTCCTGGGTGATAGAAAGCGGTAAACCGTAAGCAATGCGTAATTGCTCCTTAACAATATCAAAACCGGTAATCATTTCGGTAACCGGATGTTCAACCTGTACGCGGGTGTTCATTTCTATAAAATAAAATTCACCCTTTTCATATAAAAATTCAAAAGTGCCCGCGCCTAAATAACCAATATCCACACAAGCTTTAGCACAGCGTTCACCCATTCGTTTACGTTGCTCTTCGGTAATGCCAGGGGCAGGGGCTTCTTCCACGACTTTTTGATGGCGGCGTTGCATGGAGCAATCCCGCTCACCTAAATGTATCGCATTGCCGTGGCTGTCTGCCAATACTTGAAATTCGATATGGCGGGGATCTTCCAGGAATTTTTCCATATATACGGTGGCATTTCCAAAAGCACTGGCAGCTTCCGCTTTGGTCATTTCGATGGCATTGACCAGCGCAGCTTCGGTATGCACGGTGCGCATACCCCGCCCACCGCCCCCGCCAGCGGCTTTGATGATGACCGGATAACCGACTTCTTTAGCCATGCGCAGGTTAGTTTTATTATCATCGCCTAAGGGCTCGCCATTACCAGGAACACATGGAATGCCGGCCGCTAACATCGCTTTTTTAGCCGAAATTTTATCGCCCATTAAACGGATGGTTTCAGCTTTGGGGCCGATAAATACAAACCCGCTTTGTTGCACTTTTTCTGAAAAATCGGCATTTTCAGATAAAAAACCATAGCCGGGGTGAATGGCTTCGGCATCAGTGACTTCTGCTGCGCTAATGATGGCTGGAATATTTAAATAACTATCGATGGAAGCAGCAGGACCGATGCACACTGATTCATCGGCGAGCCGTACATGCTTTAAATCCCGATCCGCTGTGGAATGCACAGCAACTGTTTTAATACCTAACTCTCTACAGGCACGTAAAATACGCAGGGCTATTTCACCGCGATTGGCAATAACAATTTTGTCAAACATGGGGAGTCCTGTTGGGTTATTCAATAACGAATAAAGGTTGTTCATATTCAACCGGTTGACCGTCTTCAACTAGAATTTGGGTCACTACGCCGGACTTATCGGACTCGATTTGGTTAAGAATTTTCATGGCTTCAATGATGCACAAGGTATCGCCTACTGCTACGCTTTGGCCAATCTGTGCGAATACTTTAGCACCTGGTGAAGCGGAACGGTAAAACGTACCAACCATCGGTGATTTAACGATGTGGCCGCTGATTTTAGGCGCTGCATCAGCAGCCGGGGGAGCTGCAAAAGTTGCAGGCAGTGGCTGGGCAACTGGAGCAGGAGCGGCTGCATAGTGTACTGGGGCGTGTTTAGAGTAGCGGCTAATCCGAATCGATTCTTCACCTTCAGTGATTTCAAATTCAGTAATGTCAGAAGCTTCGATGATGTCGATTAATTTTTTTATTTTACTAATATCCATAATGTTAGGTCTTTTGGTTTAATGTCTGATGGGCTGCTAGTAAGGCCAATTCATACCCGAAGGCACCTAAGCCGGATATAAACCCTTTGGCAATATCCGAAAAATACGAATGCTTTCTAAAGGCTTCGCGGGCATGAACATTGGATAAATGAACTTCGATAAATGGGATTTGCGTGGCTAACAGCGCATCCCGAATTGCTACACTGGTATGAGTGAAAGCAGCTGGGTTAATGATAATAAACTCAACCTTTGCGTGATAGGCTTGATGAATTAATTCAACTATTTCATGCTCGGCATTATTTTGATCAAAGTCTAATTGGTGGCCGAGTTCAGAGGCTTGGGCGATCAAGGTGTGTTTTATATCAGCCAAGGATTTAGATCCATAATGACCCGGTTCCCGCATCCCCAGAAGATTAAGATTGGGGCCATTAAGAACGGAAATTTTCGCCATTATTGTGTCGAGCCGGAAGTGGTTTGAGGTGGCTTATTTTACCGATTTGTCTGGTTTTGTCTAGGGTTATGTCTTCCGCTGAAAAACATGGAAACGGAGCGTGAGCGAAGTGATGTTTTTTAGTCCCCGGTAGGCGAAGGGAAATGCGCCAATCCGACGTGCGCGATAGCGCGCGAGGGAGGCAAGCATTTTATCCCGAAGAGCCGTAGAGTCATTGTGGTAGCCTTGACGTAGTAGGTGGCGAAGCGTAGTACGTAGTCGAGGCGGACGCAGGACGAAGCGGGGCTAGATTGATTCGCCGCGTGGCGAATCGATTTTTGTGACAGGGAGGTCCAAAAATCTTCCATGAGGCGCGCTGTGGCGCGCAGAAAGACCTGCATTTACCAAAGTGTTACGCTTTGCGGAGCACAGTGAGGACTGATTGGCTCCTAAGCTTCCTTTTATTTAAGTTCATTTTAGCGCGGCAAAAACTTAAATTATTGATAAGCAGCTATTAGATGTTACTAACATGTCATGTAGTGATAGAAAAATTCCAAGCTAAAGCTTAATATGAAGGTAACTGGTAACGGGTCGGATCCTTTATTCCTGCCTGTTCAAAGCCAATGATACGTAAGCGGCAGGCATCGCAGACGCCACATGCAAAGCCTTGGGCATCGGCAGAGTAACAGGATACGGTTTGCTGATAGTCAACGCCTAAACTGGTACCCAGCTTGATAATTTCTGCCTTACTTAAGGTCATCAATGGCGTATGGATAGTGACACGTTCACCTTCTACGCCAGCCTTAGTGGCGACATCGGCTAATTGTTGAAATGCTTGGATAAATTCGGGGCGACAGTCAGGGTAGCCGGAATAATCGACGGCATTCACGCCGATAAAAATATCATGCACTTGCAAAACTTCCGACCATGCCAAGGCAAAAGACAGAAACAAGGTATTGCGGGCGGGTACATAAGTGACGGGAATCCCAGTTTGGAGGGTGTTGGGAACTAAAATGTGCGCGTCGGTTAAAGCTGATCCCCCAATTGCCGCCAAGCCTAATGTGATGATTTTATGTTCAAGCACAGCATAAGCTTGGGCAATTTTTGTGGCGGCAAGCAATTCGGCATTATGTTTTTGTCCGTAATCAAAACTTAGGGCATAACAGGAATAACCTTGCTGGATAGCTTGCGCGAGAACGGTAATCGAGTCCAATCCACCGGAAAGGAGAATAATCGCTTTTTTTTGCATGGGCTTTATTTGCCTTGGGCATCGCCCCAGAGGAATTTATGCAGTTGAATTTGAAAACGTACCGGTAAGCGATCCTGTAGGATTTTATCGGCCAGCCAGACAGGTTGTTGATAACCCATCATGGTTGAAAACAATACCTCACAGCGTTCGGTTAGGGCGTGTTGGGCCAGTATTTTTTTCGACCACTCGTAGTCTATATTGTCAGCGATGACAAATTTCACCTGATCCTGCTTGGTCAAATAGGCAATATTTCCATAGTTGTTTTTTTCCAGTTCACCTGAGCCTGGGGTTTTTAAATCCATCACTTTAATGACTCTGTTATCTACTTGCGATACGTCGAGTGCGCCACTGGTTTCTAACGAAACAGTGTAGCCTTCACTTAGCAAACAGTTCAGGAGAACCAGACAATCTGGTTGCGCGAGTGGCTCGCCGCCAGTGACAGTGACATAAGGTGTACTGTATTGCTTAACCTCTCGCACAACATCGGCGATGGATTGTTTGGTTCCGCCAATGAAAGCGTAGGCAGTGTCACAATAAACGCAGCGTAGCGGGCAACCAGTCAGGCGGACGAATACTGTAGGTAAGCCAACTGTAGTGGATTCACCTTGCAGTGAATAAAAAATTTCGGTGATGCGTAGAGATTTAGATAAGCTCGCGGTGTTTAATCCCATAGCCACAGCGCCAGGAGAAGCCGCTGGATCCGACAGCACTTCTTGCGGGGCTATTTGCTTGTTGCTTACTTCTTGTAAGCGATCAGACTCATAAGCCGCCATTGAGTGCGCTTAACTTTTTAGCGGCTAGCTTTGCAGCAGTCGTATTGGGGTAACCGGTGCTGACCTGGTTTAAATATTCACGTGCTTTGGTTGGGTTATTCTGATCTAACTCCAGGATGCCAAGCTTAAAGAGTGCGTCCGGTACTTTGGGACTGTTGGGATATGAGTTAATTACTTTGTTAAACGCATCCCGCGATGCATCGTTGTTCTGACTGGCTTTATACGCTTCGCCTAACCAGTATTGGGCGTTAGCTGCGTACTTGCCATTCGGGAAATTACCCAAAAAGGCATTTAATGCAGTTATTCCCTGCGCATAGTGGCCAACTTGTAAGTTAGCATAGGCTTTTTGGTACTGGTCTTTTTCATCGGATGTTTCTACAGATGGTGCGGCGGCTTTAGGCGCAGGATTATTTTCCTGGGGATTGCCCGTTGCTGCCTGAGCCGCAGGGGCACTAACGGCAGCGACTGTCGGTGCGGCTGCCACTGGTGCTGCTGTTTCAGCCGCCAGTGCTGGCACTGGCGGTGTTAATTCAGCAGGTGTCGATTCTGTTGTTACAGCCTCTGCCGTTTTCTTAGCCTCTTCAATACTTTGGACACGTTGGTCAATGTCCTCATACATGGTGGTTTGGCGTTTTTTTAATTCCGCCAATTCATGTGCCTGCTCTTCAATGGTTCCGCTTAATTGCCGGACCTCTTTCTGTAATTGCTCTAATTGCCCTAATATCTGATAATTTGCACTGGCAGAATTAGTAGACAAAGGTGCTTGATTTACAGCAGCGGCAACGTTTTGATTGGTGTCGCCATAATAACTGGAATTATCAATTACTGGCGGCAGCGTTTCCGGTTCAGCATAAACATTACCGTAGACAAGCACCATGAGCAGCAGGCATTTTTTCATTTATTGCCCCTGGTAATCCAGTTCTGCACGACGGTTTAACTGCCATGCAGATTCATCATGTCCACTGGACGCAGGTTTTTCTTCGCCATAACTCACGACTTCAACCTGCGAGTCTCTCGCGCCTTGCATGGTTAGCATGCGCGCGACAGATTTAGCCCGTTGTTCACCCAAGGCAATATTGTATTCGCGCGAACCCCGCTCATCTGCATGGCCTTCAACGATAATATGTTGACCAGGGTTGGATTTCAAACTACGGGCATGCGCTTCGATAACCGGTACAAATTCTTCCATCACTTGGCTGCTGTCATACATAAAGTAAATGGTTTTAGTGCCATTTGGGCCACCACTTGCGCCGCCCATACCATCGCTGCCTAAGCCATTAGCGCCATTGCTGCCGCCTAACTCTGACCCGGAAAGCGAACCGTCTCCGGTACCCGAAGTTTCAACTCCGGAACCGGCAGCGTTTTCGTCAGTAAAACCGGCGTCTTTTTCGTCAGTTGAACTACAACCTGTTATTAAAATAGACGTTATAGCTAAAGCCAGTGCCAGTTTATTTAAACCTGATTTCATGTTTTTGTTCTCTCTAAAAAAGTTATTAATGCTAAATGAGGATAAGTTCGTTTTAAAAGTAGTCATCTGTAAAAAAATATTTCGATCGTCTTTCGTTTAATTAAGATTTAAAAAGTTGCCTAGGGTGACCAGGCTGGATCACGAACTTCTCCGCCGACAAATGCCAAACGTTGGTGGACTTTTCCATCTGCTGAAACCGCAGATAAAACTTCCCGTCCCCCTTGTTTTGCCGCATATAATACCATAGTCCCATTTGAAGCAAAGCTGGGTGATTCGTCTGAGTCGCCCTCTGTTAAGACATCAATAGAACCGCTGGCAACATCGTATACTGCAATCTTAAAGTTACTGCCGCTCCCATGTACCATGGCGATTTTTTGGCCGTCTTTTGAGAAGCTGGCGCGGGCATTATAAGCGCCTTTAAAAGTGAGGCGTTTGACTGCGCCGCCTTGACTAGCTACGCGGTAGAGCTGTGGTTTACCCCCGCGGTCAGAGGTAAAAACAATACTTCCGCCATCCGGTGACCAAACCGGCTCGGTATCAATGACGTTGCCCTGGGTTATTCTTCTTAACGATTGGCTATTGATATCCAGGACATAAATATTAGGGTTGCCGTCCTTGGATAGGGTAACTGCTAATTGTGACCCATCCGGAGAAAAAGCCGGCGCACCATTAATGCCTGGGAAACCCGAAATTTTTTGACGTTGCCCCGTTGCCAGGGTTTGGATAAAAATAGCGGAACGTTTAGTTTCAAAGGAAACATAGGCAATTTTTTTGCCATCTGCTGACCAGGCTGGTGACATCAGTGGCTCTTTCGACGAAGCCACTGTCTTAGAATTGTAGCCATCTGCATCAGCCACTTGCAGTCGATAGACTTTGCCGCCATTACCGCCAGTAGTGGTGATATAAGCGATTTTGGTGGCAAACACCCCTTTGCGGCCGGTTATTTTTTCAAAAATAAGATCGGCAATGTGATGTGCGGTTCTGCGTAAGTCACTTTCTGCAACAGTAAAACGATAGGCCAACATTTTTTGACCCTTCACTACGGTGAATAGCTCAAACTGTACCGTGTAGTTGCCCATTACCTGACCGACGACGAGATATTCCTGCCCCAAAGCTTGCCAAGCGTGGTAATCCACATTGGCTTCAGACGTGGGTCTGCTAATCATATCCCCTTCTGGCAGGGTTCTAAAATAACCGCTATTTCTTAAGTCATCACTGATCACACTGGATAAATTCAGCGGTGAACCACCACCAAAAGGCACGATTGCAATGGGTGTGGCACTTTCGGTGCCGCCGGTAATTTCGATATTCAGTTCCGCTTTCAGCAGCGGGCTAGTTAAAACCAAAAAACTGATCATTAGGATTTTTTTAATATACAACAGCACGTTATTCCTCTTTAATGTCTTTGAATTTTTTAAATTGAGATATGAAGCTATAGTTACGGCGTAAAAGTAAGCTTAAATTTCCTGAATACGCGATTAAATAATTCTTTGTCCGTAGGCACGGGGAGCGGGGAAGACTTAACCACCGCGTTCTCACAAGAACTATTAAAAGCCTCGTCGCCGCCCGATACAACATCGACACTTAAAACTTCGCCATTGGGTAACATTTTAAGTTGTAATTGGCATTTTGAGCCGCTGCTGGAGGATAATGGCCGGGTCCAATTTCTTTCAACTTTCGCTTGAATCGCTTTTTTTGCTGCATCCTCCAGTGCTTGTGCATTGGCGGCTGCTTTTGCCGCCAAAACTTGCGCTTTTTGTTGCGCTGCGGCATCGGCTTGTTGTTTAGCTAATGCTACTGCTTCAGCAGCTTGTTTTGCATTCGCTTCAGCCTCTGCTTTTTGTTTGGCAGCTTCAGCAGCCTTTGCTTTAGCCTCGGTGGCTTCTTTAGCTTTAGCCTCCTTAGCAGCTTCAGCAGCCTTTGCTTTAGCCTCTGCGGCTTCTTTAGCTTTAGCCTCCTTAGCAGCTTCAGCAGCCTTTGCTTTAGCCTCGGTGGCTTCTTTAGCTTTAGCCTCCTTAGCAGCTTCAGCAGCCTTTGCTTTAGCCTCTGCGGCTTCTTTA
>JBEBJQ010000004.1:0-107890 GCA_040079795.1 Methylococcales bacterium
ATTGACGGCCTTCTTTCCATCCCACCAAGGCTAAAACCGCTTTTTCCGTAAAAGCCGTGGTAAGCCAGCCATTATAGCGGCTTTCCTTATCCTGTCAATTAGAAATTAAAATAAAAGCCATCCTGAACCATAAAGCATTCAAGATGGCCAATACTTAAGAAGAACTAAGCAGCAAAATTAACCGCTGCAAAATCCCAATTTACTAAAGCCCAAAATGCTTCCAAATATTTTGGGCGCGCATTACGATAATCAATATAGTAAGCATGCTCCCAGACATCGCAGGTTAATAATGGTTTTTGACCAGCTGTTAACGGACAACCTGCATTACTGGTACTTACTAAAGCTAAGCTCCCATCGGCATTTTTAACCAACCATGCCCAGCCCGAACCAAAAGTGGTGACCGCGCATTTTGCAAACTCTTCTTGAAAAGCCGCGTATGAACCAAACTTTGCATTTATTGCATCCGCCAAAGCACCTTTCGGCTGACCACCACCATTAGGAGACAAGCTATTCCAATAAAATGTGTGATTCCAGATTTGAGCAGCATTATTAAACACCCCACCAGAAGATTTCTTAATCACCTCTTCCAGCGACAAACCTTCAAATTCAGTTCCAGGAACCAAATTATTTAAATTTGTTACATACGTTTGATGATGCTTACCATGGTGAAAATCCAGCGTTTCCGCTGAAAGATGTGGCGCTAAAGCGTCTTTTGCATAAGGTAAAGGGGGAAGTTCGAAAGCCATTTAAATCTCCATAAAAAACATAAACAATAAAAAACAAAACCTACTAACACAGTAAGTATATTTGAGCGCTGTAACTTTATCACTCCTACTCATTCCAGACAAAGCAAAAATATCCTCGCATCACCTAAGCGCATTGCAAACCATTTTAGCTATTTAATATTTCAGAAATAAGTTGCGGTCCTTTATAAATAAGCCCCGTATAAACCTGTATCAAACTCGCACCAGCTTTAAATTTATTTTGCGCATCTTCAGCACTCATAATACCACCTGCAGCGATAATCGGAATCTTACCCCCCAGCTCAACCGCAAGCAGCTTAACAACAGCAGTAGCGCTTTCATAAAGCGGCGCACCACTTAGACCACCCGTCTCTTCCCGCAAAAAATGCCCACCCAGCTTATGACGGGCAAGCGTAGTATTAGTTGCAATAACGCCGTCTATTTCAAATTCCAGCAACAACTTAGCAATATACGCAATTTCTTCTGGATTCAAATCCGGCGCAATCTTAAGCACAAGCGGCGTATATTTTTGATGCTGCCGCTGCAATATCTGCTGCTCTTTTTTCAAGGCATCCAATAGACTCCGGATATCATCACCTTGCTGTAACTGCCGCAGGTTTTTAGTGTTCGGCGAAGATATATTGAGCGTAATATAATCAGCAACAGCATAGCCTTTACGCAAGCCAATCAAATAATCATCCGCCGCATTTTCCATTGGTGTACTGGCGTTTTTGCCAATATTAATACCCAAGACACTTTGAGATCGACGCCGCTTGACCTGCTCTAATAAATGATCAATACCTAAATTATTAAAGCCCATACGATTAATAATCGCCTGATACTCCGGCAAACGGAATAAACGCGGCTTCTGATTCCCCGACTGAGGAAAGGGCGTTACCGTGCCAATTTCAATAAAACCAAAATTCAACGCAGACAAGGCATCAATATAATCACCATTTTTATCTAAACCCGCCGCCAATCCCAACTTATTTTTAAACGTCAAACCCATTATTTTCACAGGCTCGTTAACGCTTTGATCAGCCACCAGCTTAATTAAACCGGTCTGCTGCGCAATTTTTAATCCTTTAAGCGTAAGCTCATGTGCAATTTCTGGGTCTAATGCAAAAAGGGCGGGGCGAATAAGGGAGTATAGATTCATGGTTAATGTTGACTATGAAATTGATAAGGCTCTATAGATATTTTAGGTGCGCGCTTTAGCAATAAATCTACTAATAATTGTGCCGAGGCTGGCGCCATAGCAAGTCCATTTCTAAAGTGCCCAGCATTAAGGCTCAAGTTTTCCAATTCAGGATGCCGCGCAATGTAGGGAATCCCTCGCTCAGTTCCTGGTCGCAATCCCGCCCAATGCTTTATCACTGGACAATTCTGCAAGGTTGGAAATAAATTATGTGCAAACTCGGTTAACTTCACCTTTGTCTCAATATCAGTGCTTTTATTGAAGTCACATTGCTCAACCGTACTACCTACCAGAATCTTGCCATCAAGCCTTGGAATTAAATAATGCGCACCATCAAGCACCATCGCCGATAGCGTGCCGGGTTTAGTATCAAACAAAAGCATCTGGCCTTTTACAGGCTGAACCAATGGGTGTAAATCTGCCTGCAAAGGAAACAGACGTTGCCACAAATGCCCTGACCAGGCACCCGTCGTTAAAATAACCGCATTAACCGCGCTGCGCCCTGTCGTTGTGACAATCGAATGAACCCGCCCTTGCTGCACTTGCAAGTCAATCAACTCACAATCTGCCACAAACCGTACACCTTTGCGCGTTAAATATGCCTGCGCAGCCTGCAATAGACGAGGATTACGCACCTGCCTTATCCCAGGCAACCACAAAGGATTAAGTAATTCAGTCGCTAAGGAGGCAAGCAATTCATCAGGCGGCACGCCCTCAACAATTGCATTATTAGCGCACCATCCCAAAGCCGCTTGGATATCCGGGTTCTTAGCAATGAACATCCCGCTGGCAATGCACTCAGGATCAATACCGCTATTGTCATGTAAATCTTCAATTAGCGGCGGATAAAGCAGCAAACTTTGCATTACCAATTGCGAAATTGCTTCAGGCTGCCGCCATGGATATAATGGCAGTAAAATGCCGCCGCCAGCCCAAGAAGACTCTTGCCCAGCCTGACCCTTATCTATTATTGTTACGCTCGCACCTGCCAACACAAGTTCACGCGCAGTTAGCAGGCCAATGATACCCCCACCGATAATGGTAACATCTGAAAGTGTGAGCATAATTCCCTAACTGATAACAACGATACTAGATGATAACCCGATATGGTCTAAAGCCAAAGCGTCTCACCATTATTTAAAGGGAGCAATTGATTAGCAAAGTGTAGTTAATGTTTGTGTAATACCTGTATTTACAATATAATCAGCCTTTTAACTTGGCTATGTAGTATTACAGTCGTTAATCGCATAGGCCGACCAGCTTATTAAGCTAAACTTGCAATACTGTTGAAATGTTTTTTGCTTTAACCCTTAAATCTAAGATAACTAACCTAAAATGCCAGTAATTACCCTCCCTGACGGAACCCAGCGAATATTTGAACATCCTATTACTATGATGGACGTTGCTCATAATATCGGCGCAGGTTTGGCTAAGGCAACTTTAGCGGGTCGGATCAATGGGCAATTACTTGATAGCAGCACTTTAATTACCCAAGATGCGCAACTGCAAATCATCACGGTTAAAGACTCAGAAAGTCTGGACATTATTCGCCATTCGACAGCACATCTATTAGCACAAGCGGTTAAGCAACTATTTCCCGGTGCACAAGTCACTATTGGTCCGGTGGTTGAAAATGGCTTTTACTACGATTTCGCCTATGATCGTGCCTTCACGCCCGATGATTTAATAGCCATCGAGGAAAAAATGCTGCAATTAGTTGCAGAAGACCACTTGGTTTCGCGCACTGAATTATCGCGCGATGACGCAGTTAGCTTTTTTCAAAATCTGGGTGAAATTTATAAAGCTGAAATTATAGAATCCATTCCCGCTAAAGAGACACTGTCACTATACGCACAAGGAAACTTTACCGACTTATGTCGTGGCCCGCATGTACCCAATACTGGTAAATTGGGCGCTTTTAAACTGATGAAGATTGCAGGTGCTTACTGGCGAGGCAACTCCGACAATGAGATGCTACAACGCATCTACGGTACCGCATGGCATAACAAAAAAGACTTAGGCGATTATTTGCATCGTCTGGAAGAAGCTGAAAAACGTGATCATCGTAAATTAGCCAAAACCCTGGATTTTTTTCATACTCAAGAAGAAGCACCGGGCATGGTGTTTTGGCATGAAAAAGGTTGGGCTATTTATCAGCAGGTTGAACAATATATCCGCAACAAATTACGTGTTAATGGTTATGCGGAAGTCAAAACACCACAATTAGTAGACCGTTCTTTATGGGAAAAATCCGGGCATTGGGAAAAATTCGGTGACATGATTTTTACCACCCATTCGGAACATCGCGATTACGCGATTAAGCCAATGAACTGCCCTTGCCATGTACAAATTTACAATCAAGGCCTAAAAAGTTACCGGGATTTACCTATCCGACTCGCTGAATTTGGGTCTTGTCACCGCAATGAGCCATCAGGAACCCTACACGGCTTGATGCGAGTCAGAAACTTCGTGCAGGATGATGCACATATTTTTTGTACCGAAAATCAAATTCAAGATGAAGTATCGGTATTTATTGATCTTCTCTTTGAGGTATATAAAGACTTCGGCTTTGAAGATGTTATTATTAAGCTATCAACCCGCCCTGAAAACCGCGTCGGTGATGATGCAGTTTGGGATAAAGCCGAGCACGCACTGGAATTAGCTTTAAATACTAAGGGGCTGGCGTGGGATTTGCAGCCCGGCGAAGGTGCATTTTACGGCCCTAAAATTGAATTTTCCCTCAAAGATTGTATTGGCCGCGTTTGGCAATGCGGCACAATCCAAGTTGATTTTTCAATGCCAAGTCGTTTAGGCGCTGTATATGTCGCTGAAGACAGCTCTAAGCAAGTTCCCGTAATGTTACACCGGGCTATTTTAGGATCGCTTGAACGTTTTATCGGTATTTTGATTGAGCAGCATGCTGGTAACTTCCCATTGTGGTTAGCACCTGTTCAAGTAATGGTGCTCAATATTGCTGACCGTCATGCTGACTATGCCAATGACGTAATACGGCAACTTGAAAAAAATGCACTACGAATTAAAATAGACTTGAGAAATGAAAAAATCGGTTTTAAAATCCGCGAGCATTCGATGCAACGCATCCCTTATCTTGTGATCGTCGGTGATAAAGAATTAGAAAATCAAACTATCACGGTACGCTCACAAAAAGGTGAAGACTTAGGCAGTCTGTCAATACAAGCATTTGTTGAACGATTAAATCAAGAGATTGAAGACAAACAATAATACTATTTGGAGGATTGGGATATCGCTGCTAAAAAAGATGAAACACGTTTGAATGATGCAATTACAGCCAGACGGGTTAGGGTTATAGGTGCTGATGGTGAAGCGGTAGGCATTATTACTTTGGATGAAGCCAAGCAACTTGCTTATAACGCTGATTTAGATTTGGTTGAAATATCACCTAATGCAGAGCCACCTGTTTGTAAAGTAATGGATTATGGTAAATTTGTTTTTGAAGTTAATAAAAAACAGTCCATTGCAAAAAAAAATCAAAAGCAAATTCAAGTTAAAGAAATTAAATTCAGGCCGGGCACTGACGAAGGCGATTATCAGGTTAAACTGCGCAGCTTGATTAAATTTCTTAACGAAGGCGATAAAACCAAAATCACCGTACGTTATCGTGGTCGTGAAATGGCGCATAAAGAAATTGGTATGGATTTGCTCAAGCGTATTGAGCAAGATTTAGAAGAATTAGCCTTAGTCGAACAATTCCCTAAACTGGAAGGTCGACAAATGGTAATGGTTATGGGGCCAAAAAAGAAAAAATAAGCTAACGCTTTTTATTCTGCAATACCCCGTTATACTGCTCAGGGCGAACAGTAATCAGTGTCATTATTCATAATGACTTTATTAATCCTTCAGGGCCGTGCATTTTGCCTTGCTGGGTTTTGTGTCAGGGATGATTTTAATTTTTTATTATCGGAGCAAACAAATGCCAAAAATCAAAACCAATCGTGGTGCTGCCAAGCGTTTTAAACGCATCGGTGGCGGCGGTTTTAAATGTAAACACTCTCATCGTCGTCATATTTTGACCAAAAAGAGTACCAAACGCAAAAGACAGCTGCGCCAAGCGGACACTGTTCATGCTTCAGACGTGCGGATGGTTGCGCGCATGATGCCGTATAATTAACCAAAGGAGAAAAAAATGCCAAGAGTTAAACGCGGTGTCACAGCCAGAGCAAGACATAAAAAGATTCTAAAATTAGCGAAAGGTTACTATGGTGCGCGCAGTCGCGTCTATCGTGTCGCTAAACAAGCAGTCATTAAAGCAGGACAATACGCTTATCGCGACCGTAAACAGAAAAAACGTCAATTCCGTGCATTATGGATTGTACGTATTAATGCGGCGGCGCGTCAATGTGGTATGTCCTATAGCCGTTTTATTAATGGACTGACGAATGCCACAGTAGCAATTGACCGTAAAGTATTGGCTGATTTAGCCGTACGCGATAGTCAAGCATTTGCAGCAATCGCTAAGATAGCTCAGGCAAATTGCAGTAAACCTTAAGCCTTAATGTTCGAATTCGCCCCTCGCTGGTATCATTAAGTGAGGGGCAGCGAGCTAAGCTTAACAGTTCCGCTATTGAACACATCTTTTTGTATTCTCCCCATCTAACTAAAATAAGTGAGCTAAGCAGTGTCGGCTAGCCTAGAAAATATTCTCGCACAGGCTTTACAACAGCTTAGCGACGTAACAGATCTTAATCAACTCGATCACGTTCGGGTGCAGTATTTAGGTAAAAAAGGAGTATTTACCCTGCAAATGAAGGAGCTTGGAAAGCTTGATCCCGAGCAACGCCGTAGTTTAGGCCAGTTGATCAATGATGCTAAAGACCAGTTTCAATCCAAACTCGACGCCCTCAAAATAGCTTTGGACGAAGCCGCATTAGCTGCACGCTTGTCCGGTGAAAAAATTGATGTCACCCTGCCAGGCCGAGGTCAAGCAGTTGCTGGATTACATCCGGTAACCATAACCCTGCGCAGAATTAACCAAATTTTTGCCAGCGTAGGTTTCACGGTTGTCGAAGGCCCTGAAATTGAAGATGATTATCACAATTTCGAAGCCTTAAATATACCCGCACACCATCCCGCAAGAGCGATGCACGATACATTTTATTTCGATACCCACACGGTATTGAGAACGCACACCTCACCGGTACAAATCCGTGTCATGGAGTCCGAAGCCCCGCCTTTAAAAGTGATTGCGCCAGGGCGTGTGTATCGCTGTGATTCCGATATCACGCATACGCCAATGTTTCATCAGGTAGAAGGCTTTTTGGTCGATACCGACGTGAGCTTTGCTGACTTAAAAGGCGTTGTATACGAATTTTTACGCGCGTTCTTTGAAAAAGATATTCAAGTACGCTTTAGGCCCTCCTACTTCCCATTCACTGAGCCTTCCGCAGAAGTAGATATTGAATGTGTCATGTGCCAGGGAGCAGGTTGTCGCGTGTGCAGTCACACTGGCTGGTTAGAAGTGATGGGCTGCGGCATGATTCACCCTGAAGTGTTTAAAGCAGTAAGAATTAGTAGTGAAACCTACAGTGGTTTCGCCTTTGGGATGGGCGTTGAGAGGCTAGCTATGTTGCGTTACGGCATTAATGATTTGCGCCTGTTTTTTGAAAATGACCTTAAATTCTTAAGCCAGTTTAAATAGGGATTAGTTATGCAAATTAGTGAAGCCTGGTTAAGAACTTACGTTAACCCCCCCTTATCCACTCAAGAGCTGGTCGCACAATTAACCATGGCTGGCCTAGAAGTCGATGCCGTTACGCCTGCTGCGGCTGATTTTAGCGGCGTTGTAGTTGGTGAAGTGCTTTCAATGCAGCAACACCCTGATGCCGATCGCTTGCGGGTATGCCAAGTAAATGTCGGCGACAATGAGCCATTACAAATTGTATGTGGCGCAAGTAATGTTCGTGTCGGCCTAAAAATTCCAGCCGCTTTAGTCGGTGCTGTCTTGCCAGGTGATTTTAAAATAAAAAAATCCAAACTACGTGGTGAAGATTCTTTCGGCATGTTATGTTCAGAAAAAGAATTAGGCTTGGCGAGCAGCGCTGAAGGCTTGATGGAGCTAGCAGCCGATGCACCGATAGGCACCGACATTCGTGACTATTTAGCTTTAAACGATAATATTATTGAAGTCGATTTGACGCCTAACCGTGCTGATTGCCTGAGCGTTGAAGGTATCGCTCGCGAAGTTGCCGTTTTAAACCAGCTCAACTTTGCCACACCGGCGCTGGTGACGATAAACGAGCAACATCAGGACACACTAACTGTATCAGTAACAGATAAAACGGCATGCCCCCGTTACTTAGGCCGCCTAATTAAAGGCATAAATCCACGGGCGACAACCCCAATCTGGCTCAAAGAACGCTTACGTCGGGCTGGCATCAGAAGCCTTGGGCCAGTGATAGATGTTACCAATTATGTGTTAATAGAGCTAGGCCAGCCTTTACATGCCTTTGATGCCGCTAAACTACATGGCAATATATCCGTACGCTGGGCAAAAATGGGTGAAAAGCTCACTTTATTAAACGATCAAACTATTACCTTGGATACAGAAAGCTTATGTATTGCTGATGAGAACCAAATATTGGCACTTGCAGGCGTTATGGGCGGCAGTGCCTCAGCAGTCAGTGAGCAAACCCAAGATATATTTTTGGAATGTGCTTTTTTTACCCCCCTGAGCATTGCAGGAAAAGCCCGTAAGTTCGGATTACACACAGACTCATCCCATCGATTTGAACGTGGCGTAGACCCCTTTTTACAAGAGCGCGCCATACAACGCGCTACGCAACTGATTGTTGAGATTGCAGGCGGCAATGTCGGGGCTATTAGCGCAGTCACCGACCCCTCCACTTTACCTGACAGATCGGCAGTTAAATTACGCCGCCAACAGATTACAAAAATCCTGGGAATTACACCGGCGGATAGCGAAGTCATTGCGATTTTTCAGCGTTTGGGCATGCAAGTTTTTAGCGATGCTGAAGGCTGGCAAATTACACCACCCGGCTGCCGGTTTGATATTGCCATAGAAGCCGACTTACTTGAAGAATTAGCACGGATTATTGGTTATAACAACTTACCAATGCGCAGTTTACTGATGCATTCAAGCTTAGGCTACGCACCTGAAGCCAAACTTACCTTAGACAGGGTAAAAGATCTATTAGTCGTTAGAGGCTATCAGGAAGCTATTACTTATAGTTTTGTCGACGAAGACATTCAAAAGCTAATTGACCCTGAACAAATCTTTGTGCGCCTGCAAAATCCTATATCTTCAGAATTGTCGATCATGCGAACCACCCTTTGGTGCGGCTTATTACGTGCTGCCCTCTATAATACCAATCGTCAGCAAAGCCGCGTACGTTTATTTGAAACCGGGTTACGCTTTATTAAACCGCACGGGGAGCTACTTCAACAAAAATCCGTGGCGGGCTTAGCATTAGGTTCGGTAACAACAGAACAATGGGGGGAGGCTACTCGTAAAGTTGATTTTTACGATGTAAAAGCCGATATTGCAGCGCTTTTTGATCTCACGGCTTGCGGCGTAAAATACCAACCAGGGCAACATAGCGCCTTACACCCAGGCCAAACCGCTCAAATTTTAAGCTCCACAGATGAAGCTATTGGCTGGGTAGGTATGTTACATCCTACGCTGGAAAAACAGCTAGGCTTCGACAGCCCGGTATTCTTATTTGAGCTAGACCAAGATATACTATTGAATCGTAAAATTCCTGTATTTACTACCCTATCGAAATTTCCATCAGTACGGAGGGATATGGCCTTAATTGTTGATGATGCGGTCACCGCAAATAGTTTGGTTGCCTGTATCAATAATTGTGCCGAACCCACTTTACAAGAAGTTTGTGTATTTGACATATACCGAGGAAAAGGCGTCGCTAAGGGAAATAAAAGCGTAGCGTTGAGTTTAATCTTACAAAATTCTTCGCAGACCCTTACAGAATCTGAAATTGATGTTATATTTAACCGACTATTAGAAACTTTAAATGTTAAACTTAGCGCTAGACTGAGAGATTAAAAAATGGCATTAACAAAAGCAGATTTTTCCGAAAGATTATTTGATGAAATTGGACTCAATAAGCGTGAAGCTAAAGACATGGTCGAGTTCTTCTTTGAAGAAGTGAAAGGGTCACTTGAAAAAGGGGAGCAAGTGAAAATTTCCGGTTTTGGCAAATTTGAACTACGTGACAAAAGTAGCCGTCCGGGTCGAAACCCAAAAACTGGCGAAGAAATTCCCATTACAGCACGGCGGGTTGTCACCTTCAGATCTGGTCAAAAATTAAAAGCCCGGGTAGAAACTTATGTTGGAAGCAAGTAACAATAATGAATTACCGGTTATACCGGCAAAGAGATATTTTGCCATAGGCGAAGTAAGTGAACTATGTGGTGTAAAGCCCCATGTACTTCGGTATTGGGAACAGGAATTTACCCAACTGGCACCTGTCAAGCGGCGCGGAAACCGGCGTTATTACCAACGTCACGATGTCTTAATGATTCGCCAAATCCGGGCATTATTGTACGAACAAGGCTACACGATCGGCGGCGCTAGAGCACACTTACTAAGCGACAATGCCAAAGAAGACTCTACCCGTACCAAACAATTAATACATCAAATGATCGGTGAACTGGAAGAAATTTTAACGTTACTAAAATACAGCTAACCCCTAGTCTATTTAGCGGATAACACAATGCTATTTAATAAAAACACTTAATTTTTATTAGCTTTAGCATCAAAAGTTTTGTAACCGTTACACCTATTTTATTCTTAGGTTAATAACTTAGTGAAGCACCTAAACTATTGATCCTCTCACTGTTAAATTAATCGGAGCGTAGCGCAGCTTGGTAGCGCACTTGTCTGGGGGACAAGGGGTCGCAGGTTCAAATCCTGTCGTTCCGACCAATTAAATCAATAAGTTATAAAGCAGCTATTTCAGACAAATGTTAAAAAGAGTGTTTCGTGATACCACTCGTGATACCATTTTTTATTACTTGCCGGATTTAAGCATCAATCCCCTTTAAGTTATATCCCGCTACGTTTCATGTTGTCCTAATTAATCCAACCATGCTAAACTTCAGTTGCTGGTTTCGATTTTGTTTCTGGAAATTGTAGGTTCTGGGCGCTTAAGCGGAATTGGCAATAAAAAAACTGGATGAAGGGCGAGCTGTGCCATCCCTTCTGGAGAAATCAACAGTGTCTGTCCTCGTGTTGTTTCCAGTCTGTTGTGTAGTTTGGTCTGCAAGAGCTTCTAGAGGTCGCGCCGGATTTTGTAAATGCGATTGATCGGTTCGGGCAGGGGGATTCTCCGGCAATTCTGTAGTGGTGGCGAAAGTGTTTTTAACACCCGAAACTTCAGACCCCTTATTAGCGCTAATGACTTGGTTGCGCCCACTCCAAACTACAAAACCCCAGCAGAGCGGATTGAAGTCGGGCTTAGACCATCGTCTTTGACAGTCGAGTCAACCCATTGAGCTGCTGGGGGCGTTGTTACCAGCTCCCGCCCCGTTTCGGGAGAGTGTAGGTTCGGGGCGCGTAGGCAGTAAGACATCATTGCCGGTCTTCTGCCATCTGGTTTTATCCGGTGACAAGGGCTGTGTTGGCTTGCTTTGCAAGTTATTGGGGAAGCGGGGGGTTCCACCCGCGCGCAGAAGTTCACCGGAATCTTCTTTCTGCTTGGCGCTTATATCTACACCACTGGCTTTATGGTGTTCTGATTGCAAGGCGGGTTGTATGCCAGAATCAACGGGGTGTTGCTGCGTAGCACTCCAAAGAAGGGCTTTGCCAATCCTGTTGGACTGTTCGTTGAAATACTTTAGGGTTGGGGTTTGAAAGTGTGGCAGTTTGCGAGTGAACGTTTCGGACGTATGCACCACGCCAATATCTGTTGCAGCAGGCGGCGCACCTCGAATCTTCCACCATCAAGTTTTAAAAGTTTCCCCACGTAAACGGAGGGTAAACGTATTGCTCTATCCCGTCCAGTTGCCCAATCGGTCAGGTCTTGGTGTTCTTCATCGACTTTGGACACCGCCCCTTTATTGACAGCATAAATATTAAGGAGCACACTCGCAATTGCTCCAGCGTGACTTTCTCCGTTAAGCGCGGCATTATTGCCGGACAATGCTTCGGTCTTGAAGGACTGCTCATGTTGGAGTGCATCTCTCAACACCACTTCCTGTAAATAAAACCGCTGTGAATTGATTTCTTCAAGCCACAGTAAAAGCCCATCATCAACCCACATTAAAATGCTTTCATTCCGCAGGGATAAAAGTGGCTTAATCCCTCTTTTCAAAAACTGACGCGGCAAGGGGCATAAACCACCCTAACCATGTTCCCGAATGTTCATAACCTGATGATGTTAGACAAACCTGTGACCCCCTAAATTAACTAAACAGTGTTTAATTAACTTTAGCACCATCTAGGCGGCTATTGGTAAGCCTTCATTTGATTTGCGCCCATGGGCGCAAACTCATTTACATTCCATTAAAGTGCGCCGTGGCTAGAACCTCGGGCGGTTGACCTCCCTAGGTTTATCTAATTGCCCAACTCATTTAGGTTCAATTATTGCCGAATCTGGGATTAAGCCCAGATTTGATTCACCAGATTTTAAACGCGCACCATGCCTCACTAATTGGAAAGCCTTCCAAAAGCCCACCATGCCGGATTTTTGGATTGTTTACGCACCTTCACAAGTCCACATCAGTCGGCGACACTTGGACAATAATTTGTCCGGTCATATTCACATCGGCTGCTATCTCCTTGGGGATTATCTTAGCCAGCAATGACATGAACGCAACAGGGTTATCCCTCGCTTGCGCCGCCAGATATTCAACTCCGCCATTTACATCCAGTGCGGCACGAATCATTTCCTTGATTTCAAGTGTAACTGCGTTCTGCTTTCCTTTAGGGCGACCACTCCCGGGTTGAACGCCACCTTTTGCCATAATGCCCCCCTTTGGTTTATTTAGATTTTAAACCTATATTTTTCAATATTTTATATATCAATTCTATAATTTACATCAAGCTACCAATTAGCAACCACCCACGCAACCCGAACAATTGTCATCAAATGTTCACCACGGTGAACATTTCAAAAAGCCAGTGCGCTGGCTTTTTAGACTGCCCAAATGCCCGGCATTACGGGCAACTTGGGTTCTGGTTTCAAACGAAGGGACGGTGTTGTCCTCTCGTTTTTTTATAGCATTTTTATGTGATTGGGTTTCAATCTCACTTAATAACTCCCCAGCACGTCGCATAGCCCGCACCTGTATTTTTACAGCCATCTGATACATGGCATCATCTTTGGCTTGCTTTGCGTAACTTGCCAAATCGGCACTATCAGTGCCGATTTGGAAACAAGAATAGCCCAAATCCGCACTATAGTGCGCTTTTGAATCACCCCCTCTCCCTAACCACCGCGCAAAATGCCGAAAGGTTCAGGATAGCCACGCTGTCAAAGTGGTTGCTTTCAGACAGGTTGCCATTGATCACATGCAATGGGATTACCGCTAACCAGTCTTGCCGGTCTTGGCGGTACATCAGCACGGGTATTTTATTGCCGTTTGCAGCCTGCCCGATAGCCTGCTGCCAAAAGCCCTTAAGCATTGCCATACTGACATTGGCGTAACGTTTCACTTCAATGGCGTAACCATCCAACAGGCTGCCATGCTCCGCTAGCAGGTCATGCCCACCATCACGGCTTTGTTCAAGATTCCTGAGCAGCTTAACCCCCAGCTCGTCATAAAGCAGTTTTGAGAGTTCGCGTTCTGCCCCCGCGCCTTTGTTGCGTGAGTTAATCACGGGTTGCCATCCTATCCACCAACGCCGCCACAATTGCCTGTTGCGCTTGTAAGGTTATAGGCTTGTTGCCCTCAAAGGACTGGGCATTTAACCATTTAGGCACTTCAGCCTTGTCAGTTGTACCGATGGCTAACATCAGCGCGTTGAGCATGAAGCCGTGCAGGGCGATAACCTGCCGTTTTTTAAGCCCATCAACCGTAGTATAAAATGCCACCCTGATAAGTTTGCCGTCGGGGTGGGGCTGTATGGCATCTTCTACACCGCTACCAACTACATTAGCCGGAGAGTCGCTGTTTTTGATAAAGATTTTTGTGCGGGTATCCTCCCCAAAAAATCGTCAAAAACGACGCGACGATTATATGCTACGCAGCCCCGATACCCCTGGTATTTTTGTGTTTCAGGATTAGCACCCTGAAACACAAAAATACCAATAGTTGACGCCGCCTATCGGGAAGCCTCTGTCAACGTCAAGCCATTCTAATACGGCTCAACACCCGGCCCTGTGCGGCTATCGGGGACTAAAAATCTTCACTTCGCTAGCGCTACGTTTCCAAGATTTTCAGCGGGAGAATTCCCGCCATAATGTTTTGTGAAATATCTTCTACACCCTCCAGCTTTTGGCAGTGCCAGTTATAAATGTCCATGCACTGGGCTTGGCTCGGTTTGGTTGCGGTAATGCCTAACGCAGTTTTGGCGGACTTCCGGTAATCGGACATCAAGTTGCTGCTGGCACTGCACTTATGCCCTTTTGAGCGGTAAAGGCTTGCCAGTGCTTCATTGAGTCCACTCGGGTTGCCGTCATAATTGTGCATTGGTTTTCCTGTCAGTTGTGGAATATGTTCTACAGTTGATTATAGCGCTGTGAAATATGTTCTACAGCAATAGCTGTGAAACATTTTCTACAGAATCAAATGTAACACTAATCCCCGGGTAATACTCTACGGTTATCGGCTTAACAACCAGCTCACCCCTATTAAGACGGCTGGTGACATCCTCCAGAGCGTTAAATTCATCCGCGCCAATGCCACAATCGGCGTACTCTTCCACCCACTCCCGTGCTGTTTGTAAGAGGCTGTCACTATCAATCATCAGCTCAACGCCAGTCAAACCCCTGCCTACCAATAACTGTTCAGCTTCCAGCTGCTCACTTTCGGTCAGATTGTTTTGTGTGCTCATGCTGCCACCACTTCAAAGTTTTGTTGTTTATAAATCCCCATGCGTTTTTTAAAGGCTGAATAACCAAACGGGTGCCGGTCGCAAATATCCAGCACAAAGGCGCGTTGCTTGTTGGGGTAAGGCCGTCGGCATCTGCCAATGGATTGCATCAATCTTGTTGCTGCGGGGTTTTCCCTATTGGGTTCTGCACTAACAGGGCTTGCAAATATCAAGGCGGTTAAATGCGGCAGGTCTATTCCCTCGCTTAATAAACTTAACGTGCCAATGATTAAGGGCGATTCTGAAGCAATAGCCATTCGTTCTGCCCTTACCTTGCTTGACAGTTGCCCATGTAGCACCAACGCATTTAAGCCCGATTCACGCGCCATTACGCCCAAGATTTCACAGTGCCCAACGTGGGCGCACAATATTATTGTCCCCATTTTCTGGGATGATTTAAGGGCGGTATCAACAATCATCCGGTTACGCGCTTCATCGTTTGCCAGTGCGGCTAAAAACGCGTTCCAGCTTTCAGGTTGCCCGTTAAAGCTAAGCTGTAGGGTTTTGACCTGAACCGGTAATACCTTGCCCTCAAGTTCGCTTGCCTCGACCTCTGACACCACACTGCCTAACGCTGCATACATCATAAATTCAAGCTTATCCCGGCGTTGTATGGTTGCGGACAAACCGAACTTGTACCGGGCATTTATGCCGTTCAGGACTCCATAGGCTTGCATGGCGGGGGTGTTGTGGCACTCGTCGGCAATAACCAACCCATAGTTAAGCTGTGTTAAATCACGCTTAACAAGGCTTTGGACAAGTCCAATCGTGAACTGTCCGCCTTCAATAGACTTGCCGCCGCCAATCAAACCAGCGTCAAGCCCTGTGAACTGCTTGATAGCTTCAACCCACTGCCCCGCTAAATCCTTGGACTTGACCAGTATCAGGGTTCTTTGCTGTAACTGTGCCGCCATTGCGATAGCTGAAACGGTCTTGCCTGCGCCTGTAGCCGCAACCATTACACCGTTGCTGTGTTGCATTGCCAGTTTGATAAAGCGTTCCTGATATAAGCGCAACTCGCCATTGAAGTTTATAAAGGCTGGTACGGTGGCGCGTAAATCGGTTACATCCGGTCTAAATGTTTGCAGCAACCAAGCCAACGCGCCAATGGGTAAGACTAATCCTGCTTCGATTTCAGTGAACAGCTTCAATGTCCGGTCAATGTTGCGGACTGAACGACCAAACTTTAGGGCTTCTTGAAAAGCTGGATTAATAGAAGTGAATTGATGGGTGATGATTTGATGCTCGTCTTGGCCCACTGGGCCAGTTATTTCAATTTGGTTTGATAAGGTAATGTTCATTTGGCTTTAGCCCTTGCATTGGAGCGGTTACTTCTAACTTTGTATGTAATTAGGGTTTGCCAGAAGTTTTAGCTCGGGATGATTTAGCCGCCATTCTGCTTCACCTCCAACATGTAATAGTCCTGTTATATATTCAATCTGGCTGACGATACTAAACAACAGGGTTGAAACGTTGCCGTTGTCATTGTAAGTTCCAGTGTCTTCGTCTGAATTGACTAAACAGTCGATGCTTTCAAGGGTGCTTGACAGATTAACAAGCTCACGCTCTGCCACTTCAGACGCACCTGATAACCACTCTAATTCCTCATCGCTAAAGTGTTCCGCTGACTTTTCCCAGAGCTTATGGATAATACTTCTGGGTGCAATTATTCCCAATTCACTCATAACACACCCCCTTCAAAGCCTGAAAACTTCACAATACAGGCAGGGTAACGCCGCTTAAAGCGCAAAGCTAACGCGCCATTAACACCTTGGGCTATCGCTTGGCGGTGGTAGTAAAGGTTGAATAATGGGGTTTTGGTTGGGGTTTGGGCGGTATTTGCCCGTGGTGATTTCATTTTCATGATTGCGTCTCGAAGTAGGTTATAAACCCGACCCCAAACAACGCCAATCATTTGGTGCCGGACTGAACGAAGTTGGCGTACCGGAGACGCTCCGGCCAGCATTTCTGCTGCCCCGCCCAATCCGACATGATGCAGAATTGAGAAGTTTTGAGCACAAAAAAAACCGCTTGTATGCGGTCTGTGCCGCGTCTATACGATACGCCAATATCGTGCCGCCAATGTGGGCGACTGGATTAATAATAGTTCCTGAAGCAGGATAAGTCAACGTAACCATTACGCCACCCCACGAATATTTAGCCATGCGCGTACTACTTCGCATTTCCATAGGGTTATTTGCATGGGTTCACATTCCCTTTATTTTTTTGCGAAAAAAACCGCCCGCCCCCGCTTCGCGGAAAAACCACCTATATTTTGATAAATAAAAAGCGTACCCCCTTGGTATATTATTAAGGTCACCGCATATCGACCACAATTGTGGCAAAAAGTAGCCTGACTGCACCGTATATCGACTACAAGTAGGCTATTTTGGGCGTTTTTGGGCATTAATTCACCATCATTAACCCTAATAGCGACTACGTTGCACCGTATATCGACTACAAAAAATGATTTTAGCGACATTTTTTTGCTGCCTTTTATCAAATCGTTCGACAAAACGCCAATCGTGTTGATCCTTATTTTCGGGCTTCCATAAATTAGAAGGCGTTACTGTTGGACTAACGTCAAGCTCTGCTTTGCATTCGTCGATTGCTTGCCATGTGAGTGCGTACAGACTGCATTTGTTGCGCCCGCCTTGCCTAGTTTGCTCCAAGAAACCAAGTGCTATCAACTCCGCCAATGCATTGTTAATACTGGAATTAGACCGCCAACCGTACAGTTTTAATATTTTCGCCGCCGCACAAATATCGCCATTATTAAAGCCGTTGAATTGGCAACATAAATCATTGAGCAGCCGAGCTGCCATGTGGCTTAAAATTGCTACGGGTGGCGCGGTTTTGTGGAATAAATTAGCCTTAAAAATGTGGTCGGGGCGTGATGTGTAGCCACCACCATCTTTGCGGTTTTTGGCTTTGCTGCGCTTACTGCCAGCCATTAAGATTCATCCTGTTCTGGCAATCGTTTGAATGGCGGGTATTTTCTGGAAGTGCTCATGACACCACCTTCGCTAGCAAAACATACTCGGCAACGCCGTGATGCCGCCTAACTCCGTCATCCACGGTTCGCCTGTAGGTGATTATGTTATGCCCCTTTTGGCGAAGCTCCCTTATTCGCCCCCCGGGGTGCATGATCCCCAATTCGGCACGGGCTTGATGCGTGGACAAAGGTTTGCTGGATTGGAGCCAAGCTAAAATTTTTAGTTGCTGGCTCTGAGTGGAGGATTTTGTTTTGCTGATCATGTGATTGACCCTTGCGGACTCGTAAGGCTTCAGCTAAAATCAACACTGCAACGTATTGATTTTAAATCTGGAATATCTCACAAAGGCCGCTGTTAAGTTTAGTTAGTAGCGGCTTTTTTATGCGCGTGGGGTTTTGCTACGGGTGCTGGAATTGTCCCGCTTAAAATTCCTTTGGTATTGGTTAAGACTATGCCTGACTCGTGCAAAATATCCTGCAAGCCTCCCAGTCCAGTGATTAGCCAACCTAATGCTTGAGACTCATCGCTATTTATCTCGTCATGGTCAAGCAGGGCGAAAATCGTCCCAATTACGGTTATCGCCCCCTAGCCCACAGTTCCACATCGTTCTTTATTGATAACAGATCATCGATACTTTCGACATCCGTCCCATTTATTAAAGATGAATTGGTTGCGTGGAATAACAACGGCAGGTTCTTAATACTTGTTGCACAGCGCCTTACTCCGTGTTCAACACCGTTGATTGTGATAGTTTCCGGTCTCATAACGCACCCCCAACCACCCCTTCCGGTTTCCTTGACGCTTCCAACTCAGTGACTATTTTCTTGATTTCGTCATCGGATTTGCCAGAAATACGGGCGCTATTTATAGCTTGGACTTCACTTGCAGGCCACGCTACCCGCTCACCACCTAGGCTTACTGGCTTGGGGAATAATCCCGATTGAATGCGGCGATATATTGTTGACCGTGCCATGCCGGTTGATTGAGAGACCACCGGGCATCGCAACATTTGATTTACTGCTGCTGGAAATTGGGCTTGATTTTTCATACCATGTCACCGTGTAAGGGTTTATCCTAAGCGGGATTGCTTAGGCATGGTTGCTTATTATTCACATATAAAACTATTTTGGTATGTTTTTAATTCAGGATAGTAAAAAACATATTTATTTCTGCGCGCCACAGCGCGCCTCATGGAAGATTTTTGGACCTCCCTGCCACAAAAATCGATTCGCCACGCGGCGAATCAATCTAGCCCCGCTTCGTCCTGCGTCCGCCTCGACTACGTACTACGCTTCGCTACCTACTACGTCAAGGCTACCACAATGACTCTACGGCTTCGGGATAAAATGCTTGCCTCCCTCGCGCGCTATAGCGCACGTCGGATTGGCGCATTTCCCTTCGCCTACCGGGGACTAAAAAACATCACTTCGCTCACGCTCCGTTTTCATGTTTTTCAGCGCCCGTATAAACTTACCCATTAATAAAGTTACTCCTATAGCTAAGGTATTGGTTTCTTTCGTTTTGGCTAAATTTTTCAACAATTCTTCATCCTTGAGTTGTCGTTCTATGTTGTCGCAAGCAGATTTAGCGCCACTACCTGAAAGCTTATGTTCTTCGCCAACTTTGTCATATAAACCACCTTTACCTAATCTTATAGGTAGCCTCTCAGATTTTGGTTTTGAACGTTCTTCCACAACCCTTAAGTAAGTATCGATGTGCTTTTTAAAGTTTTTTGGTCGCCCGACTTTACCTTTTTTAGATTTTGCACGTCCCTGATTATTTTCAAGACCAAGCGCAACCTCACTACAAAAATAATCACGCGCTGATTTTGAAGGTAACGTATCTTTAGCAAAACAATCTGCAATTTCCTTTAGATATTCTTCAGCGCGCCCTTGGTCTGGATTGTGATTATCTATAAGACACTCCTCAATAACCACCTTCTTTCTTAACTCAAAAATTTCATCATCTGGAGTGATGGGAGCGGAATAATCTGTTAACCATTTTTCCCTAAGAGTGTCGGGCGGATTGTGCAAAAGATCGGTAACAAATCTGGAAAAGTCGTTAATAGCATCTACAAGTTCATCATCAAGAGGCTCATTTTTACTGGAAGAATATTCTGGAGGAATACCCAAAGCTTTTCTTGTGTTCTCACACATCAGCCACTCCATCAAAGCGCACCATCACCCGGAAACACGGTGATGAATCGTGCTTATTGCCCGCTAAAGCTATCCGGTTAAATTGGTTATGCCACCAACCTTGCGAGCGGTTTAATGATCGGTCTGGGTTGCTGTTCTGCTTGCCATAAATCCCACTGCGTTTGCATTCCAAGCCAAACATCAGGGGATGTGTTTAGCGAGTCTGCAAGGCGTAGTGCCATGCCTGCCTTACCATTCAACACTTTTGAAAGCGTAACACGGGATATTTGGAGTTCTTTGGCAGCTTGCGTAACTGTCATATCTTCTGGCAACCACTCCCGCAATACTTCGCCCGGGTGTGCTGGATTGTGCATTCTGCTCATGTAAAACCTTCATTGAGGTACCAAGCCAATCTACTAGAAGTCCGACATTCGCCAGCTAAAACTAAGCTTGATGTTTGAAATGGTCAAATCAGGTGCGCCATTTTCATCAACGCGCCAATAATTAGGCTGGTTTGCAGTAAGCCAACGCCTACCACCCACCTTATTAATTCGGCTTTAGTTTCGGCAATATCGCGTTTAGTTTCAGCCCTTAATAGTTCAATATCGTGCTTTAAGCTTGTTTCAAGTTCCTTTAGATCACGCTTGGTTGCTACATCGTCAAGATGATAATCATGTTGGGCTTGCCCTATGGCGCTATCAATAGCTTGTTTTTGCAAATGCGCCAATGCGGCGGCTTGCTGCTCGGTAAAACCTGATTCTTTTAATTTGGTGGCTGCTTCTAAAGTGTCAAAATAAATTGTTGCCATGATCCCCGTGCCTGTTTTTATGCTACGTTATGGCTAAGTATAGCATCATCTGGCACTATTAAGCCTTAGCCTTAAGCGGTATCACCTTATCGCCATTACTGGTCAATAGCGCCAACCGATCCCCCAATAGCCGCCAAGCTTCCGCCTACTCCGCTTTCAGCTCTTGGCGTTGGTAGATTCGCCTAATCTTGTTTTCCTCGGGGTTAAGGCACTTTTCGATTACATCAGGACTAATGCCCAGATTCCCCATCAGCGTGGCGCCTGAACGCCTTAAGTCGTGCGGTGTCCATTTGCCGCCGGATAGCGCCAATGAGGTGTTTAACTTTGACCGGTGGGATTGAATGGCTGCATTTTGATGGCTGTCTATTTGCTTGGATAGGCTTTTGTCGCACACATGCCCGTTATTATCACGGTTAGGAAGCAACCAAACGCCTGACTGGGTTACGCTCAAGAGTGTTTCAAACTGGGTACGCGCAAAATTTGATAAATAGATTGTGTGCTGCTTACCTTTTTTGCAGTGTTCTGCCGGAATAACCCAACTACCGGCGTTCTGGTCAACATGCTCCAGCTTCACACGCGATAGTTCACCCACCCGGCAACAGATTGATAACATGATCCAGATAGCCGCCTCGGTCGATGGCATTAATCCTGCCAAGGGTATTTGGTGCGCCAATGCCCTGATTTCTGCATCAGATAGCACCCTATCCCGCTCGGTTGGCTTGGTCGTCACTTTGGTGATACTTAAGCCTGCCGTCGGGTCAAATTCAATCAAATCGCGGTCAACCGCAAACCGGAACATCTGCCGCACCAGTTTTAAAGTGTTGCGTGCAGTGTGCTTTGCATCACGTAAGATAAGCTGGTCTACAAATTCGGTAATGTGCCCCTTGCGTACATCCACACGCCGATAATGGGCAGCACGCCCTTTTCAGTCTCAGGCAGGTCTTTACGGCCTTTAACTGATATTTCAATCCAGCGTTGATATAAGCCGTTGACGGTCGTTAGGGCTGCAAGCTTGGCTGCTTCCGCCTGTTCTGCAATTTGCGCCTGCCTTTTTCGCTCCATAACAAGCTTACGTTCAAGGCTAGGGTCTGTACCCTCTATAACCATCGCCTTATATGCGTCAGATTCTTTTCTAGCCTCAGCCAAGGTTTTTGATTTCAACGTAAGCCATTGCCAGAATTTGCTCAAGGCGGCTAAAAAACTCAGCTTGAGACTGGGTAGTTTTATGCCAAGTTATGCAAGAGGCCAGTAAAATCTAATCCTCTTTTCAAGTTTTTCGATACATGTTGAAAACAAGGTGACACTACTCTTAGAAATCTAAAGCGAGTTGCTACTTTTGCAACTCGCTTTTCAATAAACGCCGATTAATTAATCGTTATCGTTTTAGTTAAAACGGTATTGGTTTTTTTATCGAGCATACCACTCCAACTAATTTTCATACCCGCTTTCACGGAACTATCTATTATATTTATTACACCTGTTGGTTTATTAACGACAATGGTTGTTGTTGCATCCCAAATCAATTTTTTAGTGCCCACCATTAGATAGCCAACACCAACTGTTTTAATTGAACCTTTACCGGTATTACTAACGGTATAATTTCCAGGCGCACTGTTGATAGTCAACTTCACGTTTTGGGTTGATACAACCCCCGCCGCATCGGTTACCGTCAGCGATACATTGGCAACACCCGCAATAGTTGGTGTACCGCTGATCGTATTACCTGATAATACTAAGCCAGCCGGAAGGTTAGCCGCAGAATATGTAAAAGTTCCAGTGCCACCTGTTGCAGCAAGCGTTGTTGAGTAAACACCCCCGACTGTGCCATTAGGTAATACTGGCACAAAAGTAATAGGGAGTGCATTTACGGTCAAACTTAAAGACGTTGTAGTCGTGAAGGTCAACGCATCAATGCTGCTTACCGTTACTTGGAATACTCCCGAAACTAATGGTGTACCAATGATATTAATGCCATCAAAACTCAAGCCACTTGGAAGCCCACTTACTGTTGTATTGTAAGGTGTAAGGCCACCAGAAACTGTAAGCGGTGCTAAATAGGCAGTACCGGTAGTACCCGGCAATAACGAAGTGGTTGAAATAGTGATAGCCGGTTTGACAGTCAAGCTGTTAAGTGTACAACCCTTTGCATCTACAAAGCCATTGTAGTCAATAATCAAGCCCGCTTTATTCCAATCAACCAAGCCATCTTGAAAGCTGGTATTGCTGGCACTAAGATTGCCGGTTGACAGGTTATCAAGCAGACTTATGCCGCCATTAACGACAATATTGCCAGCACTAAAAGCGGTAATACCTGCATTTGTACCTGAACAGGCAACTGGTAAAGCAGGATTAATAACTTTAAACGTAACCGGCACAACTACGGAGAAACCTACGCTATCGGTTGCCGTAATATTAATCGAATATGTACCAGTCTGAGTCGGTGTGCCTGATATGGTATCCCCGATTAAGGTTAATTCATTTGGTAAACCGGTTTGCGTATAAGTAAAGCCGCCACTGCCGCCTGTTGCAGCCGGTAATGTAGCGGAATACGGGGTATTGAATACACCATCCGGCAAAGTGGGCGCAAAACTAATGGCGGCATCATTAATGGTTAACGGTAATGTGCTGGAAGTTGATAACTTATTTACTGTATCAGTTACTGTGATGGTTACATTTGAAGTGCCTACAGTTGTTGGCACCCCTCTAAAAAATGTGTAGAAACCACCGCCACCAAGACTCCATGTACCAAAACCATAGTTATCGGTATAAGTTAATCCGCTAGGTAATCCTGTTACCTTGAAATTGAGTGAGTGGCCTGTTTTTGTTGCAGCAGTGACTAAAGTAAGCTGCCCATAATTAGTGGACGTAAAATAATTGTATTCTTGTCCGATTGTCCCGTCCCGGAGTGATGTTGAAGTAATCACTGGCGGTAAAGTATTAATATTGGTCGGGCTAATGGTAAACGAGGGCTTATTAAAACTAAGCGTACACCAAGTAGCGCAAGTGGTCGTAATGTTTAACAGGTAACGGCCAGGCAATAAATTAACACTGTTGGCGTAAAGATTATAATTTGCTCCAGTGGGATTGGCCGCAGTCAAGTTAGTAACAACCGCACCGGTGGCGTCAACGATTTGGGCCGCATCGACCGTAGTGCTCCATGCCGGCAAGCTTGGACTTTTTACATGGCTCGAACCAAGAACCGTAAAGTCATAATTATCGGCTGCTGTAACATTAAGATCATAACTCTGCATTACTGATGCTCCCCAAGGCGACACGAACACTTGCGGTACACCTGCAATACCAACTGGAACATCGTAAATCCACAATGCTCCCGCGTTGTTTAAAATCGCCATTGCTGATTGCGACATTAATAAAGCCACCCAAACGACCAGCGTTTTAATAAGTATTTTCATTTTTTTCCTTAGTTGAATTAACATTAAAGCTCTGTTGCCACAGCCAGAAATCGGCATTAACTATGCCAGTTATATTTTTCTTAACCTCTATTTTTAAGCATTTGTAATAAAGGAATTTTTTATTTTTCCCCCACGCAACACTGGAAAAATATAAGCCACTATTTATAGATTCCACAAAAAATGTATGACAATATTTGCAGCACTCTGCAAAAAACGTATGAATTAAAATTGCTTTTTACCCTGTGCCATAGTTCATAAAATCCCCCTAACCTAATGGTGATTATGGCAACGTTTGATAACCAATTAGATAAATGGAGCTTAAGGCAGCTAGCGTAAAAGAAAAACAGCTGTAGGTGTAATTCAAAACATTGAGTTGAATTGCCCTGGATGGGAAATTAAGTATTAGCGGAACATCAGTATAATTGAAGCAAAAAAACCACGTTAAAGCGGGCTTTTTATAGTAACGCTCGGCATCTTCAATCTTTCACTGCGAATTGTAATCCCTGCCATGCTAAATCAACCATCCTTTGTATCTCTGCTTCAGTAATCACATAAGGCGGCATAAAATAAATGACATTGCCTAAGGGACGTAATAAGACACCTTGCGACAACGCATACCGATAAACTTTCAAACCACGCCGTTCCTGCCAGGGATAAGGCTCTCGGGTGTGCTTGTTTTTAACCAGTTCGATGGCAACAATCATTCCGCTTTGCCTTACTTCCGCAACATTTGGGTGTTCCTTAAAACGCTCAACCGCTTGCGCCATCAGTGCCGCCAAATGCTTATTCTGCTGGATAATCGGCTGTTGCTGAAAAATACTGAGCGTAGCCAGCGCAGCTCGACACGCAAGCGCATTGCCTGTATAACTGTGCGAATGCAAAAAAGCCGTCAGACGGTCGTAGTCATCATAAAATGCCTGATATACCGTCTCGGTAGCCAACACCGCCGACAAGGGCAAATAACCCCCGGTTAGGCCTTTGGACAGGCACATAAAATCAGGGCTGATCCCCGCTTGTTCACAGGCAAACAAAGTGCCCGTCCGCCCGAAGCCCACCGCAATTTCATCCGCAATCAAGTGTACCTGGTACTTATCGCAGGCAGCCCGCAGGAGGGTTAAATACACCGGATCATACATGCGCATATTACCAGCGCACTGCACCAGCGGCTCAATAATAACCGCACACACCGACTCAGCGTGTTGCTGTAAAGTCTGCTCCATCAACACAAAACGGCGCGTGGAATAATCCGCCCAGGATTCCCCCTCCTCCCGTGCGTAGCAATCAGGACTGGGGACTGTAATTACCTCCATCAGCAGTGGCGCATAGGTTTCCTTATACAAGGCAACATTACCTACGGCTAACGCGCCAAGCGTTTCTCCGTGATAGCTGTTTTCCAAAGTAATAAATTTGGTTTTTTGCGCCTGCCCCTGGTTGCGCCAGTAATGAAAACTCATTTTTAGCGCCACTTCCACTGCTGCTGAGCCATTATCGGCATAAAAGCAACGCTTAAGCCCTGAGGGAGCCACTGCCAGTAGCTGTTCTGCCAACTCGATCGCCGGCTGATGCGTAAAGCCTGCAAAAATCACATGCTCCAAGGTATCAAGCTGCGCTTTTAAAGCGGCATTAATAGCAGGATTAGCATGCCCGAACAGGTTAACCCACCACGAACTGATTGCATCCAGATAACGGTTACCCTCAAAATCTTCCAGCCAAACACCCTGCCCGGTTTTAATCGGAACCATCGGCAAAGTTTCATGATCCTTCATTTGTGTGCAAGGATGCCACAAGACCGCAAGATCGCGCTGTGCTAGGGATTGATTGTATGGCATAGTGACTTCGATGGTTTAGGGATATGCACTGCAATGAATATAAATGCCACTTAGTGCATTACTGCTTTCGATGAAGGATTTTATATTTTTAGTGTGATGGACAAAATATTTTTAATTAACTTCAAACACTCTTTTCGCCAGTTTAAGCAATTGTGCATTAATGTAAATATTGACCGCTTTTGCCGCACTAAGATTAATAACAAAACTGAGATGACCCTCATCTTGTTCCAGACCGATTATACCACCTTGACCTATGAAATCCGGCTTATCACTGATAGTGACTATCGGTAGGTCTTTTAAATCCCGGATAATGTCCGTCGCATTTTCAGCCGCACTGATAAAAACCATGTGGCAATTTTTTAGATCTTGGCCACTGATACCGCGACGAATAACTAACGCTTTACTTCTAATGGTTTTGTTTTCAAGTGCTATCAGGCTATCGCCTAGATGGTCATTATTAACCGTGCATAAGCTATAAGCTTGGTTACTTTCTGTTTCCGTCCATTCAATAAACTTAAAAAAGTTAAATAAAAACGCCGTTTTTAGTGCTTCTTCATCTCCAGTCTCAGCGTTCGCCTGAGGCGAAATAGACCCCGCGAGCAGAAACGCAACGATGAATCGGCTAAAAATGCTATGCACTTTTAACATTACGTTAAAAATTCCAACTCATCGTTGCGTAAGCCCTTAACAATGATAGCGTTTTTAATTGGCTGGTATGCGCGAAAGTCATGTTTGATAACCAAAGCGCTAAAAAGTTATTTGTATTTTAAACCGAAATTCGCGCCCGTTCATTGGCAAAATATTTTGCGTAATATCGGCAGGGCCTGTACCCCCAATCATCTGATAGTGGCTATCTAATAAATTGTAAATCGCAAAGGAGACATCCAGACCCTTTACAAGTTGGTCACTACTTAAGTTTAAGTTAAGTTGATTATAAGATTTAGCGACCCCGTTTTGCGGTGTCCTTCGCTCATCTACAAAAATGCTTTCAATGCCCAGCTTGGCAAAATTGTTATAGAGGGGTTCAGCGTAATGCAGCTTGAAAATATTTTGCGGCGAGGCAGTCGCCCATGCCCCATCAACCTCATTGGTTAGCCGATTATAAGTATAAGAGGCTTTGAGTAAGCGTCCATTGCTCCAGCGTTTTTCGGACTCCAACTCAATACCAAACGCGTGATAATGTCCAATGTTAAAAAATGCTCCACTGGCACCATAGCCCGATTCATTATTTTGTTCCAAAAGTTGGGAAATATCATTGTAAAACAGATCACCGGTTAATTTTAAACCAGTTGATGAATGCCATTCGACAATGCTTTCATAGCTCTTAATTTGCTCTTCACTGTTGTCAGTATTAGGAATGACTCCACCGACATTGTAGTTCCGTTCCCAAGCATTAGGCGCGCGAAAGGTAGAACTGTAGAGCAATTTAAAATTGGTACTTTCCCAGGGATTCCATATCAATCCAAGCCGGGGGTTGAGTTGCAATTTTTTTAACATATGATGGTAATCCAGCCGCAAGCCAGCACTGAAGATTAACTCATCAACAATCTCTAGGTCATCTTGCACGTAAAGTTCAAGACGATTACCGTGGCTATTGCTGTCTTGATAGGGTAAATAGGGATCAAGGTCGTAATTGATAAAGCGTTGACGCTGATCGTATTGATATTCAAGCCCAAGCATCAAACGATGCCCTTCAAAAAAGGTACTGGTCAGTTGCGCTTCGCCGCCCCACCACCGACCGCTACTGGCGTCGTAATTGACTACCCGACCGTCATTGTTATAGGCTTCATTAGCGGAATAGTCATAACCTTGGTAAAAGCCTTTTAGTTGTAGGGTAGTTTTTTCGGTCAGGTTTTTTTGATATTTTAAATTGCCAAAAAACTGCTGATCACGCGTAAAAAAGTCCTGATCGTTAAAAATAGCTGAAAAAGCGGCAGTTGGCACCCGCTTGAAGCGATCGACAAAACCACCCATGAGCGTAAACTCTTCATACTGAATCCTGCCAAACAAACGGTCTGCGCGCTCGGTATCCATGTTATGGGCGACGCCATTATTAGTGGCGGGATCGTCGAATTCAGGAAAATAAAGGTTTTTAACGCCAGCGCTATCATAATGTGAGGCTGAAAATAAAAGATCTGCGCCATTAGCCAGTTTTTTGCCATAACTGGCTCTGCCTTTGTAGGTATCAAAGCTACTGACTTCACCAGCTAGTTGGCCGCCATTAATAGCCTCGCCTTTTTTGGTAACCACATTGATTAGCCCCAAAAGGGCGTTTGCGCCGTAGATTGAAGAACCCGAACCAGGAATAAATTCGATGCGCTCGACCATATCAATGTCTAACAAAAACTCTTGCGCCAGATAGCCGCCATCGAAGATATTTTCATTCATGCGCTGTCCGTCAATCATAATCAACACGCGCGAATTGTAATCGTTGGGATGCAAAAAACCGCGCACCCCCAGATAGCTGTAATTCCGGTCGTTACTGGTGTTTAAGCCACGCATAGCATTAACTGCGTCCGCAAGGGTGCGCCAACCAAAAGTACGAATGTCACTGGCAGTAAGCACTGAAAGCGCAGAGGGGGTCTGACTGGTTTTTTGTCCCAAACGTGACGCACTGATTACTTCAATCTTCAACAATTCTTCAATAGAAAGCTCAGCTAAATCATCAGCAGAGTAATGTTTAGCCACAACCTGACTGCTTATACCTAACAGGATGAAACTGAGGATTAGGCTACGCATTTTTTGCAGTAAAAATAGCAATACGGCATGCTGATGAAAAATTATTCAGATAAATACGGGCTGGCCGTGAAGGGGGAATCAGTAATTAATTACCACACTATAGCCATTCAAAAATCTATTGCCTTAGCAAATAGAGCCTTTGCGTATTTTAGAATAGTTGATTAACTCAGTTTTTCAACTGTTCGGGGGAATTTAAGATGAGAATTTTAGGATTTTCGCTATGCCCTAAAATTAAGCGGTAAAGCTGAGGTTTTTCAGGGAAGCACTGGCAGATATACTGTTTGTAGCCTAAAGAGCATTAATGCCCGCTGTTCACCCGGCTAATTCCTTAACCGCGTCGACATTACGAAAAAACACCTTACCGGGTTTCAGCTGTTTAATAAAATCAGTTTTTTCCAATTTATCCATAACCGGCCCTTTGGCTTCGGAGATATTTAAGGTTTTACCGGCGGCTTGTAAGGATTGATTCAAATTTTCTAGTGCTTCCAAAGCGGTCGCATCAATGTCGCTAACCGAAGTAAAAATAAGCACGATATGTTTAGCATCCGGTTTTCGCCTTAATTCAGCAATCAAATATTCTTCAATGAAATTAATGTTGGTAAAAGTGATGCTTTCATCAATGCGAATCATTAATAAGTGCTGCCAGGTTTCCACATGATGCCGTTTGATATTACGAAAATGTTCGGTATCCGGTATGCGCCCAACTACGGCAATATGCGGTTGGCTAGATTTGCGTAAATGACTGGCAATCGTCAATACAATCCCTAAGGAAATACCCTCCTCAATGCCTAACACTAAAACTCCTAACAAAGTCATTACTTCTGCGATACCATCACCCCGATCATAACGCCAGGTGTGCAGAATATTTTTTAAGCGCACCAAAGGAATGATGGCAATCAAAATAATCGCTGCCAACACCGCTTTAGGGATATTTTCAAACCACGGGGAAAAGTAACTCACCGCTAAAGCCAAAATACCCGCCGCGATTAACATGGCCATTTGGGTTCTGGCACCTGCCGTAAAGTTCACCATGGTTCGGCTAAAGCCCCCGGCAACCGCCATACCCCCAGACAATGCGCTTGCCAGATTAGCTGCCCCCAACGCAATCAACTCTTGGTTAGGGGCAATTTTTTCACCCCTAAAATTGGCAGTCACTTTCGCAATCGCAACACTTTCCACATAGGCGATTAACGAAATAAACGCGGCACTAGGAAGTAACAACCGCCATTGTTCGCTACGGATAAAGTCGAGACTTAAGACCGGAAAGCCGGAAGGAACATGACCCACAACCGCAACGTGCTGTTGGATGTGCAAGTTAAAGTAACTTACCGCCGCCGTCCCGAGCAGCACCGTTAATAAAGGCCCGCACTTGCTGACAGCGGTCACAACGGATAGCGATAAGCCTATTTTCTTCAGTAACGCGGTGAGTGGTTTGCCGAATAACACTAATAAACTGAATGCCGCCAACGCAATCCAAAGCGTGATGGTATTAAAGCCTTGAACATACCCGCTGTAACAAGCAGCATCCCAGCCACACGTTGGCGTTTTCAAGCCCAGCATGTGCGGAATTTGACTCACTATAATCAACAGCGACGCGCCACTGGTAAAACCCGTTAAAACCGGATGGCTGATAAAATTCACCAAGCCACCCATGCGCAACAATGCCATTAATAACATAATCAGCCCACTTTCAGCCGATAAAATCAACGCGCTTTGTAGCGGGTTACCCAATGCACTGACTTCGGGCGCACTCAAAGCACTGGCAATCATAATTGCCGCTACTGCCGCAGGCCCCGCCGATAAGGTTCTACTGGTGCCAAGCAACGCATACACTACCGGCGGCAAAATACTCGCGTACAGCCCAAGCTCCGGCGGTAAACCTGCCAGAATTGCGTAGGCAATTCCCTGCGGAACCAGCAAAATGGCAGTAATGACCCCGGCAAATAAATCACCGTTAAAATCTTGACGGGTATAGGTTTTTAGCCAACCGATAATCGGTAAGTACCTTGTCAAGTGTGACGCGGTAGTATGGGGTTCAGTCATTGAGGATTATAGGGTATTGATGACGTGAGTGGTGAAAATGCAAAAAGTAGAGACGCACTATTTTGCGTCTCTACGACTTCAGTTATTCCTCTTGCGTAAAGCGTTTGGCGTAAGATTCCAAATGTGGAATATCTATGCGGTAGCCTTTCAACATTAAATGCCAATACATCCAAGGGAAACCAATTTTTTTGCCAATCCACCAGATAAACAAATTTTTCCGAGGATCCAACCAAGGGAAAGACGGCGTTACTTTGCCACCATAAGCAAACTCCGCCAGCATCACGGTACTTAGCGAGGTTGTTAAAGGGCAGGAGCCGTAACCGTCATATTTTTCCTCCACGGCTTTGCTGTTCATGAGATGCAGAATGTTATCCACCAAAATCGGCACCTGTTTCCGAACCGCAGCAGCCGTTTTGGCATTAGGGGTTGAAGTAGCGTCACCCAAACCGAAAATATTGGCGTATTTGTTATGCTGTAAAGTCCGCTCATGCACATCCACCCAGCCTGCCGCATTCGCTAAGGGGCTTTTTTTAATAAAATCCGGTGCGCTTTGTGGCGGTGTGACATGAATCATGTCGAAGGCTTTAACAACGTGTTGCTTGTTACCATCGCTATCAGTCGTTTCAAAGGTAGCGGTCTTGGCAGGGCCATCAATCGCAACCAGATTATGCCCAAAATGAGTTTTAATGCCATAGCCAGCCACTACTTTCATTAACGCTTTGGCAAAAAATGGGATACCAAAAATAGCAGGGCCGGCATTACAAAATTCAACATTAATTTTATCTAATAGGCGTTTTTTGCGAAAACGATCTGCTGCCAGATACATGATTTTTTGCGGTGCGCCTGCGCATTTTATTGGCATAGGTGGCTGCGTAAACAACGCGGTGCCGGATGCCGATTGTTGAATACATTCCCAGGTATATTCCGCAGTCTTAGCAGAATAGTTACTACAGACATTATTTTTACCCAAGGTTTCCGGCAAGCCTTTAATTTTGTCCCAATCCAATTGTAAGCCGGGGCAAACCACCAGATAATCATAGCTAAGCGTTGCACCGGAGCGCAGGGTTATGCCGTTTTGTTCCGGCTGAAAGCTTTCAGCATAATCCTTGATCCAGGTCACGGAGGGATGTATTAAATCGGCTTCATTGCGCGTGGTTTGTTTTAACGTGTAAGCTCCCCCACCGATAATGGTAAATCCCGGTTGGTAATAATGCTGTTCAGACGGTTCAATAAGCGCAATATCAACAGTAGCATTTTGGCGGCGCATATTGTTGGCAACGGAAACGCCTGCTGCGCCACCGCCGATGATTAAGACTGTATGGTGTTGTGACATGTTTTTCTCCTAATTAAGTTATTATTATTATTTTTTACACACTAAAATTTGTATTTTTAAATCAACAATAGCTATTTGATGAGTCTTAAGCGTTTTCGAGCAAAACAGCATTAATAGTTCAAATTCAATATAGCAAGGTATATGCCAAAATAAATTAATTTATTGTTTTTATTGATTTATATCTCATACCCTCAATAGCCCGCTTTTTTCGATCATGTCACAGACGTTTCAATGAAACACGTTACTGTTTCATTAAATAACCACGAAACACATGAAACATTGCTGCCATTCCACAACGTTTCAATCCTGCAACCGCATCCTTTCTATATTTAAAAGCAAGAACGTTAGAATAATTCACCCAGCTTTCCAAAGCGCTATCCTTTTAAATCAGTTTCACTTGTTAAACAAACGATGGACAAAAAAACCTGTATACATAGAGAACACCATAACAACCGACTCGACATTACCTAACCCCAGTCCGGCAACCACAGGCCCTGGGCAATATCCTCCAATACCCCATCCAATGCCAAAAATTGCAGAACCTATAATAAGCGGTTTATCAATACCCGCTGTATTTATGGGGTAAAGTTCTACCTCAAATAACTGCCCCGGTTGTTTAAGTATTTTTCTAAAAGAAAAAAAAGTGATGCCCAGCGCACCGGCCATGACCAAAACCAAGCTGGGATCCCAGTTTCCGGCAATATCCAAAAAATTAAGCACTTTATCGGGATTAGTCATTTGGGAAAGCGCTAAACCAACCCCAAACAGTATGCCACTGAGAAACGCGGTCGTGACAGGCTTCATACCTGCCCCCCTAGCACATGACGCATAAGGTAAACCGTCAAAAAGCCGCTTGCCATAAAAGTCAGCGTAGCGACAATTGAACGCAGGGACAGTCTGGCTATGCCACAAATTGCATGACCACTGGTACAACCATTCGACATACGGGTACCGAAACCGACCAGGAAGCCAGCGCAAGCAAGTAACCAGATTGGAAAGTTTTCGCGCGGCTGGTAAAAATCAGGTTTTATCAAATTGAATAACCCGGCACCTATAACAATACCTGCCAAGAAAGCCATGCGCCAAAATAATTCTGTTTTACCAGCAGCGAGCATGCCGGCCATAATGCCACTGATACCGGCAATCCGTCTGTTAAATAATAACAGCACGGATGCTGCAAGCCCAATCAGGATACCGCCTGAAAATGCTGGGAAGGGCGTGAAATTTTCCAAAAATATTCCTCAGGTTAGTTTTTAAAATAAGCTATTGCACACGCTTGTTTTTTCGCAAAATCAGTCAATTCGATGCCATACACCGGCCAGCTTTAAACTGAGACCTGTGAATATTATCGAAGATTTTGATATTCTGGTGGTGATTTTATCAGGCTGCAATCGAAATCTGCTTTATCAGCAAACCGACAATGCCCTCAGAGGAACGCTTGTCGAGATTATGGCTCGACAAGCGTCTTTAGTAGGATAAACAATACCAATAAAACAAAAAGCTACAAATACAGCATCGACTTAACAGTCAGTTAAACCGTACAAACTCCTTAATGCTTACCCGGCTCCAGTTTTACGCCTCTACGTTCATAGGTAACGTACGCTTGTAAAGCAGTCATTTTAGGGTCATCGGCGGCTAAGGGCTGCCCTTCCAGAGGATTTTTAAGACACCAGTTGATCATTTCCCACAGGGGGATCACTTTACCGATTTGTTTTTGAAATTTAGGATAGGTTTCGGGATGGGTATTGGCGGCGTTCGGATGACATTGTGCACAGGCTACGCCATTACTCCCCAGTTTTGGGCTAGTCCATAGGGCACGTCCCTCGGTGACCACACCGGTAAACTGTTGTTGCCAACGTTGTATGTCGGCGTCCTTAAACTCATCCGCCAAAACGTTGCCAGCAAGAACCATCGCCATCATACCGAAACTTAACGAAATTATATTTTTACGAAAGCTGATCATGTGCTTACTCCTGAAAATTAGTAGTGTTTTTGCGGCGGAATTCTGGCGGATTCGCTTTGATAGGCAAGGTCTTCAGGGTGTTTAGTTTGCTGGTTAAAACGCACAATACGGCTGGTATTGTTATAGAGGGTATAACTTAAATCCACCCGACCATTATCCAGATTAATCATTTGCCAACCCGTCGCATCACGCTCGAAAAACGGATCGGCGCGGTTCATAGGCACGGTCAGTTTTGGCAAATACTGCTGCGCCTGGGCGTAAGCCGATGGATACGGCCACGGCCAGGCGGTTGCCATGACCGAATTAAAACTGATATTGCCAATTTGGTTGTATTGGATTTGATGGACATGCCCATAGATGACCGACACTTTTTTAAACGGTTTCAACATAGCCTGAATTTGTTCGGCATCTTCCGTCCAAAAATTCCAGCCTTTGTAGATTTTTTGCAAGGGCGAATGTGAAAACACCACAATAGGCGTGTGTTTTTCAACTTTGGATAAATCCGTTTGCAACCATTTACGTTGTTCATCACCCACCATAAACGGCGAACCATTAGGGTTATCCAACCCAGCCATTTCCAGCATACGTTGTTCGTTGGTCGGCCAGCGTTTAAACGTCCAATCATCATAAGTTCTGATACTGTTAAGGACGATGAAATGCACCCCTTTATGATCAAAACTATAGTATTGCGGGCCAAAAAGTTTTTCCCAGTATTCACCCAAGTCCAAATAATAATCGTGCTCACCCATGACGTGATGTACTTTGGCCTGTAATGCCGACAAAATTTCTGCACCGTGATCCAGTTCGGCTTTGCTGCCCAATTGCGCCAAATCGCCGCCAAAAATCACAAAATCAGGCTTAGGGCTTAGTAAATTGGTTTCCGCAACTGCGCGAATCAAGCCGCGATCCCAATTTCTAACAAAACGTGCGCCTGCAATTTGTTGGATGTGGGCATCCGAAATATAGGCAAAACTAAAATTTTGCGCACTTTCAGCAAATGCCAATTCAATCAGGCTAATTGGCAAAGTCACACCGAGGGTTAATGCTCCAGTGCTTTTAATAAAATTCCGGCGGCCAGTATTAATTGTTTTCATAATCAATTCCTTGCTCAGTGCGACGCTTGAGTTTGCGGGGCGGTAACAAACTTGGAACTGGTGAGTGCTCCCATAAAATCCACCAAATCATCCAGTTGCGAGTCCATTAAATTAAGGGGCCGTATGCCACCGCTTAAAAAATCATTAACCTTGTCTTTAGCATTGCTAACACCGCCATTGTTGTAATGGATCATTACGTCTTTCAGCGTCTTCAAGCTACCATCGTGCATATAAGGAGCCGTCAAGGCAATATTCCGCAAAGTCGGTGTTTTGAAAGCACCCAATTGCGCCAACTCATCGGTTACCGCAAAACGGCCCAGTTCAGCAGTTTTTTTATCCGCTAATACCATCACATCGACGTTGCCGCCCTTATTTTTGGCCTCTAAAAATGCGTGGGTAAGCCGAGGTACTTCGCTTTTTACCTGATTGATACCAATCCCGATGTTATGAAAACGCTGATCGGTAAACAAGGCATGATCCTGTTCAATGGTATGACAGGAAACACAACGGCCTTGCCCGACAAACACAGCCAAGCCACGAATTTGCGCATCGGTCAGGGCATTTTTTTGAGCTTGGAAATAATAGCGGTCAAAAGCCGAATCACCGGCAATAAGCGTACGCTCAAAACTGGCAATCGCTTTTGCCACATGATCTATACTTATCTTATCCGGCTTTATCCCAAATTCAGCTTGGAAGGCGGTGGCGTAGTTAGGATCGGAACGGACAATCTCCAGTATCGGCTGGTAATCTTTTAAACCATGCTCAACCGGATTAAGCAAGGGTTGTTTGGCTTGCCCTTCCAGATCCGGCTCCCGCCCATCCCAAAATTGCGTTTGGTTAAACGCCGCATTTAAAACAGTCGGTGCATTACGCGTACCGGTCAAGCCATTATTACCGGTTGACACCGGTAGGCCATCGGTAAAGGCTTGGGCATCTTTATGACAGAAGGCACAACTGACCGTTCCATCTATAGAAAAACGTACGTCGTGAAAAAGCTTATCGCCCAAGGCAATTTTAGAGGGGGTTTGCGGGTTTTTTGTCGGGATTATTAACGGCGGCAAGCCTAAAAGCAGATTATTGTCGGCGGTCTTATTGGCTTGCTCGGGTTGAACGGGATTTGAAGTCACGGCTTGCCCCGTAGCACTAAAAACTACAAGGGCAAAAAACGTCGTGATAAACAGAATAAACAACATCGCGTAACGCATGAGAAGTCTCCTGTTTAGATTGAAAGCGAGTTTAGTTTATCAGCTAATAGTAGGTTACTATGGATGAAATTGAAAAAACCCACGCTTTGTAATCAATATGCGCTGAAAATAAGCGGATTCAATGATTAAAACGAAAATATTTTACTGTTTTAGAATGGCAAAAAGGAAAAAAGTTGCATGAGCTACGATATTATCGCATTTGGGGTCAGTTGCATATTAGTACTGGCGTATTACCTGTATTTAAACTGGCGTACCCGCCGCGCACCCGAGTCAAGCGTACACGCACTTAATGCCAGAATTCGGGAACGCTGGGTGGCTATGGTTATGGCCAGTGATAAAATGGATATTTTAGCGATTCAAACCCTGCGCAATTCAGTGATAGCCGCCAACTTCATGGCTTCCACTTCGGTGTTATTGATTATGGGCACCCTAAACTTAAGCGACAAAATTGGGCAATGGGCGCTTTTGTGGCATCCCAATGCTTTTATGCCCCTATCCAACGAGTTATGGCAAATTAAACTGGGGCTGTTGCTGTTAGATTTCGCTATTGCCTTTTACTGTTTTTCCATGTCGATACGCTTTTACAATCATGTTGGGTATATGATTAACTTAGGGGACGGCCTATCGACGGATAAAGCCCCCTATCAACTCAATTGCGCTTATTTAAACCGCGCGGGCAGCTACTATACCTTTGGTAATCGGGCCTTCTTTTTTAGCTTGCCGATTATTATGTGGTTTTTCGGGCCTTATTTTTTGCCCTTGGCAACCATTGGATTAATAATCGGGCTGGCAACGCTAGACAAAGTAACAAACTAAGCACTTTTAGCAAACCCTTTATGGAAACAAACTGATGGCACATCATCACGAACATACCCATGACCACGCCCACCATACTTACCATCACCCGCAACGACATGGTCGTGCCTTTGTCATTGCTATCCTTTTAAATTCTGCCTTTGTAATCGTAGAGTTCAGTTATGGCTTCTTGGCCAACTCAACAGCACTCATAGCCGATGCCGGGCATAATTTGTCGGATGTGTTGGGGTTATTGCTGGTCTGGGGAGCCGCGGTAATGACCCGAAAAGTCCCTAACCAACGCTACACTTATGGTTTTCGCAGCACTTCCATCCTGGCAGCGCTGGCAAACGCCATGTTTTTACTAATTGCCTGCGGTGCCATTGCTCTAGAAGCTATCCAGCGATTTTCACAGTCCCCGGAAGTGATGGGATTAATGATTACACAAGTCGCGGGTATCGGCATCGTTATCAACGGGCTTTCGGCATGGTTGTTCATGAAAGGCAGTAAAAATGACCTGAATATTCGTGGTGCTTATCTACATATGGCTGCTGATGCAGCGGTTTCTCTAGGCGTGGTTCTCGCGGGGATAGCCATGATGTACACGGGCTGGTATTGGCTTGACCCCTTAGTGAGCTTAATTATTGTGGCTGTTATAGTTTTCGGCACTTGGGATTTACTGCGCCAATCGCTTAAACTCGCGTTGAACGCTGTCCCCGCTCACATTGAGATACCCGCTGTAGAAGCCTATCTGAAACAATGCACTGGCGTCACTGATATACATGATCTGCATATCTGGGGTATGAGTACCACCGAAAGCGCCCTGACTGCCCATTTAGTCATACCGGAAGGTTACCCCGGCGACGCCTTCATTGACGAGATCATCCAAACGCTGAAAGAACGCTTTTCGATCCATCACAGTACATTGCAAGTAGAGCAAGGCAATTCCAATCATGTCTGCGCGTTACTTCCAAATGTAACGGAGCACCATGCGCATTGATAGATCAAGCCTTCGCTTCCCATTAAATAAGCACACGCTTTCCAAAAAGATCATTTACATTGCTGACAGAATTTAAGTTCAGCCGTCCGTATAACTAAATATCTAAAATGCTTTATACCCTCATCAAAGTGTTAGTCACCAGCCTGTTAATCGTAACACTATCGGAACTATCAAAACGAAGTTCGTTATTGGGGGCTTTATTAGCCTCTTTACCACTAACCTCCATTTTAGCGATGCTCTGGCTGTACATTGATACCAAAGAGGCTGGAAAAGTCGCTGAGTTCGCCAGTAACATCTTTTGGCTGGTGATTCCCTCCCTGGTATTTTTTATCAGCTTACCCATTTTTCTAAAGAAAGGGCTTGCGTTCTATTTGAGCATGGGACTTTCCATATCGATGACCGCAGGCTTCTATTTTTTAATGCTCACGCTATTGACACGTTATGGCATTAAATTTTAATGTGCAAGCTGCCAACCGCTGCTATAGTCATGGTTCTTCGTCTCTGAAACAGGATATTCTTTAAACATGCCCCGCCTAATGCAACCGTTAGCCAAATTACTTGGCTTACTGATTTTTTCATTGCTCGTAAGTTCTAGTGTTTTTGCGCATGGGGTAGATGCCAATACCGAACGGTTTTTATTAGGTAATCAGGGCGTAGCCATAGGAGCGTTTCTGTATATCGGAGCAAAACATATGGTCACCGGCTACGATCACTTACTGTTTCTGGTTGGTGTTATTTTCTTTTTGTTCCGCACCCGCGAAGTACTGGTCTATGTCAGCCTGTTCACCTTAGGCCATAGTATCACGCTGTTTTTGGGGGTGTTAAATCATCTGGCAGTCAATCCATTTCTCATTGACGCGATTATCGGACTGTCCATTGTGTATAAAGGCTTCGACAACCTGGGCGGCTTTCGTCGTTTACTCGGATTTCAACCCAATACCAAAATAATGGTGATGCTTTTTGGATTGTTTCATGGCTTTGGTCTGGCAACTAAATTACAAAAATTTAATCTCCCCCCTGTAGATTTATGGAAAAACTTATTAGCGTTTAATATTGGGGTAGAGTTAGGTCAATATTTTGCATTATTGTTTATTTTAATTGCACTCACTGTCTGGCGCAGGTACAACAGTTTTTACGCCTTTTCAACCGCAACCAACACCTTATTAATGACTGGTGGACTGGTATTATTCGGCTTCCAATTAACCGGCTATCTGATTAACGGATAAACCCATGCAACACAGCAATCCCCAAGTTCCCTCCCTAAAATCACTGGTCATAGCCTGTGTATTTGCAACACTTTTAGCGGGCATACTTTTAATTACGGCCGTGTTGCCAGCTGAATACGCTATTGATCCTACGGGCGTTGGAACCAGATTAGGCTTAACCCAACTGTCCACACAAACCGAAGACATCATTGATCCCCTTGTCTCTTCATGCAAGGAACAATTAAGTCAATGGTCGGACTCAACTACGTTAGTGATTCCCGTACACAGTGGCTTAGAATACAAATTTCATTTATTGAAGGCGGCAACCTTTGACTACTCCTGGACTACAGAGGGTGCTAAGGTTTATTTTGATCTGCACGGCGAGCCTAAAGGCGATACAACCGGGTTCTTCAAAAGCTTTAAAGTGAGTAATGACAGTCAATCCAGTGGCAGATTAACGGCTGAATTTGAAGGCCCACATGGCTGGTATTGGGAAAATAAAACCGGCGCCCCCATAACCATCATGTTAAATACTAAAGGTTCTTATCGGGTTTTAGGGTTAATGTAATGCATCAGACATTTAGATTAACAAAGCGCAACGATTTTTAGATTTTAATTTTTTTCCAATGGATGCGTACCCCGACGTCTGTCGCCATTTTCGCGGCTGCCAAATTTTTTCTCTGTGTACGATAAAACCAGAATAGACAAACTTAAAACAGCAATTGCCCCAACAATGCTTAACAGCAAATACAAATGAAAATTATCTGAAACAGCCTGCACATCAATGACCAGATGCCTGGATAACGCAGTAATAGCGACGTAAATCAAATATTGCACAGGTAACCGGTGGGTCTTAAAATAAATACCCACCATCGCACCCAATTCCAGATAAATAAACAATAACAGGATGTCTTCCAAAGTCGCAGCATGTCCGGCTTGCAGCATATGCAGATAGTTCTGTGTCCCTGACCACGCAATCATAGTGCCGATGCCGAACAACGCAAGATAATGGAAAAACTCAACCAAACCCGCACCGATTTTCTGAATGAGGATGATTTTATTTTCCATGAATATCTGACTTGTTTGCACGGGTCACCTACTCACCTTCCTGAGTATCGTTAATTTCTAGCCATAGCGCGTTAATGATCGCCAACGCACAGGCCAAGCCAACCCCTAAAATCCACGCGAAATACCACATACATTTACTCCTTAATACAAAATGTGCTGGTTTTTTTGAATATCCGCAACCGTCACTTTACCGCGCATGATGCGGTAAACCCAAACGGTATAGGCCATAACGATAGGCATTAACAAAACTGTGGCAAAAAATAACAGTTTCAACGTGTACTGACTGGCACTGGCATCCCATACCGTCAAACTGCTGATGGGGGAAGTGCTGGAGGGCAGGATAAACGGAAACATCGAACCCGCCGCCGTCGCAATCACGCAAACCACCACTAAAGCACTGTTTAAAAACGCCAGCCCGGTAAAGCGTTTAGCCGATAAAAACACCACCAGCCCTGTACCCATAATCGCTAATAAAGGCGCTAATATCAGCAAAGGATAATTACTGTAATTAGCTAACCATAAGCCACTTTCTTTAGCAACGGTTTTGGCTAATAGATTGGCTATCACGCTGGTATCAAGCACTGAGGTAATGTGGTAGCCGTCCAGACTAAATGCAACCCAAACACCGGCAACGCTAAAACTCACTACAAACATCAGGGCGCTATAAAAAATAACCTGCCTGGCACGTTCAGCTAAGGCTGCTTCGGTGCGCCATTGCAGAAATGCTGCGCCATGCAAACACAGCAAGGCAACCCCGACAACCACTGACAACAAGGCAAAAGGCTGAAATAAATCCCAAAAACCGCCGCTATAGCTAGAGCGTAAATCATTATCAATTTGAAACGGCAAACCAATAATTAAATTACCCGCCGCCAAGCTTAGCACTACCGCAGGCACTGTACCCCCCGCAAACAGCGCCCAATCCCAAGCGGAACGCCAACGGGGACTCGGTAATTTACTGCGGTAATCAAACCCGACCGGGCGTAAAAACAAGCCGAACAACAGCACTAACATGCCGGTGTAAAGCCCTGAAAACAGCGTAGCATACACCAGCGACCAAGCGCCGAACGTAATACCCCCTAAGGTGACCAGCCAGGTTTGATTACCTTCCCAGGTTGGACCAATGGTGTTCAGCATTACCCGCCGTTCATCATCGGTTTTACCCAAAAACGGCAATAACATACCAATGCCTAAATCAAAGCCATCCATAACCGCAAAACCGCAGATCAGAAATACCAGTATTGCCCACCAAATAATGCGGAGTGTTTCAAAATCAAGCATGACTTTCCCCTTCCAGTTCAAAATGATAGCGCCCGGTATGCAAGCTGCTAGGCCCTAAGCGCACGTACTTCAGCATTAAAAACACCTCGATCACCAATAACACCGTGTAGAACACAAAAAATCCGGCCAGACTTAAATAGAGCTGTCCGGCATCAACTGTAGACGTACTTAAGTGGGTGGGCAAAATATTGGCAATGGTCCAAGGTTGACGACCGTATTCGGCGACTACCCAACCGAGTTCGCTGGCAATCCAGGGCAAAGGGATGCCGTAAAATGCCAAGCGTAACAACCACCGCTGCTTATGCGCAGTACGTTTAGCGTTAAAGTAAAAAGCAGCGGCAAAAATAAACAGCATGGTCACACCGCAAAACACCATGCCGCGAAATGTCCAGAACATAGGTGCAACTCTGGGGATTGAATGCCGGACTGCCGTTTCGATTTGTTCCGGTGTCGCATCAATCACTTTGTCGGTATATTGTTTCAATAACAAACCGTGCCCCAGATCGCTCTTGTGCGCCTCAAAAGCAGCTTTAGCAACTTGATTATTGCTGTCCTGACGCAAACGTTGCAGATTTTCATAAGCGATCATGCCGCTTTTGATGCGCCCACGTTTGCGCTCCAGTATGGTATTGATCCCATCCACTTTTTGGTTAATAGAACGGGTCGCAATAATGCCCATAAGCCACGGAATTTTAACCGCGTAGTGGGTGGTCATGTTTTCCTCATCAGGAATTCCAAACAAGGTAAAAGACGCTGGGGCCTCTTCTGTTTCCCATTCGGCTTCGATAGTCGCCAATTTCGCGCGTTGCACCTCGCCGACGGTATAACCGCTTTCATCACCCAACAGAATAACTGACAGTACCGATGCCAAGCCAAAGCCCGATGCAATCCGAAATGAACGTCTTGCAAAAGCGACATCCCGGTTGCTTAATAAATAATAAGCGCTGATACCCAATACGAACATCGAGCCGGTAACATATCCGGCGGCAACGGTATGGACAAACTTAACCTGCGCGACCGGGTTAAAAAACAGCTCAGAAAAACTGGTCAGCTCCATCCGCATAGTCTGGTAATTAAACTCAGCGCCAACCGGATGCTGCATCCAGCCATTAGCGATCAAAATCCATAAGGCCGATAAACTCGTCCCTAACGCCAACAGCCAGGTCGTGAACAAATGTTGCAGCTTGCTCATACGCTCCCAACCGAAGAAAAACAAGCCGACAAAGGTAGATTCTAAAAAGAACGCCATCATGCCTTCTATCGCTAGCGGCAGGCCAAAAATATCGCCCACATAGTGCGAGTAATAAGCCCAATTGGTACCGAACTGAAATTCCATGGTAATGCCGGTGGTCACGCCCATGGCAAAATTGATGCCGAACAACTTGCCCCAAAAGCGGGTCATGTCTTTATAAATTTGCCTGCCAGACATGACATAAACCGACTCCATGATAGCCAGCAAAAATGATAGACCCAAAGTCAATGGGACGAATAAAAAATGGTACAGCGCGGTCAGTGCAAACTGGAGCCTTGACAGCTCCACAACTTCATTGCTAATCATGGTTGTTGCTCCTGCGGTTTATAGATGGTTGTTGGGGGCGATTGCTCGCCTAACAATTGCTGGGCGATAATGGCTTCGTTCATGGGCTTTTTTTGTCCCGCAAAAAATAACCACCACAGTCCGGCTAATAGCAAAAACTTTACCAGCACCGCAATGGTGATTTCTAAACCAAACGTCCATGTGTGAAGGGGTGGTTTTTTAGGTCTGATAGATAACGGGAGGCTATTGGTTGACATGGCAGACATCCTTTAATTATGGTGCATGGCATGTCCGGGCATTGCATGGCGTGCGTGATCGGATAATTGGGCATCAAACCACTGATGAATGGCGGCAGTCAGTTTTTGTTGTTGAGTGGCATAGGTAATTTGTGCGCCGTCAGGCAGTTCTTGATAGTCAACTTGCATGTCACCTTGTTTGGCTTGTTTCAGTTCAGCCAAGCCCGGCATGGCATCGCCATGAATTTTGGCGGGATCAGAAAAATCGCCTTGTTTGAATTCATGCGAAATTTTCGTCAAGTGCTGCCTTATCAAAGCAATTTGTTCAACATTGGCTTTGTCTTTAACAATTACCTGCTGTACCCCACCCGTTTGGGTTTTTGAAAAAACATGCGTGGTTTTCTCTAAGCTAAACGGCATGACATGACTGCCGCGCGCGGCGACTTCATCCAGCCGCGTTTCGCTGGCTTGTTGATTGGTTGCGCTGAGAATTTGATACGTGGCATGGCAGGCATTGCACTTGCTTAAAGCCGCGCTCATTTGTTGCAGCGTCTGTTTTGGGTCTTTTAACGTTTCCGCATCAAGGGCGATTTGATCAAAATCTTTATGTAGCGACATACCCATCTGCATAAATGCTTTAGGCAATACGCTGTGCAGGTGGTTTTCAGCACTGTGTGCCATGCCCAATGGCTTTGCCGCTTTGGCGACTGCCGCCATGTCGTTTTGGGCTAGCCCAGCCAGAATGGCTTGGATGCCGCTCAACAGTGCGCGCATTTCACCTAAAACATGGTTGCGTTGGGGAGCGGTAAGGTTAAGGGCTTGCCGGCTGTCTACTTCTTCAGCCAACGCTGCGGTAGCAAAAAATGCCAATAGGCATAGGGTAATTTTGTTCATATTCATCCCGTTCCTGTCTGAGTATCTAAGTATATTTAGGCCATTAAGCCACCGAATTTATTGAATTGTTTTTAGCCCAGCCTTATCCCAAGCGATTAGACCACCTTCAAGGCTATACACAGAGGTAAATCCCGCTAACTTTAAAGCATCCAAAGCTTGCTTAGAACGTTTGCCGCTGTGGCACTGGGTAATAATGGCAGTTTGTTTATACTGCTCCAGCTCTTCAAGGCGGCTATTTAATTGCCCAAATGGAATATTGACGGCTCCCGGAATGTGCTTTTGTTTCCATTCATTCACTTCACGCACATCAATAATAATTGCTTGTTTTTCTGAAACTAATGCCTCAGCGGTCTCAGGTGAAACAGTTCCGCCCTTGCCGCTCAAAACCAAAGCTGCTTGGTGAGCGTTTTGAATTACTAATAAGCTGCCATTATCTTGCGCCTGAACTGAGGCGCAAATCAAGCCAAATATCAATATAATTAATTTGTTCATAATCACCCCTTTTATATCAGTTTATAATAATATATCAAAGTACTCGAATTTAGACCTAAAATCTTTATGATTTTGCTATTCAACAGGCGTTTGACTGGTTAGTGCCTGCATAAAAGCAACTAAATCGGCTTTTTCTTGCTGCGTCAGATGCAAAGTAAAAATTTTAGTATCGATAAAACGGTTGTCATCCCCACCTTTGTCGTAATGTTCAATTACTTCCTCCAGCGTTCGCATGCTGCCATCGTGCATATACGGTGCGGTCAGGGCTACATTTCTTAAGGTCGGTGTCTTAAATTTGCCTATATCTGCAAGATCTTTGGTGACATTAAACCGCCCCAACTCGGAACGCTGAACAGCCGTCAAAGAGAAATCAGCAGATTTTTTACCGTGCGTAACCGCGCTAATAAACGTATCCAAAATAGAGGATAACCGTTTAAAGCCAACACCAATGTTGTAAAAGCGGTTATCCGTAAACAAGGCGTTATTCCAGGATATTTCATGGCAGGTGACACAGTGCCCTTTGTTTTTAAATATCCCTAAACCCCGCTGCGCACTTTCTGACAAAGCCTTATGATCTCGCCCGAACAGGTAGCGGTCAAAAGGCGAATTACCGGAAATTAAGCTACGCTCAAAACTGGCAATGGCTTTAACGACATGCCCAATGGTTATTTGGCTCGCTGGTATTGCAAAAACTTTTTGGAATTGCCCGAGATAAGTTGCATCATTTCGGATCACTTCAACAATCGGCTGATGGTTTTTCAATCCGTGTTCAATTGAGTTGGTAAATGGCCCTAAGGCTTGTGCCTCCAGGCTGCCAGCCCGACCGTCTAAAAACAGGGTTTCCAAGAACGCCGCATTTACAATGGTCGGGGCATTGCGGGTACCGGTTTGTCCGTTTAACCCTTTAGCTACCGGCAAGCCATCGGTAAAAGCTGTATCGTTATGGTGGCAACTGGCACAACTGATCGAACCGTCGGCACTGAAACGGCTATCTTCAAACAATAAGCGTCCTAAGGCTATTTTCTCCGGGGTTTGTGGATTATCGTTAGGCAATGTTAATGGTGGCAAACCCAAATTTTGATCCGCTAAAATGCCCGCTGAAAAAATAAGCCCCAATAATAATGTTATCAACAATCGCATAGCAACTCCCCGTAATATAGCGATTTAAGATTCACAAACACTTAAAAAGCATATTCAAACCCTAACCACATATTGTTGTTTTTAACACTTTGATTCTCAGTCGTTAATTTTCGGTTGCCATGTTGCCAGCCCAATTTAACCGTTGCAGATTTATCTATTTCATACAAAAACTCAACCTCGCCCTGAAATAGATTTTCGGAAGCACCGCGATGCTCATCATTGACATACTGGCTGGTAAAGTCATTCTTTTCATAATCAATAATAAACACACCGCTTAAGCGCCCTGCTATTTTTATTTTTAGTTCTGCTGAAGCATAGTGGTTTATATAAGAAATATCATCGTCCACGTTAATAGTCCTCTGATGATCAGCCATGCCCCGCTCATAGTGATACCCCAGCAACAGTTCGATCCCTGGACTAATATCCCACTCAAGATGTGGGCCAACTGTCCAAAATTGGGTATTACGATGTTCAAAAGGTGCGTTATAGTGTCGCAGCCCGTAACGACCGAGAATTCGAATAGTCAGATTAGATGTTAATGCTTGATCTAAATACACTGACCAAAAATGGTTATTCAGCTTTTCATCCTGTTCAACACTTTCAATATTATCCTGTTTTAAAACATTTTTTCCTAAATACAAATCCGGTACAAAGTTGTAATCCACGCTTACTTTGGTGCCGGTCACGAACGTCTGCGACAGTTGCAGTTCATATAATCCGTGCGTATAAGCGGTTTGATCAGCAAAAACATAACCTTCGGCATCCAGCGACAGGTTTAATTCACCTAAAGCATTTTTTTCCGTCCATGCCAGCTCTGCACCCGGCTCATACACAAAATCTCCCCCTTGATTAGGCCTATCAACCACCGGTTGCGTCGGATCATCTTTAAGAGAAAGTCGCCGTGTGACAGAAAACAACGCGACATCATCGGTATAATATGCGCTAGACTTAAATTGGGTAACCCAACCCGCCTGAACATTAACACTCATGAAAAACACCCCCATAAAAAGTGCCGTTTTATGGTTATAAAACGGCATGAGCGCATTTAAATAAACCCTACAAAGGGTGTTCTTCTTCATTGTTAGTCGCGTTAAGATTGTCACCTGATTCATCATTGCGGACTAAACGTTGTATTTTTTGTTCATTCCCAATAAAAGACAGAATGCTGAAGCCTATGGTCAAGCCCAATATTGCCCCCATCATTAAAGGCATTGCAAACGGTACTTCATGGGGATCACGCATATTCATTTGAAAAAATGCTGAAAGCATATTAAATATAAAATCGATCATGGTCGCTCTCCGGTGCTTTTAGCTCACACTCATACTATCGGTCTGACTACACAGGGTATTTTTGTAAGCCGTTAAAAAGAACCAGCGGCAGTAATAAAACCAATACCACCGCTGGTTAGTAATGTGTATGGTTAATACACAACAAGGGGAAACAGCACTTACTTAACTTCTTTTACGTCCGGCATATCCTGCACAATCATGACGTAAGGTTCGCCTAACGGAAATTTGTCCTCCGGTTTTTGAAAATAAACCACTTTGCCGTAGGTCTCGTGAATCGCAGGCAAAATTTTGTCGGCTTCTGCTTTACTTAAATCAGGGAAAGTAGCACAAGCCCTGCCGACTTCAGTTTTATGATAATGCCAGTAATGTTTTTCTTTCTCAGGCAAGGTGTTGTATTGCGCAGTGGTAATGATGTACTCAAACCCCATAGGCTTATCCTGATCTTTCATACCGGCCGGGAACATGAGGCAAACCAAAGTCCCATCATCATAAGCTTTGCAATGATGATGCACTATAGCGTGTAATTTAGGATCGTCAGCACTAAAAACATCCGGTTTTAAATGTCTGATCGCCTGAATATGCAGGTCATTAAACCCCATGACGTTGGGGTGTTCAGTTTGATGCGGATTGAGTGTTTCATTGTAACGCTTGGGTTGTGCTGAAGTAGAACTTGCAGTGTGGTCATGTTCAGCTCCGCTGTGGATGCTTGTTGCGGCAGTTGTACCTGTGGTGGCGCAGCCCGTGGAAAGCAACAACGACATCACTATGGACAGTAAATAAATGTTTGGTTTCATGGTTTATCCTTCCTTATATGAGTATTTATAATTAAGTTGACTACGAGAGTCTTTATGGTCACGTTTTTAATAAAGCTAAAATCGTGCCAAAGAAATAAACACATATAACCAATTGAATAAAATTAATAAATATTATTTATACCCTATTTTAATTTTTTTAAACGTTTCACATAATGTTTCAATGAGACTTAACCATGAGCCATAGAAACAGGGCATGAAACAATAAGGAACCACCTGAAATTTTGTGATTGATGATTCACTTATTTCGTTTGTGAAATGCCACACCTAGCGTAAAATCACGCAGCATAATCGACCTTTTTCCTTGAAATTGCTGGAATGCCAATCAATCGTACTGATCCACCAAAAATTAAAGATTATCAGCCTACCCTAAAACCAAAACATGAACTCAAAACGCAAACAGTCCGCAAAATAGTATTAAAATTACTCTGTGGCTTTTTAATCGTTTCAATAAGCTTTTGCGGGCTATTACGCTGGATACCACCACTCACTACGGCCTTTATGCTGCACCAGCATATTGATGACTTCATGGATGGAGACGCGTTTAAAACAATTCGGTATCATTGGGTACGAGGCGATAAAATATCTAAGCACGCCTTTCTGGCCGTAATCGCTGCGGAAGACCAGCACTTTTTTGAGCACTCGGGATTTGATTTAAATGCCATTGGATCGGCCATTGAAAATTATATGGACGGTGGTTCATTGCGGGGAGCCAGCACCTTATCCCAGCAAGTTGCCAAGAATTTATTCTTAACCCCGCATAAAAATTTTATCCGTAAGGGCTTGGAAGTCTGGTTTACGATATTATGTGAAGCACTGTGGAGTAAGGAAAGGATACTCATCATGTATCTGAATATCGCAGAATTCGGGGATCATATTTTTGGAATTGAAGCCGCCAGCCGCTATTATTTTGGGGTTTCTGCGCAAAACATTAACCGCGAACAGGCAGCGTTATTAGCAGCAACATTACCCAATCCGTTATTACTAAAAGCCCTGCAACCGTCCAGAGCAGTGATTAAACGCCAACAATGGATTTTGCGGCAAATGCGGAATCTTGAATTGCCTGCGGCTGAGTAGCTATATGGTACATCTCCTTCACGTAATGCCACGATTAAAAAATTGAAAATAGCTTTAAGTTGGCACACTTTAAATGTTTCTACAACATGAGTGGCAATAAATCTATCAGCTATTAATTCCTACCTAACCGCCCCCAACAACGTATCAAACAAGCCTTTCGAGGTTGAAATCACTTGTGCAGCGGCTTGGTAGGACTGCTGAAATTTCATCAGGTTAGCCGCTTCTTCATCCAAATTAACCCCGGATACATTTTCAGACGCGGTTTTGGCGTTATTCAATAAGCTTTCCTGTGCAGCTGCACTGACGTTAGCAGCATGCGTCAGACTACCGACTTTTGAAACCAGTTGCCCATAAGCATCCTGGAAAGTTGCAGTGGTAGACGTTGCCGCGCCGTTTTGTAAAATAGCGACCGAGGTATTTTCAAGGTTAGCCAACGCGAGCGCATTACGGTTATCGCCGGGCACACTGGACGCGGTAGTTGCCGCAGCAATTTTACGGGGATCAATTAAAGTGGTGCTTAACTGCCCGGAAGCAATGTTATAACTAAACAAGTCATTACCGGTGCCGCCGTCCAGGTCGAAACCAGCTTTATGCACTTGATTAACTTCCTGGGTCATAGTTTCGGCAATATTGCTTAAACTTTGCCGTGCCGGTTCCAGCACTTCTTCTCTAAAACGTAATGTACCGCCAAGCGCCCCGCCCGTGACTTGGGAAGTAACTAATTGCGTGGAAGCCGCAGATTTTAAAGTAATATCCAGTTTCTGGGGATCGGCTGCCGAAGGTACAACGCCTAAACTGTTACTGGTACTATCCAATACTAAGGCCTGCCCTTTACCAATAAACACACTCGCCATGCCATTGGTTTGCGGTACGACAGAAACATCCACCAATTCAGACAACTTACCCAATAATACATCCCGCTGATCCAGCAAGTCATTCGGCTGCTGTGTACCATTGGTGGCATGCCCGATGTGCGTAGCAATTTGACCGTTAAGGTTAGCAATAGCCGACGCGTAGGTATTAACCTGATCAGTCATGCCGGTCATGCTTTGCGCCACTTGGGCATTAATGCCTTGAAAACGGCTATTCATGCTATTAAAACGCTGCGCCAGCGTTTCTGAATTTGATAACACCACTTGTCTCGCCGCAATAGAAGAAGGATCATTGGCGACCTTATTCATCGCACTAAAAAAATCTTTCATAGCCGGTGCTAAACCGGAGGCAGAATCCGCCACAAAAGTGTCAATTTGGCTGGCTAATTTCTGATATTGATTAACTTCCCCAAAAGCGGAGGTACTTGAGCGTAATTGCGAGCTGAGAAATTGATCATAACTGCGGGTAATATCAGTCACATCAACGCCTTGCCCTACGTAACCGGCAGTCGTATACAGGGCGTTCCGCGTGCCATATTCAACCCGCTGCCGACTGTAACCTTCGGTATTGGCATTGGCAATATTATTCCCGGTTGTTTCCAACGAGCGTTTAAAGGCCATTAACCCTGATACTGCTGTTCCTAAAACACTGCCAACCATAATCTTAACCTCTTTATTAATACACTTAACGCATTGCCAACGTAGCTGACGGGGTACTGTCGGTGAATGCTTTGCTGTTATAAATAGACATCACCTTACCCGCATACTGTGGATCAGTCGCATAACCGGCCTGCTGAAGTTCTTGCATATACCGTTCAGGATTTGATACTTGTCTTAATGCATCGGCATAGCGGGGTTTTTCTTTAATAAATTTCACATAATCATTAAAACTTTCTGCATAAGAGCTATAAGCCCTAAAACCGGATGAGACTTTTTTGGGCATACCATCTTCAAATTCAAGGGTCGAAACCCGCGCCTGTTTGCCATCCCAGGCTTTACCGGTTTTAATGTTAAATAAATTATAGCTGCTAGTACCGTCACGGTTTTTAATCACTGAACGTCCCCAACGGGTTTCAAGTGCTGCTTGCGCAATCAATACCTTGGGCTCCACACCTAACTCGGCAGCGGCTTTTTGCGCTAACGGCAGTAGTTGTTCAACAAAGTCCTGTTTTGATGTTTTTGCATCAAGATCCGGCACATTCTTCATGAGCGCATCAAATTGCGGCGCGGTTACCGCCTCCGAGGATAAATCAGTATCCACATGTTTAAGTAAAGCCAGCTTCACTTGCTTGGGCAGGGTTGCCTCATCAGCGTTTTGTATGGGATATTGAATGTAATCAGTAATGTCTTTGGTGTCCGTCGAAGCCGTTGCTTGAGTCGGGCTTAACTGCTTGACCATTAAATTCGCCAGCCCAATGCCCGACTCACCCGACAGATTCACCGCCAACTGTTGATCATACATATCCTGGTAAAACTTGCTTTGATCGCTATCCATAGCGCCGTCGCCAATTTTTGCTTGGCGCATACTTTTTAAAACCATACTTAAAAACAATGATTCAAATTGCTTGGCAACCTGCTTTAACGCTTCCGGATCTTGTTCTTTGGCTTCCGTTTTGAGTTTGGCTAAACCATTAAAGTCTGTGTATACATCGGCATTTTGAACATTTAACATCGTTACATCCTCAGTTTAATTAATACAAAAGGCTCACACTACAATCCAGCCGTGAGCCTTTCGATTAAATAATGATTAATTCAGCCCGCAATGCGCCTGCTGATTTTAACGCCTCTAAAATAGCCACCAAATCATTGGGGCCTGCACCGACATTATTGACTGCACGGACAATTTCATCCAATGACACGCCGGGGTTAAACATAAACATATGGTTGTCGCCTTCGGTAATCTGAACTTCTGACTTAGGCGTCACCACTGTTTGCGCTCCAGGGCCAGAAAATGCGGGCGGCTGGCTGACTTGCGGCTTTTCATTAATAGTAACTACTAAACTGCCATGCGAAACTGCGGCAGGTTTTACGCTAACCTTGCCGTTAATGACCACAGTTCCGGTTCGGGAATTCACAATAATTTTGGCTGGTGCATCATCTTGAGCGACCTGTATATTCTCGACAATGGAGGCAAAACTGACCCGCTGCGAAGGGTCTGCCGGGGCGTTTACCCGTACCGAAGTAGCATCCAAAGCCTTCGCGGTGCCGTCGCCTAATTTTTTATTAATGGCTTCTGCCATGCTATTCGCCGTAGTGAAATCCGATTCGTGCAGGTTAAACACCACCGCATCCCCCTGATCAAATGGCGAGGGCACGCTACGCTCTACCGATGCGCCATTGGGAATACGCCCTACGCTGGGAATATTAACCGTCACATTGGAACCATCTTTACCCCCTGCACTAATCCCCCCAACCACCAAGTTACCTTGGGCAATAGCATAAACATTGCCATCAGCACCTTTTAAGGGGCTCATTAATAACGTGCCGCCCCGTAAACTTTTTGAATCCCCTATTGAAGACACGGTTACATCAATTTTTTGTCCAGGTTTTGAAAACGCCGGTAATTCGGCGCTTAATGCCACCGCCGCGATATTCTTAGCTTTAGGGTCAACCCCCGGCGGCAATATAATCCCTAACTGTGACAACATATTGCGCATGCTCTGACCGGTAAACGCGGTTTTATCCCCAGATTTATCCAAACCGACCACTAAACCATAGCCTACCAACTGATTGCTGCGTACCCCGGCAATAGAAGCCATGTCTTTAATCCGCTCAGCATGCACAGGTGTATAGGCGAAACAACCCAATAACAAACAGGCTAGGTTAAAGATTCGGTGAATAGTCATGGCGCTCACAAGTTATAAAGGAAATAACGGGCTTAAGAAAAATCGGCCTAACCAGCCCACTTTACTGGAATCGGCCATGGCACCGTCACCGGTGTACATAATGGTGGCATCTGCCACTTTTGTAGATAATATAGTATTGGAGGTATCAATATCGACCGGTCTAACCATACCGGACAGACGCACATATTCACTGCCCCGGTTTAAAGTGACCCGTTTCTCACCGCGAATTTTCATAATGCCATTGGGTAAAACGTCCACCACTGTCACGGTAATATCCCCTAACAAACTGTTACTTTGATTGGCACCGCCGCCTCCTTTAAAAGCATCGGAGGCCGAAGCTTGCGAACTCAGATCACTGCCTAAAACGCTGGCACCCAGTCCCCATAGCGACGGCACACTGGCCTGCAATTTGGTATCTTTGGCGGCATTCAGATCAGATTTCTTTTTTGCGGTGGTGTTTTCAACCAACCTGACCGTCAAAATATCGCCGATACGTTTGGCGCTGCGATCTTCAAATAAGCGCATGTCATACCCGGATTGATAAATTGAACCGCTATTTTGCACAGGTGGGCGTAAACTAACCGTCTCTAACGGTGCAAAGGCCGGATCACGTTGTGGGATATTTTCACAGGCGCTAAGCATCATCGCCAAAGTAACAACACCAAAAAATTTATAAAGTTTCACGCTGAATTCCTTTATTACAAACCGTAAGTCATCACAGATTTTTCAATTCCGCCAACATCTGATCAGTCGTCGTAATCGCTTTAGAATTCATTTCATAAGCGCGTTGCGTTTCAATCATGTTAACCAACTCTTCAACGACATTAACATTGGAACTTTCCAATTCTTTTTGGCGTAAAGCGCCAAAGCCCTGATCTTTTGGTGCGGCGACTATAGGCGCGCCACTGCTAGCGGTTTCTTTAAACAAGTTATCGCCTAATGCTTCAAGTCCGGTGGGGTTCACAAAATCCGCTAACTGAATCTGCCCTACCACGCTGGTCGTGCCATTTTGAGACACAGAAACCGTACCATCCTGACCTATTGATAAACTACCTGCGTCAGCATCGGCCGGTATCGTAATTGCAGGCTCCAGTGGAAAGCCATCGGAGTTAACGACCTGCCCGGTAGCATCCCTAGAAAATGAACCATCGCGGGTGTAATTAATTTGACCATTGGGCATAATAATTTGAAAAAAACCCCGGCCATTTATGGCGAGATCCAAATCGTTACCGGTTTGTTGGATATTCCCCTGTGTGTGCAACTTTTCAGTAGCTACCACACTGACACCGGTTCCTAATTGCAAACCGGAAGGTAACTGGGTGTTTTGGGTAGTTTGCCCACCGGCTTGACGGATATTTTGATAAATCAAATCTTCAAACACCGCACGGGATTGTTTGTACCCGGTCGTGTTAACGTTGGCCAGGTTATTAGAAATAACCGCCATACGTGTTTGTTGGGCATCTAACCCAGTTTTAGCAACCCACAGCGCTCTTTCTGTCATAACAATCTCCTGGTATTACCCGTAATATTCTTTAAAAATGCGCCCTAATCAGCTCATTTTCATTAATTTGGCGCTAGCGGCTGAATCTTCATCGACCGTGCGCATCACTTTAGTTTGTAACTCAAAATTTCTAGCTAACTCGATCATTTCGACCATGGCGGTCACTGCATTGACGTTACTGCCTTCCAGTGCCCCTTGAACCAACTGGACATTCGCATCCGGCTGTGGTGCGGCCTGAACGGATGGCTTTAAATGCATTAAGCCATCATCGCGCTTTTCAAGATCGGCATTATCCGGCTTAACCAGCGTAATCCGGTTAACGGTCGTCATGGTCGCAGAGTCTCCCCCAACAGGAACAATACTAATTGTGCCATCCTTACCCATGATGATTTTGTCATACGGTGGCAAAGCAATCGGCCCAGCATTTCCCATGACCGGCAGTCCTGAATTGGTTTGTAATAACCCATCCGAGGTCACTTTTAAGTCGCCCGCACGGGTATAGGCTTCCTGACCGCTGGCATCCTGCACCGCCAACCAGCCATCCCCTTTAATCGCAACATCCAGCGGATTCGCCGTGGTTTGCAATGCACCGGGCGAAACATTGGTACCGGACCTTTCATTCATAGCATAAACCCGGGTTGGATAACCTGGCCCAAAAACCGGCTGACTCCGAAACTGTTCAAAATCAGATTTAAAACCCGACGTTTGCGTATTTGCCAAATTATTGGCGTTGGTCGTTTGAGCCATGAGGGTCTGTTTGGCACCGCTCATAGCCACATATAAACTTCGATCCATAACTTTTTCCCTTTAATCAAAACTACAAACCAGCAAATTCTATTCCAATCCATAAAACTTGTTTATAAACATGCCGGTAAAATCTTTACTTGTCGGGTTATGCTATTGCTAACCCGACTTACACAATGACTATTGCTTACTAAAGCGTTTTATAAACTGCGGATCAGCTTAACTTAAGCCCTCAGAATAGTTTCCAACAAGGTCTTTTCAGTGGTTATAGTTTGGGCATTGGCCTGATAAGCCTGTTGCGCAATAATCAACTTAACCAACTGCTCTGATAAATCCACGTTTGAGCCTTCCAAGGCAGCGGACTGTATAGCGCCAAAATTATTGCTGCCAGCCGCCCCATAAACCGGCGCACCGGAACCTGAAGAAACACCCCAAGTGGTATCACCTAATTTAGCCAAAGCCTGGTTGCTTTGAAAGCGTGCCATGGCGACTTGGCCTAAAGGCTTAGAGCCCCCATTACTGTACCGGGCAAACACTACACCTTCACCATCAACTTCAATACCGGTTAAATTACCCGCTGGCATCCCATCCTGTTTTAAGCCATTAACACTGAAAGGCGTTGCAAACTGGGTACTCCCCTGAAAATCAATATCAAACACCATTGGATCAACGCTTAAGCTGGGATCAATCGCAGATAAATCGATATCGCCAATATCCAATTTTGTAATACCTGCTGCTGCACCACTAACCGTATCCAGCAACCCGGTAGCATTGAAGGTCAATGGGATACCCGTTCCGGCTGCACCGCCTTTTGCCGGTGGGGTCAATGCAGCTGCTACGGTTGCAGACCCTGGTGGAGTACCCGGTGTCCCAGGCGTAATCCCAAAGTCATCCATAAACACATACGCTTGCCAACTATTCGTGGCTGGGGCTGGGTCTTTAACATAATAAGTTGAAACAACATGCGCCTTACCTTGCGAATCATAAACATTGATTGAGGTGCTATTGTTATAAGACTTAGGATCAGTACGATCAAAAGTAGCCACTGTTGGCGCTGCCTTACTACCGTCCAGATTCAATTTAATATCCACATTGGCGGTTGACGTCGGCAAACCCTGTGCAGTATCAATCGTTAAGGGTTTAAAAACACCGGTACTAAAGCCCTCGGCTGCGGTTTTACCGTTTGCAGCAAAAGCCAATAAATACTGGCCTTGGTCGTTAACAACATTACCTTTATTATCCAGTTGAAAAGCGCCGTTACGGGTATAAGCACTGGGTATAGATGCCTCAACCGGCTTGCTTGGGTCATTAGGATCCGGAAGATTAACTTGGTCTGCCAGCACAAAAAAACCGTTACCGCTAATAGCCAAATCCAGACTGTTATGGGTATTCTCAATATTACCCTGGCTAAACTGCTGCGCTACCTCGGTGGTTCTAACACCTGAACCCGGCTGAGTTTTACTCACCCCACCTATGCTGCTGGAATAGACATCCGCGAATTCAGCACGCGATTCTTTAAAACCGGTGGTTTGTGAATTCGCGATATTGTTCCCAATTACCTGTAAATTGGTCGCTGCTGCTTTTAAGCCACTTAATGGCGTATTAAAACTCATATCACTCTCCTAAAGAATTTGTTTAACCTGATTAAAACTAACACTGTTGCCACCCGCCAAATTGACATTTAAGCCATTCGTACCGCTCCCCATCGTGACACTTTCAACCCGTGCTTGCAGTTGCGTTTCCATAACCGTATCCTTGTCACCTACCGTCGCAGATGCGACAACTTTATAATTTCCGGGATCTGCCATTTGGCCTTTATCGTTCAGGCCATCCCAGCTAAACGGCACCGAACCCTTAGCTTGTGTGCCTAATTGCAAAGTCTGCACCTCTTCGCCGGTTTTTTTATTCACAACTTTTAAGGTTAAATTTGTCGTACTATCAGTCAAGGTAACTTCACCCTTTAACGCTTTACCGGTTTCCAACAAGCCTTCAGTTGCTGGTGCTAAAACCGAATGTCCCACTAATCCAGCCGCCTGTAACGACTGCCCGGAACCAACTGAACTGGCAAACTCACTGAACGATTTTTGTAAATCCTGAATACCGGAAACCGTGCCAAACTGCGCCATTTGCGACAAAAAGTCACCATTCTCCATGGGCTTGGAAGGGTCTTGGTGGGTCATTTGGGTGGTCATTAATTTTAAAAACTGCGCTTGATTTAAAGCCCCATCCACTGCTTTTTTTACGGGTGTATCGGTTTTTGCGGTTACTTGCGTCAGGTTAGCGTATGGATTGGCTGCACTGGTCGTGGTCGTTGTCGTCATTTGTCTATTCCTCTTATTGACCCATTCTTAAGGTCTGTAACATCATTTGCTTTGCCGTATCTAAAACCTCAACATTATTTTGATAAGATCTTGACGCCGACATCATATTGGCCATTTCTTCCACGGTATTCACATTGGGCTTAAAGATATAGCCTTTGGCATCCGCCATCGGGTGGTTCGGGGAATATTCCATGATTGCGGGCGCCTGACTTTCAACCACCCCCAATACATTCACTTTGCTGGCTGCATTAGCCTTATCCAGCACATTTTGCAATTCCGCCGCAAACACCGGTTGCCTTGATTTATAAGTCCCCTCAAGGCTGCTGCTCACACTGTTGGCGTTAGAAATATTACTCGCCACCAAATTCAAACGCAGTGACTGAGCATTCATACCGCTACCGGCAATATCAAAAATTTTAAATGCAGACATAATTATTGCCCCCTAACTGCGGTCATTAAGCCGCTAAATTGACCTTTAAGAAACTGCAAGCTGGCCTGATATTGCACATTGTTTTCGGCATATTTGGCCTGTTCCACCTGCAACTCCACGGTATTACCATCCAATGATGCCTGATTTGGGATACGGTATTTCAGTGTGCCACCTAACATTTCAGCCGATGGGGTTAAATGCCCGGCTTGGGTTTTATCCAGCGCAACATTACTTGATAAGGTTTGGGTTAAAACCGACTGAAAATCTAAATCCCTTGCCTTAAATCCTGGCGTATCCGCGTTAGCCAAATTAGCAGCTAATAATTCACTGCGTTTTTCGCGTAGTATTAAAGCCTGGGCATGAACACTTAAGCCTTGATCAAAATTAATTGCCATAAAAATATCCTCCGATTGGGTCACTTAACCCAAAGCATAAGCTATGCCAAAAATATTTTATTAATAAATTTCAGAAGGATAAAAATTGAATCCCTAGCAGGACTCGCCCATAAAGTCAACGAGGAGCTGAGGAAAAGCAGTTATAACCAATTGTTTTGGCAGAAGGGACTAACTGGCTGCCGTAATATTGACATTGGTTATAAAAATCAAGTCAATGTAGGCAATAAGAAGATATGACGGTTGGATACCGCTCTTTTTTTGAACAAGAGCGGTATCATTTTGGCTTATGTCTATCTATCTACAAATGAGTCAATAAGGACATAAAAATCTTTACGGGGCTATTAAACCTGCCTTTCTGGAAAGGTTCAGAAGCCAACGCGTGCTTTAAAAGAATTGCCCATTATATTGGTAACAACATTCGTCGCGCTATCAAAAAAAACCTGCATACTTGTTACTTCAGTACGGCTGATAGACCAAGAATAAGCCACAAAATCACCTGAAGCAGCGGTGCGGCTTGAATCATATTTGCAACCAATCGTTTGATTGACTTGATCCAAAGTCATACCAATAGTAATGGCATTAAATTTAGGAACCGTAAAGTTCGCACTTGAACAGGTGTCAGCGACAGTGCCAGCATTATTATTTGATCCTACACTCACAACCTCATAGGCATTTAATCTCACAGCAACATCATTGTACTGAACGCCATTGACAACAACAGCCTCAAGATTAAGCATATTGGTTTTAGCATCAAAGGTATTGGCTGCCAATGCATTGACACTCAAAAAAAATAACGGGGCTATAAAATAATTGCGCATAATTTATTTCTCTCTTTAAAGATAAGGTTTAGGGGGCAATAATTGGCACTCATGTAATTGTAACAAAATGGCGGCAAACCCAGCGTGAACATAATCAAAAAACGATATAAATGTAAATGAATTTACATTCATCACACTAAAGCGACCACAGATAATCGACCACTTGGTCAATTTCCGTTTCAGTAAGGATTTTATTACGTCCAAATGGCGGCATACTGGTCTCAGGGTTAAACTGGGTTTGATCCCAAATATGCGCGCGTAATTGCGTTTTAGAATGATAGTGTGCAGCAATGGCCACTAAGGGTTGTCCAATATTCCCCGGCTCTTCACCGTTTGCAATAACATGGCACGCCAGACAATTACCTTTACTGCGCTCGAAAGCTATCCGTTTTCCAGTCATCAACTGCTGCTCGTCGGCGATATTAGCAGCACAACCACTTAACCCTATCAACGCCAACGACCCGCATAGCCCCAACAATGCAAATTTAACGTTCATCTTCTACCCAAAATAACCTGTTAGGATTTAATTGACCATGCCCGGTTTGATAAGCGGCATTTAAAGCGTTCCAAGTGTATTCCTGCGCTTCATTAATCGCAATAAACGCCTCTATTCCGTGTGCAATAAGCCCTGCAATACTAGCCGCCAAGGTGCACCCGGAACCATGAAAATTCCCCGGCAACCGGTCCCAATTAAACGTGTCAATACGTTTATCTTGTTGATATAAGCGATTGCACACTACCGGACTGGCTGCTTCTTCGTCTGCCCCCGTAATAAGCACATACTGGCAGCCTTTTGCCAATAAAGCCTCCGCACTGGCGTTTAAATCAGACAGCTCTGTTAATTGTCGTGCCTCCTGCCTATTTGGGGTAACAATCAACGTCAAGGGTAACAATAACTCATAAATAGCAACCGTTAAACGTTGGTCTGCCAAACGGGAACCACCTCCAGCTGCTAATACCGGATCCAATATCACGGGAATCGCAGGGTGTTCAAGCAAAATTTCGTGAATAGCCAGAGCGATTGCATAATCCCCAATTAGACCAATTTTAATGGCTTTAACAGCTAAATCAGCTAATACGGTTCGGGCTTGCGCACTAAACTGCCCGGCGCTTTGCGGCGACAAGTTTTTAACGTTTTGGGTGTCTTGTTCAGTTAAAACTGTAATCACGCTCGCTGCATGGCATTGATGACTGATTAAAACCTCAATATCCGCCTGAATACCGGCGCCCCCACAAGGATCATGCCCCGAAAAACACAGCACTACCGGCCGCAATGCATCCATAACGCTTTCCTATAATAGTCAAAATAACGCCAAAATTAAGTATATACCCTACTAACATCGGTATTTTTGCTTTATATCGAGTATCAACTCGCCAAGCCTATTGCATCATGTCAACCACAAAACCAAGGACAATGAACCCTGGCGACGAATTAACCGACAATCTAACTGCCCATGTTGAGCGACCTTATAGATTCTTATGAAGCAGCCAAATAAATTCCGTAAAGAACAAGGATCCCACCTGCAAAACGATTGGCTTTTTCAAGGTGTATTCCTCGGGAAAGAATTCCAACAGCGATACCGATCGTATGCAGCATGGTAGTTGCTAATGTAAACCCAATACTGTATGAAGCAGCCCCAATTGCTACAGGCATCTCAGTACCATGTGCATAGCCATGAAACAATGCAAAAAAACCGACAATTAATGCACTCAAAATAACAGGGAGTTTAAATGCACCTGCAATTAAAACGCCCAATACTAAAACAGAAAGCAATATTCCTACTTCTATAAAAGGTACGCTAACCCCTGAAAAGCCGAGCACACCACCGAGAACCATTACCATAACAAAAGTACCGGGAACAGCCCACAGTGCACGCCTGCCAATCTGTGCCGCCCAAAGACCAACAGCCAACATGACGATTAAATGGTCTGCCCCCCCAATGGGATGGCTAAAACCATGAATAAAGCCAGTTGTTTCAACGACACCTATGTGCGCTATCGCAACACCTGGGAATAGGGACACCAAACCTAAAACTTTTAATAATGCTGATTTATTCATTAGCGTATCTACTGTTGTAAAAGAATAGGGTTAATGTCTGTATTGCAAGCCTAACACAAAATGGACATCCTATTTGACACAAAACATTACATCAAATTATTACCTGACTTAAAAATAAAATAACTAATCGTTAATGCAAAGCCAACAAGGAAATTGCGCATTTACGCGGAAAAATCCCGCACTAGCAAAGCAAAAATCTACGTCATAGCTTGCTATTAGGTATACTGATGTTTAGGGGTAACCTTAAGCCGCAATGCGCTTTTTAATTCTGAGGAGGTATGATGGTTTTTCTATTTATAGCTTTAGCAGTCTGTTTGATCATCGGTAGTGCGTTAGTTTTACTGAGGACCGCTCACATCCCTAAAATTCCTGGCCATATCAAAGCGCAACCTTATCAGAAAGATGATATAGACGAATAAGCGCTTAAGTTAAAGGCGGTGGAACCCTTAAAATAAAAGTAACAGGGCCATTGTTAACCAAGCTGACTTGCATATCCGCACCGAATTGACCGAACGCTACATTAGGGTAATTTTCAAGCGCCTGCCGGGAAAAATAATTAAACAATTTTAAGCCAATCTCAGGAGGAGCCGCAGAAGTGAAGCTGGGGCGGTTGCCTTTTTGGGTATCGGCAGCTAAGGTGAATTGCGGTACGACTAATAAGCCGCCGTTTATATCCCGCAAACTGAGATTCATTTTATCCTCAGCGTCGGCAAAAATCCGGTAACTGAGTATACGTTCCAGCAAGCGTTGCGCCGCTTTTTCAGTATCAAACGGCTCAACAGCAACCAACGCCAATATACCCTGTTGTATCTTCCCGATATCTTTGCCTGCAACAGTTACTTTCGCGGACGTTACCCGCTGTATAATACTGATCATAGCCTTAAAACGGTTTGTAATTATCGTAAACGTTGCATTATAACCAATCATATAGCTGATGCGTCACCCTGTTATTACCAGCCTTTTTTACATTTTACTCAGTTTTACCACGTCCCCTGTGCTCAGTGAGGATCTGATCTATCAGTGGATTGAACAAAATAAATTTTATTTTTCCGACCGCCCACATGCTGATGCCCGGATAATAACCTTACCGGAAACCCAGAGCCACTATAAAATTAAACGGGTAATTGATGGCGACACGGTATTATTGGATGACGGCACCAAAGTCAGGTTACTAGGTATTAATACCCCGGAAATGGCAAACCGGCATCAGTCCGCTGAAGCAGGTGGAAAACGGGCTAAACAATGGCTAAATGAGCAATTACAAGGTCAAATCGTGCGCTTGGAAACTGACGTTGAAAAAACCGATAAGTATGGCCGTACGCTCGCGCATATCTTTACCGATGCAGATGTACATATTAATGCCCAATTAGTAAAACTGGGGCTGGCGGCGGTGAGCCTGTATCCGCCCAATTTAAAATACGCCAATGCCTTAATCACCGCACAAGAAATTGCAGAAAAACATCAATTGGGGATATGGAATGACGCTGCCTACGCAGTAAAAGCTATTGAGCAGCTTAACCGAGACAATCAACAAGGCTGGCAGCGATTAACCGGTGTTGTAAATAACCTGCGTCAAACCCGCCAATATTATTATCTGGAGTTTTCCGGAAATTTTAATGCCCGCATCCATCGTAGCAATGCTCAGCTATTTCCTGAGCTTACTAATTTTGTAGGCCAAACAGTTGAGGTGCGCGGCTGGATAAATCAGCAACAAGGGCAATTGTCGATGTTAATTCGTCATCCCGATGCCATTAGGCTTTAAAATCGAAATCCCAACTTGACAGACACCTTACAAAAATCCACCATTGATAGTTTTACTCAACACGCAATCAGAACACCGGTTTTTTTATTTTCTTCGACCCCTTTTAAATATCAATCCATCATGTCACACGCCAATTCAACGACCGCCATTTTCTATGCTTTTTCCGCCAACTTAGTCATTGCCATTGCGAAAACCGGCGCAGCACTCTGGACTGGCTCAGGCTCCTTACTTGCGGAAGCCATCCATTCCTTTGCCGATTGCGGTAATCAAGTTTTACTCTACATCGGCATGCAGCGTGCTACTAAAGAAGCCACCCAAAAACATCCGATGGGCTATGGACGGGAATCTTATATTTGGTCAATGATGGTTGCATTAATCTTATTTTCGGTCGGCGGCATTTTTTCCATCCATGAGGGCTGGCAACGCTACCATGAGCCACAAGCGGTCAAAAACGCCACCTTGGCCTTAATTATCTTAGGCATTGCGGTGGTCATGGAAGGTATATCGCTAAAAGGTGCTATCAGTGCCATGAAAGCAGAACAGGGCAATCGGTCTTTCTGGCAATGGTTTAAAGAAACCCATTCCAGCGAGTTGATGGTCATTACCGGCGAAGACATTGCCGCCCTTGCCGGTTTAATTATTGCCTTAATCATGCTGAGCCTGACCCTTGTTACCGGCAACACCGTCTTTGATGCAATTGGTTCGATGTTAATCGGTTTGCTGCTGATCATCGTCGCAGCCGTTATTGGCAAAGAAGTGCATTCGTTATTAATCGGAGAAACTGCCGCCGATGTGCGCGACAATGTACAAGGCTTTTTGGGGCAACAACCCAGTGTGGTCCGCGTATTAAACCTTTGGGCAATTAATCATGGTGATGGCGTCATGCTGGCTATTAAAGCCGAACTGAAACCCGACCTGCTGGTGAGCGAGGCAACAAAAATCATTAACACTATGGAAAAACAAATCAAACTCGATAATAGCCGCGTTAAATGGATATTTTTTGAACTTGACGATGCTGATTAACTTTTACTTGAATTGTAGATAGGTAATAGTTATCCAGCTATTTCCTTTAATATATTTTCTGCCACTTGCTTCCAGCCATATTTATGTAATACATACTTTCTGGCCTCAATGCCATGTTGTTTAATTTTATCCGGATCGGACAAATAAAAATCAAGCGCATTATAGATATGTTCAACACTGACATCATCGATGAGTAACCCCGAAACATTAGGCATAATCATGTCTGGAAATGCGTAGCTATTGGGCGCTATTCCGGGCATGCCATAGGCCATCATTTCCAATAGTGAAATTCCAAACGGTTCATATAAGGAAGGTAAAATAGCAATATCACCTTGTTGTAATATTTCTGCAAATTTCGGATCCGTTTTTTCCAAAAAACCATGAAAAACTATATTGCTACTAGCGGTTACGTGGATAGTTTCAGGACCGATGATATGCAAAGTTGCAGACTTATGTTTTTGTATGATGTTATTGAACGCCTCTAATAATACATACCCGCCTTTTCTATTAAAATCAATGCCAATAAAGACGATATTGCGGGGTTCATGCTCATATTTTTTTATGATTTGACCAGGTATGTCAAAGTTCATTCCAACGCCAATATTAACAACCCGCTCGGCTGCAATACCATAATCATCAATAAATGATTTCCTTAAATACTCGCTCATGGTGAATATTTTGGTCAAATTTTTATTAACCTTTTTTTCCCATTCAAATGCTTCAATGGCAATATCGTTATATTGCTTATCAAATGAAGCGCTGCGCATCTTACAAGCGATATTGCCATCATTATAAGAAAAACATTGGCTTAGCCCTTTAGCTATTTTGGGTATGTTGTAAATGGCACCTAACTGTAAAAAATCAAAATGCCCTACTTCCTCAAATAACATCCGCTCAGCGCTTTTTGTTAATTCTTCGTAATAACTGGTATCTAAATTAAATTTCAACCGCCATGATGCTCTTTTAACTGCAAAGTTTTCAGCCAAAAGTTGAATTTTTTTTAATTTGGGGACTTCTATACCAACGGCTGAATGTAAAAAACCCGCATTATGACATTCCCTAAAAAACGGTTTTGCAGAGCCTGACCAACATCGCTCATCCCAAGGATTTTGCCCAACGACCCCACCGACAATACCAACTAATTTTTTCATCTTTACAATTCTTTAATTATGAATATTGGCTTGTAATGCCGTTATAAAATTCCACAACATACATGATATTTTGAGTAGGATTAAAACTCACCAACAGCTTTTTTTAGCTGTCGATAAACCAAAAAAACCGTCACGGCCAGTATCAACCACCCGGTCACTAATGGCCCAATAACGCCATCATAAGTGCTGACCAGATAGGCATAGGGATTCGTAAAATCCGTATTAAAAAAACTTTTATTTAATTTAATCTGCCACACCCAGCTTGCGTGGCACCCAATACAAAGTCCCAAACTGTCCTTAAACTGTGTTCGCAGCATACCTAAATATATGCCCACCATCAACAGGGAAAAAAACGCCGGTAAAATATCGGGATTAAACATACTCTGGATCGCTTCCCCCAATAATTGAAAACCGCTCAATATAGTCATATCTGCTACCGGAATGACAGTTTTACTGTCCAAAAAATGCAAGCTGGCAAAATAAAAAGCACTGATTAAAATACTGCTAACCAAAGGCAAATGCTTAACCAATATCCTTAAAAACAACCCCCGCCACAATGATTCTTCGAAAAACCCTATTAATAACGCCAATAACAGCTCAACCAGCAACTTCTTACCAATCCAAAAACCTGTCCAAGGCTGGGAGACATCTAGCACATTAATTTTTACCACCGTTAAAAAGATAAACACGGGGATCAAGGTCATAAACCCCAACCCAAAGCCCTTGAGCAGTTGCTTTAAAAACAGCGGCCTTGGCGCAAAACCCAAATCGACTTTGCTAAACTTTAACCACGCCATAAACGGAAAAATGCTCAACGCCAAAAAAAATTGCGTCGATTTCTTAATCATTTTCCGTAACGCGTAATCATCCCCCAAGCCCTGTACAATAAAAAAACCGGCAATACAACCCAAAAAAGTGGCTCCCAGCAATATCCACAACGGCAGAAACGCATACAAATACCGCCTCATCAAGTAAAATCTCCCCACAACATTTGCACCGCAGACAACGCGGCCAGCGAGGCAGTTTCGGTTCTTAAAATACGTCGGCCCAAACGTACTGGAATAAAGCCCGCTGCTTTAGCCAGCTCCCGCTCTGCCGGTGCAAACCCCCCTTCCGGCCCGGTCAGTAAGGTAACGTGTTGATTATCGGGTTTCAACACCGCCAGCGTGGTATTGGCATAAGGGTCTAAGAATACTTTTAAACCTTGCTGATGCCCCACCCAAGCTTGCAAAAAGTCAACATCCGCCAATACCGGTAAATGGGTTCTGCCGCTTTGTTCAGCCGCATGTTGCACAATTTTTTGCCAATGCAATAAGCGTTGTGGTCTTTTCTCGCCCTTAAATTGCACTACACATCGTTCGGTTAATAACGGTGTAATCACATTCACGCCCAACTCTACCGCTTTTTGAACCGACAAATCCATACGGTCTCCCCGCGAAATACCCAAGCCTAAAGTAATTTTTAGCGGTGACTCAACACTACGCGAAATCCACTGCCCTACTTCTATCAACACCGCTTTGCGGCTGACCTCAGCAACGGTACACAGATATTCGCCACCCTCGCCATTAAATAAAATGATCTCCGCAGTATTTTTCAGCCGCAAAACTGTGCGCACATAGTGCCCATTCTCTTCATCCAATTCGATGCTTTTGCCGGTAACCAACGCCACCGGGGTATAAACTCTGGAAACGCGCATTTCACTCCTTAACCACTGACTGTAGCCCTGTCGCTCCATTGGAAGCGACAGACATTAAATAACAACGTCAAATGAGCGCAATAATACCTTGTTAAACAACCTAACGTGACAGATTTTATGCGCCTGGGATTCTTCAAAAGCACTTGGTTTGACAATCTTATTAAAAGCGGTAAGTTGTCATTTCTAAAACAATAAAAAAATCACGGGGAAAGGCTATGAAATTATTCAAAAATTTACTATTAATCTGTTTAATGTTGCTGCATAACATGGTTTGGGCCTATGGTGGCGGGGGCAGTAGCAGCACCAAAGCCTGTGCCAAACCGAAGTTTTCCGAATTCGCGCCCGCCGAAAAAACCGAAGTTAAAGCAAATGCGGAATTTTCCTTTATCGCCTCTGCCAACACCTATCCTGAGAGCATCAAAGTAAGCATTAAAGATGTCCCAGTTACTGTCAATGTAGCAGACAAAAACGGTACGGCCTTTCAAGTGACCGGCAAACTGCCCAGCAGCATTAAAGACAGCTATGCCAGAATCAGCATCAATGCTGAAGGAGCAAACAAATGCAAAGGGACGGGCGGCTGGTTACTTAAAATTAGCCAATAAACCATTTATGGGTGTTTTGTAAAAATTCGGTAGTTTCGTGCTGAAGCTACCGAATTATCATCCCCCATAAAATCCATTTTATGTTCACCCATTATTCTTGCAGAGATTCTCGATGAAATACTACCCCGTGTTATCCAGCCTATTTTTAATGTTGCTCAGTAATGGCGCTAGCGCCTACGTGCCTAACATGGGTGGAAGTGGCGGCGGCGGCGCCTGTGCTAAGCCCAAATTTAGCCATTTTATGCCTGCCGCAAAAGGTGAAGCCAAGCCAAATAGCATCTTTTCATTTGTCGCCTCACCCAATACTCACCCCAAATCAATCAAAGTAACCGTTAAAGACATTCCTGTGGAAGTCAATACCTCCTCAAAAATGGAAAATGCCTTTAAAGTCACTGGCAGCTTACCCGCCTCACTTAAAAACACCTTTGCCAGAATCAGCATTAGCGGCGAATCCTCTGGTCAATGTAAGGGAGCCGAAGGTTGGTTGATTAAAATTACTGAATAGTTACTGTCAATGAACCTAACCAGCAACACTTCGGGTGTAATCCAAGATTACCGCCGCTTGTTTTTGCTTGGTTAGGCGAATTTTATGCAGCGACAAGCTCTCCCTTTTATCTGTTTGTTGCACATGCTGGCTATTTTTTGGTGGAACGTACCACAACATTATGCCAACATTCGCTATGACCAAGACTATGACAACACGCCTTTATTTGCCAGGGAAGAACCACTCCTGAATGCGGCTGAAATCAGGGCAAACCATACCTTAAGTTGGCTGCTCAACCATTACATTGACCTTACCGGCAGCCAACAATACTGGGATTTTTTTGCCCCCGCCAGCCCTAAAACTCACCAATATTTTTCAGTCTGTCGCAGTGCCATTAAACACCCGGAACAAGGTGAAATTATTTGTACCAGCCCCCCTTTTTTCAGCAATCTGAACCTAAACTTTAAAGGCTTTAACCTATTTAAACCCAATGACAGCCGCTGGTATCGGCTGACTGAAAACTTAAGCAGCTTAAATGATCCGCCATTACTCAGCGCATTCGCTGACTTTTACCAAGTGCAAGACCGCAGAGGCACTTTAAAAAAACCAGTCTGGTTAATTTTGCACCAATTTGAATTAGCACCGGGATTAAAAGGCTTGCCCGCGTTTGGTTATCGCATGGATAGCGTCTTGATTCCAGGGCAACCCTGATGCAAAAATATTGGTATGCCCTGTGGTTTAAACCGATAGATGTCCGGCAATTTGCGCTATTACGCATTGCTTATGGATATTTAACAGCCGTTTACTTGGTGCAATTATTGCCGTTCATCGCCACGCAATTCAGCGCATCCGGCTGGCTTTCCAGCGACCTTAAGCCGACATCAATAGTAAACTGGGGCAGTTGGTCACTGTTTAATCTCTACACTGGTGAATATGCCCTGCATTTTAGTTATGCCATCCAAGTATTAGGCATCTGTGCCGCCATCGCCATGATGCTCGGCTGGCGTACGCGTTTGGCGACCATAACCGTCTGGCTGGTACTGGTGTCACTCTGGAACCGCAACCCCTTAATCCTGGATGGTGACGACGCGGTGTTGAAAGTAATGACCTTTTATCTGATCTTTTCACCCTGCGGCAACGCCTGGTCGCTGGATGCCCGTCAAAACCACCAACCCCAATCAGCCGCTATCTGGCCGTTACGTTTGATACAATTTCAAATTGCCTTAATCTACTTTGTTTCCGGCTGGGTCAAATTTCACAGCGCCGAATGGTTGGATGGCACGGTCTTACACTATGTACTTAGCCATCCCCATTACGCCCGTTTTAACCTGTCGCCCTGGCTTGAGTATCCCGCTTTTGTTAGCTTACTGAGCTTCTTAACCAGTTCTATTCGCTGGTGGGAATTATTATTTCCGCTGTTATTGCTGAACCGCTACTCACGACGGCTATCAATCTTAATTGGGATATTATTTCACCTGGGTTTATTCCTGTTCATGAACCTGCGCTGGTTTCCCGTGATTATGTTAGCGTTTTATCCGGCGTTATTATCGACCAAGGAGTTTCGATCATTGGTCGATTATGTCAAGCGGCTGAATAAACATAATGTATCCACTCGCTAAATAAGCATCTAAAATTTTTGATTTTGCATTGCTTTTATAAACCTTGGTGATTAATGCCTATGCTCTTCCCTCTGATACGATTAATTAAATCCAAGAACTAGATAATTACTTATAGACCTCGCAAGGTCATGACTTCGATTCCTCTTAGGTAAGGAAGCATGTAGAATGACTAATCAAAATACAAATCTAGTTTTTATATGACTGAAAAAGAAAATTTTGCTGAAAAACTCGAAGAGTTTGTCACCGATCTTAAAGAGCATATCAGTACAGATGATGGACAATGGACGATAAAAGGCTTCATTGACATTTTCAAAAACGTATACACAATTTCGTCGGATACCAAAATTGTATCGAAAATCCTTGAAATTCATTTATTTCCTAAAATTTTGCATTTTGCAAAAACCAATGGTTTTAAAGTAGTTCTTGCTGATCACCAGAATTACTACCCCGACATATCATTTGTCAAAGCCAGTGACGAATCTATCAAATTTGCTGTTGATTTTAAAACAACTTATCGAAATCCAAAGAAGCCACATTTGTGCAATGGATTTACACTTGGTTCACACGGTAAATATTTTGAACATCGCACTAGCACCAAAAATATCCAGTTTCCCTATAGCACGTATTCAGGTCATTTCTGCCTTGGCATTATCTACGACAGGACAGATGGTGCAACTATTGATGAGACAAAAGCACATAGTATTGATGAATTGCATTCAATTGCTTCGGTAGTAAGAAACTTTCACTTTTTTGTTACAGAAAAATGGAAAATCGCAAGTGATAAAGGCGGTAGTGGTAACACAGCTAACATCGGAAGTATCAATAATATCGCCGATATAATCAGTGGCCGAGGTATGTTTTCAAAGCTTGGTGAACACTGGTTTGATGAATACTGGATGAACTACAAAAAAATAACTGTTCAAAATGAAAAAGGTGAAACAAAAAAAATCTCCACGCTTCGGGATTTCGTAGCGTACAAAAATGGTGATCTGTCCTTGGTTGTAACTAAAAGGAATGGTCAAGAATGATCTTAAAAGTGGGTGTACCTCCGATTAAGTCTCAAGGCATAAAAACCAAGCTTGTTCCCTGGATTAAAAGTATTGTTCCGCGCGATTTTACGGGTATCTGGATTGAACCTTTTATGGGCACTGGTGCAGTAGCTTTTAATGTTGCGCCTCATCGTGCAATTTTATGTGACACCAACCCTCATTTAGTTAATTTTTATTCTGGTATGGCTTCTGGAGAAATTACTCCTGAAGTAGTTAAAGAATACCTTATGAGTGAAGGAGAGCTTCTTTTATCAAAAGGTGAAAATCATTATTACGACATAAGGGAAAGATTCAACTCTCAACACTCTCCATTAGATTTTCTATTCCTTAATCGTGCTGGATTTAATGGCATGATCCGTTTCAATCGGAAAGGTGGATTCAATATCCCGTTCTGTAAAAAGCCTCAGCGTTTCGCGCAGGCTTATGTAACTAAGATCACTAATCAGGTTGCTTGGGCTTGCAAAATAATTAAGACCAAAGAATTCATATTCAAGTGCCAAGATTTTAATAAAACCATTTCTGAAGCATCATCATCAGATATTATCTACTGTGATCCGCCCTATATTGGTAGGCATGTTGACTACTACAATGGCTGGGATGATTCTCATGAAATAAAACTCTTTGATAGACTTTCTGATTTTGGTGGGAAGTTTATTTTATCAACATGGCATCACAATGATTATCGAGAAAATGAGTACGTTAAAACCATGTGGTCAAAACATTCCGTTCTTACGCGCGAGCATTTTTATCATGTTGGAGGTAAAGAGAAAAACAGAAATCCTGTTATTGAAGCTTTAGTTACGAACTTCCCTGCAATGTCTACTGAGCGAAAAAAGGAAAACCCAATTCAATACACACTATTTGAAACACAAGTAAAATATGGTGCTTTATAGCTATGATGATATTTCAGAAGCGAACGCGATCACTCCTACACTGAATAACTTTCGTTTTTTGATTCTGCATTGGCCTCTCTCCGTGTAAAATTTAGCCACCTAACATAACACTCAACCAGCTAGCATTACTTTACAGCCTTCAAGTTAGCCTTGTATTAGGCATACAATTAATGATGGTTGACCCCATTGACTCATGAGAGAAAAAACAACTCAAATAGATCATGAAACACCCCCCATCCTCACCACACACCAAAATCTTACTGGTAGAAGACCATAAAAACCTTGCCTTAGCCGTCGGAACTTATTTAGAAAGTAGCGGCTTTACCATGGATTATGCCTATGATGGCCTGTGTGCATTGCATTTAGCGACTACGCAACGCTATGATGCCCTGATTCTGGATATTATGTTACCGGGCATTGACGGCCTGGAAATTTGCCGCCGTTTACGGCAGGATTTGCACTTGGCAACGCCTATTCTGATGCTTACCGCCCGCGACCAGTTACAGGACAAACTCAGCGGTTTTCAGCAAGGTGCGGATGATTATTTGGTTAAACCTTTCGACATGCCGGAACTGGAAGCGCGGCTATGGGCGCTGATCCGCCGCGAGCGCGGGGAACTCGATAGTGCGGTGTATACCATCCATGACTTAAGCTTAAATACCCATACCTTGCAGGTAACACGGCAAAACCAGGTAATCCATTTATCGCCCACTTGTTTGAGAATATTGCGGATTCTGATGCGCGAATCGCCCAATATGGTGACCCGTGAACAATTGGAACATGAACTGTGGGGAGAACTAACCCCCGACAGCGACACCTTACGCAGCCATTTATATAAATTACGCAAAGCAATAGATAAACCCTTTGACCAACCGCTCTTAGAAACCCAACAAGGCATAGGGTTTCGGCTGGTTGCGCCTGATTTATAAGCGTTAATCAAGCTGCCGGCAGGTTTTTTTTGCCTAGCAATTTTGCCTTGGGAAATAGCACACTAATCATAGTCCCTTCGCCCGGCTTACTGCGGATTTTCAGCTTCCATCCATAGCGGGTACACAATTGCTTAACAATCGTTAAACCCAAACCGTGACCACTGTGATCGCTTTGGGCGCGATAAAACGGCTCAAACACCTGCTGTAATTGCTGCTGGTTCATGCCAATACCCGTGTCGGTAATGCTTACTTGTTGATCATCAATAGTGACGGTAATACCCCCCGCCGCCGTATAACTAAAGGCATTACGCAACAAATTGGTAAACAAAATCCCCAGCACTTTTTCTGCCGCAGGGATGGCGATTAAACTGTTTTGCTGAATCTGTACTGTAATCCCAGCACGTCCCAGCGCATGTTGAATTTGCTCAACCAAGGTGATTAACAAATCATTGACCAGCACTTCCTCTTCCGGCAGCGGGGCAGCTTCTTCCCTTGCTAACAATAATAAGGTCTCAATCAGGCTTTCCATATCCCGTAAAGTGGCATCAATTAGCTGTAAGGATTTTTGCTCAGGGGGTGAATAGTCCTGGCGTTTTTGCAGCAGGCCTAAAGCACTTTTAATAACCGCTAAGGGCGTGCGGAGTTCATGGCTGGCATCACGGGTAAAGTTTTTTTCCCGTTGAATAAATTGCTGCATGCGCTCGGTGAACAGTGACAAGGCATCCATTAACTTGATCACATCGCTATCGGAGCTTTCCCGGAGTTGCTTAAAGTCCAGACGGGCAATGTTTTGGCTTCGAAAATCAAATTTTTCGACGTAGCGCGCCAACTGGATGACCGGAGAAATGGCCTGCCGCGATTGCCGATACGACAACCAGGCAAACAGATAAATCAAAGCCAATACCAAGCCCAGTGGCACCACCCCGAAATAAAACGCCAATGCGGCGACTTGTTGCTCGTCAAAAATCAAATATAAGCGCGCCTGACCTAGATCTTCGACATACACAATCGGTTTTCGACTTTCTAGCTCAGTACGACAATAGCCTGGTTTTAAAGCTTGTAACGCGGGCGGAATGCCGGTCAGTTGTGAATTTTCGGCTAAATAGGCTTTTAGATTGAGTGTATCCGGTTTAGGAAAGTTGGGATTTAGTTGATAATTTTTCCAAAAATGCGCGGCTTCACCAATCAAGGCTTGGCGCACCAACACTTTTTCAACAATTTTTTCTGCAAAAAAAACCCCTGATAAGGTTGCAACACTAATTAAAGCGATTTGTAATAAAAACGCCTTAATCAGTTTGGAATGCAATCCCTGGTTGTTCATAGGTTTGCTCAATGCTTGGCTTTACTGAATAAATAATGCGCCACCAGCCATTCGTTGCCCTGTTGATAGCCGAACAATTCCGCACAGGCCATAAAAAAAATCCGCCAGCGTTGCAGCCAAAGCTTTGCCTCTGCTTTGCCGTAGGTTTCGGTAAATAGTTGTAAAATGGCTTGATGGTTACGATCAGTATTCTCTAACCAAGCTTCAGCAGTTTTTTGATAATGGCGACCGGAAACATCCCATTGGCGTTGCAAATGTAAATGGGCTTGAAAGTGTAGGAGGGTATCCCGCGCAGGCATTAATCCACCAGTAAAAAAATACCGCCCCATCCAGTTATCGTCGCCTTCGGTCTCAAACGGATAAGCTAGATAGCGATGGCAAAAAATATGTACAAATAATTTACCCGTTGGCTTTAGCCATTGCGCTACCTTGTGCAACAGGCTGTCATAATTACGCATATGCTCAAACATTTCTACCGAAACGATCCGGTCATAGTGCTGGGTTAGGCTTAATTGATTGACATCGCAAGTAATAACCTCAATATTCAACAAATTTCGTGCTTGCGCTTGTTGCTGAATATACGCTCGCTGGCTGTTTGAATTAGAGACCGCCGTAATCCGGCTATTAGGTAAATGTTGCGCCATCCAGAGTGATAACGATCCCCAGCCGCAGCCTAATTCCAGAATGACTTGGCCATTCTGCAATTCGGCGCGCTCCGCTGTCAGTTTTAGCATCTTAACTTCTGCCGCATCCAAATCCGGGGTACTTTCGTCCCAGCAACACGAAGAATATTTAAGCTGCTTACCTAATGCATAACGATAAAATGCCGCAGGCACTTCATAGTGTTGTGCATTGGCTGCTGCCGTTTCTATGGCAATCGGGCTTTGCCGCAAGCTATCCAGTAATGCCTGATAGCGTTGGCTTTGTTGTTCCACATCACCAGCGAACTCATCCTTTAACCGTTGCTTCAGGAGCTGCCTTATGCCAAAGCGCACAAGTATATCTGGTAAAACGCTTCGTTCTGCAAGGTTAATTAAACTCATCATATCGCTCTCAAACAGTTAAGATAAACAAACTATGATTCGGCTTTAGGCCGCCACGGGAAAAACACGGGTGTCACCTGCTGGTAACGGCGATAGTCTTCACCCCGATTACGCAATGCTTGTTGTTCAGAAAACGGAATACCGGTCAAAAAATACAGGAACAAAAACATAAAGGCAGGCGCTAACCACAGCCAGTTTTGATAAGTCCCGCCCCAACCCATCAAAGGATAAGCAAACCAGTGCAGCCATTCAAAAAAATAATTAGGATGGCGTGAGTAACGCCACCAACCCTCACGACAGCTTTTGCCCCGATTCTGCGGATTACGTTTGAAGTTTGCCAATTGGCTATCTGCCGTGGTTTCACCCCATAAAGCCAGCGCAGCCAATGTCAGCGCAGCAATCACCGACACAAGATTGGGGTTGGTGTTTTGGGCTACTGCAAAAAAAGGCAGGGATAGAATCGTAATAAACCCTGCCTGTAGCAGAAAAAACACCAAAAAACCTAAGCTCGCATGATTGTTCATGGCTTTCCGCATCGCCAAATAGCGGCTGTCTTCCGGCGCATTAAACACCCGTGTAGCCAAATAAAAGCCCAGACGCAGGAACCAGGCACCAGTCAACATGGCCAGGCTCATTTTCAAGTACGGCGGCGCTGATCCGGTAAAAGCGTACCAAGACCCCGCGCACATCATCCCAAACGCCCATGCCACATCAACGATACCCGCGTTGGCATGTTTTTGTTGCCAAGCCCAGGCAGACAGCATTGCTAAAACGCTTAGGCTTACAACCATAAGCATACTAAACATGTGCTTGTGCCCCTTGCTCTAATTGTCTTAACTGCCTCGCTAACCATAACAATAAAGGCAATACCACCGCCCAGCCTGCCCCAATCCCGATCATCCACATTCCCGAGGTATCGGTGATCGTGACTGCGCCGAAATGGCTGGCGGCCAGATAAGACAAGGGACTGCTGATACCTCCCAATAGCCCTGCTAAAAATAGATGCGCTTGCAACCAGGATAGGGAATGGTTAAGGGTTAATGCCAGCCCCGTCCACAAGATTAAAATCCACATGGGTGCATGGTTTGGCGTTGGCCAATTGGCGGCGAATTCTAACCACCCTAAATTAATCCAAGAGGTATCTAAAATAAACCCGAGCAGTAAGGCAACCAGCATTAATTTCAGATCAACTATGACGCGTTTATCTGTTTTTATAGTTGTCATCAGCATAAGCAACAACAAAAGCGGTGCTATCCAAGGGATATTCTCGGCAGCACCAATGACTGCGGCAAACCAGAGACTTTGCATCAATAGGGTATTAGTAATTTTTTCACTATTCATAACCGCGGCCTCTTTAATCCTGGCCCGGCGATAATGCCGGTTTATAAGTTCTTTGCGTTATTACGGTAAAAATTGACAGCGCTGACTTTTATAGTCTGCATAACGCTATAAATTGGGCAGCCATTGCTCACGGCGGTTATCCGGTTTGGCGAAGACTAATTGCACATTGGAAATGGATTTTTCTAAAAATCCGCCTTCGCAGTAACACAAGTAAAATTCCCACATACGGATAAATTCCTCGTTGTAACCTAATCCCCGTACTTTGGGCAAAGCCGCCATAAAGTTTTTACGCCAACTATTGAGCGTATGGGCATAGCTCTCACCTTGATCTTCTAAATTGATTAAGCGCAGATCGGTGCTGTGGGCAGAGCTGTTAATAATCGCGCTAACGCAAGGTATAAAGCTGCCGGGGAAAATATAGCGTTTTATAAAATCCACACTGTTTAAGGCTTTTTTATAGTAACGGTCTTCAATGGTAATTGCTTGAATAATGGCTAAACCATCCGGTTTTAACAGATCGGCACATTTTTTTAAGTAGGTATCCAGATAATGATGGCCAACTGCCTCAATCATTTCGATAGAAACCAGTTTATCGAAATGTCCTTTTAAATCCCGATAATCTTCCAGTAATACTGTGACCTTACCAGCTACCCCAGCGGCAGTAATCCGTTTATAAGCGGCTTTATACTGTTCTTTGGAAATGGTCGTGGTAGTAACCTTACAGCCGTATACTTTGGCAGCGTATGTGGCAAAGCCACCCCAACCAGTGCCGATTTCCAAAACATGATCGGTCGGTTTTAACGCCAGTTTTTGGCAAATACGTTCCAGTTTGGCGACAGACGCTTGCTCCAGGCCAACGTCGGGACGATAAAAAGTCGCCGAAGAATACATGCCGTGCGCATCCAAAAATAATTCAAACAAATCATTGCCTAAGTCATAATGCGCGGCAATATTTTTGCGGCTACCTTCCTGTGAATTTCGATTAAAAAAATGTCCAATTTTCAGTAACTGGTTAGTCAGCAAAGCCAAGCCCCCTTCCAGGCTATCGAGTAAATCCCGATTCCGTACCAGAATTTGTATGACTTTACAGAGATCGTCTGCTTGCCAATACTGATCCATATAAGCTTCCGCAGCACCAACCGAACCACCTAATGCAACCTGTTGGTAGAACGCCAGATTATTGACCTGAATAGTCGCACACAAATTATCCGTAGCAGGTTTACCCAATCGCGTAGTACCCATCGAATCAATAATACTAAGCTCGGCATTGTCCAAACCCGCTAATTTATCTAAAAATACTTTACGAAAAAACAGTGCCATACGGCTGGCTGGTTTATTTAATGATGCAGTTACAGCATTCATATTGAATTCTCCCAATAAAAGCGATGTTAGGTTTGCGGATGGCTAAAAAATGGAATGCCTTTTAGCCAGAGGCGTAGAGCTTGCCAATAAATTAAGCCCACGACCGACAAAGTCATAAACGGAAAGCGGAGCGGAATACCCAGCATTGAACGGCGATTGAGGGCATTTGGCTGTAATTGTAAGGTGGCATCAAAACACCGTTGTGCCGCCTGCCATAACTGCATATGAATAATGAAGTGTTCCGGCTGTAAGCTAAACGTCCAGCGATAGGTCAAGTCCATTGGCATAAAGGGCGAAACATGAAAGGCCTTATTAAAGGTGAATGTCCATTTATCGGTTTTTTCAGGGCTATCGCGGGTATCTAAAACATAACAAAAGCGTTCATCCCACGGGGTATTGTTAATATCTGCCAGAATAAACCGTGGCTGACTGCTTCCGTCCGGGTAACAGAAATAAAAACTGACCGGATTAAAGCAATAACCCAAAAATCTAAGATGCGCCAACTGGCAAATCTTGCCTGAAAAAGCCTCGCCTGTTTGCACCGCGATGCGTGCTTTTACCGCTTCGGGTAAAGCTTCGGTTTCATCGCCTAAGTAGTCTTTACGATAAAAACTAACCAGATTAAAACGCCCTAACGACCAAAAACGGCTTTGTGCCATTACTTGGTCAATCTCATCCAAATCCAGCCAAGTCATAAACAGCGGATACCGGAACGCATGCGCTTTAGGGCTATAGCGACGATGCCTAATCCAGCCGTCATACAAACGACTATTTAGGGCGTTCATGTGGGCATCCTGAATAAATCTACTACCTCTTGAGCACTTTTCGCGCCATCTTCGTGAAAACCCCAGCCCCAATAGGCACCGGCATAATAAGTAAAGTTTTCCCCATTGATTTCAGCGCGACGTTTTTGAGCCGCCAAACTTGCAACGGTATAAACAGGATGGTGATAAAGTCTGGTTTGCAGGATTTTTTCTGGGTTAATAAGCTCGGTACAATTCAACGTAACAAGCAGGGGTTCAGGGGCAGTTAGATTTTGCAGTAAATTCATGTAATAAGTCACCGTACAGCGAGACTGGTTTTCACTGAGCTTTAAAGCATTCCAACTAGCCCAAGCTTTCGGGTGGCGCGGCATAAGCCTGGTATCGGTATGTAGCACCACCTCGTTCTCCTGATAAGTCATCGCCCCCAAAATCTCAACTTCACTGTCACTCGGATCATCCAGCAACCGCAAAGCTTGGTCGCTATGGCAGGCAAAAACCACCCGGTCAAATGACATCAATTCGTCGGCGGTTTTAACCAGAACGCCCTCGGCAGTGCGGCTAACGGCTTTAACCGGGCAATTTAAACGCAATTGCCCCTTAAATTGCCCCTTAAATTGCCGCTGGAATGCTTGCATGTAAGTGGCTGATCCACCCACCACAGTCCGCCATTCGGGGCGGTTATTAATATTGAGCATCTGGTGGTTATCCATAAATTTTACAAAATAACGCACCGGAAACTGTTTCAAAATATCGCTAGGGCCTGACCATAACGCACAACCCATCGGCAAAATATGGTCTTCGATAAAAGCCCTACCATAGTTCTGCTGCTGTAAGTAATCGCCCAGGGTTAAAGAATCATCTTCACTGTCTAACAACGCGGGCGCTTCGCGATAAAAACGCATAATACCTTTAACCATACTAATAAAACTTGGTTTTAACAGATTACGCCACTGACAAAACAACTTATCCAGGGTGGTCGCGTTATACTCCAACCCAGATTGGACATCCATAACACTGAAACTCATGTCCGATGCTTGCGACGCTACCCCTAAATCACGTAAAAACTGGCAGAAATGAATATAATTATGCTCGTTAAAAACAATAAATCCGGTATCAACAGCATATTGCTGTTCATCTAAAACGATATTATGGGTATCGGTATGACCACCAAGATAAGCATTCGCTTCAAAAAGCGTCACTTGATGCTGTTTACTCAAATAATGCGCAGCATAAACCCCTGAAATCCCGCTGCCGATAATGGCGATATTCATTGAACAGTTCCTTTTCCAATTAAATTAGCTTGCAGTTTTGCCACAGGAACCACTTGCAAATCCCAAATCAACCCTAAACAAGACATGAGTTTGAGCAAGTAATAACTCATATCAATTTCCCACCAAAAAAAACCTTGCCTCGCTGAAAGGGGATAATGATGGTGGTTGTTGTGCCAGCCTTCACCTAAAGTTAATAATGCCAACCAACCGTTATTACGGCTGTCATCATTCGTTTGGTAACGCCTACCGCCAGTTACATGCGCAAGGGAATTAACAAATAACGTGCAATGGATTAAAACCACTGAAGAGACAAAATATCCCCAGACAAGCATTTGCGAAGCATTGGTATTAAGCTGTGGCATATAAATTTCCAGAATTTTGCCTAAGCCCAGCATCATAAACGCGTACACCACAGGCACCAACACATCAAAACGATCCAACCAACGTAACTCCGGGAACTTGATTAAATCCCGCACACAGGACTCTTGCGTGGCAAAATTTTTCAGGCACAGAAACCAGCCCATATGGCTCCACCAAAAGCCATGCCGTGGACTATGGATGTCTTTGTCCTGGTCTGAATAACGATGGTGCCTGCGATGATGCGACGCCCACCAGATAGGACCGCGTTGTGTAGCAGTCGCCCCCAGCAAAGCAAACAAAAATTGGCAGGCACGGCTGGTTTTAAACGCTTTATGCGAAAAATACCGGTGATAAAAAGCGGTAATTGCAAACATACGGATCAGGTAAGAAAACACCGCGACCCACAAAGCCACTGGGCTCCAACCCACTACCAACACAAACAAGCACACCAGATGCATCAGCACAAACGGGATCACCCTTAACCAATCAATGGCTTCATTTTGGGTTTCAGTTGTAGTTACCGTTTTATTGTCAAACCAGCCCAGCAGCTTGGTAACGGCAGTGTTCAAAAACATACAGGGCTCCCTGTTGAAGAATTTTGAGTTATTGAACAACATCGCGCGTGAGCGTTACGTGAACATAAACGTGATATTTGTTCACGCAATGGCGCAACGCTTAGTAGATGATATTAAAAACAGGAGTAGCTTATGAAATGTTTAACTTTTTTAATTCTGCTGGTATTGCTTAATGCCTGTAGCTATCTTGACCCAAATGCCAATGTTGAGTACTTAAACCTGGCACCTGCTGATGCCAAGGTAAAATCCCTGAAAAATATCCAAGCCTTTGAACGTTTTTATGATCAGTTAGATGAAAGCAGTTTAGAGAAAAACCTGACCGCCGCCTATGCGGAGAGCTTGTACTTTAATGACACAGTAACGACTATCCATGAGCGCAAAAATTTATTAAATTACATGCGCCATACGCAACAACAGCTTAAAGGGGTTCAATTTGAAGTACTTAGCGTCCAGCAGCAAGGACGCGACGCGTTCGTGCGCTGGAACATGCACACCCAATTCAGGGTATTAGGGCAAGATAACAATGTCCAGTCAATTGGCATCAGTCATCTGCGTTTTAACGCCGACAATAAAATCATTCTGCATCAAGACTACTGGGACAGTATGCAGGGCTTCTATCAACACATACCCGTCATCGGAGGCATATTACAATGGATAAAAAGCAAGTTAAACGACTATTAAAATTTATAGGTATAAGTTGCACGCTATTAGCAAGCTCTGCCAATGCGCAGATGATTTTTCCTCCGGCTGTCAGTTATGCCAAAACGCAGTTAAAATTATGCAGCCAAGCAGAACTCAAAGCTTATTCATTTATTTCGGTGGGTAATGCTGCCCTATATTTAGAGGATTGCCAGCAACTCTCCAAAATCTTTGTATCAACCCCCAAACAACTCCGATTTGCCTACGATACAGCTATCCCCGCCAACGCTTTTCAAGAAGCCTCTAACGAATACCTTAAAAGCAACCTTGGCGACAAATATCAGCATTGGCAAAGTGCCTTCGACCAATTCAACAGCCACTATCAAGACATAAAAGCCAACGATTATTATGATCTGATTTATAGCCCTAAAAGTGGCTTGTTATTGCAGCTCAATGGCAAAATTTTGGCGAACCTGCCCAATCAAGAAGTCGCACTGGCTTATCTGAATGTTTGGTTTGGCGAGAAACCGTTTAATGAGGACTTAAAAAAAGCGTTACTAAAATTGCCCGATTAAATAGGTTGTAAGACTATCGGTTTAACAGCTTTAATAAGGGAGCAGATGGGTGGTTTTGCGGAAGGCCTGGCGGATTCGGTGTCAGAGCAAGCATTGACAAATTTGATAAAGCAGGAAGTTAAGCAAATGATGTTTAAAGCGGAAAACAAAAAGACTTCCAGGACCATTAAGCCTTGGAAGTCTTTAAGTCGATGTTATTAAGCAATTCAGTTAAAGACATCATTCGCATAACACATGTCTGGCGTTAATGCGTTTACGGTTGAAGTTAATATTACTGGCAATGGCTGCAACTGCAAATAATGCCGATGAAATGATGTAGTCGCCAGACATATAACCAAACATGCCCAAAACGAATAACACACCAATATAAATATCTTTATAAAAGTCATTCATAAATAAATCCTTGTAAAGTTAAACATTTTCTTACTGCAACTTAACTATAGTGTCAATTGCTATTGTTGACAAGGTTACTATGGATATATGGACTGTTTCTTAATTGGATACATTAAACATAAAATTTCGCTAATTAGGCACAATAAATTTGCTAATGCTAACGCGTTAAACCATTCAAAAAACCCGGCATTCAAGCTTACATTAACCCACCCTTAAAGCTATCATGTGATTTTTGTGGGGTAAATATTGAGTAATCACAGTATATCAATCATGACTGGCTAGTAAGCTTAGCGCCATTAACCCACTCCTCGCCGATTGTGTTTTCTAAACTTCGGGGTAAACTCTAAACAAGATTAATTTATTACAAGGAGGCCGCCATGACTTTTCGACTTATTTTACCGCTCTTACTCATTGTATTTTCTTCAACTTTATTAGCTGAACAATGCCCCGAGTATTTAAACTACCCGATTAAGAAACTACATTCTTCAAAAACCCTTAATATTTGCGAAGCATATCCCGGCAAGGCCTTACTGATTGTGAATACCGCCAGCCATTGCGGTTACACACCACAATTTAAAGCACTGGAACAATTACACCAGCGCTATAAAGCTAAAGACCTGGTCATACTGGGGTTTGCCAGCAATGATTTCAAACAGGAAGCCAAAGATGACCAGGAAATTGCCAAGGTCTGTTACATTAACTATGGCGTTACCTTTGACATGTTTGCACCAATTGCGGTGATTGGAGAAACCGCGCATCCTTTGTTCAAAGAGTTAGCTAAACAAGCAAGCCCTCCAGCATGGAATTTCAATAAATATCTCGTAAACAGCAAAGGTAACGTTGTTAAACATTTTGCCAGCCAAGTAACACCCGATTCACCTGAGCTGGTTCAAGCAATTGAACAAGCGCTTAGTCACTAATAATTTTCATGCCGCAACAATTCGCCTTGTTCTGTATTCAGGATTTTTTATGACGCCCACTAAAACCAAAGTCACCTGTTTTCATGATGGTGAATGTCCTATCTGCACAATTGAAATCAAGACAATGAAAAAACTCGATACAGCAGGCAATATTAACTGGGTAGATATTAGCCAAAACAGAGGAGACTTGGGAAAAGTGGGTTTAACCTACAAACAAGCCATGGATCGAATGTACGTTATTGATGAGAACCAACAACTGCTATCAGGCGTACGCGGATTTTTAGAGGTCTGGAAACAACTCCCCTATTACCGGCGAGTCGCTCCGGTTATTGAACACGTCCCATTGCTACTATGGATTATGGAGTTTTGCTATACAATTTTCGCACGTTATCGTTTACCCCTTACTGGTAAAAAACAGTTAACGGAATAACGGCTATGAACCGAATAAACCCGCATAAATTACTGCACTCAAAATGGACTGCTGTTACTCCGAATCAAAAAGAACGCCACTTTATCGTCATTAAACTGATCTGTTCAGACACAGATAAAATCATAGCCTGCGAATTAGAAGCCATCATTAACAATAAAGTCTATACAGTGGATTGGCAAATACTTAAAAACTCATCCTGTTGGCTGATGGGTTGGCAATAGAAAAATTTAATAACCAGAAGCCAATAGCGTCGACCAGGCTTTTTAAGTAGTCCGCTCAAACAGCATGGTCATCAAACTTTTAAATTGCTTTTGCCCCATTCGGCTAGACTTATTTGATCCTGAATTAACTGAGGCTTACGGCTAATCGGAAAACTTATGCTGCAAGCCAAATAAAGCGGGCAGATAAGATCTGCCCACCCTAATTAACTAAATATGAAGATCTGTTTCAGCTTACTGGCAATTAGCTTTAGGCAACCAATTAGCTAAAGGCCCTTGATTTTTCAATAACCCATCAACCCCCAAGTAGTAAACATTATTATCGGATGAAGAAACGCCCAGATAAGCTTGGGTCGATGAATAATAACGATAGGTGTAAGCATCCAAGTCTTGCGTAGCAGAACCGGACGGGGCGAATTGTGCTGGATAGGTACCTTCGGCCCATGTGAATAGGCATTCAGCATTGGACTCCGCCCGCTCATTTTTGAACTTATCAACCACGATACGCCCGCCGGAAATAACCAGATCAGGGTATTCCAATAATTTAAATTTTTGGAGTGCATTACCACGCACGGCGATAATATCCGCCGGTGCGCCGGGCGTTAATGTGCCCAGGCCTGATATACCCAGACGCTCGCCTGCTCTTGAAGTTGCTGCTTTCAAGACATTAATAACCTCGCTAAAATCAACCGATTCGCCACTGGTCAAATGCAATATCATATGCAGCTCTTCGCCGTTAATTCCCCAAGGCACATTGTCGTGCCCGATTTCAGAACCGTAAATAAATTTAGCACCTTTGCTGGCTAAACTCATGGTGTTCGAATGTATCCCTTTGCCATTGGAAGCGACACATGAACCCAGCGTATCAATCGTGGTGACAAAGGTAACCCCTTGTTTCACGGCTTGTTGCAATAAATCTTCCCTGACTTCAGCACACGGCATATGGGCAAACTCATCAACCCCAGCAACCAATGCGCGTTCAACACCGGTATTTTCTCCCACATGCACAATAACCCGTTTATTCAATTCATGGGCTTTAGTTACTATCGCTTTAACAATCTCTTCAGAAAGCATTGGCCAAGGCGTGGCAGGTACCGGGCCGTCATGCGGTTGCATCCAGGGTGCACCGGTTTCCCCACCTGGTTCCAAGGCAATCTTGATGGCAGTTGCCCCACCGTTAACCAGATCAACAACCACTTTTTGAGCGTCTTCGATTGAGCTTACCGGTATACCGATTTTGTCGTAACCACCCGTACCGCCGCCAAATATGTTAAGGGGATAACCGCCGGGAGCCTGGATGATAGGCCCGACGCTTAATAGCCTTAACGCACCCTGACCACCCTCAGACTTCATTAAGGGGCCGCCAGTATCTTGCACGGTGGTTATGCCATGCTCCAGCACCGTATCTTTGCGGACGTTCTGGAAAGTAACATGCGCATGCGATTCAATAAATCCGGGCAAAATGGTCGCATCACCCAAATTAATTTTATTGCTGCATAACCCGCCTAATTGGTCGAGCGTGCCAACTTGTTTGATTTTTTCCGCCTCTATCAATACAGCCATATTATCTTGTGGAAAATTGATACCATCAAACAGCCGCGCTGCTGTCAACAGTTGGCAGACAGGAGGTTTTTGTGTATCTAAATTGCTTGTGCCAGTAAGCGCTTCACCCTCATGGGCAAGGGCATTAAACCCGATCCCCTGGGACAAGATTAGTGTAGTTATTAAATATTTAAGACTTGGCCCGCCATTTGTTCTGTTCATTTTCTCTCCAGACTGTTTTATTTTTATATAATTGACTGATTTCACGATGCCTTCGTTTTCTCAGGTTGCTAACCCACTACCCGTTTATGAAAACGCCAAACCATAAATGTCAGGTCAATAAAATGATGTTATTCGTTAAAAGCCACTTAGCGTTAAGCGAGCGGTTTTTCCATAATTAGCGTGAAAACTGGAATTTTCCCCACTTATTATTGTGTCGATAATAGCTATTAACAGCTATAGTTTCTATCCGCATTCATATGGCTAAGGTAATATTTCTTATGCTAAAAGCTGTTAAATGAGAAAATGAATCCATTCTGGGTAATGCGTTTTTTTTCAGTATTGGCGCTTTAAATTGAGCTTAATTAAGCGCAAAAAAGAGACTGGTTATGAACAAAAACCAATTAGCAAGAGCAAAGCGCTGGAGTATCAGTTCCGATGATCTCCCTTTGCAAGTTGAAACGCAAAAAAACTGTATCCAACAGACGTTGCCCGAAGATTTAGGGAATGGCCGAACAAATTTCTTTCAGCTTGAGGAAGGGCTTAGCTATATAGAGACGCTTTACCTGCCGTCAAAAGATGTAGCGATTTTAAGCCAGATCGAATGCCAGGAGCCGCGTATAGTAATTACGCTGGGTCTAAAGGGAAACTCCCGTTTTTCAGGTAATCAGGGGGATGAGGTTGTATTTAAAGAGGGCTATACCGCAATAACCACCTTCAATTCAAGCATCGGCGAACGGGAATACGACGCTAATAAAGCCGTAAGTCAACTACGCCTTTCCATAACTAAAAATTGGTTGGAAAGCAATTTAGGCGAAAATCTGTGTCAGCCATTTTTTAGCAAACGCCGGATTCAACAATTAAGCTGCCAACCCATCTCGCACATAGGCATAATGGCTGCAGAACAGTTATTGACGGGTAATATCTCAAATAACGTGAAACGGATGTTTATGCAAGGACAGGTTATGTCGCTACTGGCTGCAGAATTAAGCCATCTATGCGAAGAAAATCCCGGAAGCATGGTGCGGTTTAATCAAAAAGACCGGGAGGTGGCAATGCTGGCTCGGGATATTCTATATCAAGAATTTAAAAACCCGCCATCTATAGCTTTGTTATCAAAACGCGTGGGTACCAATCAATTTAAATTAAAAAAACTATTCCATCATTTTTTTAACAACACGCCCTATGGCTTACTTCTGGAAATCAGGATGAATAAAGCCTACCGGTTGCTGGAAAGCACCAGATGTCATGTTGGCATAGCGGCAGATTTAGTTGGCTACAGCCACGCGAGTAATTTTAGTACTGCCTTCATCAATTACTTCGGGATTTCACCTAAGTTCATTTGCAAAAAATCGAAATAAGACAGCCAATTACCCACCATCCTTGCATATAAAATGACTGTACAAAGTGCTTTAAAATGGGTGTAAAAGCATTTCCGGCTTGGGCTGCCGGAATTCAGTTGCCATGGAAAGGCTTGTTCACATTACATCCCTGTAATTTGGATACGGGCATCCGTTATAGCACGGAGCGAATCCATGCTGGTATCACGGCCTAGCTGAAGTATCAGGCTAATCCGGAAAAATTTTTACTTTAGGTTCCAATCAAACCAAAATCTCAATAACCAACAAATAGGTCATATGACACACTAACTATGGCATATGCCACACTTTTGGTTTCTTTAAATAACCTAACTTCAATAATATCAATACAATAACTCACGGCATAAAACGTGCTTGATAGTTAAGATAAATAATTATTTATCGCGTTTTAATTATGCTGCAAAACACACTACTAAATTTTCCGGTTGATCCGTTTGCCCGCCTGCTTACACTCCATCGCGCCGAGTTAACCCGATTTATTACCCGAAAATTAGGTACGGAAGAAGCGGCTGAGGATATTTTGCAGGATGCCTATATGCGCCTGAGCCATTACCAAACGCTCGATAATATCGACAATCCCCGCGCTTTCGTCTTTCGTGTAGTGGCTAATTTAGTTATTGATCATCAACGCCTGAGTGCTAACCGGATTCCCCACGATAGCAATGAAGAAATGCTACACGCCATTCCCGATCAACAAGCAGAACCGGATACTGTGTATCAGACCCAGCAACGCCTTGCTATTATCAAGCAGGCTTTAGATGAATTACCGCTAAGCTGTCGACAGGCATTTTACCTTAACCGCATTGAAGGCTATTCTCATGCAAATTGCGCAGTAAAACTGCAAATTTCTGAAAGCATGGTCGCTAAACATTTACTGCACGCAATGGTTCACTGCCGGGATAGATTGAAAAATAGTTGAACAATGACCCACATAATCCTTGGCTAAAACCCATCCCTGGAAGGTAAATAACTTATCTATGTAAAATGATGGTAATAAAACCGCACACAAACGTCATACTTATAAAGTGCAAACCCAAAATTCAGGATAAGCCGTGTCATCTGTAGCAAAAATAACCTCTTTATCAGACCAAGCCATCGCCTGGGTCATATTGCTGCATTCTGGCACCGCAACCGAGCTGGACAAAAGCCAGGCAGAACAATGGCAAAAGCGGACGCTTGAGCATCAAAAAGCCTATTTAGCAGCCGAACAACTTTGGCTGGAAATGGGAACGGCACTCCAACAACAGGCTTTAAAAGCTCCGCCTGCTAAAAATCAACCATCGAACAATTCACGCTCGCTTGCACTGACCGGATTAGCGGCAGCAATCCTGCTTTTTGCAGCACTAAATCCATTCACGTATTTGAGTGATCGTTGGCTAAGTGATTACCATACGGCTATCGGCGAACAAAAACGTATTACCTTAAGCGATGGCAGCAGCGTGATACTTAACACCGATACCGCACTATCTGTTGAGTGGAACCAGGCCAGCCGCCGTATCAAATTATTACGCGGACAGGCACAATTCACCGTTGCCCCTGACCTCAAACGGCCCTTTGAAGTGGCTACTGACGATGCCGTTGTTAAAGCGCTGGGTACCATTTTCGAAGTTTTGGATGATACCCAAAGCACCCGCGTGACCGTCCTGGAACATGCCGTCGGCATCAAAGCCGCAACAGCATCTGAATATCCAAACAACGCCCGTATCCAAGCCGGACAACAAGCCCGCTATAGCCTCAAAAACGGCCTGGAGTCACTTGAAAGCATTGATATAAAGCAAAATGCCGCCTGGCAACGCGGTAAACTGATTGTAAAAAATCAACCGCTGGTTAATGTTATTGACGAATTAAACCGCTACTATTCAGGCAAAATTGTAATGACCAATAATCAACTGCCAGCACTGCGCGTAACCGGCGTGTTTCCCCTGGATAACCCGGTTGCCGTGTTATCGATGTTGGAACATTCACTACCATTAAAAGTAAAGCGCATCACCCCCTGGTTGGCAATAATTCACAGTTTATAGCCCTTAACCTCCCCCCTGACAAAATCAAAAAACAACAAAATTTGTATTTTTTGATACAAAAACACCCATTTCATTACAAGATTATTTCTCCCGCCCGTCTTACTCAATAACCGGATCAATCCGTCTTATTGTTAAGGAGAAAAAATGCGCCCAAATCCTACTAAAACTGCCCGGCAAGGTAGAAAACCCTTATTTAAACTGACCGGCATTACCGCCGCTATTTTAGCTGGAAGCTTTGCGTTACCAGTTATGGCTGATAGCGCAATCCAAACCTACAATATTCCCGTGCAGCCGCTGGATAATGCCTTAACCGAGCTGGCAGACAACGCCAATTTAAAGTTACTCTATCAAACGGAGGTAGTCAGCAACCAAAAATCCCATGCACTCTCGGGACGCTATTCAGCACAACAAGCACTGGATATTATGCTGAAAAACACCGGTCTGAAGTATCGTAATACCGGCGATAACGCCATCACTGTAGAAAAAAATCCTAATATCTTAGTAGCCGATAATGCCGCGCCCAGCCCAAGCACTACGAACCCCAAAACCGCTAAACCCACTAATTCAGAACCGACCCTGTTAGCGCCCCTGACAGTGACCGAAGCTGCCATCACAGAAGACGATACACAAAGTAGCCCGACCCTAAAAGATGTAAACGCACCCAATAATAAAGATTACAAAGTCACCAATGCCGTGACGGCGACTAAAACTGATACACCTATCATGCAAACCCCAATGTCAGTAAAAGTGGTGTCACAACAAGTGCTTAAAGACCAGCAAGTCATTACCCTCGAACAAGCATTACGCAATGTAAGTGGTGTAGCCAGTGGCGGACAAGGCTCATTTTTTACGCGAGGCTTTCAGAACTACAACATTTATAGGGATGGTTTTTTAAATCAAAGCAATTGGTTTCACCAGGAAGACCTTGCCAATGTGGAACGGGTTGAAGTGATCAAAGGCTCGGGTTCGGTTTTATACGGACGTACCGAACCCGGTGGACTAGTCAATTTTGTCACTAAAGAACCTTTAGACACGCCTTATTACAGTTTACGGCAGCAATTTGGCTCTTACAGTTTATATCGAACCAATATCGACGCCTCCGGCCCTTTAACGGCAAATAAAGATTTAGCGTATCGGTTTAATTTAGGCTATCAAAGCAATAACACTTTTCAGGATTTCGGTGGAAATGAACGCTTGTTTGTTGCACCGACCATCCGTTGGAAAATCAATGACCGGACCACCTCTACCTTAAAGCTGGAATACAGTGATATTAAAGAAACTGGGAGGGGTACTGTGCCATTAATGGGCAATCGGCCCGCACCGATCGCTCGTTCAACCAATTTGGGCGATCCATGGAATTTACAGGAAGATGAATATGTGATGGTGTCACTCAATACCGAACACCTGTTTAATGATAATTGGAAATTACGTCATCGGTTTAATTTTAGTAATCATGAGTTGACTATGTCAGGATCCTTTCCTGACGGTGATTTTTCACCGGTGCAAGACAACGGCGACCAAACGCGTAGTTTCTTTGCCCAAAATATTGATGGCAAAGATTATATCCATAACTTTTTCAATGCCCTGGAATTGACCGGAAAATTCAATACTGGCTTTGCAAAACACACCTTGTTAATGGGCGCTGATTATTACCATAGCGAAACCCGTTATACCAATGCGGGCTTTGGTGCCAATCCAAACCATTACGATAGCACCAATATTTATGCCCCTATCCATGCCGGCAATGCACCAGCGATCATGCCGGAAGACATTACTACCTATAACGCCACATTGCCTTGGTTTGGACTCTATGCGCAGGATCAAATTGAGTTACCCTATAACGTACATGTTATGGGCGGTTTTCGCTATGACAACGCTGAGTTTGACCTTACTAGCGTAGGTGAATACGGCGGCGATCCTGTTTCAAATAGTGAAGATAAAATTTCCCCTCGTGGTGGTGTAGTCTGGCAACCCATACCAGAATTATCGTTGTATGGCAGTTATACAGAAAACTTCGGCGCCTCCAATACGTTTAACCAAGGCATCGTATTACCCCCGCAAACCGCGCAACAATGGGAAACCGGCATAAAAACCGAGCTGTTAAATGGGCGCTTCAGTGCCACACTGGCTTACTTCGAACTAACCAAGCAACAAATTCCGGTTGCGGTAAGACAAGGATTGACGCAAGCAGCAGGCGAACAGGAAAGTAGAGGCATCGAATTGGATTTGAGCGGGGAGATTTTGCCCGGCTGGAATGTGATTGCTGCCTATGCTTATACGCCGTTTGCAGAAACCACTCAAGATGGCTTTGAAGCGAACAAACTGGGTAAACGCTTAAATAACGCACCGCGCAATAGCGGAAGCCTATGGACAACCTATGAATTTCAATCAGGTGGATTGCAGGGTTTGAAGTTTGGTGGCGGTATGCAAGCCGTGGGGCAACGTGAAATTGGCTATTCCGAAAGCGCCCAAGCACCAGGCTATGTTACGGCTAATTTAATGCTTAGCAAGCTTTGGCAAATAGGTGCTTCACGCATCACTACCCAACTTAATATTGATAACCTGCTGGACAAAACCTACACCGGGCGCATTTACAGCTATGGGCCGACTGATTACGGCGCACCGCGCACATTTATGGGTTCGATTAAACTGGAGTTCTAATTATTCAACAAGGGTGGGCAGGCTTTCTGCCCACCTTAATAACTCATCTCAATGCCTGACCTTCCCCACCATAATCGCATAACAAACCGGCGTCAGTATCAAGCTGGCCGACATCCCTAATAACAATCCCGCCGATAAAGACAAAGTCATTGGGATCAAAAATTGCGCCTGTTCACTGGTTTCAAGCAAGGTGGGCAAAAAGCCTGCAAAATTAGTCAAAAATGCCAAAAAAATCGGTCTAAACCTTGCCGTACACGCCTCGCAAATTAACTCGCTAATCGGCGCTTGTTGATCCTCATGCTCTTTCAGATAATCCAACAACACCAAGCTGTCATTCACTACCACACCACTCGCGGCAATCATACCGACCAACGACTCCATCGACAACGGCAAACCGACAACAGCATGCGCGATAATGGTGCCACACCAAGCCACTGGAACCGCAAATAAAAAAATCAACGGCTTTATATAAGAGCGAAAAGGCACCGCAATCAACACGTAAATCACCAATAAGGCGATTAAGGTATTACGGCTTAAGCTTTTAGTCATGGCTTCCTGATCCTGGCGCTCCTGTCCTATATCAATGTTTAAACTGGGGAATTGTTGCCGCAATGCCGGTAACTCGTAGGACTCCAGTCTGGCATACAAAGCATTAAGCGCATTTTTGTGGGTATCTACCCGCGCCTGCACGTTAAGCGCACGATGCCGGTCTTGACGGAACAATTTGGCAACGCCGGGGGCTAAGCTAAGCGTGGCTAACGTGTTTAAGGGCGCAGTCTGACCATCGGGCAACTGAATAGGCAAATCCTGTAAATCCGCCAATGATTGCCTTTCTGCAAAAGCGTAGCGCACCATCACCTTAACTTCATTGCGTCCCCGTTGTAAGCGTTCCACCTCGTCGCCATAATAGGCATGATGAACCTGCGCCGATAAGTCTTCCAAGCGCAACCCTAAGCGTTCCGCGGCTGGCTTTAAAGCCAAACGGATTTCCGGCTTGCCCGGTTCACTGGAGTCAACCACATCGTAAACACCCGGATAAACCGCGAGCATGGTTTTAAATTGTGCGGCTGCCTTGGTTAATATATCTGGATTATCAGCGCTTAAACTAAATTCAAGATCGTAAGGGACATCGCCCTCTTTATAGAGAAAGTCAATTTTAGTGCGTCCTAAATCACCAATGCGTTTACGCCATTCATTGATAAACTCTTCAACAACAATGGTTTTGCGGCCTGTCGGGGAGAATTCAGTCCAAAAACCGGCGCCATGTTCCCAAACAATTGTTTCCAACCCGACTATGACGCTGCCAGGGTTAGCTGCTGTAGTCTGATATTTTTTATCCAGTTCATCACGCAAGGCAAAAAATGCCTGTTCCACCTGCTTCGCACGCCTCTTGGCTTCGCTATAGGGCATATCTTCCGGCGATTTCAGGGAAACCCAAAAACTGTCCTTGACCACATCCGCCTGTAAAGCCATTCGGATACGCCCACTTTCTAACCATGCGGCACAGAGCATAATTAAAACGACGAACATGGTCAGGGTTAGATAACGCCAGTCCAGGGCAGTTTGTAAAAAGGGACGATAATAGCGGTTTACCCATTGCTGCAAGCCTTCATTCAATTTATCCCGCCAACGGTCTAAACAGGATTCTGAACGGTTAACTGAAGTTGCAACCAGATGTGCTGGCAGGATCAAAAGCGCTTCTATTAACGAAAATAACAGCGTCAAAATCATCACCCAGCAGATCGGCTGCATCATCTGCCCTGACCATCCGGGCAAAAACAGTCCCGGTAAAAAAGCCACCAATGCCACCAAAACCGATAGCACCACTGGCAAAGCGACTGCTTGAACCCCGTTGATTGCTGCTGTCAGGCTGGCAGCATGGGGGTCTTTATGTGCTGATTGGTTTTCCTGCTGGGCATAAACACTTTCGCCAATAATAATCGCATCATCCACCAAAATCCCCATTGCCAGTAAAAAGCCGAACAATGACAACATATTCAGCGAAATATCCAATACCGGCATCAAGCATAAGGCACCCAAAACCGAGGTAAAAATGCCGACACCCGCCCAAATAGCGACCCGCAAACGCAAAAACAAAGTCAGAACCAAACAAACCAGAATAAAGCCTGCCAATCCATCCTCAACCAGGGCTGTCACCCGTTCATCATAGGCTTGTGAATCATCCCACCAGGTGGCCATGACTAATCCTTCCGGTAATTTGGCTTGCAGTTGTGCTACGTGCGCTTTTACTGACCGCGCGACCTCCACCGCGCTGTGCTGGGTATGAATTTCCCAGCCTTGTGCCGTCTCCCCGTTATGATGCCATTCGGAAAGCCGTTCTGCTAAACCATCGGTAATGTTGGCAACTTGCTTAAGCAGTAAACGCGTGCCATCTGCTTGGGTGCGTAAAACCAGTTGACCCAAACTGGCAGCATCCCGCGCTTTCGCTTTGACGCGCAATTGCAGCTCACCAGCGGTGGTTTTAACTAAGCCATCGGATTGGTCCAAAGACGTGCGCCGAATTGCTTCGGTAATTTCCCGAATACTTAAATGATACTGGCGTAACTTTGCCGCTGAAACTTCAATAACGACTTCATAGGGTAATTCATAATAATTACGTACCAGGCGCACACCAGGTATTTGCTCAAAGTCAGCTTGAACTTGCTCGCCAAAACGTTGTAGAGCCAGCATATCCGTTGGCCCGTGCAACGCAACCCAGATAACGCCATCGTCATTATCCCGGGTTGCCAATTGCACGGTAATTTTTTCCACAGTTTTCGGCAGCCTGGATAAACTTTGGATGCGCGCATAAAAAGTATTAATTAAGGGTTCGACCGCCTGACCAGGCAAAACCAACATATTGATAGTACATAAACCATCAACAATAGTACTGGAAAAGCGTTTAATACCGATGACATCCCGAATCGCCTCTTCAATTGGGATACACACCGACGCCTCAATTTCCAATGGACTGGCGTCTGGATATGAAGCCGTAATTGAAATTCCCTGGGGATTAAAACGGGGGAACACTTCCTTGTCTATGACATTAAGGCTAATCACACCACCCACCAAAATCAGCAGCATTAATAAATTTGCTGCGACTGGATTTGAGGCGAACCAGGCCAGTAAGCCGGTTGCTGGGTGGTGATTTAATTTACTCATCGGCCATCAGAAGCCAGTGGTGACGTTAACTCAACCTTTACCGTCATGCCTTCAACAGGTATTTGCACACCGGACAACACCACCCAATCCCCAGCTTGCAAGCCCTCCCGGATTAACACCCGTTCAGATTCAGCGCGCAATATTGTTACGGTTTGGCTATGTAATTGCTGCTTGGCATCAACCAATAACACTTTATGCTCAGCATTGACCGCAATTTGCGGCAATGAAAATATCCCCTGATATTCTTTGCCCTGTACCTCCGCCTGCACAAACAGCCCGTTTAGTAGGGGTGGCTTATTGCCCGTTTGTTTATAGGGTTGCGATACTTCAGCAACGGCATACATAACCCCGGTGGATTCATCCAGCTTACCTTCTGTACGGACAACCTGCCCTTGCCACGTATGCAGCGCACCCGCGAATTCGGCAGATAAAAGCACCCTTGGAAATAGTGCCTGACGCTGTGTGGCTTGTACTCCTTCATTTAGCGGCAAATCAAGAAAAGCGAGCTGGTCGGTTGCAATCGGCAATCTAATTTCTGCCACATCCGTGGCATACAGGTGTGCCAGTTTGTCTCCGGTTTGAACCACTTGCCCTAACGCGGTTAATTTCGTTTGTAAACGTCCGCTGAAAGGTGCGCGTATAACACAACGGCTACGTTTAATCTGGGCTTGCAGCAAATTCGCCTCAGCCGCTTTCAGTTTCGCTTTGGCTTCAGCCAATTGCGGCTTACGCATGGCTAACGGTGTCGGCGCCCCTTCACCCAAGGCATCCCATTCATTTCGCGCCTGCTCGGCCTGCGCCTCTTCCATTGCCAATTGCCGCTTGGCCTCACTTATTTGCGCTTGTGCCTGCACCAGCGCATAGTCATAATCGCGCGGATCAATTTCCAGTAGCACCTCATTGCGTGCGAAAAAACCGCCTACAACAAAATTAGCGTGTAATTTAATAATTTTCCCTGCAACTTCCGGGATCAAATCAATTTCATGACGGGGGGTAACAACACCTTGAGAACGCACATTAAGCTGCATGGTTTGCGGTTCAACCTGCATAACGGTCACTAAAGGCAGTTCTTTTTGAGGCGCTTGTGTTGCCATCTGAGGACGCAGTGCAATAATAGCCCAGGCAGTAATAGCCCCCATAAGCAACAGCAACAGCGGCAATAGAATTTTCAGGCGATTTTTAAGCATTTTCAAACACTGCCACCCAGCGCAAGGTAAAGTTCGATACGATTGCTCAGCAATTGTCGCTGCACCGACAGATGGGCACTTTGGGCATTTAAGGTGCTGCGGTAGCTATCCAATAAAGTCAGAATTTCAATCAAGCCCTGCCGGTAGGAATAAACCGCAAGTTTACGGCTGGCCTGTGTTTGTTGCACCGCCTCCTTAAGCGCCTGTTCTTGCGCTTTTAACCAGACTTCAGCGGCCAAAGTTTGTTCAACCTCCCGAAACGCGTTTAGCGCGGTGCTGCGATATTGATTAAGGGCTTCTACCGTGCGTGCTTCATTTAAACGAATTTCACCACTAAGCCGTCCGCCCGTAAATAGTGGCTGCACCAAACCCAGCGCTAGATTCCACGCGACGGCACGCGGGTCAACCAAATCTGTTAAAGCCGCACTGCTGGTTCCACCGCCCGCGGTCAGGGTAATGCGCGGCAACAAGGCTTGCCTGGCACTTTCAACCCGGTAATCCATAGCCCGTAAGCGTAAATAGGCCGCAGCCAAATCAGGTCGCCGCTCTATTAATGCCGAAGGCACGCCCGCTTTTAGATTAGCCGGAGGGGGCGGCAAGGCAACGGCACTTATCAACTGTCCACTTGGGTAACGCCCTAATAAAACTTCCAGCCGCCGGGTAACGCTTTGTTTACGGTTGCGCGCTTCCGCTAATTGCGCCTCGGCATTAGCCAAATCTGTAAGCACCAAGCGTAAATCCAGGCCACGGCTTAAGCCTCGCGTAAATCGACCGCGGACAAAATTAGCAATCACCTTCCGGTCTTGAATAGATTGCTCTGCCACCTTAATCTGCAAATCTGCTTCAAGCAGTTCAAAATAACTTTGCGCCGTGCGTGCTGCCAATGATAACCGTGCCGCCTGAAAATCCGCCGCAACCGCCTCTGCATCTTGTTGAAGCGCATTTTGAGAAGCCTTAATCCGCCCCCAGAGATCAATTTCCCAACTCAACGAAAACAGCGCCGAAAACGCTGCGAAGTAATTAGCCTCCGATCCTGCTGCATAGGCTTGTCTTGATTCCTGATAGCCGGGTGCAAAAGCTAACTGTGGCAGTCGACCTGCCCCCGCTATCGTTGCCTGCTCCTGCGCTATGCTTACCCGCGCTGCGGCGGCTTTTAAATCAAAGTTATAGCGGAGTGCATCAGCTACCAAGCTGGACAGTTTTATATCGGCAAACGTATTGACCCAAGTTGGCTCAATTGGATCAGGCGGCACATTAACGGTGGCCCACTGCCCTGGAATATCCGCCCACATAGATTGCTGGTCGCGTTGTGGCAGACTTGAGCAGCCAAGCAAATTCGCCAAGCTTAAGATACCCATTAATTTTAAACAATAATTCATCCCCCCGATTACTAGCAGCTGAAATTCAAGACCCCATAAGTGCAGCCTATCCATTTTATTGAGCTTACCAATTAAGGGCGTATTACTAAACGATATTCTCAAAATCATATTTACCAAAACAGGCCTGTGCGTATTTAAAGTAAGACGTTTAAAGCCCCCATTCCCCCACCTTTTTAGAAAAATAGCCAACGATCAATTCCGTAAGCTTTAATTAAACGCGAAACCATTTAACGACTAACCAGCGCCTAAACAGCCTTAAAAACTGTGTTATATAACCTATAAAATAAGGTATTTAACGCAGTTAAATTTATACAATTAAGTTAAAATATTGATTTATAACTATAAAAACTATGGTACGAATATTGCGTTATTAAATAGTTATAAGCCATATATTTAACCACCATCCCTTCATGAATCTGGACATTAGTAAGCTATATCAACTGTACCGCAAAGAGCTACTGAACCACCTCGCCCAGATGGTCAAATGCCCTGAAATCGCACAAGAGTTGGTACAGGAAAGCTACATCATTCTGACCCGCACGGCAGCGAACGTGGCAATTGAACATCCACGCGGTTTTCTATACCGTACGGCGAATAATCTTGCCCTGGATCATCTGCGGCATAATAAAATCGTTGTGCGGCACCTTGAATCGGTACAACAACAAGAAGCCAAAACATTCCCCAGTGCCGAAAGCCAGATCTCCAAAGCGGAGTGGCGAAGCCTGCTCCATCAGGCCATTGCTGAATTACCGCCACGCTGCCGCGATGCCTTTATTCTGCACAAAATTAACGGCCTCAGTTATCGCGAAGTCGCCAGACTATTGGATATTTCCGAAAGCGCCGTCGAAAAACACATCATTAAAGGCTTGCTCCATTGCCGAAAACAACTGGGCAAACATTTCAATTTTCCGCAACAAAAAAACTGAGGCATTTGCCCTATTAAACGTCTTCAGGGTATCAGCCTAAATTTTTCTGCGTCGTTAAGCAGCAGCCATCTATAATTAAGCTCATGAGTAAACTTTTACCTCTTCCCCCATCCACACAGGCGGATGCCATCAATCAACAAGCCATAGAATGGTTTGCCAAATTACGCACTGACACACTTACAACGGAAGAACGCATGCACTTTTCGGTGTGGCTGGAAACCAGTGTTATGCACCAGCAGGCATTCGATGAAATAAACGCCTTCTGGGAAGATGCGGACTTTACCGAACTATTGCAGGAGACACCCCTCAGCAACGATGCGCTCAATGCCGTCAAAGCCCTAACCTCGCCCAGCAAACCAGCAACAAGGTTAACTTACCCTAAATACGCGTTAGCCTTAGCCGCCTGTTTAGCAATGGTCATGATCGTGTATCGCCCCAGCATCAGTTGTTTGCAAGCGGATTACTGCACTGCGGTTGGTGAAATTCGTAGCATTACCCTGGCAGATGGCAGCCAAATCACGCTTAACTCCAACACCGCGTTAACCGTAGCTTTCAATAACCAGCAACGCACGGTAAATCTGCGTCAAGGTGAGGCATTATTTGCAGTACAACGCAATCCGCAACTGCCGTTTGTAGTCGCCGGGCATTTTAGCAACACCCGTGTTCTCGGCACCCGTTTTGTCATTCGGGAAGACCTTGATAAAGATACCGTTAGTGTGGTCAGCGGCTTAGTGGAAGTAAGCACATCCAGCCAACAAAAACCCGCACTATTAAAAGCAAATGACCAAATTGTAGTTGGACAGGAGCAACTTGGTGCTATCCAACAGCTTGCCAACGAAGATACCGCCCCTTGGGTAAAAGGTCGGCTACTGTTCGATAATGCTTCTTTAAATACAGTTATTACCGAACTCAACCGTTACCGGCGCGGAAAAGTAATCATTCAAAATGCTGCGCTCAAAGCCCTGAAAGTCAGCGGCCGGTTCGACATCAGCAATACCGATAATGCCCTGGAATCCTTACAACAAACCTTACCGATCCATATTTATAGAATCACACCTTGGTTTATTGTAATTGCTTAAGGGCATCGTCAGACATGCCCTTCAGGGGCGATTGAAATTCTTTCTATCAGGCATCCCCAATAGGCGATGTTATTTTAACCAATGCCCAATTAAATCCCTGAAGCAGCTGGCTCATCAGCATTAATTTTTGTATTAAACATATTTTCAAAACCATACTGAGGGAAATTCATCCTCAATCGTCTCCATGATAGCCCTGTATATTTACGGGATGTCTTCTAAATCTAATCATGGAGAAAACAATGCGCAATAAATCCTCCCGCAGCTTCAGCTGCGTAGTTTGCCCGCAACAGCCCATCCTCTTAAAGCCCTTAGTGTTCGCTATGGTTGCAACGTTCAGCAACCAAACGGCGGCAATGGAAGCAGAAAAAAACCTCCCGTTTAACATTCCGGCACAAAGCTTGGGCAGTGCGCTTAATCGCTATGCCGATGCCACTGATGTACAACTTAGCTATCCCGCCGCGTTGACGGCAGGACTTAAATCTACTGACGTATCTGGCAGCTATAGCGCACCGCAAGCGCTGCAAAAGCTGTTAAGCGGCACTGGGTTTGTCGCGCGTACCACTGAAACCGGAGAGTCGCTGTTTTTGATAAAGATTTTTGTGCGGGTATCCTCCCCAAAAAATCGTCAAAAACGACGCGACGATTATATGCTACGCAGCCCCGATACCCCTGGTATTTTTGTGTTTCAGGATTAGCACCCTGAAACACAAAAATACCAATAGTTGACGCCGCCTATCGGGAAGCCTCTGTCAACGTCAAGCCATTCTAATACGGCTCAACACCCGGCCCTGTGCGGCTATCGGGGACTAAAAATCTTCACTTCGCTAGCGCTACGTTTCCAAGATTTTCAGCGCCAGCGGGTAGCCGCGCAGGTTGGGTTGCATGCTTTTCGCAACCCAACACATGGGGGCGGTAAATGTTGGGTTGAAACAGGGGGCCGTAGGTTGGGGTGAGGTTACGAACCCCAACACTTTGGGGTGATGATTTTTTTAATCGGGGACGATACATTGCGGTTTTTTTACGCTACAACATTTTCGTACACCTGACGCGCGGTTTATGTTGGGGTTCGTACCTCACCCCAACCTACGTTCTAGACCGGGTAGCTTGACGACGCTCATAATCAGTCGCCAAATTAACCGCAATACGGTGCAACAATGCGCGGGGATTTTCCGCTTGCTGCCAAAGGCCGCTACTTAGAAATCTTTGATAGGTGTCCTGTAAAATATCCGCTGCAATATCAGCACACCCAAAACGTCGAATCAACACCCCCTTGATTTCTTGCTCATAGGTTTTTATAAGTTGCGCGAAAACGAGGCTTGAAAGTCCACTCATTGAATAACTGGCTCTGCGTAGCAGGATTAAGTAAAAGCATTGGCTAATTAATAAGCACATTTTATGCCACTACTTAGAAATCCTTTTAAACCGCTATAAAGCAGCTTTAGACAAAGATTTTTTACTGTTAATAAGGAGTTTTACGGTTATTTGCCCTATTAAATTTAGGTCACCTAACATTGTTTAATAAATGATGGGAGCTTTTTAAAGCATAACCCTGACTACCGAGATTTTAAACAGCTATTTTATGCGGTTTGTATCATTAACCTTATCTACCGGATTTAGCACGACGCTTTTGTAACCAACGGATTAGGCCGGTCACATAAAGTATCATCGGCACTAAACCGGTGATACAAATAATTATTCGCCCAAGCAGCCCAAATGCTTCACCATTATGCAAGGGATAAAGCCACTGAAGAAAAACATCGCCTGCTGAATCGAACTGAAGATCGGTTTTACGTAATACTTTACCGCTGTATTGATCCAGCCAGAGCATTCGCCTTGGACGGGTACGGTTAATTTCCGCCGGGGCTCGCTTCACGATTCGATAGAAGCCTTGCCCATCTTGCGGAAAAATAATCATCTTATACTCGCCATCGGGAAAATTCTGATCGGTAATCGCCGTAACCTGGCCCAATTTAAGCGGTTGTTGTTCGGCGTTGAATATCGAACTCAGCTTTGCTGCTTCCGACTGTAAAGGTGAAAATAATTTCACTAATCCGGTCACATAGGGTGTAAACACTAAATAAATACCCGAAAACAGCACGACCAATAAGATTATCGAAAAATAGAAGCCAACCGTTTTATGTAAGTCGAAATTAAACCGCTCAATACTGGCGCTACGTTTGATGGTTAATGCCTGCCTGAGCTTGCCCGGACTCGGCCACCAGAGGATTAAGCCGGTTAATACGGAAAACAACAGAAACAACGACACGATACCCACCAGGGTTTTGCCCGCTTCGCCCAATGCCAAGGAGTAGTGAAAGCGTACGAAAAAATTCATCAAACTGCCCCGCCAGGGATCGCTGGTATCGAACGTTAAGCGTTGCCCGGTGACACTTGCCGTGTAAGGATTTACAAACACCTGATGCCATTCGGATTTTTCCGGCATTTTTTTAGCCGGTAAGCTGTAGGTAATTAAAAACGCTTCGTCTGGCTTAGCCGGAAAAACAAACGCGTAAGCTTTACCCTGATCGGGTATCACCGCTTTAGCAGCGGCCACGATCTGACTCAATGAACGATATTCCGCTGCTGAAGATTTATACGTTACTTGTTTAAGGCTTGAATTCAACGCAGTGTCAATTTCCGGCCAGAACACCGATAAACTGCCTGCTAAACCGCTCAGCACAAACACCGCGCCGGCCAGCAAACCGATATAAAGATGTACCTGCAACCAAAATTTGCGGAGGGTTTTCAAAGCTTGGAAAGAATAGGTCGTGGTTTTTGCGGTCATCAATGAGGTATTAAATCAATTGATCGTAAATCGTACGGTGGTTTCGCGCCACGACTGCATGGATGCCACCTCTAAAGGGTGATCTATGGACAGAGGTAGAGCAACGCAGGAGCAGTTGCCGAGCAAACCGCCCTGCCAAATGAAGCATCTTAGCCTATGGCGGATTGCCTAGCGGCGAATCCGCCCCACTGTTCTACCGAACATGTAAACCAATTGAAACGCTTAAAACTCGACTTTAACCGATCCCATAAATGTCCGCGGCGCACCCGGCAACACTTGTTGTATGGCAGAAGAGAAACCGTTACTGGATACGTAATATTCTTTATCCAGCAGGTTATCGACATTAAATTGCAAAGTCACATTGGATGGCCCGAATTTATGTTGATATTTCAACATGCCATCCAGTAGCGCATAGCCGGGCATATAAAAACTGTTGTTAATATTACCGGCGCGGTTGCTGGCGAAAAATACGCCTAACCCGGCACTGAAGCCTTTTGCACCGAAGCCAGAGAAGTCATAAGTTGTCCAAACACTGCCTGAGTTTCTGGGGACGTTGGCAAAACGCCGACCGGCGTTACCGACACCGCTAGAGCCGATCACAACATCAAACGGTGCGGAGTCGTTAGTCACTTCGGTATCAGTGTAGGCATAGGATGCGATCACATTCGCATAATCGGTCAATTGTCCACGTAAATCCAACTCAATGCCGCGACTGCGCTGTTCACCGGTAACCGCCACTTTATTAACATAAGGTGCGGGCAGAGGAGTCTGAATATTACTTTTGGTTAACTCATAAAAAGCAAGGTTGGCGAATAATTTGCCATCCCACCACTCGCCTTTTAAGCCGACCTCATATTCCTCGGATTTTTCCGGATCAGGTATTCCCCCCGCAACGGTAGTTCCTTGATTGACTGCATTAAAGGTTTTCACATAATCGCCATAAATGCTGAGCCAATGCACGGGACGATACGAAAGACCAACGCGAGGGCTAAACTCATCTGCCGCTTTGGTTCTGCCGCCGACTGCAAAATCAGCATGATCAAAACGACTGCCGAATAACAATTGCCATTTATCCCATAGTGCAATCTGATCCTGTACATACACGCCGTACCATTCGTTTCTCGGTTTGTTAGGTGCATTAAGCGGATCGTTGAGATATTGATTAAAACCGTATACAGGGTTAAACACATTGATAGTAGGAATTCCCGTCGCTCTAAACGTACTGGAGCTATTGGCATTACTGGATTGATAATAGTCGGCACCTACCAGCAAGGTATGCTTGAGTTCGCCGGTGGCAAAATGCCCGGTAATATCTACTGTGCCATATTCACTATCAAAATTGTCACGGGTTTTTAAAAAATTCCGGTTTAAATCACCTTTAAGGTTGGCATTTAAATTAGCTGAGGTCTGAGCGGTATTAACTTCCTGTGTAATAAATGAAAACCGCCCGCGAATCTTCCAGTCATCATTAAAACGGTGCGTCAAGGTAGCATCGGCTTCATAAAATTCTTGGTTGTTGTAATCAGTGGGTTCGTTCCTGAAAAAATTCAGCGGAATTTTGCCCGGAATAACCCCCGAAACCTGCAAGCCATAGGGAATACCCGATTCGCTCATAGTTTTGCGCTTCTGATACATAAAATCCAAATCCAGCTGGGTATCCTTGCTAATCTCCCAAGTGAGGGATGGTGCAATAAAATCCTTATTATCAAAGATATAATCCCGAAACGAATCACTGTCTAAATGTTCATAATTCAGGCGGTAGGACAAAGTGCCATCCTTGTTAATCGATCCTGTCGCATCAGCGAGGGTTCGGTAGGCGTCAAAGGAGCCGAATTGTTGTTGCAAAGAATAGTAGGCTTCTTTTTGCGGACGCTTGGTGATGACGTTAACCAAACCGCCGGGCTGGGTTCGTCCGAATAACATCCCGGCCGGTCCTTTCAATACTTCGACCCGCTGTGCATTAGCCAGGGAAATATTGGTATTGTTGAGCGTTAAAGTACCATCGCGATAGATAGCGTTATTCGTAAAACCGCGGATTTGCAGGGTTTCATTTCTTTGCGCGCCGAAGCCCCAGCCTGGAGACACGCCGCTGACATTTTTTAGGACATTTTCCAATCCTGTCGCCTGCTGGTCATTAATGACCGCTTTAGGCACCACCTGTATGGACATGGGAGTATCCATGATCTCTGCATCAGTTTTAGTCGCTGATCTGGCTTTGGTAACCGCATAATCCTTGTTGTAGGGATCATCTGGATTATTCAGTTCAGATGTTGCCGAGGCGGTCACCGTCATCGGTTTTAGCGTAGGCGGTTCAGTGTTTGCTGTGGTTTGGGTTTTGTAATCTACATTATTCTGTTTAGTCGCTTCAGCAATCAAGGTTTCCTTTTGAGCTGCCGCAAGCATCACCGATTGGGTATCGGTAAAACGGTACTCAATACCAGTATTTTGCAGCAATTTGTCCAGCGCCTGCTGCCGTGTATAGCGTCCGGATAAACCTTGGGTTTTGATATTGCGGGCGACATCGGCATTAAAAAAGGTTTTAACCCCAGCGTCTTCAGAAAATTGCAGGATTGCTGAAGACAATGATTGTGCGGGGATATTAAAGTCCTGCTTTGCCTGATTTTCTGCCATAACGGCAGTGACCGGCAGTATGGCCAGCAGCATTAAAGTGGCGCGATGAGAGTCTAGGTTCATAAATACTCCTTGTGATTTTGTTATCGTCTTGAGTAAGACGATTTAAACAAGGCAAAGTATCTAACCGGTTTTAAAATATTTCTTTAACTTTGGTTATCCTCTATAACCGCTTTTATTTTGCAGACAGCAACACCAGTTTTTCAGTTATTTTGGTCACTTTTATGGACAAGCTTTGTTCAATAGTCTTAAGGGCAATGTTGGTGTCGTCCGTATCAAATACGCCGGTCACTGGCAGTTTTTTGATGGCTGCGGAAGTAATCATGATTTTACCGGGGCGATATCGATTGAGTTCGGCAATAACGTCTACCAAAGGTTTGTCCTGAAACACCATGCGCTGATTCCGCCAGGCTTTTAAGCGTTGCAAATTGGCGGTATGGACGGCATTTAGAGTATCCGCTGCAAATACAATTTGCTTACCTTCGGGTAACTGCTCAAGTACTTTGCCTGTTTCGGTGGTAATTTTAACCGCATGCTGGTAAACAGTGACTTCTGCGGCGTCTTGTTGCAGATTAATATTAAATGCCGTCCCCAAAGCGCGAACACGGCCTGCGAAGGTTTGGACTTCAAAAGGACGCAGTGCATCCGCTGCAACTACAAAATACGCTTCCCCTTGGTGTAAAGTTATTTGCCGTTGTGCATCAGCATACTGCACTGATAACGCTGAATCGGTGTTGAGTATAATCTCTGAACCATCAGCTAAACTAATCGTCCGTTGCTCACCGGGCGAGGTACGGTAATCAGCAAAATAAAACCCATGCTGGAATATAGCCAGCGAGACAAGCAGCAATAGTGACGCAGCCACAGCAAATACAGGTTTGCTCAAACGCCCCCTATACCATTTTTTATACCCGGCTGGCAAAACAATAATCTTATCTTGAGGAACCAAAACATCCGCCTCGGTCAGGCTATCCAACGCTGACCAGAATCGTTCAATTTCCAGCCAGGCCTGTTGATTTTCAGGCCGATCTGCCAGCCATATTTCAAATTCGCGCTGCTGTTGCTGCGTGAGCAAATCTGAACTCAGTTGAGCCCGCCAATAGGCTGCCTGCATTGCTGCTTGTTCTTGCATAGATTCGGACATAGGAAAGCGTTTTTGTTGTTATTTTTATAAGACGATTTAACTGCGTCGAAGTCGGCATTTTAGCCCAAATGATTTTTAATCTGCCCATTATAGCCAGCATTGTTCCCGACGCTATCCTGATCATTTGGTTATTCAAGCTCCTGCATTCTTTGCCGGCAATGCTCCATTGCTTTAACAATATGTTTTAGCACTGTGCTTTCAGAAATACCCAGCTGGCTCATAATAACCGAATAAGGATACTGTTTGAATTTATGCATAATAAACACTTCCCGGCAACGCGGCGTTAATTCCGCAATAGCTTGCTTTAGATGCGTTATCTGCTGCTGAGTGTAGAGTTGATGTTCAATGGCAGGGGTGGGATCGGGGTGCTCTATGAGTGCAGACTCATCCGCTTGGCGCGCAACGCGGCGATTATTACTGCGTTGATAATCAATGGCAAGGTTACTCACGATCCTGAACAAAAAAGCACGCGGATTTTTTACCTGTTCTTCCTGAGCATTATCCTGTTCGGACTCAGAATGTATCAAACGTAAAAAAGCATCCTGCAAAATGTCTGCGGCGACCTCTGGACAGCGGGTTTGTCGAACCAGATAGCCGACTAACTCTTCCCTGTGTTGCTGTATTAAGGTCGAAGCAGAATAATGACTGAATTTATACATGAAGCCAGCAAACCTTTAAGGAAAGAAATTTGACTTAGAATAAAGCAATTTTCTTGCCATTCGGGTTTTTTAGATGTACCAAGGGCTTCAGGGGTTATATTAAAATCAACCTGTGGTGTTTTTTTAAAAATAGGTTATTTGACACAAAAATATTACGTCAAATGCCACACCATATTGCCAGCCGGACAAGCTTAAAAAATTTCAGCAGAAATAGGCTTGCTAAAAAGTTTTAGGGCTTATCCAATTTATTCTTGGCGGCGGCTATGTCATTCTTCATCTTTTCAATTTCCTGATTGAACTTGGCCTGCTCTGCATTTGCGGCCTTAGCGATGCGGTCATTATCCAGATTGGCTTCTTTAACAACACAGGCATTATAGTCATTGACCTTTTTTTGCCATTCATTAATTACCTTAACACTCTGGTTGAATGCATCAGCATTTTTATCTGCAATCACCGGAACCGTTGGCCTTTCACCACAATTACTCGGCGTCCAAATGTCACTGGCGAGTATCCCCGCATTGCCCAAAGAAAATGGGCTAACTAATATTGCCAGCATAAAAAATAATCGTTGCATCCTATTCCACTCCTGTTTGACAGTTAGTTAAAGTTTGTTATCGAAATTTTAAGCATGGGTGATTTTGTAGCTATGCACATACGGCAAATCCAACTGACCCGACAAAAACCATAGACAGTTGATTAATTAAAAAATCCATCCTTGGAATAGTTGGCCATACCTGAGCATTAATTGAGGGAGACGACGAAGCCCAAAATTAATCGCATCTGATTTAACAGCAAAACTTGAGGGGGTAAAACGAATAATAGTGGGCTCCTGCTAATAAGACGTTTCAGTCTCTAAAAACCCCACCCTAATCATAAAAAAAATTAAAATTTAGCTTCAGCGCAGTTACTAATCTTACGCCACCCAAGTTAACAAATTGGATTCTCAACTCTGTTATATTAATTTCTTTCAAACTATACCCTGATTAGACTAGCGGGCCTGCTTATAAGGCAGCAGCAGTAACTTTTTTACTGCCTTAGAAATCACTGTAATAATTGCCGAATGTTACTGCATTTTTTTGGACAACAAAAAACCCGCTAAGCTATGTAACTTGCGGGTTTTTGTACTTCTTTGCATTTGATTAAATGCTTATTTGGCGCGATGGCCGGATTTGAATTATGAGTTAAATTATTAAAATACATAGTAATTATAATTAACATATTAAAGTTACCGACGAGATATTGTCAATTCTGGTGTATGCGCCTATTCGAGTTAGGCGGCAACTTTTTGTTGTTCATTAGTCTGATCATTGGCGCTTTCCTCTTGAATAAG
>JBEBJQ010000049.1:0-32463 GCA_040079795.1 Methylococcales bacterium
TTGCCTTTTGTGTTTTGATTAAGGATCCGGCACCCATATCAAAACCGGTAACTCTCATCTTTTCAAGCCGATGTGTCAGATCAGGTCGAGACTAATACAGTTAACGGAATCCGTTTTGTTTCTAGGGTTTTCGCGGCTTTGCTTCGGGGAATTGTTTTGCTGCATCGTCTAAATATTTTTTAATGGTTTTTTCGTCTGCACTTAAGCCGACTTTTTCTAGCCCAGCTTTTATACTTCCTTTATTCCCTCCTGTTGCAGTGTTTCTGTTATTGTTTGGATCATAACCATAGGCATCAATAGCCATGCCAATAATCAGCTTTAACATGGTGTTTCGTTCAGTTTCTTTTAGCTCTGTGGGTGTTATTTCTTTTAGCTCTGTGGGTGTTATTTCTTCAACTGGTCTTTCTACAACTTCATCCCTTGTATATCTTTTTGATCTTTCAGTAAGCCATTCGTCTCTTCCAAGTTTTTTATCCCTTTCTCTTTCTTCTTCGGTCTTTTCCCCGCACAGGACAAAATATGGTTCACTATAACAATTACCATTGAGTTCTTGGATTTTTACACCTCTATAAGGAGATTGAAACAAATACTTTACAATAGCTTCTCCACTATATTGAATTTCCATTGCATCATCATCTAGCAGCTTGAATAAACCAGATACCTCATTAACTTTACCTCTTCCTCCTCCAATTGGGTATGGAATACCGTTTTCCTCTCCAAGCACCTCGCCATCACATTCCCAATAGCCCCAGCCCCTATAATAAACTAACATATAAAAATCCTGCTAAATCAATAAGCTTTAATAATGTATTGTCCTACATGGATAATAAAGATAGTTTTTTCACTGATTAGCTAAAAAGTCTTTATCCCATTTTACGAAATGGTAAAACTTCTGCACCTGCCTTTAATCCATCTAAGTAATCCGCCCATTGCTGCATCATGCGCCGCCTTTCGTCTAAATATTGCGCTCTATTATAAGCCCCCCTTACTTGGTCTCTTGGCGCGTGGGCTAATTGTCTTTCTATTGCATCAGGACTCCAGCCTTGTTCATTAAGTAAAGTCGATGCAGTTGTTCTAAAACCATGAGCTGTCATTACATCACTATCATATCCTAGCGATTTAAGAGCAGTCCGTATGGTATTGTCAGACATTGGCCTACCATCTCCACGGCTACTAGGAAATACATAAGTTCCTGAGCCTGTTAATGGTTTAATCGCTTCTATAATGGCAGTAGCTTGAGACGATAAAGGTACGATGTGATCAAAATCTGTTTTTGATATATAAGGTCGCCATTCACGCGCCACCAAATCAACATCCGCCCAAAGCATTTGCCTAATTTCGCCCGGTCGTTGAAACAGTAAGGGGGATAGCCTAAAAGCAGACTGTACTACAAAAGTTCCTTGATAATTGCTTATATCCCTTAATAACTGTGCTACTTGCTTAGGATCAATCAAGGCTGCTCGGTGTTTAACCTTCTGGGTTGGTATCTGTTTAGTTACAGGTTGAGCAGGGTCATAGTCAGTAAAATTATGAACAATTGCATAAGCAAAGATTGCGCTTATCTCACTATGTAAGCGGTGTGCTGTTTCTAGTTGTACTTTATTAATTAACGGCTTAAGTGCTGTAAGTAGATCAGAAGATTTAACTTCATTGATCAGTATATTCCCTAGCACTGGAAAGGCCAGACGTTCAAGCCTGCTTGTCTTCTTAATATGTGTGGTTTCGGCGGTTAGGTGCTTAGTTGAACCTAACCACTCTAATGCAATATGCTTAAAACTGTTTAAGATAGGTAAACCCGCTTCAATCCGTTTAGTGTTTTCAGACTTCTTATGTTTTTCGGTTTTATCAGCTTTGCGTTCTTCGCTTGGGTTAATGTCATTGGCAACTTTAGCCGCTGCTTTAATGGCTTTTTGTCTTGCATCAGTTAATGATATTTTCGGATAAACCCCTAACGACAAGGTTTTTCGCTTCCCGTCAAAGCTATAGTCGAAACGCCACCATTTAGCACCGCTGGTTTTAATCAGCAGATAAAGGCCGCCGCCATCACTTAAACGTTGATCTTTATCAGCAGGTTTTATGTTGCGTATAACAACATCTTTCAACAAGTTTTTTGCCATTAAAGTAAATCCCATGCAGTAACTTTTTTACTAACTTAGATGTTACTGTAATACTTACTGCAATAATTGTCGAATGTTACTGCATTTTGCTGTACTTCTCTGGACAATAAAAAAACCCGCTAAGCCATATAACTTGCGGGTTTTTGTACTTCTTTGCATTTGATTAAATGCTTATTTGGTGCCGATGGCCGGATTTGAACCGGCACAACCTAAGTCACCACCCCCTCAAGATGGCGTGTCTACCAATTTCACCACATCGGCTAAAACTTCATTTTTAATCTTTCTTATCAACAGTTGGAACCGCTACTTCTGGCTGAGCAGGGCTTACCGCTGTAGACTTAGCAGGTTCTGCCACAACTGGGGCTGTTGCAGGAGCAGCAGGAATGCTATCGGCAACTTTAGCTGGTGTAAGGTCAATATTAGGGATGTCAGCCGAATTTTTTTCAATTTTTGAGCCGCTCATCAAATCAACAGCTGCGGTACTTTGACCACTTAAAAAAGCCAACCCTAAACTGGTTGAAAAAAACAATGCGGCAAATATGGCAGTCGTTCTGGACAAAAAAGAGGCCGAACCTTGGGCACCGAATACCGAACCAGAAGCACCACTACCAAAAGCAGCACCAGCATCGGCACCACGACCATGCTGCATAAGCACCAGACCGATAATACCCAAGCCTAATAATACGTGAATTATAATTATAAATTGGTACATAAGTTTTATAGTGAAACAGTCGAATGGTAAATTTTCAAAAAGGAATCTGCATCCAACGAAGCCCCGCCTATCAAGCCACCATCAATATCGGGCATGGCAAACAATCCTTTAGCATTATCTGGCTTGGCACTACCACCATACAGAATCTGAATTTTATCAGCGATAGCTTGATCTTTTGCCGCGATGTAGTCTCTGATATAACGATGCACTTCCTGGGCCTGTTCGTCAGTAGCAGTCTTTCCGGTACCGATTGCCCAAACCGGTTCATAAGCAATTACAGCGGCATTAAATGCCGCAATGCCGGCTAAGTTAATAACCGCGTCAAGCTGTGTGTTAATCACCGCAAAAGTTTGATTTTGCTCACGCTGCTCTAAAGTCTCACCAACACATAAAATAGGGATAATATTTTGTTCTTGGGCTTGACAAAAACGGGCAGCAACAGATTCATTGGTGTCACCGTAATAACTACGACGCTCGGAATGCCCGACGATTGCATACTGACAGCCTACTTCTTTTAGCATAGACGCTGAAATTTCGCCAGTATAGGCACCGGCACTTTTATCAGCAACATTTTGAGAACCCAAAGCTAAACGGGTATTTTTTACGATTTCAGCCACGCCAGCAAGATAAACATAGGGTACACAAACTGCTATTGCAGCACTATTGGTTCCTAACCCGGAAATAATACCTTTTGCAAGCGTTTCAGCGCTCGCAAGCGTACCATTCATTTTCCAATTTCCTACTACCAGTGACTGCCGCATCATTTTCCCCACACGAATCAAATTGCCTATGATATAGCCTAATAGCGTCTAATTCAAGCATCCATTGCTTTCTTCACTGCATCAACCAGTTGTTGGGCGTATTTGTTAACCAAATCTTCCTGTTGCCCTTCAACCATAACCCGAATTAACGGCTCGGTTCCAGAAGCCCGCAACAAAACCCGACCGGTATTACCTAAGGCTTGCTCGGCATTTTTTACTGCCTTTTGCAACGTTTCATCACTATCAGGGTTCAATTTTTTAGTCGTCTCCACATTCAGCAAGATTTGCGGATATTTTTGCATTCCCGATTTTAATTCATGCAAGCTCCTGCCCGTGAGCTTTATTTCAGCCATTATTTGCAATGCAGCTATAATGCCATCACCTGTAGTGGTCCTATCCAAACAGATGATATGTCCTGAACCTTCCCCCCCTAAAATACCCTTGTGTTGCGTTAGCATTTCCATCACATAACGGTCGCCCACTTTTGCCCTAATCAAATCAATGCCCAAACGCTTCAAGCCATGTTCCATACCCAAATTGGTCATTAAAGTACCGACTACCGGCCCCATTAATTTACCGCCATCTAGTCTTGATTTAGCAATGATATACAGCAATTCATCACCGTCTACCACTTCGCCTTTATGATCAACCATAATGAGCCGATCGCCATCACCGTCCAAGGCAATACCAAAATCTGCACGCTGTTCCAAAACCGCGGCAACCAACTTGCCGGGACTTGTTGCACCGCAAGCATCATTAATATTCAAACCATTCGGTTCACAGCCAATTTTAATAACTTCCGCACCAACTTCACTAAAGACATGTGGCGCAATATGGTAGGTAGCGCCGTTAGCGCAATCAACCACTACCCGCAAGCCTTGAAAATCCAATTGCGTCGGGATAGTCCCTTTGCAAAACTCAATATACCTCCCTGCTGCATCGCTAATACGCTTAGCCTTACCCAAACAAGCCGACTCAACAGTAGTCATTGGGGAATCGAGGTAGTATTCAATTTTGTGTTCTAAGGCATCAGGTAACTTGGTACCTTCGACTGAAAAAAATTTAATCCCATTATCATAATAAGGATTGTGCGAAGCACTAATCACAATGCCCGCTTGCGCCCGTAAGGTCCGGGTTAAATACGCAATCCCAGGCGTGGGCATGGGCCCGAGCAAATGGGTATCCACACCTGCAGCCGTCAAACCTGCCTCTAAAGCAGACTCAAACATATAGCCCGAGATACGGGTATCTTTACCAACCAGTACAAAACCATGACCTTCGTTAGCAAAAACCCGTCCAGTCGCCCAGCCAAGTTTTAATAAAAAATCTGCGGTGATAGGGTACTCACCCACCTTTCCTCGAATACCATCCGTACCAAAGTATTTTTTTGCCATGCCTCACTCCATCTATTAAAAATTACACCAGACAAAAATGCGTCTCTTTAAACTAAAAAGGAGAAGCCTAAGCTTCTCCTTAATCACCCAATACAGCTAAAAATCAACCTTGTTCAGCCGTTGAGCCTATTGATGTTTGTGGTTTTTTGGTGATTTGATCTTTTTTAAAATCAACTTCAGCGCCACCAGAAGGCGGGGCACTATCATCCCAACCTTGAGGATCCCGAACCGGTAATCGCGCCATTAAATCATCAATTTGATATTTATCAATGGTTTCATACTTCATCAAAGCAGCAGCCATGGTATGCAAAATATCTTCATTTTCTTTCAATATTTTTTCAGCACGTTGATAGTTTTTGTCTATAAACGAACGAATTTCTTCATCAATGGTATGTGAAGTTTCTTCAGCCACTGATTTATGCTGTGTTACCGAACGCCCCAAAAACACTTCCCCCTCTTCCTCACTATAAGCCAAAGGACCTAAACGCTGCGACAACCCCCATTTGGTAACCATATTACGCGCTAATTCAGTAGCACGTTCAATGTCATTAGACGCGCCGGTACTCACTTGTTCCCATCCAAAAATCAACTCTTCTGCAATACGCCCACCATACAAACTGGAAATCATACTGTCCAACTTACACTTACTGGCGCTGTACTGGTCACTTTCAGGCAAAAACATAGTCACCCCTAAAGCTCTTCCACGCGGCATAATACTGACTTTATAAACCGGATCATGTTCGGGTACCAAGCGCCCGACAATCGCATGCCCAGCTTCGTGATAGGCGGTCATGCGTTTTTCTTTTTCACCCATCACCATCGAATGCCGTTCAGCACCCATAATAAGTTTGTCTTTGGCTTTTTCAAGATCCGCCATACTAACCACACGTTTGTTAAAACGCGCGGCAAACAAGGCCGCTTCATTAACCAAATTGGCTAAATCCGCACCGGAAAATCCAGGCGTGCCTTGGGCAATAAATTTAGGCGTTACATCATTATCGGCCGGCACTTTTTTCAAATGCACATTAAGAATCTGCTCCCGCCCCCTAATATCAGGCAATCCCACAGTCACCTGCCGATCAAACCGACCCGGCCTTAATAACGCTTTATCTAATACATCTGGGCGGTTAGTGGCAGCAATAACAATAATGCCTTCATTACCTTCGAAGCCATCCATTTCAACGAGCAATTGGTTTAAAGTCTGCTCACGTTCATCATTACCACCACCTAAACCAGCCCCCCGCTGGCGACCAACTGCGTCAATCTCATCAATAAAAATAATACACGGCGCATGTTTTTTAGCTTGCTCAAACATGTCGCGCACCCTTGAGGCACCGACACCAACGAACATTTCCACGAAGTCCGAGCCGGAAATGGTAAAAAACGGTACCTTAGCTTCCCCAGCAATTGCTCGGGCCAACAAGGTTTTACCAGTGCCCGGAGGCCCAATCATCAATGCGCCACGTGGAATTTTACCGCCTAATTTTTGATACTTTGCAGGGTCTTTAAGGAAATCGACCATTTCCTCAACTTCTTCTTTAGCTTCGTCACAACCAGCGACATCAGCAAAGGTTACTTTAATTTGATCCTGCTCAAGCATGCGCGCTTTACTTTTACCAAAAGACATAGCGCCACGGCCACCCGCGCCGCCTCCTTGCATTTGACGCATAAAAAACACCCACACGCCAATCAAGAGCAAAATAGGCCCAAACGAAACCAGCAACTGCATTAGCATCGAGGGCTGCTCTGGAGGCATGGCTTTAATTTCGACATTATTTGCTAACAAATCATCCACTAAATGCAGGTCTTCAGGTTTATAGGTTTTAAACTGTTCACCCGTTTGCATCTTTCCTTGAATAACATTTTCAGCAATCATGACCTGTTGCACTTGGCCGGCCTTCACGGCTTGAATAAATTGGGAATAGGATAACGACATGTCCCCACGGTCGCGCGGCCCAAAATTGTTAAATACGGACATCAATGCAATGGCAATGACTACCCATAAAAGTATATTTTTAAACATATCGTTCAAGTTAAACATCCCGGGCCTAATGGCCAACAGTTTGAAAAGATTTAATTATTATATCAGAAATGACGCGAGCCAAACGCCGTAATTTTAAAAGCTACTCCACTACGCGCTTAAGTGCCAACCTAAAACTACGCACCCATTACAACGATCATGGGGATGATTATAGATTATTTAAAGCCTTTTGCTAAAATATACACTTCATTGCTTCTGGGGCGGGAGGCTTTTGGCTTGCGAATAACCACCTGAGAAAAAGAGTGGCGTATTTCCTGATGAAAAGCATCAAACCCATCTCCTTGGAACATTTTAACCAAAAAAGTTCCCCCTTTAGTTAAAACAGTTTTTGCCGTATCTAATGCTAATTCCCCCAGATAAATCGCACGCGGCTGATCAATTCCTTTAGACCCTGTGATATTGGGTGCCATATCAGATAACACCAAATGTACGGGCGCGCCACCTAAAACGCGGGATAAAGCCTCCAACACTTCAGCTTCCCGAAAATCCCCTAAAATAAACTCCACCCCCTCCAGCGGCTCCATGGGCAATATATCCAATGCAATGACCTTGTGTTTCTTGCCCACTATTTGCCGGGTATATTGCGACCAGCCGCCGGGAGCAGCGCCTAAATCCAGCACGGTCATATCCGCTGCAATAATGCGGTCCTTCTCCTGAATCTCTTGTAATTTAAACACCGCGCGTGAACGATAGCCCAATGCTTGCGCCTGCTTAACGTATTCATCCTGAAAATGCTCTTGCAACCAATCATGGCTGCTTTTACTTCGTTTCATACCTAATATTTAGTGTAAAATTGCCCGTTTAGTCATAAGGAGTAGCAGTGAACAACGCAGATAAAAAAAGATTTAAAGCCCAGGCTCACGCCCTAAAACCAGTCATAATGATTGGGCACGCAGGCTTAACTGCTGCAGTATTAGCGGAGATTGAACGGGCTTTGGACCATCACGAACTGATTAAAATTAGAATACGTGCCGAACGTGATGTGCGGGAAAGCATTAGTCTACAAATCTGCGCAGACACCAAAGCTGAACTGTTGCAAAAAATTGGACAAATCAATGTCATTTACCGCAAAAATCCGCTACTTAAGTAATACATTAAGATTCCATACCTTGCACCCATGCAATTAAATACGCCAGTAGCGTGTTACTGGGTTACGCAGCAACCCAGTAACCCAATGCCAAAAGAAAGACACAAGATAGCTAGAGATAATTCCTTATAAACAATGCTTAAATATATTGAATTGATAATATCTCATATTCAATATCGCCGCCCGGCGCCTTAACTGTCACCACATCTTCCACTTCTTTGCCTATTAGTGCCCGTGAAATTGGAGAGCCAATCGAGATACGGCCTTGCTTAATATCCGCTTCATCTTCACCTACAATCTGATAGGTAAAACATTCACCTGAAACCAGCGCCTCAATCTCAACCGTCGCGCCAAAAACCACCTTACCATTGGCATCTAACTTAGTCACATCAATAATTTGGGCATTCGAAAGCTTACTTTCAATTTCAGCAATACGTCCTTCTGCAAAACTTTGTTGATCACGTGCTGCATGGTATTCTGCATTTTCCTTTAAGTCCCCATGCGCCCGTGCTGAAGCGATTGATGCAATAATCCGGGGACGAACGACCGATTTTAATTCTTCTAATTCCTCACGCAATTTAGTTGCACCAGTAACGGTTAGAGGTACTTTATTCATTTACAACTCCTAAAAACAATCTACTACCGGCCATCTATTACAACAAAAAGCCGTTTTAATTAATTAATTTAAGTACGACGCACAAAAAACACGCCATACTTTAGAAACATACTTTATCCTAGGGTTTGGTGCAGCTCCTGCAAACACAAACACTCTCCAGCTTCCAACTCACCCAGCGCATAACAAGCCGCTTTTGCTCCAGCCATCGTTGTGTAGTAAGGAATGCGATGCTGCAAAGCTTCCCTACGCATCGTGAATGAATCTGAAATCGCTTTACTACCTTCAGTGGTATTCACGATTAATTGTATTTGGTCATTTTTAATCATATCAACCGTGTTAGGCCGTCCTTCATTCACTTTATACACGACATCACAAGCAATTCCTGCATCAGTTAGCACTTTAGCAGTGCCTTTAGTTGCGACGATTTGATAATTTTTGTCCTCTAACAAACGTGCAACATCCGCAAGTTTAGGTTTATCTGCATCTCGAATACTGATTAAAACTTTACCACTATTGCTTAAATCAACACCCGCTGCCCGTTGCGCTTTAGCAAAGGCCTCCCCAAAAGTTTTACCAACCCCCATCACTTCGCCGGTAGACTTCATTTCCGGCCCTAATAAAGGATCGACACCTGGGAATTTAACAAACGGAAATACCGCTTCTTTAACACTAAAATAACTTGGGATGCGTTCTGTAGTCACGCCTTGTTGTGCTAACGATTGTCCTACCATACAACGCGCTGCAATTTTTGCAAGTTGATAACCTGTAGCTTTGGATACAAAAGGCGCCGTCCGTGAAGCACGCGGATTAACTTCCAAAACATAAATATCTTCACCCTGAATAGCAAACTGGGTATTCATCAAACCAATAACGCCCAACGCTTCAGCCATTTTGCCTACTTGCTCGCGTAATTGATCCTGAAGATTTTGGGCCAACTCATAAGGTGGCAATGAGCAAGCGGAATCCCCGGAATGCACCCCGGCCTGCTCAATATGCTCCATTAAACCACCAATCAAGAGCCGCTCACCATCGTAAATCGCATCTACATCCATCTCAACCGCATCATCCAAGAACCGATCCAGCAAAACCGGCGAGTCATTAGAGACGCTGACCGCCTCTTTCATATAACGCTGCAAACCTTCTTCATTAATAACGATTTCCATAGCACGACCACCCAACACATAAGAAGGTCTGACCACCAAGGGATAACCCAATGTCCGCGCAGCATTAATCGCCTGCTCCACTGAACGCGCCGTTGCATTCGGTGGTTGTTTTAACTGTAACCGTTCCAGCAGTTTTTGAAAACGTTCACGATCTTCTGCCAAGTCGATCGAATCGGGCGATGTGCCGATAATCGGCGCGCCTGCCGCTTCCAGAGCCCGAGCTAATTTTAAAGGCGTTTGCCCCCCATATTGCACGATTACCCCTTTGGGTTTTTCCAAGTGAATAATTTCCAGCACATCTTCCAATGTCAGCGACTCAAAATACAGTCTGTCAGAGGTATCAAAATCGGTCGAAACCGTTTCTGGATTGCAATTAATCATGATGGTTTCATAGCCATCTTCACGCAAAGCCAAGGCGGCATGCACGCAGCAATAATCGAACTCAATGCCTTGGCCGATACGATTTGGCCCACCGCCAAGAATGATGATTTTTTCTTTATTTGTTACCCGAGCTTCACATTCTTCTTCATAGGTTGAATATAAATACGCAGTATCGGAAGCAAACTCTGCCGCACAAGAATCAATGCGTTTATACACCGGACGAATATTATGTTTATGCCGTACATTACGTACGTCAGATTCAGTAGCGCCCAATAATTTTGCTAAACGGGCATCCGCAAAACCTTTACGTTTTAGCCGATATAATTCATCAGTATTCAACGTGGCCAGGGTTTTAGAAGCCAATTGCTGTTCAGTCAACACCAAATCTTGCACCTGCGCCAAAAACCAAGGATCAATTTTGCTGGCTTCTTGTATTTCTTGAAACGACATGCCGCTTCTAAACGCATCCGCGACATACCATAAACGTTGCGGTCCTGGATGACGCATTTCCCTTTGCATTTTATCGTGTGCATCTGCTGCCGTTAAATCTACGACTTCATCTAAACCACACACGCCAATTTCAAGACCCCGTAAAGCTTTTTGCAAAGACTCCTGAAAAGTACGCCCGATCGCCATCACTTCACCCACGGATTTCATCTGGGTAGTTAAACGGTCATCTGCCTGCGGAAATTTCTCAAAAGTGAATCGGGGTACTTTTGTGACAACATAATCAATGCTGGGCTCAAATGAAGCCGGAGTTGTGCCACCGGTAATCTCATTTTTTAATTCATCCAGCGTATAGCCAACGGCGAGTTTCGCCGCCACTTTCGCAATCGGGAAGCCAGTCGCCTTCGAAGCTAAAGCCGAAGACCTTGATACCCGTGGATTCATCTCAATCACTACCAAGCGGCCATCCACTGGATTAATCGCCACCTGTACGTTAGAGCCGCCGGTATCCACCCCGATTTCACGCAATACCGCCAAGGATAAATTACGTAAAATCTGATATTCCTTATCCGTTAAAGTTTGTGCGGGAGCAACCGTAATAGAGTCACCGGTATGCACGCCCATCGGATCGAAATTTTCAATCGAACAGATGATGATGCAGTTATCTTTTGAATCCCGTACTACTTCCATTTCATACTCTTTCCAACCTAACACCGATTCTTCAATCAATAGCTCGCTGGTCGGCGATAAATATAAACCGCGCTCACAAATTTCAATGAATTCCTCTTTGTTATAGGCAATCCCCCCCCCACTACCACCCATGGTAAACGAAGGCCGGATAACCGTTGGATAGCCTACTTCTTTTTGCGCCAGCAGAGCTTCTTCAAGTGTATGCACCGCTTTTGATTTAGGAACTTCATAGCCAATTTTACGCATCGCATCGTTAAACAAACCGCGATCTTCTGCTTTATTAATCGCTTCCTTGGTTGCGCCAATCATTTCAACGCCATACTGGGCTAAAACACCGTGCCGATCCAGATCTAAGGCACAATTAAGCGCGGTTTGTCCACCCATAGTCGGTAAAATAGCATCAGGACGTTCTTTAGCGATAATTTTTTCTACTGTTTGCCAGTCAATCGGCTCAATATAGGTAGCATCCGCCATTTCAGGATCAGTCATAATGGTCGCGGGATTGGAATTCACCAAGATCACGCGATACCCTTCTTCACGCAAGGCTTTACAAGCTTGTGTGCCGGAATAGTCAAATTCACACGCTTGCCCAATCACAATAGGGCCTGCGCCCAGCAATAAAATGGATTTTATATCGGTTCTTTTTGGCATACGTTTGTGTTTATAGGGTGAGCAGATTTTGCCCACTGAAAATAATAAGGAATGAAATGGTGGACAATAGCATTGCCCAGATTACAGAATTAATTTACAGCGCCATTAGAATGATTGATCAATTACATCTATGACCCGATCAAATATTGATTCACCACCATGTGAGCCGCCCTTCACATTAGATCCCTTTCTTGGCCAATCCATCGTTTCTGTATTAGGCAAACCATCTCCAAACAATGCGGCATGATCAACACCATTCATGATATCGATGAATCTATCAAACAACGATTCAACATCATGCGGCCCAGGACTGGCTTCAGGATGTCCCTGAAAACTAAAAGCCTGGCAATCGGTTCTGGCAATACCCTGTAAACTGCCGTCAAATAAGGAATGGTGAGTCGCCTTTAGGTTAGCAGGCAAACTGCCAGCATCGACGGCAAAGCCGTGATTTTGGCTGCTGATCATGACTTTACCCGTGGCGTTTTCTTGTACAGGATGGTTAGCACCATGATGTCCAAATTTCATTTTTTCGGTTTTAGCCCCACTTGCTAACGCCAATAATTGATGGCCTAAACAGATGCCAAACACCGGAATTTTATGCTCTAAAATACGGGTAATCGCCTCAATAGCGTAGGTGCAAGGCTCAGGATCTCCTGGACCATTTGATAGAAACACGCCATCCGGTTGCAATGCCAGCACCTCACTCGCTGGCGTGGTGGCAGGCACAACCGTAACGCGGCAACCGCGATTCACCAACAGCCGCAAAATGTTGCGCTTAATCCCGAAGTCATAGGCGACAACATGCTTGGTTAGGTTTTCGCCTTGAGTATGTCCTTGTTGCAAATCCCAAACGTCCTCTGACCACTGATAGGCTTGCGCGGTGGTGACTTCTCTGGCTAAATCCATGCCTTTCAATCCTGGAAAATCTGCAATTGCAGCCTCGGCTAAAGCCAAGTCACACTTTTCACCTACCATCACACAGCCGCGCTGCGCACCTTTGTCCCGCAACAAGCGCGTCAATTTACGCGTATCAATATCCGCAATCGCAACGACCTTATGTTCTATCAAATAATCAGCCAAGGTTTTTTCAGAACGCCAATTACTCGCCAGTAAAGGCAAATCCCGAATAACCAAAGCACTGGCAAATACCCGAACAGATTCATCATCTTCGGTATTAGTCCCCACATTTCCAACATGCGGATAAGTTAAAGTAATGATTTGGCGAGCGTAAGAAGGGTCACTCAGAATCTCCTGATAGCCGGTCATAGCGGTATTAAACACCACTTCGCCAACCGCACAACCATCCGCGCCAATTGACACTCCCGAAAATACTGTCCCGTCTTCTAGCACCAAAAAAGCTGGTTTCACAAACACATCCCCTCAGATAAACAAAACGGGAAGAGCCTAGAAGACTCATCCCGTCATAAATACAAACTATGGTTAATTTTACGAGATTATACGGCGTCGGTCATTAACAATTTTGCATTTTTCAGGACTCGCTATTGATTAAAAACCATGCACAGCAGCTAAGCCATCAAAATCAAATCAGCCCAGTAACGGCCACAAAATAACACGCCTTAAAAAAGCCCGGTAATTTTACCGTTATCATCAATATCAATTTTTTCAGCAGCCGGCACTTTTGGTAACCCCGGCATAGTCATCATATCACCCGCAATCGCTACGACAAATCCTGCACCATTCGCCAGGCGCACCTCATTGATTTCAACTGTATGTCCACTGGGTGCACCTTTAGCCGCCGGATTGGTCGAAAAAGACATTTGCGTTTTAGCAATACAGATGGGGAATTTTCCATAGTCAGCCTGCCAGGCTTCCAGCTGAGCTTTGACTTTCGAACTAGCGGTAATACTCGCTGCACCATATAACTTGGTTGCTATTGCTTCAATTTTATTCCACAAACTGACGTCTTCAGCATAAACAAAGCTGAACCCGGGTTCACGATTATCCACAACCGCTAACACCGCTTTCGCCAATGCGTCTGCCCCAGCACCGCCCTGTGCCCAATGCTTGGAAACCACACAGGTTGCTCCCAAACTTTCGCACTTGGCTTGTAACAACGCAATTTCAGCATCGGTATCGAAAGTAAAATGGTTAATACAGACGATGCAAGGCAAGCCATAATGCTGGGTAATATTGTTTAAATGCCGCTCAAGATTGACAAAACCTTTTTCCAAAGCCGCCAAATTTTCAGTATTTAACGCATCTTTAGCAACTCCACCATGAAATTTAAGGGCCCTGACCGTTGCCACCAAAACCACCGCTGATGGCTTCAATCCAGCCATACGGCATTTGATGTCAATAAATTTTTCAGCCCCTAAATCCGCACCAAAACCCGCCTCAGTAATCACATAATCGGCTAATTTTAAAGCGGTTTTAGTCGCAGTGACGGTGTTACACCCATGTGCAATATTGGCAAAAGGCCCGCCATGAATAATGGCAATATTATTTTCCAACGTTTGCACTAAATTGGGTTTAATCGCATCTTTCAGCAACGCAGCCATTGCCCCTTGCGCATTTAAATCCCGCGCATAGACCGGGGTGACTTTGTCAGATTTATAACCGATGACAATACGCCCTAAGCGCGCTTTTAAATCCGCACGACTGGTTGCCAAACAAAGGATCGCCATCACTTCAGACGCAACGACAATATCGTAACCATCTTCGCGCAAATACCCATTCGCGGCACCGCCCATACCCACAACGATGTTGCGCAGCGCCCGATCATTCATATCCACGACGCGCTTCCATTGAATCCTTCGAGGATCAATATCTAGCGCATTACCGTGATTGATATGGTTATCAATTAACGCCGACAGCAGATTATGCGCTACCCCTATCGCATGAAAATCACCGGTAAAATGTAAGTTAATATCTTCCATCGGTACGACTTGCGAATAACCGCCGCCTGCTGCGCCACCTTTAACGCCAAAACAAGGCCCCAAGGAGGGTTCGCGCAGACACATGATGGCTTTTTTACCTAAGCGATTTAACGCATCACCCAAACCTACAGTCGTAGTCGTTTTGCCTTCGCCTGCGGGTGTAGGGCTTATCGCGGTGACTAAGATTAATTTTCCGTCCGGCTCAGCTTGTAAACTGTTGACATACTCCAGCGACAGCTTAGCTTTATAGTGGCCATAGGGATCAAGGTGTTCTGGCGCTATGCCGTATTGCTCCTTCGCCAAACCGATAATGGGTTGCAAATGGGCTTGCTGGGCTATTTCTATATCCGACATGGTGTTCCAAAAAAGATGAGCAATTAAATAAATAGTGTTAAAAACTGACGAAATTAAACCAGGCCGGCTAGGTTTTAAAGTGATTTTGCAATCAGCAAACTGCCTGAAAGGAATAAAAAAATCGCAAACAGTTTGCTGTATTTTTCATTATCGATTTGGCTATAAAGAAACTCTTCAGTCAACAAAAACATCAGCGTACCGACCTGCATCAAACTAATTTTGTCGTAATAAGACACCTTAAATTCACTTTCCACCCATAACAAGGTCAATAACTGGCATAACGCGACGGTAGCATAACTGCCTGCCGCGGTTACGCGGGTTTTATCTTTTGGATAACGTTTGCTATAAATTATAACTGTAAGCAACGAACCACCCAAATTACTCATGCCATGCACAATCCCCATTACCATCAAATAGAGCCGCTCATACTTCACAATGGATTGAACCATCCGTTCAACAGGCTTTGAAAAACTTTTTACTGCGACCAAAATCAGCAACACCCCAATGAATGGGGTAACATTTATTTTAACTGTCGTCACCAGTGCCAAAAAAGCCACGACCAACGGCACACTGTACAGCAAGACGTTTTTATAAAAAGCAACATCCAGCGCTTCGTAATGCCTAATGAGTTGCAATATATTGACGGCCATGGAAATCGGCAATAATACGCCCAGCGCTTCTACGAATGGATACCCAAGCAATAATAATATTGGCGTACCAAATAACAAGATACCGACACCGAAGATGGATTGAATAACAGATACCGCAATAACGGTTAATAAAATATCGATGGGCATTAAGCTCTTTTGATCCTTAAATTGAGGAGTTGAGTCATGACAAAATTAATCAAGCCTGTTAAAAGTGCCGCTATTACAGACAATAACACGCCATCGGTCAGCGTAATAAAATAAGCAGAAACAAACCGAATATTACCCATAATCCATGGTACAAAAGCGGTCGAAGCCATTCCCGCCGCCAACTCAACACCAGGGAAGAATTGGAATAATGATTTAATGCACACACCGATCAGCAAAGCTTTTCTTAATTGGAATTTCTCAGCGTATAGAAGGTAATTGTCAATTTTTGCATACAAAAAAACAAAGGTAAAAATCCCACAAACGATAGCGACTCTATCAATAGCTTGTGGATAATGCTCTAGCGCTAAAAAGAAGCTAAAAGCCGCATTCAGCCAAACCAACAATATCCACTTAAGCCAAAAGTATAAATTAATCACTATAAACCGGAAAACGCGCGCACAAATTTTTCACCTTTTCCCGAACCATCGCAATAACCGCTTCATCCTCCATATTTTCCATGACATCACACATCATGTGTGCAATATCAATCATTTCGGGCTCTTTAAAGCCACGCGTGGTTGGTGCAGGCGTCCCCACCCGGATACCGCTGGTGACAAACGGCGACTGCGGATCATTAGGCACGGCGTTTTTATTAACCGTAATGTGCGCCTTATTTAACGCCGCATCCGCCGCTTTACCGGTAATACCTTTAGGGATCAAAGATACCAGCATTAAATGATTGTCGGTGCCACCAGAAACCACATCGAAGCCACGCGCCATAAAGACTTTCGCCATGGCTTGCGCATTTTTGATCACTTGTTGCTGATACACCCGAAATTCCGGCTGCATGGCTTCTTTAAATGCTACCGCTTTAGCCGCGATTACGTGCATTAAAGGCCCACCCTGTATTCCGGGGAAAATATTGGAGTCAAATTTTTTCTCCAGCTCAGGATTGCTTTTGCACAAAATCAAGCCACCACGCGGGCCGCGTAGGGATTTGTGGGTGGTGCTGGTGACCACATCCGCGATAGGCACTGGATTCGGATATACACCTGCCGCGATCAACCCGGCCACATGCGCCATATCCACAAAAAAATACGCGCCCACTTTATCGGCAATCTCCCTAAATCGTTGCCAATCCCAAATTCGCGAGTAAGCTGAAAACCCTGCCACTATCACTTTCGGCTTATGTTCCAACGCTAGGGCTTCCACTTGAGCATAATCAATTTCACCCGTTTCAGGCACCAATCCATATTGAATAGCCTTATAAATTTTACCGGAAAAATTCGGCTTGGCTCCATGGGTTAGATGACCACCATCCGCCAAACTCAAACCCAAAATAGTATCGCCGGGTTGAATGAGCGCCATAAACACCGCCATATTGGCTTGCGAGCCCGAATGCGGTTGCACATTGGCATAATCGGCACCAAACAAGGCTTTGGCGCGATCAATCGCCAGTTGCTCTGCTTTGTCGACAAACTCACAGCCACCATAGTAACGCTTACCGGGATAGCCTTCTGCATATTTATTCGTCAGTTGCGAGCCTTGTGCTTCTAAAACCCGTGGGCTGGCATAATTTTCCGAAGCAATCAGCTCGATATGATCTTCCTGACGTTGACGTTCCTCTTCGATTGCGTGAAATAATTCCTCATCGAAACCCGAAATCGTCATTGATTTTTTAAACATTCAAATATGCTCCTGTGAGTGTAGGAATGAACCTGCTTTTGTAGAAGTCCAGCTGGAGGGAGAATTAGATATAACATAATCCAAAACCCTCATTAGACCAAAATTAATAATGTGAACAGTTTAGCTTCTTTCGGCATTGACGCCGGAAGGCTGAATTAAAAGCACTTGTAAATCAGCAACATTCGTACCCGTCGCACCTGCATCCAATAAGTCTTGAGACTGTTGTAAAGCCCTGTAAGAATCATTATTATCCAATAGCGCCTGTGCATTAATGCCAGCCGCCTCAATACGCGCCAAGGTAAACCCGTCAACCAAGCCACCTGCCGCATCGGTAGGCCCATCGCGCCCATCGGTGCCACCACTTAAAAAAGTCCAACAAGGTGGCAAATGATAACGCTCTGCCGCAAGAGCAAACGCCAGCGCAAATTCCTGATTACGTCCGCCCCGCCCTGTCCCTTTTAACCTAACGATCGTCTCGCCACCCGCAATTAGCGCAGTAGGCCGGGCCAGACCCGCTTGCAACAGTTGTTGCGCATGACGGGCTAATTGTTCCGCAGCGTCGCGCGCCTCGCCCTGTAAATTGTCACTGTATAGCCACGTATCGTATTGTTCAGCCTGCGCAGCCAAAATAGAGGCTTTGACGCTGAGAGCATTACTGCCAATCAAGGTGTAACCGGTGCCATCAAAAACGGGATCTTGCGACTTAGGTGTTTCTAATGCCCCACCAGCCTCGCCTTTAATCAACAATGCCCGTACTTTAGCCGGCACCTTTTCCCATATTGCTTGCGCTTTTAAAACGGCTATTGCCTGAACAAAAGTTGTCTCATCAGGAACCGTAGGGCCACTCGCAATAACACTAACATCATCCCCTAAAACATCCGATAAAATTAGCGCATGCAATTTTGCCGGCGCCGCTAGCCTGGCTAAGCCACCGCCTTTTAAAGTCGACAGGTGCTTACGCACACAGTTGATCTGATTTATGTTCGCACCACTCGCCAGTAACAATTCTGTCGTCTGAATTTTTTCAGCCAAGGTAATATCCGGATGCGGCGCCGGTAGCAGCGCAGAGCCGCCACCAGAGACCAATACCAATACCAGCTCATCCTGCTGCGCTGCCGCAACTTTAGCCGCAATCTGCTGCGCGGCATCCAACCCGGCCAAATCTGGTAAAGGATGACCCGCACCAATCACTTCAAACTGTTTAACCGGCCTTACATTCTCATAATTGGTTACCGCAATACCTAAACCTGCCAACCTACTTGCCGGAAGTGTCTCTTGAGCGGCTTCCGCCATCGAACAGGCAGCTTTACCAAACGCAATCAAATGAATTTTTAGCCAGCACCCAGGGCGACATTTTTGTGGCTCTTGTAAGTCCAGCGCAATAGTGATGCCCTGATGATCCACACTCAAACAACGTTTAACTGCCTGATAAGGATCTGCTGCGGCAACCCCCGCCTGAAATATCCGCAGCGCCTGTTGCCGTTGATCAGTCATCCTATTTAAATCTTTAGGCGACACAATTTTTCGACCAATCGTTCAATTAAGCCATCACTTTGGCAAGTGTAAAAATTTCCTCAGCATCAAAAACCTGCTGGTTAGTTTCAAACAATTTCGCTATACAGGCACGATGCAAGGCCAATTTTAAAGTGCCAAAACCTATCGCCCCCCAAATAACTTTACCATGCCGTTCGGCGCCTTTATCCATCATATCCGTGCCACCAATACCAATAGGCGGCGTCGCATTGGCATCTGCCATGATTTCAAGGTTAGCGTTATCTATCCAATGTTCGGGCTTTAAAAGCTCCACCCCAGCTGCTCCGGTTGCAAATACAATCTGCGCATCTTTAATCGTCTCGCCTCTGGCATCACAATCTTCGGCTGCCCTTGCTATTAAATGGACACCAAAACGCTCCCGCATAGCGATACAAGCTGCTTCTGCACCTTCAATATGCCGTGATGTCAAAACAACCTCTGCCCCTTCCAAAGCAAGCATCGCCGCAGCACGCTGCCCTACCGGCCCAGTCCCCCCCAGAACCACAGCTTTCTTACCAGCCAACGTACCGGAGATTGCCAATTTTGCAACGCCCGCCGCTGCTGTGGTATTGCAGCCATTGCAGTCAAGCATAACCGAAACCTGAAAACCCAGAAAAAAATGTTTTTGCACAGCGATTAATAGTTTTTGCCCCGCCAAGGCATTACTACCGCCAATAAAAATTGCGGTATTTTTTTTCTCTTTCGGCGCACGGGTAAAAATAGCGCCATCAACCAATACCCCAACATTATCTGGCGTAACCCCTGCGTACCCCACCACATGGTCAGCCCCACCATCATATGCGACCACCGTATCAAAAACAGAAGGGTGTTGGTCAGTATCAAATTGGAATAAGAGTTTTTTCATTAATTTAACCTTAACATCATGAATAGCTAAACGCCCTGCTAACGTAGACAATAATGGCAGGCATTATAGCTTATGAAAAAGCACGTTGCTGGATTTATACGCATTAACATTTTGAAGAAAAGCATTGATATTGAGGTATTGTTAAGCCGGTTTTGGCAACCTGTATTAAAAATGTTATTGTTAGCGAATATTAGCATAGTGAACGTAAAACTGAATTCAGCAACAAACGGACAAGCTAACCTTAACCAAGCTAAATTTTTAGCTTATCCGATTGACAATTAAAAGCAAAATAAGGATAACCATGAAAACACCTATTGATGTTGCTGTAACAGGCGCAGCTGGACAAATCAGTTACTCACTCCTGTTCCGCTTGGCAGCCGGTGATTTTTTAGGTAACGACCAACCCATTATCTTACATTTACTTGAAGTCCAACCTGCCATGGAGGCCTTGAAAGGCATCGTCATGGAACTCAATGATTGCGCATCACCCTTGTTACATCGCATTGAAATAACCGATAACCCCATGGTCGCCTTTAAAAATGTCGATTATGCCTTTTTGATTGGTGCGCGCCCCAGAGGGCCGGGCATGGAGCGGCGAGATTTACTGGAGTGTAACGCCAGCATATTTTCGGCACAAGGAAAGGCACTGAATGAAGTCGCGAGCCGGGATGTGAAAGTCCTGGTGACCGGTAATCCAGCCAACACCAACGCCTTAATAGCCATCCACAATGCCCCCGACTTAAAACCAGAAAATTTTTCAGCCATGACCCGCCTGGACCATAACCGTGGCTTGGCACAATTAGCCGAAAAGTGCGGCGTCCTCCCACTGGACATCAAAAATATGACCATCTGGGGAAACCATTCCCCTACCCAATACCCTGACCTGCACCATGCTAAAGTCAAAGGGCAAGACGCATTATCTTTGGTTGACCAACGCTGGTTTGAACAACAATTTATCCCCACTGTACAAGATCGCGGCGCCAACATTATCAAAGCCCGCGGACAATCCAGCGCAGGCTCTGCCGCTAATGCCGCCCTCGATCAGATGTGCAGCTGGGTGCAAGGCACAGAGGAAGGCGATTGGGTTAGTATGGCAATCCGCAGCGACGGAAGTTATGGTATAAAAAAAGGCTTGGTCTATTCATTTCCAGTAACCGTCAAAAACGGCACCCCTAGCATTGTGCAAGGCTTGCCAATTAATAAATTCAGCGCAGAACGGATGAAAGCAAGTGAAAATGAATTAAAAGAGGAACGGGAAGCAGTTCAACATTTATTGAAGTAACTAAATAACCATTTAAGTTGAAGATAAAGCTGATTTTAAGTTTTTAGTTAAACGAAAAATTAAACACTCAAAGTGACCGAAGCTGTCAGGCTGGCACATGCCAGCCTGACAGGCCATCAATTAAGGTTGCAAAGGAAAAGCACCTACCCTTAAATTAGGATAAGCAGTGGAGCTTTGTTGCGCGACATCATTCACTTGAATACTGAATTCATTTAAACTTGTACCCCAAACCACTGGAATGGTTGAAGTCCCAAAAGTACCCGCAGCAAAAGGAAAGTTACCTACCCAAACTTGGTCACCATTGCTAAATACTTTTTTCTTTTCAAGGGCGAGACTGAACACATTATTTCCAGCCTGTTTTAACGCGACATCCTGCACAGGAACCAGGCCTGGACGCAAAATAGTCACTACGTCAAACGAAGTGTCGGCAATATCAACCACCGAAGGTGATACCCCAGCAAGAACCACTTGCGGCACCTGACGTTTAGTGGTTTTATAGCTCAAAGCATCATTTTTTGTGGTATCCAGGAATGCCGTTTTGCTAGGAAAGCCGCCAGAACCGATACCCGGGAAAGTGTTTCCGTTAATCCCACTGGCACTATCGGTCGCTTGAATAGCAAATTGATCTGCACCAATGCCCCATTTGATGGGAACAACCCCTTTACTAAAGCCACTAAACGAACCGGCTTGAAAGGTATAGGTTGCTTTCCAGAATTGATCACCGTTTTTAAGCGTATTAATATGGTTTAAGGTGTAACCAAACAAAGGGTTGCCACCCTGACCTAAACCAAATGAAACTTTTTGCAACGCCGACGCACCCGGTCTGACCAAAGCCAAAATTTCAAAAGAAGTATCGTTTTCGTCAATTACCGAAGGCGTAAACCCAGCCAAAAGCACCTGTGGCGTTGCTCTGGCAGTATCAATATAACCATAGGGCTTAGCCTGGGGTGGTACCGAAATAGCAGTCGTATAATTAACGACCTTTGGAGTAAAAGTGGTGCCTTCATTGCCAGCCAATACCGGGGTATTGATTACCGCAAGCGTTACAAACGCGGTAGCTAATGGGGCTAATTTGTATAACAGGTTTGGTAAAATCATGATTTCTCTCTCATCAGGGTTGTAGATCATAAATGAATACATGCAAACAAAACATAATTCATTGCATTAAATGATGTTACTAATTTTTGGAATGGCTTCATACTACGCAATTACTTCAGCATTATCCATGCCAAAACTTTTGTAAAGAATACAGCTTGATTTTCGTAAGCCACAATCACACCTGTTGAATTTACCCGCAATTACCCTAAAATAATGACCAATTTTCATACAAAATTTGCAGGGTTTCATACCAAATTTGCAGGTTACATACCAAATTTGCAGGGTGTTTTGCAATTGCAGCATTTTCATTATAAGGTTTTTTTACCTTAAAGATTATTTTTCTTCATCTAACATCTACTGTGATCAGGTTAATAAACAAGAATGCTAAAATAACGCCAAAGTACCACCGGTTTATAAACATATTCTGTTTATTCTTCAAATAAGGATCGCCATGCCCAAGTTACTCAGGAAATTTCTCGGTTTAATTTTATTGGTCACTACTGTAGGGTTGGCTACCTGCCAGTCACTCAGCAAGGCTGAGCCCATTAACGCCTTAAATCTGCACCCTAAACAACCACGCTAATATTCAACCTGCTTATCTTCGCTATTAACGAGGTTTACATGAATACACCGAACATTCACCGAGCGCCACAGCGCTATATTAAAAAGCCCAAGCCCTGGTTTAGTAGTAGTGGCTTACTGCTGACCATTTTACCCTTTGCGTGCATACCGGCGACAATTGCAGCATTTAGTAAAGGTAATTTACCCGGAATTATCATTAATGCCGGCGGCTACGCCTTGTTTTTATTCGCCGCCAACCTAATGCGCCGGGGCCTAAACGCAGAACAAGCATACGAAACTAAACGGGTTACACCCGCACCCAAATGGCCTTTAAAAACCCTGGCGGCATTGCTTGTGGCATTTGCTACTTTTGTGATTGCCTGGCTGGGTGCGCACAACGCCTTGTTGGTTGCAATCACCTTTGGCAGCGGCGCTTTCCTGGGCATGTATTTAAACTATGGTTTTGACCCGCGCACTGAAAAAAACATCCTGGGCGGACACGGCTATACGACAGAAGAAATTACCCAAACCATTGGCGAAGCGGAAAAAGTTATTTTAAGTATCGAAGCCGCCAACAATCAAATTCGTAACGCCGAATTTAACAAGCGTATTGAGCGCATTTGCGACACCGCCAAAAATATTTTAGTGGAACTTGAGGCCAATCCTGCTGCTATCCGACGCACCCGTAAATTTTTATTGGTATATTTGGAAGGCGCCAGCAAAGTCACTGCCGGGTACGCCAGCACCCATAAACAAATAATATTGAATAATGATTTAGAACAAAATTTTCGAAATGTACTGGATAGCATCGAAACCGTTTTTAAAGAACAAAAAGAAAAACTATTAGAAGAAGATCTGTTTGATTTAGATGTCCAGATGGAAGTATTGGCTACCCAACTTAAAAACGAAGGTGTTGTTTAACAATCACGCTAGCATAATGAGGAATAAACCATGAATGAAGAAAATCCACTTACAACAGCAACGCCAGAAATCACTCAAGCACCAGCTGTATCGGGCTCGAACGACCTGAAGCTGGATGCCGCCTCCTTACAGACAACTGAACTAAAAACTGCGCCAACTCTAACGCCCGAACAAATAAAAATCGGGCAATTGCTGACAGAAATCAACATTGCAGACACCAAGACCATTATGTTTTTTGGCAGCAAAGCGCAGGAGCAACTTTCTGCCATTTCTGACAAAATGCTTGATGGCGTCAAAAACAAAGATGTCGGACCAGCTGGCAATGATTTAAGTGAAATGGTTGCAACCCTCCGCGGGTTCGATGTTGATAACCTTAATCCTAACCAACAACCGGGCTTTTTTGACCGCCTGCTCGGTAAAGCCAAACCAATCGTTAAATTTTTGCAACAGTACGAAGAAGTCCGCAAGCAAATTGACGGCATCACTGACAAACTTGAAATTCATAAAACTACCTTACTCACCGACATCACTGCTTTAGACAGGCTATACGCTGCTAATCTGGATTATTATCACAGCCTCGAACAATACATCAGCGCCGGAGATGAAAAACTCAAACAACTGGATAACGAAACTATTCCGGAGAAAGCTAAGCAAGCGGAAAACAGTGCCGAAGTGATTACTTCACAAGAACTAAGGGACTTACGTGCCGCACGGGACGACCTGGAACGCCGCGTCCACGACCTACGCTTGACCCGCCAAGTTGCTATGCAAAGCCTACCCAGTATCCGCTTGGTGCAGGAAAACGATAAAGGCCTGGTCAATAAAATTAATTCCACCATCGTCAACACTGTCCCCTTATGGCGGCAACAACTGGCCACTGCGGTCACTATATGCCGTTCAGCACAAGCGGCGGATACCGTGAAAGCCGCCACAGACCTAACCAATGAATTACTTAAAAGTAACGCCGAAACCTTAAAACAAGCCAATGCTGAAACCCGTAAACAAATTGAGCGCGGCGTATTCGACATCGAAACCATTAAATCAGCTAATCAACTGTTAATCGGCACTATCGAAGAAAGCCTGCAAATAGCCGATGCTGGCAAAAAAGCCCGCGCCGAAGCCGTCACCCAGTTGCAGGAATGTGAAGCCGCCCTGCGTAAAACCCTGGCATCGGCGACCTCTAAAAACGCTGCCAACCAATCTTAATCAGGGGTACAAGCATGGGATTATTTGACAGAATTTTAGGTGAATTTGTTGATGTCATTGAATGGACTGACAATTCCAACGACACCATGGTCTATCGTTTTGAACGTTATGGCAATGCCATCAAATACGGTGCCATGTTAACCGTGCGCGAATCACAAATCGCCATTCTGGTTAATGAAGGACGTATTGCCGACCTTTACGAGCCAGGCCTGTATAAGCTTGAAACCAACAACATGCCGCTCATGACCACCTTAGAAAGCTGGCCGCACGGCTTTAACAGCCCTTTCAAAGCGGAAGTGTATTTTTTTAATATGCGCCGTTTTAATGACCTGAAATGGGGCACAAAAAACCCGGTCATGTTGCGGGATAAGGAATTTGGTGCCGTACGCCTTAGAGCCTTTGGTACCTATAGCATCCGCATTAAAGATCCTGCCTTATTCAGTAAAGAAATTGTCGGTACCAACGGCCACTTCCTGACTGGAGAAATCAGCGACCAACTGCGCAACCTGATCACCTCCCGTTTTGGCTCTATACTGGGCGAATCAAATATTCCAATATTAGATTTGGCTGCCAATTACGATGATTTAAGCACGTTTATCAGTGCTAAAATCACCCCGGAATTCTTGGAATATGGTTTAGAGCTAGCTAACCTGCTGGTTGAAAATATTTCCTTACCAGAAGAAGTCGAGAAAGCGCTGGATAAACGCACCAGCATGGGGATCATCGGCAACCTTAATGATTACCTTCGCTATCAAGCTGGAGAAGCCATTCAGGCTGGCGCCTCCAACCCATCCGGTGCCTCGGCAGGAATTGAAATGGGCATGGGATTTGCCGTAGCTAATGAATTAAACAAAACTTTTAGCAACAGCAACACCCTAAAAATGCCTGATACGCCGCCACCCCTGCCTCAACAACGGCTGTTTTATGTTGCTATCAATGACCAGAAAACCGGCCCTTTCGACCTTGAAACCCTCAAGCAAAAAATTCAACAAGGCGAAGTAAATCGCGCCACCCTATGCTGGCATCAACCGCTAGCCGATTGGCTTCCAGCTGAAAAAATCGCCGACTTGGGCAACATATTCCCCTTGCAACCGCCGCCGATTCCTAGCCAAGTTAACACGTAAAAAACGCCAACAAATTCAGGTAAGGGGGGCAAAGTAATGCGTCCCTCACCTTCCTCAAAGCCGAGGTCAACACCTCTTTACAAACCCCTTGATCCTACTAAATACCCGATTTGAATCAACCTACAGCTATAGCTAGCTTATTCCGTCCAATTATTGTCAATATAAATCATCTTCAAACCTACTCAGTATTCACGGCTAAGCTTAAGCCTTAAAAAAATAAAAACCTTATCACCATAATTACTCCCCATCATAGCCTCTGAACCTTAAGCCCCTAAAAATAAAATCAATTATAAAATAAGCGCTCCGCTTACAGCAATTTTGATCGGCCTATTATTTTAGCTCCAGTTTAAAAACCGTTTTGCATCATACCCGAATAAGCTTGTGCAAAAACATGATGTACAATTTTTGTTAACATATAAGTTGACAAAACCACAGTCGCACAGTAAATTGAACCTCAATAGATTTAGCCTGTAACGCCCATTTTTCTGCAATCGCTTGGATCAATCTGACTCCTCTATAATCCCTCCAAAGCTGTCTCTTGGGGGGTTTTTTTAGATATTTTAAGGAAAGCTTATGCATAACATAACCAACAATGCCCTGCTATGCAGCCGGTATGTTATTGAGGCAAACTTTTATTTTGCCCTCGCCATTCTGATTTTTGGCAGTGCTGTTTCTGTATCTGACACCTACTCACTCTTTGAGTTTCATGCTGATATTTATGGCGAATTGGCTAATAACATTCGCATTATGATGGTTTATTTGGCTTTTTCAGAACTGCTGATTTTCGGTTATAGCTTTATAACCAGACAAACCCACTATTATCTACTAGTCGGTTTTTTTCTGATACTGATGATTGGTTCGCTGGAATTTTACGGATTCGTCAACAACGTAGAAACTGACCCCAATCTGGACAGCTTCTTTTTGTATACAGGGGTATCGCACATTTTATATGGTGCCATAACCCAGATAAAACTGAAAAAAACACCTGTTTAACCCTTAGTTTTTATCGCTATTATCCACGCTTAATAAGTGAGAAAATTCATGCATACCCTGTTCCTACTGATGCTCATGACCGGCTGCACCGGCATTCCACAAGGCCTTACAGCAATTAGCGGCTTTGATATTCAACGTTACTTGGGCACTTGGCATGAAATTGCCCGACTCGACCACCGGTTTGAACGCGGACTGGATAGTATTTCCGCGACTTACACCTTACGCGAAGATGGTGGCGTTGATGTCCTGAATAAAGGCCGAAAGATTGAAAGCGGTGAGTGGACGAAAGCAGAAGGCAAAGCTTATTTTATAGACAAAACAGACGTTGGCCGATTAAAAGTATCTTTTTTTGGTCCCTTTTATGGTGGCTACAATATCATTACCTTGGATAAAAAGAACTACTCTTACGCGATGATCAGTGGGCCTGATAAAGACTATCTATGGATACTATCGCGCACCCCAAAATTACCACAAGCCACTTTACAGTCTTTGATTACCCAAGCAAAAGCACAAGGATTTGAGACAGATAAATTGATCTTTGTAAAACAACCCACTTAGTGCTATTTAATGAATAAACATCTGTTAAACAACCCATAGTGCGTCTTTCTTAGATTGTTTTAAATCTGAAGCCCATCTAAGGTAATACACGCTTGCCGGATCAATTGGGTTAAATACAGTAATCCACTTTAGACTCTCCAAAAAATTATCCTCCTTCAGTTGCATATAAACCCTATAATCTCTGGAATGCCTAATGGTCGTGGTGCTGTGTTAAAATAGCCCACTACACCAGTATAATGTCTCTTATACGGCGTGTTTGTAGCTGACACTGTTAATTAACCTCCCTAATGACCTGTCACACTTGTGTTTAAAATAGCCAGTAAAGCGCCCGTCCTCACTGGAGGCGCATCCGTCCAACAAAATATCAAACATATACCTTGTGAAAAATGCGGTGCATTGCTTAAGTTTTCACCTGGCACAGAACAACTCACTTGCGAGTATTGTGGACAAAGTAATCAAATCGAAGCAAGCAGCGATGCTATTCTCGAATACGATTTCCACCAAGCCTTAGCCGAACTGGCGCAGGCAAAACCCAGCAACAAGGTTTCACAAATACACTGTGACGCTTGTGGCGCCGGTTTTAAGTTTGAAAAAAGCGTCCACGCAGGAGAATGTCCTTTTTGCGGTACAGCCATCGTCACCAGCACCGCCCAGGCAAAACCTATAACCCCAAAATCCCTGTTGCCATTTAAAATTAATGAAGCAGAAGCGAAACAACAATTTAAACGCTGGCTAAAGGGTTTATGGTTTGCCCCCAGTAAAGTCAAAAAATACGCCGATGATGATACCAAATTAACCGGCGTTTACATCCCTTATTGGACTTTTGACAGTGCCACGGAAACCGCCTATTTGGGTGCACGGGGCGACATTTATTATGTAGAACAATACGTACAATACGAACAAAACGGCCGCTTAATTAGCACTGTCAAACAAGTTCCACAGATTCGCTGGACGCCAGTACGCGGAAGAGTGACGCGGTTTTTTGACGACGTTTTAGTTGGTGCCAGTAAATCTCTGCCACGGCAAATTCTTGACCACTTGGAGCCCTGGGATCTTGAGAATCTCATTCCTTATAATGAAAATTATTTAAAAGGCTTTAACAGCGAATATTATCAGGTTGAGCTTGATCAAGGCTTTGATGAGGCTAAACGTAAAATGGATAACGTTATTTATCAAGATATTGCCTTTGATATTGGCGGTGATCAGCAACGCGTAGATCAATTTCACACCACCCACAACCACCCCACTTATAAGCATTGTCTGCTGCCAGTTTGGTCAGCCGCTTTTCGCTATCAACAAAAATCTTATCGCTTTGTCATAAATGGCCGCACCGGACAAGTGCAAGGCGAACGTCCCTACAGCTATTGGAAAATCGCTTTTGCGGTTATTTTGGGACTTATTGCCGGAACCGCGCTATTGGTAGTAATAGAGCAGGCAAGAATGCTACAGGCGCTACCAAACTGACCCCCATTGCTTTTGTCTCAATGGACTCAAGCCAATGCATTAAGGTCACTAAACTGTAAAGCTGCCAAACGCGCATATAAAATATTGGACTTCAACAAATCCAAGTGTGTTCCGCTGCCCACAATTTTGCCATGCTCCATTACCACAATTCGATCGGCTTTTAAAACTGTAGCCAGCCGATGTGCAATTACCAACGTCGTGCGATTTTTCAGTAAGTGCCCCATTGCTTGCTGCACCAAGCGCTCACTTTCAGCATCCAACGCACTGGTTGCCTCATCTAGTAATAAAATCGGCGGATTTTTTAAGATTGCCCGGGCAATAGCAATACGTTGCCGTTGCCCACCCGAAAGCCGGATACCACGCTCACCCAAAAAAGTCGCGTAGCCTTCCGGTAAAGCTTCTATAAATTCATCTGCCGCCGCTGCTTCGGCGGCGGCTTTTATTTCGACATCGGTTGCGTCCAAACGCCCCAGGCGAATATTGTCCAATACGTTCGCCGCAAAAATAACCGTTTCTTGCGGTACGATACCAATCAGGCGCCGCAATTGTGCAATGTCAACATCAGCGATGTTTATTCCCCCTACGTATACATTGCCTTGCTGGGGATCATAAAAACGTAATAACAATTGTAAAACTGTACTTTTTCCAGCACCTGAAGCGCCCACTAACGCAATTGTTTCACCAGGCCTAATCGTCAGCGAAAAATCACTTAACGCATGCTGTGCTGGTCGCGACGGATAATGAAAACAAACTTTTTTAAACTCAATGGTCTGTGCTGCCTGTTCGTTAATCAATAAAGGCTTATCCACAATAGACAAGCCGGGCTGTATGTTTAAGATCTGTAAAATCCGCTCCAGAGCACCTGAGGCACGCTGTATATCGCCCCATACTTCGCTCAACATTGCAGTATTAGAAGCAACCATAAACGCATAAATCAAAAATTGACTCAGTTCCCCCACCGTCAACTGCCCTGCCCGAACAAATTGCGCACCTACCCAAACTACCGCCATAATGGCGCCAAACACGATAAAAATAACGAATGCCGATAACAAGGCCCGGGCTTGCAAACGCTTTTGTGCCGTATCAAAGCCTTTAATAATTGAATCATTAAAGCGCCGCTCGCTAAAGCTTTCCAAAACATAGGCCTGCACTAGCTGAATCGCGTTTAAAGTTTCACCCGCCATGGCACTGGAGGCAGCAATACAGTCCTGATTAAGTCGCGATAACAACCTTACCTTTCTACCAAAAAAAAACAACGGCACCAACACTAACGGCACTATCACCAAAATGAGGCCAGTTAATTGCAGGCTGGTCACCACCAACATCCCCAAACTACCGATGAGCAAAACCGAACTCCTGAGAGTTACTGATAAACCAGAGCCTGCGGCTGCTTGCACCAAAGTAGTGTCGGTAGTTAAACGCGAAAGCACCTCACCAGTCGAAGTGGTTTCATAAAACAACGGATCCATACCTAATAAATGTGCGTATAAAGCCGTCCGAATATCCGCAACAATGCGCTCACCTAACCACATCACCAAATAAAAACGTGCAGATGAAGCAATCGACATGACGATAATAATGATCAACATAACCAAAAAATACCGGTCTATCACGGCGGGTTGATTTAGAAAAAAACCCTGGTCGACAATCTGTTTAATCGTAGCAGGCAAAGCCAATGCTGCGCCGGCCGCTATTAACAAGACCAGCAAGGCAAACAAAATTCTGTAGCGATAGGGCTTAAAAAAACCGCCAAGTTGAATTAATATTTTAATTTTTACGGGATGTATTTCCGTGGGGGCTGTTGTCAACTGATAACGCTCACTTTTTTGCCGTCTTATGCGTTACATAAGTGGGAGAAATGTTAAAAATAGCAACACAATATGCTACGCCCCTCGATTGATCGAGCCTATTTTTTTGGTAATGAATTCAAAATAGCCGAACGCCACTAAGGCACAAACAACGCGGCAATAACCGCATAGCGGGCAGCTTTACCGACTAATATCGAAACAAACGCCGGTAAAAATGCCAACTTCAACCAACCGCCTGCAAAACAAAAACCATCGCCAACAACCGGTAGCCACGAAAACAACAAGGGCCAATGCCCATATTTCCGCACCAATGCCAACGCTTTTTGTTTATGTTCTGAAAGAATACTTTCAGCAGGCATTTTTTTTGCCGCCAATACGCCTAGCCACCAAGTTGTTAAGGCGCCTAAGGTATTCCCAATCGAAGCAACAGTTATTAACTGCAAAGGACTATAATCCCCAGCTGCCGCCATAACCGCCAAAACCGCTTCAGAACCACCCGGCAAAAGGGTTGAAGAAATAAAAGCACTGCTAAATAACCCTCCTAACGCCAATAGCTGGTCTTGCATATCAATCAATGATACTCAAGTGCGGTAAATGAAGGACCGTAACTTTGGATACAACGGGAAACAGCGAGAAAAATAAAATACAAGAAACAATATCCCAAAAGGCAGCAAACACCCCCCTAAAATTCTAGGTTTCTTAGAGGGCTTTAGTTGTAAACAAGTGTTTATTTAGGCAAATGTTTTGCGTTATTCGGTAAAAGCTTACGTGTTAACCCCGATAACAGCCGCATCAATTTGCCGATTAACAAGCTAACCACCTCAAAACAATAAGCAATAATCTCGGCAACACTCATGCCTTTAAACTTACGTGCCAAAAACGGCGCCAATAATACCCCAACCGCCAAACCAATGATCAAGGTGCCGGAAACCAGCGGTTCTGCTTCAGCTGCCGGTTTTGCAGGCGCTGCTGCTGCGGTTTTGGTGGGCAGGACGACCGGCGGGGGCATGCTTTCATTGTAGTTGTCTTCAATGATGTTGGCGCTTATGCCGGGGATGCTGGGTAAATCACCGCTGCCTTTGCCGACTTTCAGTTGCGCTTTTAGGCCTTTCTCCATGTGCTGGGCCATGTCGCAATGCACCAGGTAGGTTTGGTCGCCGGGGGGCAGGATTAAGGTGCCTGAGACTTCGCCGGGGCCTGAGACTTCTAAATGGAACATGCCCTGGGGGTAAAGGTATTTGGGCAGGCCATGCATC
>JBEBJQ010000136.1:0-5527 GCA_040079795.1 Methylococcales bacterium
TGGTGTAACTGGCGATAGCTCAGCCGCTGGTCTTCGAAAATGACCGCCAGGTTGTCCGGGGTTTTATTCGCCTGTTGCGCAAATAATTCATGAATGCAGACATCTTTTGGATAATCGGTTTGGATCCAATTCCAATCCTCTAATAGCACAGCACGTTCCGCATCATCAAGCAACGTAATCTGCGCTACCGGCAAGTCCGGCGACTCCACAAAACACTGCATAAGCCTGGCTAAATGCCTTGACATACGCCCAATGGAATCTGGATGATATAAATCAGATGCGTACTCTATGCCAATACTGGCGTGGTCATCATCAAATTCATTATAGGTAAAAGTCAGATCAAATTTCGCTTCCTTAATTTCAAACTCAAACAGCGGCTCCAGCGTACAGTTACCAAACGGCATTTGCCCTAAACTGAGCGGTGCGTAATTAATCAAGACCTGAAAAATCGGGCTGCGGCTTAAATCCCGCTCCGGATGCAATAATTCCAGAATTTTTTCAACCGGCGCATTCTGGTTATCCTGACCGTTTACAATCACTTGCTGCACCTGCGTCAACAGCCCGTTTACCGTCAACACCTGCCCTTCAGGCGGGTTAATTCGCATGACGACGGTATTAACAAAAAATCCGACAATATCCTCAAGGTCACGCTGATAGCGGTTGGCAACCGGCATGCCCATACAAATATCGGTCTGGCCGCTATATTTGCTTAGCAGCGTATAAACTGCACTCATAAACAGCGTAAAGGCCGTGGTTTTACGCTCTCGACTCACTTGTTTGATAGCCCTGCCCTGCGCCATAGATAAATCAAACTGCCTGTAGCTACCTTGCCCGCTTAAACGTGGAGGCCTGACGAAATCCAGCGGCATAGCCAGGTTCTGATAACCAGACAGTTGGGTTTTCCAGTAATTTAATTCCCGCGACAACTTTGCATCGGTCAACACTTCCCGCTCCCACACCGCATAAGCTGAATAATCAAGGGGTAACGGTTTGAGCGCAGGCAGCCGGTCATTACTGAAAGCCGCATAAGCTTCCAGAAGATCACGCAGTAGCACCCGCATCGACCAGCCATCGGTAATAATATGATGCAGGCATAAACCCAGAATATGCGTGTGCGCGGATACTTTAATCAAAACCACCCTGAATAACCCATCATGTTCCAGATCGAACGGGCGCTCCAGAAAACTTTGCATCCGCTGTTTTTGCTCAAGGTGTAGTTGCGCTGGCGGCAAATGGCTTAAATCTACCTGCTCGATAACCATATCAGCCACAGGCCGGACTTTCTGCACTGCCGTGTTGTCCAACATCGTGAAATTGCTACGTAAACTTTCATGCCGGGCGCTTAAAAAACCAACCGTTCTGGTGAGCGCCGCAACATCCAACAGCCCTTCAACCCTGCCAAACGCGGGCACATGATATTGTGCGCCATAGCCTAATTGGTCTAAAAACCATAAGCGTTCCTGAGAATAAGATTGGCAAGCTATTTTGCCACCGCCAAGATATTCAAGAATCTGGGTTTTGTTGGCTTTAATGGCTGCCTTTTCCGCATCGCCCAAAAGGTAACTGCCTAACTGAATTTTTAATTCCCCTTCTGCTGTGGCACTTAACCGTACGCCACTGTTAATTAATTGACTTAACAAATGCTTCATATATTTATTGTTATTAAATAACTATTTAATGTGTTCATCTGCATTCCTTTCCTCTGGAGTATAGGGCTGCACACAAATTGTATTTGAATTTTAAAAGCTTACCTGATTAATCACTGGATAAGCCATTTGCCCCTAAACTGTTGGTTTTTTTTCAATTGAACCCCACTTGAGTCTGCTGATTCAACGGGTTGGATATATGCGCCTGATAAATAGCCAGAGCTTGTTCATCCAGGGGGAACCCTTCCAGCGCCTGTTGGGTTGCGGCTTTTACGACGGGTGCTTCATCAGGGTTCTGCAATACCGACAATAACGTGTCGCGCACACTGTTATACGCAAAGCCACCCTGCCCTAACGTTGTAATGGCCAGGCTTCTAACCCCGGGATCAGTATCATGGGAGGCCTCAGTGAAGGTTTGCAGGGCCGCTTGATCACGGCCCGCCCACTGGGAAAGCACCTGTAAGCTGGATTGCCTGACTTGCGGATCTTCGCTATGCAGCAAGGGAACGATAGTGCCCATCACCTCCTGGTATTCGCCTTGGGAGACCACCCCTTTTTGGCTGAAGGTTGCCATAGCCGCCTTAGCCAATTGCGGGTTTGTATTGGCGTCATGACGCAGAATATCCAGCACCATAGCGCGCGCGCCCGGTTCAAGAGTGTTTGCCTGCCCCAATAATTGCAGTGCGTTAAGGCGTTGCTGGGTGTTGCCGCTTTGTAACAGTTGCACAGCCGCAGTTTTGATTTCGGGGATTTCCTGACCGCCGCCGGACATGGCCAATGCCAGACTAAGCACATCGCCAAAAGGAGTGCCAGTTACTTTTAGAAACCGCTCCAGCAAACCTTTACGGGTTATCGGGTCTGTCGCCATTAATGACAACAACTGTTGAAACTCCTTACTGTCGCGGACTTCCTCAGGTGTTTTTTGTTGTCCCGATAAGGATTCTATGGTTCCCAGCAACTGCTCGGCAGACTGTTGCTGGACAGGGTCAACAACTTGCTGCTCCGCTGCTGGCGCAGATTGGCTTACAAACACCGGCACGGTATTTTTGTATGTATTCGTCTGGCTGGTTTGAACGAGCTGAACAATTTTGTTCTGTTTTGCAGTCTCGGGCTTCTGGGGCTTTAAGGGATTATCGGCAACGGATACCGCATTAACCTCGCCAGCTGTTGCTAAGCTACTTTGCTGCCCAGGTTTAAGGTCACGTACAAAATAACCTGATAAGAATGCCGCTACAAGCGCAGTAAATAAGGCTACCGTATTGAAATTTAATAGTCGCATGGTCAATTTAACCCCTTGAAAATAATTTTTATTTAAAACGCCGTCATTCCGCTAGGCAGTGCCGGAATCCAGAAGCCATAGCTGGTGATACCAATTCGGGCCACAGATCTTGCCAGTTATTATTCTGTTGCTCGATCAAGTGAATTTTTGCCATCCGAGAGCATTTTTTAAGTTGTTTCTCCCGTAAAATGGCGCTTTCCATCCTCTCGTGTAGTTCATACCAAACCAAATCATGAATACCATAGCGTTTAGTAAAGCTTTCTATTATTTCCATGCGGTGTTGATATACCCGTTTAATTAAATCGGAGGTGACGCCAATATAGAGCGTGCCGTTCCGTGAACTGGAAAGCATATAAACACAGGGTTGTTTATTCATTTTTTTTAATGTAATGTCCAGTAGGTCATAAATATCCACACAAGTTTCAAAGTACGTCATTCCCGGAATCCAGTCATAGGGAGAGCGCAGCGAGGGTTCTGAACCTATGATGTGGAACGGAGCATAAATCAAGCACTTATGTTGCGCAGCATTACCATCCCTGGCTCTGGATTCCGGCAATCCATGCCGGAATGACGACTTGGTTAAAGCATATATTTAGTATCCGGCTCTCTGTTTGGTCAGCTTAACTGATTTGTCAGATGCCTCAACTAATGTAAAAACTCGTCATTCCGGCAGGAAGGCCGGAATCCAGTCATAGGGACGTGAATCTATGGTATTGCACAGTGCATAAATTAAGCATTTATGTGGCGCAACATTACCATCCCTGGCTCTGGATTCCGGCAATCCATGCCGGAATGACGCACTTTAAAACTTGTGTAGATACTCATACCCGGTAAAGTGGACAATAGGGCATTTGACACACTGTTGCACTAACACAGCCAAACCAAGCCGTTTAGGTAACCGTCTGCGCGCCACAGCGCGCCTCATGGAAGATTTTTGGACCTCCCTGTCACAAAAATCGATTCGCCACGCGGCGAATCAATCTAGCCCCGCTTCGTCCTGCGTCCGCCTCGACTACGTACTACGCTTCGCTACCTACTACGTCAAGGCTACCACAATGACTCTACGGCTCTTCGGGATAAAATGCTTGCCTCCCTCGCGCGCTATCGCGCACGTCGGATTGGCGCATTTCCCTTCGCCTACCGGGGACTAAAAAACATCACTTCGCTCACGCTCCGTTTCCATGTTTTTCAGCGCCGGATGGCTTGCGCGTAACACCGGTCTTAAAGCCTTCGAAAAAGTGGGGCAAGCCAGGCCTGCCCCACTGCCTTACATCAATCCCATAACGAACAGACGGCTATCAACCCAATCAGCCTATACTTTTACGGCGGCGCAACCCGGCTAAGCCAAACAGCGCACTGCCCAGTAACCACACTGTCGCAGGTAATGGTACTGCGCTCACCTCGCTGGGATTGAAAGAAATGTGGCCGAGTACCGTGGTGTTGCCAGGAACCATCAAAAAATTAGCGAAAGTTTCGCTGAGTTTATAGTCTGCCTCCAGGGTTATATTCCCTCCTATATTATGGCTGAACAACGGATCGATGAGTTCAAAAGCGGAACCCTGGCTAAACAGATCACCACTAAAGCCTATATACCAAACGCCATTCTCAAGCGCCACATTCAATCCCCTAAACCAAAGACTACCGGAGGGGCCGATAAAATCGCTGGTGACCCGTAGCGAGCCACCCAAACTTATATAGTCTTTGTAACCGTTAATTTCTCCACCAGCAGTATATGGATTAAAAACGCTTTGGACATAACCAGCACCGGCGAAATCCGAACCTGGAAGTAAAGAGTCAATCTGCATTGCCCAGCCTCCCGCCGGGGCAACGGCGGGTACCTGTTCATCAGGATTCAGAATCCGCCATTGCGCAACTGCCTGCGGATCGGCAGTGCCGTCAGCGATTGCGGCATCTCCAGCGAAAGCTGGATTTGCAAGTTTGATATCTTCTAAATTAGCATCGACGAATAACTGCGGATAAAAATAACGTTGACCCTTGGCATCGGCGGTGGGGGTAGTTGCCCCGCCGTTAAGGACATTACCATGCGTATCTGTGTGAAACGACTCTGGTTTTAAGGTTGCCCAGGCAGCCTGGTCATAGGTCAGATAGGCGAAGCCATACAATCTTTGTGTTGTAGGGTCAAATCCTGTGGCTGCGGCGTGGCTCAACTCAGGGATTAACAGCGCTGACAAAGCAGTTAAGGTGATGTAGCTGGCGGCTGCCAGCAGTTTAAAAGTTGGGTTATTTTTCATGAGGGTAACACCTGAATGTTAGTGAGGTTAGGGTTAGAAATTAATTATTTTTGTAATTGGTCTAAACCGGTTATTTTTGTTTTTAAATTAATGTCCAGTAGGGCATAAGCATCTACACAAGTTAAGTTATCCGTCATTCCGGCAGGGACGCCGGAATCCAGTCATAGGGATATGAACCTATGGTATTGCACAGTGCATAAACAAGCATTCATGTTGCGTAACATTACCTTCCCTGGCTCTGGATTCCGGCTTCCCTGCCGGAATGACGTACTTTTAAACTTGTGTAGATACTCATACCCGCTAAAGTGGACAATAGGGCATTTGACACACTATTGCTTTAACATAGCCAA
>JBEBJQ010000137.1:0-5448 GCA_040079795.1 Methylococcales bacterium
AAGATAAACGGTGCCATCCAGATGGTCGATTTCGTGTTGAAAGACCCTGGCAACAAAGCCTTCCAGTATTGACTGGACTGTTAAACCCTGCACATCTTCAAAATGTGTCCGCTATCTTCAACCCTTATTGTTTTATTTTTAATCGTTAGCGCGTAAGCTAAGCATCTTTGGTAATAAACTTCCCCCATAAAACAGGTAATTTTTTTGTTAGCATTACTGGGCTAAATCAAGTTTCAGTAGTGTATTAATTAAATGCAAGCACCTACATTTAACTGGAAAATAACACCGGAGCACATTAACAAATGATGGCTCCGAAACATTTTGTGTCTTTTTCATCTTTACGTTATCGTCAGTAAATCATGCAAAGCATTAAAAAGCCAACAGATATTTTTCCAGAACTGCATCGGCTGGAACAACGCCTCGGACGATCCATCCTGACTAAAATAGAGCATCCCTTGCTTACACACCACGCCGTCGAACTCTGGCTAAAACGCGACGACTTGCTACATCCCATCATCTCCGGCAACAAATGGCGCAAGTTAAAATACATTTTGGCGGATGCCCTATCGCTCGGCTCAAATACCATCATCAGCATGGGTGGCGCGTACTCTAATCATTTGCACGCCCTAGCGTATGTAGGACAAATTCTTGGCTTGAAAACCATTGGGCTCATTCGCGGCGAACACCCTGCCCCGTTAACACCGACCCTGCTGGATATGGCACAGTGGGGTATGGAATTACGTTTTGTATCGCGCTCCGATTATCGCCAACTTCGGGGTTATAAGCATTGGAACAGTTTCCCCGGCATCAAGCCTAATCAATACTGGCTACCTGAAGGCGGCGCATCAACTCTGGCCCTGAAAGGTATTGCAGAATTAGTCGCTGAAATTAACATCCCTTATGATGTGATTTGCGTGGCCTGTGGAACCGGAACCACGATGGCGGGGTTTATTAACGCTGTCAGCAGCCCACAACAATCGGTATTGGGTTTTGCCGTACTTAAGAATGCCGGATTTTTACAAGCCGACGTGCAATCCTTGCTTGCTGATGCTTTTCGCGACGAATTTAATAATCATTTTCACAATGGCATCATAATCCATGATTACCATTTCGGCGGTTTTGCTGAATGCAACAATACATTAGCCTCGTTTATGAAAATATTCACAAAAGAAAATTTTATTCCCTTGGAACCTGTCTACACCGGGAAAATGCTATATGGCATTTTCGACTTACTGGCAAAAGGCTATTTTAAGCCAGGGCAGCGTATCATTGCTGTTCATACCGGCGGTTTGCAGGGAAATAGAGGTTACACAAATGCTTAGAATGCTTGAGCCAGAATTAATGGAGGACGCTGCACAAATCATTGCCTATGCCAATGCAGATTTTGACAAGCCGCACAGCGACTTTATCGAACGCCTGAAAGCCATTGTAAACATGCCCGATTTCAGCGGCAAAGCACTGGACTTAGGTTGCGGCCCAGGCGACATTAGCAAACGCTTCGCAACCGCTTATCCACTCTGCTCAATTGATGCGGTTGACGGCTCCAAAGCCATGATAAATTACGCTATTGATTCCTCAATAGCTCGCCGTACCCAAGTAAATTTCATTCATGGTAAATTACCTGATGTCGTGTTACCAAAATCCAGTTACGATTTAATTTTCAGCAATAGCTTGCTGCATCACTTGCCTGACCCGCACATGCTATGGCGGTTTATCAAAGATCATACGAGATCGGGCAGTTACATTGCAGTCATGGATTTGCTCAGGCCAGACACCACTGAAATGGCAAAGACGCTCGTGGAAACCCACGCCGCCAATGAGCCTGAGATACTGCGCCATGACTTTTATTGTTCATTGCTGGCGGCATTCACTCTTGAGGAAATACATCAGCAGATAATTGTAACTGGGCTATCATTGAACATCGAACAAATCAGTGACCGACATGTGTTTATATCAGGCACTCTGTCCTGACAATATGGCCTGAAATTAAGGACAGCAAATGACCACAAACCCAAAACATAACATCATCGACCTGCAAAAACCGGAATTCTATATCAATCGCGAACTCAGCTTGCTTGAGTTCAACAAGCGGGTTTTGGCTCAAGCCAAAGACGAAAACGTCCCTTTGCTGGAGCGGCTCAATTATTTATGCATCTCCTGCTCCAATTTGGACGAGTTTTACGAGATTCGCGTTGCCGGCGTCATCCAAATGGAGGCGATTGATCCAAAAGCCCTAAGTGAAGACGGTTTGACACCCGCTGAGCAATTGGCGCTCATTGACACTAATGCCCATCAATTGGTCAACGACCAATACCAAGTTTTAAATGAGGTATTGCTGCCTAAGCTGCAAGCAGAAAATATCCGCTTTATCCGCCGTAATGATTGGACAGAAGACCAGCACAAGTGGTTGGAAACCTATTTTAACGATCAATTAATGCCGATCTTAACGCCGGTCGGTTTGGATTCGGCGCATCCTTTCCCGCGCATCTTAAACAAAAGTTTAAACTTTATCATCTCACTGACCGGTAAGGATGCGTTTGGCAGAAACAGTGGCCGCGCCATTTTACAAGCACCGCGCTCGTTACCTCGGATTATCCAGTTTCCAGCCGACGAAACCCAAAGCGGCCCTACCGATTTTGTGTTTTTGTCGTCTATCATCCATGCCTTTGTGGGCGAACTGTTTAATGGCATGACAGTAAAAGGCTGCTATCAATTCCGGGTGACCCGGAACAGCGATTTTTTTGTTGACGATGATGCCATTGATGATTTGTTGCTGGCGGTGCAAGGCGAGTTGGCAATGCGTAATTACGGCGATGAGGTCCGCCTGGAAATTGATGCCAATTGCCCTGATGAAACCGTCAGCTTTTTGCTGGATCGGTTCGAAATGACCCGGGATCGTCTGTTCCTTGTCGATGGCCCCGTCAACCTCAATAGGTTGCAGGAAATAATCGGCCTAGTGGGACATCCTGAGCTGAAATTTCCACCGTTTAAACCGTTTATCCCCGCCCAATTGGCGCGCAGCAAAGATATTTTTGCCGCGATCAAACGCCATGATATTTTGCTGCATCACCCTTTCGAATCTTTTTCCCCCGTCGTCGAATTTCTCCGTCAAGCTGCGGTTGCGCCCGATGTATTGGCTATCAAGCAAACCTTATATCGGACTGGTGCAGGTTCGCCCATTGTCGCCGCTTTAATCAAGGCAGCCAGGGCAGGCAAAGAAGTGACTGTGGTTATCGAGTTACGGGCGCGCTTCGACGAGAAGGACAATATCAGCTTGGCGGCAAAATTACAGGAAGCGGCTGTCCATGTCGTATATGGTGTTGTCGGCTATAAAACCCACGCGAAAATGTGCCTGGTACTAAAACGTGAAGGTAAGGAATTATGCAATTATGTCCATTTAGGCACTGGCAACTACCATCCTAAAACCGCACAGTTGTACACCGACTATGGTTTATTTTCCTGTGACAAAGATTTAGGTGAAGATGTCCGGCGCGTATTTGCACAATTGACCAGTTTGGGTAAGGTGCGTAAATTGAATAAATTGTTGCAGTCGCCGTTTACCTTGCACAGCGGCATCATCGACAAAATAGAACGCGAAATTGATATTGCTCGAGACGGTAAAACGGCGGAAATCATCTTTAAAGTCAACGCTATTGTTGAGGAGCAAGTCATTCAGGCACTGTATCGCGCATCGCAAGCCGGGGTTAAAATTAAATTAATTGTCAGGGGCATTTGTTGCTTGAAACCCGGCATTCCTGGCGTATCAGACAATATTGAGGTGCGTTCCATCATCGGACGTTTCTTGGAGCACGCCCGTGTTTACGCATTTGCCAATGGTGGTGACTGGGAAGTCTATGCATCCAGCGCTGACCTGATGAACCGCAATATGTTTCAGCGGGTAGAAACGTGTTTTCCTATTGAAAACAAGCGCCTGCACAAACGTATACTACATGATCTGGACGTTTACCTGAATGACAACAGCCAGTCCTGGTTATTACAACCGGATGGAAGCTATCTGCAAAGTCAACGAGACGTGAATGCCAATGTGGTTCAGGCGCAAGCAGTACTTTTACAAGAACTACAAAACCAACCATGACCCAAAACTGCGAAATTGCCCAATTGGGCGCGGACGTACTCCGGCAAATTTCGGCTAAGGTCGAAAATATCAACAGCCCGGCTATCCGCAAAATAATCGACGAAATGACAACCACCTTGGCGAACACCCAAGGCGTTGGCCTAGCCGCGCCGCAGATTAGCCAATTGCAGCGCATCATTATCGTCGCCTCACGACCCAGCACCCGCTATCCCCATGCGCCGTTAATGTTACCAACTGTGATGGTTAATCCAAGCTATGAAGCCTTGTCCGAGCAAACAGAAAAAGACTGGGAAGGTTGTTTGAGCATTCCCGGCATTCGTGCCTTAGTGCCACGATATACAAGCATTACAGTGCAATACGAAGATGTGCAGGGTTTAACAGTCCAGTCAATACTGGAAGGCTTTGTTGCCAGGGTCTTTCAACACGAAATCGACCATCTGGATGGCACCGTTTATCTTGATCGGGTTGAAACCAACACAGACATCATCTCAGAGAGCGAATACTTCAAGTTATTCGTTTGATATTTCAAAGCAAATATTCAAAAACTGGCTAAGAATAGCAGGGGAAATCGAAGCTACGAAAACCCTACTCGTTAAATATTAATGCCTCTCTGTGATTTATAGTGGGTAGAATGCTTAACAAGGTGATGCAAAAGTAAGTCCGTTCGTCCTCGACTGCATGGATGCAGGGCAACGCATGGAGCAGTTGCCGAGAGCTTGTCAAAGGATGGACGGGCTTACTTGAGCCAAGCACAACTGTATAGTCATCATCTATCAATATCTATTTTATATTTCATATCAAACTATTTATTTTAGAATATGTTTTTTATTCTGAGCAAATCGGGGTTTGTAGCCCCGACCTTAATGTTTAAACGCAATGTTTCAATCGGCAAAACCGTTGCGGACGGGTTAGCATAACAATGCCGTTAAGTTAAGATTACCGCTGCTGGCTGAGCGGAGCCGAAGCCTAAGTCAGCTAATGTTTCGCTTCGGCTCCAGCGAACGGCTTAACTTAACGGCATTGGTTAACATAACCCTTCCGGCTTAGCAAAATTGTAATCAACGCCCTTGCTGGCGATAAAGCCGATCCCCTTCGAGTTCCATACCAATAACCTACCTACTGCCTTGCAGCCGCCACTCGCAGGGTTGCCGGGGCTTTTTCCAGGCGTTCAAGACGGACGGCCAGGGCATCCAGGCGTTGGGCTTGGGTTTGCATGGCCTGCACCTGTAGTTTCAATGCCGCAATTTCTTTGGCCTGGGCGGCGTTCTGCTTATGCATGTGTTGCACTTCGTTAAGTAGCATAGGAGTCAGTTTGTGGTATTGCACGGTTTCGACTTCGCCCTTGCCGTTGT
>JBEBJQ010000050.1:0-31878 GCA_040079795.1 Methylococcales bacterium
TGGCGAAGTGGATCAACATGATTATCAGCTTTATTTGGCTATCAATGACATTGACCACACCAAGACGAAAGCGGTGTCACCACAAACCAACGGTATATGCGAGCGCTCCCATAAAACGGTTTTGCAAGAGTTTTACCAGGTTACTTTCCGTAAAAAACTCTATGCAGATTTGGATACGTTGCAAAAAGATCTGGACGATTGGTTGGTTTATTACAATAATGAAAGGACTCATCAAGGTAAAGTTTGTAATGGCAGGACACCTATGGAAACTTTACTCAGTGGGAAACAGATTTGGGCATCTAAAAATTTAAACTAAATCTAATCTGACAGATACCCATAAAAATCGGTAACTGTCAGATCAGGTCTGGGCTAGTACACTTATATGCTGCTGATGGTGAACTGCTGGATCTTTGTTGTATTTGCTAACCAAACTCTTGATCCAAAAACTTTCCAGTCCTATTCATTGTCGGGATAAGTGCCGTATCAGCATACATTGAGCCCGTTATTTCAACGTATTTTTGATTGGTTTTATTAGCCTCATCAGGCTCGTGACCTTCTCCCGATAACAGAGCCTCCATCATAGGTTGATAACCAGGCTGCCAGGCCTCTAATTCAGGAAACGAATTGCGTAGAGTTTTTAATATTTGCATGCCAGCATAATCTAAGTCTCCCCAAAACCAAACTGGCAACCTCTCGGCATCGGTTGCTAGCCAAGCCAATATTCGTTTTGTATCTTCGGTAGCCAAACTACCATGCCCGGCAAAATAAATTGAACAACCGTTCTGCGATCTTAGTCGCTTTGCCGAACTCATGAAGCCGGAAGCAAATATTAAAGCCAAGTTAGCGAATCGGTCAGTTTGATCACGTGTAGCACGTTCGAAGCTCGTGAGGTTTTCGATAAACAAAACACCATTGAATTGTGCTGCAGGTAGATACACCTGCAGCTGAATCGGCGTTTCAGGGAATGGGCAATCAACGACACCTAAAGCAATAGCAATCAATTCTTGACGTCTATCTAAGACTTTTGAGTGCCCCCAAAACAAACGAGCTGATACTTCACGCAATAACAAAGGCTCGTTGATCAAATTGACTAATAGATTTAGTCGCTCAACTATCTCATCAGACGATTTACCAGGAATTTCTATTTTTTGATTAGCAATAACCTCTAATTGTTCTTCATTTAATTGCAATCGACGATAAACGGCTTCTCGCCAAATTTGCTGTGAAGACTTGATTGGCTCTAGCCGTCCAATTGCTTCTCGGATAGCGGTTTCATCAGTAATCTTTAGTTTAGGATTTAGATCGTAGCCTACCGATCCGGATTCAGAACGATCAGTTTTAATACTAAACCAGCCCCATTGATTTAGTTCGATTAACTGCGACCAATAATTTTCTTTGTCTCCTTCAAAGTCAGCGTTGAATAATTCAGGAAAGCTTTTTTGATTCAATTTAAATGTACGCACTGGCCTACCGTCAGCCTTATCCAGCTTATCGACTATGCGATGCAGCAAGTTTTGAATTTCAGGCTGCTCCAACCAACGTGGCTTACTCATACATCCGCCTGCTCAACCGCCTCGAATTCAATTTTGGCCTGATCCCGTATTTGCTGGCGGCGATATTCCCAGAGTTCGTGGAGCTTGTCGGGATGTAGATCGCGTTCATCGGCTTCGGAAATAAAATCCACTTCACCATTACCTTCTGCCTCAGTTCTGGTGAAACTCCATTCCTTAGTGAATTCAGTTTTAATCGCACCGGCATGCTTGGTGGGCATCGCGCAAATCAATTGCATGTCGAGACTGTCGCGCAAAAAACGAATCACGTCGTGCGCGCGGCGCTCATCCATTTTGGCGAAAGACTCGTCGTTAACTAGTAATTTCAAATTGACGCCCTTATCGAAATGCTTCAGTCGGTTGGTTACGACCGCCGCGCGAACAATGTAGGCTGGAGTTTCGAGCTGGCCGCCGGATCCGGTACCCCATTCGGACAAAGCCACCCGCGAACCGCTGTCGGAATCCTTCCAGATTTCATAACGGCGATAGTTGCGGTAATCAGCAACTCGCTGCAATTCCTTCAAGGCCTGCTCTCTATCGTCCGCCAGTAACAGACCGACCAAGCGGTCACGAACTTGGCATTGCTCATCGCTGAGCTCACCAGTATCGAACAGATCACCGGATTCTTGGGCTTCAGAAAAATCGTAAGCCGCGCAAAAGAAATCGTAATATTCTTTAAATTCTGGCACCCATACCGACCAATCCAGTTGAAAGCGATCGGTACCGAACTTCAACCGGTTCAATCCAGTGTTTAGCAGTTTCAGGGTCTTTACTCCCTGATCGACTGCATTGCGGATTTCATAGCAGAACTGTTTGGTAAAGACATCCTTAAATGAGGACTCGGCTGTGCGCAATTTATCCAGATTCTTAACAAAACCAATCTGCTTATGAGGGCGCAAATGCTTTAAAAAATGGTGCGCAATTTATCCAGATTCTTAACAAAACCAATCTCGCGCTGTTCTTGCAGTTGCCGGTTCAATTGCTGAGCAAGCTGAATTAGTTGCCGGTAATGCCCGGAAAAGTCGCTGTCGCGCAAGTCGTAGTTATGTTCGAGATGCAGCTGCTCATGACTGCGTGCATACTGGTTGTAATCGGCGATTTTTTCGTGGACGACGCCATAAGTAGCGGTGGCTTCGATCATTTTTTTGCCGTGTTTGTCTTGCAATTGCTGATTGGATAACTCCCTGGCCGCTACTAACGCATCAACGTCCTGTTGCAACCCTGCCAAGGAATGTAACTGATTCACAGAAGCAATCCATTTCAATGGTTCTAGACACTGCGCTATCCTTGACTCGCGGCTATGCAACCCTTCCTCTAGTTTGCCTAGTCTTGCTTGCAGCTGATTGACGATGCCCTGATGTTGGCCAATCTGGCGGTTAGCCTGGTCGGTATTTTCTTGAATTTTGTCAATTTTCCCGAGCAGATCGCTTTTATCAGACTCGAGTTTTTCAACTTCGGTTAAATCCAACCGAGACAGATCGGCCACAGCCGCCTCACAAACGCGCGCGGCTTGCTCCAGTTTGGCACCGTCGGCAAAACTCGGCTGATCCAACTCGCCCAGTAAGCCCAACAAACCATTTAGTTGCTTGCCTTCGGCTTGCAGGGTTCGGAGTTCCTCTTCAGCTTTGGCGTGCGCTTCCAGGACTTTTTCGCGCGCCAGGCGCTGGGCCTCCTTACCGAACACCAACGATTCTGCGTCACCGGTAAACAAAGTACGGGAGCCGGCGGCCTTGCCATCCTTCATAACCCCGCGCGGCGTGTGGCGCAATTGTTCCACGCTGTTGACCTTAACCACATTGCCATACTGCTCAACCAAGTAGGCGAAGGCAATCGGATGCTCGGTATGCAGTTCATGAACGATGGAATCCGCTGGTAAGCGCTCCGGTTTGGCGTTGCGTTTACAGAAGCTGCCTTGAACCAATTTGGCGCGAAGACTTTTTTGCCGAACAAATTCAATCGCCCGCGCTTCCCAGTCCTCATCAACCACAAAGTTAAAACGGGCACCGGCGAGATAACCCTCAATGGCCGACTGCCAACTTTTGTCTTTAGGTTCTATTAGATCGCACAACACTTGTACGCGAGCCGCCGGCAATTCGGCGCGGAGCGTCTTCAAGGCTCTGGCGATCTCGTGGGGATAATCCGCTCCACCTTCTGCCACATTGGCTTTACGATCCGCGAGTTTACGTTCCTCATTCTGAGCTTCAGCCAAGCGTTTTTGCAGCTGCCCCAGTTGTGTATGCACAGCCGCGACAAAACTTCCCTGAGTTCCAGCTAGCGCCAGGTAAAGTTTTTCAAAGCCATCATTCAAGCCGTGCAATGACTGCACTGCTTGGGACACGGCCTGCGAATCCGGCATTGTTTGCTGCTCTAGGCAGTGTAATTGTTCGGCATACTGCCGGCACGGGGTTTGCCCAACCGCAACCATAACGTCCGCCAATGCCAGCGCGGCTTCCGACAACTCCCGATTCGACACAGGAAACGACATGCCAATGATCCGTTGGGCCGAATCTTGCAAATGCGCGGCTTGCTTTAACGCTTGTCGGATATTAGTTATCGCAGTTTTGGCCTCGAGACGCGCCGCATCCATTCGCTCATCAATGCGACGCTTTTGTTCGGCGGCCGGTATACCGCTCAACTGCGCCGCCAAATGAATGAGGCTCTCTTGGTAGACTTTCTTATCTTGATTAAATACTCCTATTTGGTCGGTTTCTGTCTGGATTTTTTTATCCAGTTCCGCGATCGTGGATTTAGCTTGAGAAATTTGCAGCAGATCGTCGTTTAAAGCCCTTTGAGCATCGGCCAGCTGATATTGCATGGCAGTTTCATAAGCACTTGTCGCTTGGCCGATCGTAACGTCGAGACACTCCAAACGGCCGACATTGTCTTTTAAGCGATCCCCTTCAACACGGAGTTGGTGAACCTGCCGCATCAAATCACTGATTTGACTGATTCTTTGCGGTAAATTTTGGCTGTCATATTCCAAGATCTGGGTTTTTACCAAATCATCGACACCGCCTATTGGCTTATGGGCGATGGCCTGACTCCAGGCTTTGGCGGCCGATTCGGCCTCGGGGAACGACACGCTACGCAAACCTCGAAACCTACCGTAGAGCTGGCATAAATATTCGCGCTTGGTATCGCGCAAATTCAAGACTTGTGCGTAGCGGGCTTTAAGCTGACTCTCAATTTTTTCTACCTCAACGACCAACATATTGCCGTTGCCGTCGCAATCCATTAGATCATCAAGGCTCAATGCAGCATCATCGATCAATACCAATGCTAGGCGCTCTTGCACAGCCTGACGCCGCAGCCCGGAACCATCGATCCTTGCTGCAGCCCCAATCAGTGCAGTAAAAGCCTTTCCACCTTCATTGACATCCGGCCTGAACACCGCAGCGACGTAACCGTGGGCACCGTCCGGCCGCGCGAACAAATTGTCTTCGGCGCCAACGATGTAAGACCATAGCGTGCGTTTGCTTTTGCTGCCGCGAGAGGTTTGCGTGGTTTCGTCCTGGCCGGGGTTATAGCTATATATGTTTTGATGGGCGGCGGTCATTATAGTTTGCAGCGCATCCAGCAACGTGGATTTGCCGGAACCGGTTGGACCTGTCAACAGGGTCATGTTACCCATCGGATATTCGTCACTGCGCAACGATCCCCAGTTCACTAATATCAACTTATCCAATTTCATAAGACAGGCTCCTCGTTGTTCGCCGGCTCAGGATTGTTTTCAATCATGCCTTCGGCTTCCAGTGCCGCGGCTAAGGCATCTTCGCTGATAATGCCGAGGATGGTGGGCCGAATCGCAATTAAGGCATCTTCGTCGTGCATCGAAAATAACGCACCATATTGAATCAGGCGATGACGTTTTAAATCTTTAAGCAGCCGGTCTCGGTCACCGACACTCTCCGGTAGAACGCGTTTGATTTGGGTTTGCAGGGTAGCCGCCAATTCATCAAACCGGATCAAAACCTCACCGACATCGCTCAATCGGCCGCCGCCGTCGGCCAATCCTTGTTGATATAAAAACCTGAGCGCGAGAGCTGCAGCCACAAAATCGGCCGACAATCGAGCTCTGAGCGACGGGACCGGATCATTGTCGTCATCCGCCAGGCCAGGGATCTGGGCACCTGGTGCATATAAACGGAAAAACTCGTTTTTTAAATCGTGGATCAAACGAAAGCCAGCCAACGCGAAATATTCAGCCAACAGGTTTTCGATGCGGCAGGCATCGTCATAGCAGCGTTGCTCGACGCCATCCTCGTCGCGAACGATAATGCCCCAGGCCAGAAGGCGAGCAACGATTTCCTGAAAGCGTTGCAGCTTCAGGTTTTCCGGTTCCAATCGATCAAGTAAGGTTTGAGTCAGTGTCATCACAAAATTGGATTTGATAGTCGCTGGCGTTGTAATAAGGGGTATTCAATGACGTGGATAGTTTTTTTGCCCTGAGGTTATCGTCCCGGCTGGTTCGTACTGCTTCTACCAATTGCATGGTGAGCAACACATCTCGAGCGTTTTGCATTGGTAGACCAGACAAACGGATAGGCATTTGCTTTTGCCGCAATTCCGAGCGAACGAAAATCACAATGTCCTCATTGGACAAAGTGAAGGCTGCCGCTTCAGCGCGCTGTATGACGGCTTGTAAACGAGCATCGCGGCTAACTTTAGGTAAGGCTGTCACGGTTCGTGCCTTACGCCGCTGCGAGGCACTGCGCAGTTTAAACGCGGACGGATCTAGCAAACGCATCTCGCAGGCTGAGAAAGCGTTTCCCAACCGTTCCAGAAACGCGGTTTGCGCGCCGTCTTCCAAGCTCGCGACTCGGTTAATGGCTTGACTGTAGGCATGTCGCCGCTGGCCACCTTGCAGCATCATGGCTTGTTGCACAATACCCGCCGCCCGTCGCATATAGATGTTCATGGCCTTGATCAATTCTGGATGCTTGGTGGTACAGGCTACTTCCACCCTGTCCTCGATGCGATCCAATAGCCAGTCGAAAATCGACTCGCCACCCCGTTCCGGATCAGCCCAGCTAGCTACATCCTGCAATTGGTTTTCCAACGTACGGTATTTATCGCTTTCCAGATTACGCAAGCGATTCAGGCTATCGCGTATAGCCTGGCGATGCCGCTCGATATTGTCGGCTGTTAACTGCTTTTTAAATTCCTTTTCGAAACGATCGAGAAACTCGACAAACTCTTCCCATGGAGTATTGGAGGCTTCCGCCATCAAACGCCGGACTAGTTCTTGAAAGTAGTCGACGCCTTCCGACAAATCGCTGATAATTTTTTCCGCATAGTCAAAGGCGTCGATCAAATCGTAAGCATCGATATTTTTGCGTGCGGCTTCCAAGGCGTTACGGCAACTGCGCACATTCCGCTGCCGACTGCGCGCCCGCAAACGATCCAACGACCACAGGGCTTCGGCAAACAATTTCCCAGCTCGACTGAAGCGGTAAGCCGTGACTAAACCAGCCCGGTCGCCAAAGGTTTCAAGCCAGCCATCGCGTAATAACGCTCGAATCAACGACGTTACCAATTGCTGATTATCTGCGCCGTCGAAATCGTAATCGCCAGTTTCCTCATCAACAACTTCAGCAGTTGGCGCCTCGTTGATCATTAGTTGCACAGTTGGTGTCAATAATTCTTTCAACGATTCTCGGGTTAGGTTTTGAGTGTAATCAGCGCTGGGCCCATGCAAGCGGTCATACAGAGCTCGCAAACAAGCAGCTGCTAATTCACGATACTTACCACTCAATGGTCGAAAAAAATTTTGCCGTTCAGATTCAAAAAACACTTAATTCAATAACTCTGTTGAGGAAGAAAATTGCATCCGCTTATCCGCTCTAAGCGCCTTATAAAATTTAGTTACTGCTACCGCATACTTAAATTTGATCCACAAAGGAATTGCCCATAAAAAATAGCCTATACGCATAGATTATAATCATAATGATCGTGATTGTATATTGTTATCATTCTGTAGACATGTCTTTTAGCGACACATATACTAAGCCCAATAAAAACATTAACCGCTTCAATTCGCAGCATGCCCAATATAGCTATTGCACAACTGACTCAGCCACAGCGCGACCGAATGGCCTTTACTGAACTACGTCTTCGCTTTCTTGGCGAAATTCGTCGTCAAGATTTGGTATCCCGTTTTGGTATTCAGTCAGCCGCAGCAACTCGAGACTTGGCCCTTTATAAAGAATTGGCACCAAACAACATCGACTACGACTCCAAGGGCAAGTCTTACGTCATCGGTGCTGATTTTTCGCCGATATTTGATTTTCCGCCAGAACGGGTTTTGACCTGGTTGTCACAGGGATTCGGTGACGGGGAGCCTATGTTGTTAAAGCCGTGGGTTTCCTGTGAAATTCCTTCACGGCTTACCCAACCCTACCTTGAAATACTGGCCTCTGTAACCCGCACCATTCATCTACAGTGCCCATTAAAAATAGAGTATTTCTCCATTTCCAGTGGCAAAAGCGTTCGTGAAATTATTCCCTTTGCGTTAACTGACAATGGCCTACGCTGGCACGTGAGAGCGTTTGATCGGAAAAGCCAGGAGTTTCGGGATTTCGTCATTACCCGAATAAAACAGCCTATTGTCATGAAGGGCGCTGAAGTTCTAACACACGAACAAAGCGACCAAGATATTCAATGGACTCGAATAATCGAGTTGGAATTAGTTCCACATCCCGATCAGCCATACCCTGAGATCACAGAAATGGACTACGCGATGACAAATCGTGTTTTAAACGTCAAGTTACGTGCTGCTACTGCAGGCTACACTCTTAGGAAGTGGAGCGTGGACTGCTCGCCTGACCATAGTCTCCGTGGGCATGAGTATCGACTTTGGCTTCGTGATCCTTTATCGCTTTACGGCGTAAAAAATGCCGTATTAGCGCCAGGTTACCGTGCACCATCGGAACCATTAGCACGGTAAAGGTGGCGAGGATCGTCACCTGGGAATGCGATTTTGACTTAGACGCGGAAGCCGTTACCGCATTGGAAAACAAGATTACTAGATACTGTCGTCACAAGATTATGAGATAATCTCTCTATCTCAATAATTTTGAAGGGAAAGCATGTCAAATACAGGGCATCGCCGACATGATATATCAGACAGAATATGGCAATCATTGGAGCCTCACTTGCCTGGACGTGAAGGCGCTTGGGGCGGTAAGGCACGTGATAACCGGTTGTTTATAACTGCTGTTTTCTGGGTTTTACGCACAGGAGCCCCTTGGCGAGACTTGCCGCCCGACTACGGCGGCTGGAAGAATACCCATCGCCGTTTTTCCCGTTGGCGGGATAAAGGAATTTGGGAAACGCTATTAGGACAACTGGTCGCCGATCCCGACTATGAATGGCTGATGGTTGATGCAAGCCATATTAAAGTTCATCCCCATGCGGCCGGTGCGAGAGGTGGCAATCAAGATACGGGGGTCACAAAAGGGGGCTCAACAGCAAGATACATCTGGCCGTGGATGCGCATGGTATGCCGCTCAGAATACTTGTTACAGCAGGTGCCACAGCAGATTGCTCACAGGCTTCAACCTTGATTGAGGGCCTCGATGCCCAATATCTGTTGGCAGATAAAGGCTACGATAGCGACGCTATCGTAGCCCAAGCAGAGGCCAATCAGATGACGGTTGTGATACCACCGCGCCGTAACCGCAAGCAACCACGTGAATACGACAGAGACTTATACAGGTTACGGCACTTGGTGGAAAACGCTTTTTTACACCTTAAGCGATGGCGTGGCATTGCAACGCGTTACGCTAAAAATACGAGTTCATTTTTAGCTGCCGTGCAAATTCGATGCATCGCGCTTTGGGCTGCTATCTTATGACGACACTATCTAGATTGCGGAATAGTTTTTTTTGGGTTACTTATGATCCTTAAAGCTTACCCCCAAATACCCTAAATTAGTTTTAAAAGTTACCCCGGCGTTACCCTGAAAAATTACAGGCATAAAAAAAGCCCTACATTTTCATGTAAAGCTTTGTTTTTATTGGCTCCCCCGGACAGGCTCGAACTGCCGACCTAGTGATTAACAGTCACCCGCTCTACCGACTGAGCTACAGGGGAATAATCTCGTATATAGTTCATAACTATGGTGCGCATGGAGAGATTCGAACTCCCGACCGCTCGGTTCGTAGCCGAGTACTCTATCCAGCTGAGCTACATGCGCCTTTATAAACCCGGCTATTATGTGGTAATATTTACATAATGTCAAGCGATACTCTTCTTTGTTATGGCGGAGAAAGAGGGATTCGAACCCTCGATGGGAGTTAAAGCCCATACTCCCTTAGCAGGGGAGCGCCTTCAGCCGCTCGGCCATTTCTCCTGTTTCTTGTGTTACTCAGCGTGTGGTAATCCAGAGGATTCAGTTTGTTCTTTTTTGATTCTCTCGTAGATTTCTTCCCTATGTACAGAAACCTCTTTTGGCGCATTAACACCTATGCGTACTTGATTGCCTTTTACCCCAAGAACGGTAACAGTCACTTCATCACCGATCATTAAGGTCTCACCAACTCTTCGAGTCAAGATAAGCATAACATCTCCCTAACTTTTTAATACAAACTCACTGTAAAGTTACAGCAACCAAGCTATCAAAACATTATAACAGCTTTTTAATAAAAAAACTAACCTTCCACGGGTTCTTTATCAAGTTCAAACGCGTCATGCAAAGCCCTTACGGCCAGCTCTAGGTACTTTTCCGCAACTACCACTGAAATTTTAATTTCAGAAGTTGCAATCATTTGAATATTAATTCCTTCATCAGCTAGAGTTTTGAACATGGTGTTCGCGATACCCGCATGCGAGCGCATTCCAACGCCTACAATAGACACTTTTACGATCGTATCATCACTAATAACTTTCTTAGCGCCTAGTTGCTCACAGGTTGTATGCAACAAGGCTTTTGCTTTTATAAAGTCATTGCGATGCACAGTAAATGTAAAATTAGTTGCACCGTCTTCTCCAATATTTTGGATGATCATATCCACGTCAATATTGGCCCCTGCAATCGGCCCCAAAATTTTTGATGCCACGCCGGGTAAATCAGGCACACCGGTGATAGTTAATTTAGCTTCATCGCGATTAAAAGCAATACCAGAAATTAAAGCACTTTCCATTTTTGATTCCTCATAGGTAATAAGTGTCCCCTTACCTTCTTTAAATGATGATAAAACCCTTAGAGCAACGTTATATTTACCGGCAAATTCAACCGACCTGATTTGCAACACCTTCGACCCTAAACTCGCCATTTCCAGCATTTCTTCAAAGGTGATTTTATCCAGACGACGCGCTTTAGGCTCAATCCGTGGGTCGGTAGTATAAACACCATCAACATCAGTATATATATAGCATTCATCAGCTTTTAATGCTGCCGCCAAGGCTACAGCAGTAGTATCAGACCCACCTCGACCCAAAGTGGTGATATTGCCTGATTCATCAACACCTTGAAAGCCGGCAACTACCACTACTTTACCCGCATCCAAATCCGCCCGCATTTTTTTATCATCAATGCTGCGAATCCTAGCTTTGGTATGGACATTATCGGTAAGAATTTTAATCTGGTAACCGGTATATGAACACGCGGCACAACCGATATCCTCCAAGGCCATGCTCAATAATGCCGTTGTAACTTGCTCACCAGTGGAGATTAGAGCGTCCAGCTCACGTGCACTGGGCTGTTTTTGGGCTTCGTGGGCCAATGCAATCAGCCGATTGGTTTCCCCGCTCATCGCCGATACGACTACCACCAGCTGATCACCTTGATCATGCACTTTTTTAACCCGTTCAGCCACGGCCTTAATACGTTCAATAGATCCTACTGAGGTACCGCCAAATTTATAAACATACAATGCCATAAAATCTATCCCTGCGCTGAAACACTTAACTGTTGCTGCACCCACGCCGGAACCTGACGCAGAGCATCCGGCAAAGCGGAAGGATCATTGCCCCCGGCTTGCGCCATATCGGGTTTACCGCCGCCTTTACCCCCAACCTTAAGGGCAACAAAATTGACTAAATCACCGGCCTTTACCCGCGCCATAGCATCTTTAGAAACGCCTGCAATAAGACTCACCTTGCCATCCACTACGGTTGCCAAAACAATTGCAGAACTGCCCAATTTATTTCTAAGTTGATCAACTAACTCGCGCATGATTTTAGGATCAATATCATCCAGTTTAACCGCCAATACTTTTAGCCCAGAAACCTCAACAGCTTGAGCAAGCAACTCATCCCCCGAGGCACTGGCTAATTTAGCTTGCAAACGCTCCAGTTCTTTTTCCAACAATTTTTGTTTTTCAAGCACTGACTGTATTTTATCCAACGCTTTATCAGGCGAGCTTTTGACTAAACCGGCAATTTCAAGCAATACTTGCTCGCGGTTTTCTAACCAGGCAACGCACGCGTTACCCGTAACGCCTTCGATACGCCGAACGCCCGCCGCCACGCCGGTTTCGCTGATAATTTTAAAGAACCCGATGTCGCCAGCACGTTCAACATGCGTCCCGCCACACAGTTCCGTTGAAAATTCACCAATCCTAAGCACCCTAACTTCATCCCCATATTTTTCCCCAAACAATGCCATCGCACCCACTTGCATCGCCTGATCTTTAAGCATAACTTCAGCAGAGACAGCGCTGTTTAAACGAATTTGGGTATTTACCAAACGCTCAACCGCCTTAATTTCATCGTTAGTCATCGGCTCAAAATGGGTAAAGTCAAAACGTAAGCGCTCTGCATTCACTAACGAACCTTTTTGCGCAACATGCTCCCCTAACAATTTTCTAAGTGCGGCATGCAACAAATGCGTAGCCGAGTGATTTAACTCAATGGCTTTCCGAACCTCAGCATCAACCTTAGCGGAGCAGTGCTGAGCAACTTGTATGTTACCTTCCAGCACTTTGCCCTTATGCAGGAACAAACTGCCTCCCTGCTTTTGGGTATCGACCACAGCAAATACACCGGTATCTGTCACAACTTTACCGCAATCGCCTGACTGACCACCTGATTCAGCGTAAAAAGGGGTTTTTTCTATCACCACCAATCCCTCATCGCCCGCATTCAAATGCGTCACGGGGAGACCTTTAGCAAACAAGCCAACTATTTCGGTTGGTTCAGTAAGCATGCTATAACCCGTAAATTCAGTTTGTCCATCCAGCTTAATTTCTTGATCATATCCAGAGTTAAAACTGCTCGCTGCCCGTGCACGATCCCGCTGGGCGGTCATGGCTACTTCAAATCCGGCATGGTCAACAGTCAAATGATTTTCACGGGCAAAATCAGCGGTCAAATCTACCGGAAAACCATAAGTATCGTATAGCTGGAATACGGTTTCGCCCGGAATAACACTGCCATCTAGTTTAGCAACACAGGCTTCCAGAATTTTCATTCCCTGCTCTAGGGTTTCAGCAAAACGTTGCTCTTCTTTTTCTAACACCTTCTCGACTTGCGCTTGTGCAGCAGCTAATTCAGGATAGGCTAAGCCCATTTCCGCAACCAACGGGGCAACCAATTTATAGAAAAAAGCGTCACGAATTTCCAAGCGATAGCCATGCCTGATAGCACGACGGATAATCCGCCGCAAAACATAGCCACGTCCCTCATTAGAAGGAATAACCCCATCAACAATCAAAAAAGCACATGAACGAATGTGGTCGGCTATTACGCGCAACGAACTATTGGTTAAATCGGTCATGCCCGCTAACTTAGCGGCAGCAGTTAATAACTTTTGAAATAAATCAATTTCATAATTGTTATGCACTCCTTGGGAAACGGCTGCAATACGCTCCAAGCCCATACCAGTATCCACCGATGGTTTCGGTAATGGGGTAAGATTCCCGCCACTATCACGGTCGTACTGCATGAACACCAGATTCCAAACCTCAATGTAACGATCACCATCTTCATCGGGAGAGCCAGGGGGGCCACCCGGAATGTCCGCGCCATGATCATAAAAGATTTCTGAACAAGGCCCACAAGGCCCCACATCGCCCATTGACCAAAAGTTGTCTTTTGCACCAATGCGGGAAAAACGCTTGGAATCAATAGCAAGCTCTTCCAACCAAATTTTTTCGGCTTCAGAGTCCTCCTCAAAAACCGTTACCCATAATTTTTCAGGTGGGATTTGTAACACTTGGGTTAAAAACTCCCACGCATACCGAATAGCGTCCCGTTTAAAATAATCCCCAAAGCTAAAATTACCCAACATTTCAAAAAAAGTATGATGTCGAGCTGTGTAACCGACGTTTTCCAAATCATTATGCTTACCACCGGCTCGAACACAACGCTGACTAGTCACCGCTTTATCATAATCACGCTGCTCACGGCCTAAAAAGACGTCTTTAAACTGCACCATACCAGCATTGGTAAACAATAAAGTCGGATCATTTCCCGGTATCAATGAGCTGGAAGGCTGAACAGAATGGCCGCGTTCGTCGAAAAAAGCTAAAAAAGCGGCGCGCAATTCTGCGCTAGTCATTTTTTTTATCATACACAAAGATTTTAAAAAGAATATAAAACTAAGGATAAATCAGGGTCGAAGACCCATAAAGGCAACATTCAACTTTATTCAAATTTTAACTGCAGCCGCTTAAAAAGTGCCGAAATCATTGCCGCAGAAAAACCGCGTTGCAATAGAAAACGACTACGTTTCGCCCATTCATGACGACTAATAATCGGCTCATGAATATATTTATTTAAATAGGTACGCTCCAGCAAATCTAGCCACCCGTCTGCCACTTCAAGGATTACATCCTCTAAATCAAACGCTGCGACACCCCGTTGACGCAATTCGTAAGCCACCCTTAAAGCACCATAACCTTTACTAATACGCTGCCTGGCATAACTGACCGCATAACGAGTATCACTTTGCCAATCACTTAACACAAGCTCATCTAAAATCGGTTGCACCAAATGAGCGGTAAATCCTTTAAGCGCCAGTTTTTGTAATAACTCCTGCTGGCTATGTTCCCTATAAGTCAATAAACGCAAACAGATTTCTTTAATTTGCACAGTGACAGTTTTTACATCATCCAACTCATTCGCCTGCTTAGAACAATTCTAAGTTAAATCAAATCTGGATCAACAAACATATCATCTTCTGTTTCAGCGTAATCTATCGCCACGCCGGAATCAACCACACGATCTTTATTTTTAAATACTTCCGCGCGAATCTTTGCTTCCAATTCCACTGCCTTATCGGGATGTTCTTGTAAAAAACTGCGGGCATTATCTTTGCCTTGTCCAATTTTTTCATCGCCATAGCTATACCAGGAACCCGCTTTCTGCACGAAACCGTATTTGGCACCTAAATCAATCAGCTCACCAAGAAAGCAAACACCCTCACCGTACAGAATTTCAAATTGCGCTTCTTTAAACGGTGGCGCAACTTTATTTTTAACCACTTTTACACGGGTATCGTTGCCAATAACCTCATCACCTTTTTTAATTGACCCTATACGCCGGATATCCAAACGCACAGAAGCATAAAACTTTAAAGCATTACCACCGGTAGTGGTTTCCGGATTACCAAACATCACCCCGATTTTCATTCGGATCTGGTTAATAAAAATAACCAAGGTATTGGAACGTTTAATATTCGCGGTTAATTTACGTAGCGCTTGTGACATCAAGCGGGCTTGCAAACCCATATGCGATGCCCCCATATCGCCTTCAATCTCAGCTTTAGGTGTCAAGGCGGCAACGGAGTCAATCACCACCACATCTACAGCCCCGGAACGCACCAACATATCGGTGATTTCTAAAGCTTGCTCGCCGGTATCAGGTTGCGAAACCAACAAGTCATCAACATTCACCCCAATTTTTTCAGCATAAGACGGATCCAAAGCATGTTCAGCATCCACAAATGCCGCCGTCCCGCCCAGCTTTTGCATTTGGGCAATGACCGACAAGGTCAAAGTCGTCTTACCGGAAGATTCAGGACCATAAATTTCAATAATCCTACCGCGCGGCAAACCACCACAGCCTAAAGCAATATCCAGCGTTAATGATCCGGTCGACACCACATCAATATCGCGAGCAGCCGCGACATCGCCCATGCGCATCACCGACCCTTTTCCAAATTGCTTTTCGATCTGCATCAATGCAGCACCAAGCGCTTTCTTTTTGTTTTCGTCCATTTTTATGCCCTGTTGGAAACTTCAAGTTGGGGGTATATCACTTAATCTCGGTTATCATTATCCCATAGAATGGACGGAAAGGCGAAAAGCACGTAGTGTCAGCTTAGGTAGACGCCTTTAACATCTCCAAAGCAAGAACCGCCATATTTTTAGAAGCGCCGCCCTGCCCTAACTGCATTTTTATAAGCTGTAAATTAGTGCATATAGCCTGATGATAAACTCGGTCTACTAAAATTTTATCAAGCTCTGCCGCTAAATTATCGCTGGTGGCTTCGCCCTGAATAAGCTCTTTAACCACCGACTTGCCGGCAATAATGTTCGGTAAACCAATAAACCGGGTATTAATCAACCAACGTCCCAAGTAGTATGTTAACGGCGATAACTTATAAGTAATCACCATTGGCACTTGGAGTAAAGCAATTTCTAAAGAAGCCGTTCCAGATGAAGTCATCACTACATCGCAACATTGAATGACATCGTAGGGCTGCCGTTTAATTACCGTCACCGTCACCGGGGCAGATCGTATATACTCTTGCAACAACAGATCCGGCACCGAATCAGCTTGCGGCAAAATAAATTGCAGTCCTGAATGCTTTGCCTGCAACTTAAGAGCCGCTTCCAACATCACCGGCAACAACCGTTTAATTTCATTCGACCGACTGCCCGGCAATAAACCCACAACTTTCCGTTCATTGTCCAAGCCAAAACGATGCACAGCTTCCGCTTTTGAGTACTGGGGTTTAACTTTATCTACCGACGGATGCCCCACATAGCGCACTGGCACCTGTTCTGCTTCATAAAACACCGTTTCAAATGGAAAAATCACCGCCATCATATCAATCGCCTTACCGTAAGTTTTTACCCTACCCGGCCGCCATGCCCAAACCTGCGGACTTACATAAAACAATACCTTTACACCTTGGTGCTTCGCAAAGCGCGCCAGCTTTAAATTAAACTCTTTATAATCGACACAGACTAATAAGTCCGGTTTTTCAGTTGCAATAATCCGCTGCATTAACTTTAAAGCACGGCGTATCTCAGGATAATGCTTAACAATCTCAACCAGTCCAATCACCGCAATCTGCGAGGAATCATAGCGCAGTTCAATCCCCGCCTGAGCCATTTTTATCCCTCCCATCCCGATTGCTTTTACAGACGGCTGTAATTTTAGTATCTCCAAAAACATATTCGCGGCGTGTTGGTCGCCAGAGGCTTCACCGGCGCTAAACAATATTGTTAAAGGATTTTTTTGAGACAAGCAGACACCCGCATATTAGAGTAAGCAAAGGATCATTTTAAACTAAGTTATGGGGCTAAACGAAAAACCCCCTGCCTGAAAAATTCAAGCAGGGGTTTTTAGTATTGACCGATCTTAACGGGACTGGGTTAACAATTACTGCTCAGGAAGCGCATTAATAACCTGATCAAGCAACGGCAGCCTAATAGCCAACAGGTCATTTATAAAGCTGATTTTACCTAAGCGGGTATCGCTAGCGCTAGCGCCAGCGCCACCGGTTCCTGGCCAACGAAATTGATTGCGTGCTTGTGCCCCGCCTTTTGCCGCTTCATCTAAATAGACTTGAAATCTTGTGGACAGGTTAGCCTGGTTAAACACAGAAGAGCGTAAAGCATTCCAACGCGCTTTTAACTTGGCATTGAAACCGGTGGCAGGCAACTCTATAAGTCTTCTGATCAAATTATTTTCAGGATATTGCCATTGAGTCAAGGATTCAGTTAAGGAGTCAGAGTAAATGCTACCCTCCCAATCCATGCCAAAGGTGGCATCGTGATCCCAGGTCGCCATAAAAAACTTACCTGACCCGCTTTTAGCAAGATAAAAATTCTTTTTCATATTGTCCCCGGCGCTTGAGGCATCAACCAACAACCACCAATCGACTACGCTATCGATATCAATTCTGGCGCCTATACCGGCAATAAATTCTGCATCGGTTGCTGTAGCGACAAAATTGGCAAATTCAAGCAGCGGCTCCCACCTGACAATATCTTCTGGCTTTGGATAGTCCTGTTGAAAATTAGTGGTGATCGAAGTGGTATCATAAAAAACCGTTGACCCTTCATCCGCTTTATAGAGCACACTGCCGTTTTCAGGGTTATTAAAATCAACCAAATTCCATTGTGCTAAGCCATTAGCATCGGTAGGCACAGCGATTTTCTTCAAATCATACAACTTGCGGTCTGGCTTCTCTTCCAAAACATATACGCCCTGATAGGATTCATTCTGAATCACCTCCACCAATTGGCCTTTAATGGCTGCCTGGCCTTTCGCTACACCGGCCAGATCAACATAAGCTGAAGGGCGCATACTTCTATAAATATCATGACTCACTATATTACGCACAAAGGTTTGATCACGGTAGGCCGCATCCAAAATCCAATCACTGTCTTTGCGCATATCCAATAATTTCACATCCAACCCGACTGCCCAATTGTCGGGGGTACCGATTTTTATACCGTAAGGTTTTTTAGGGTAAGCTTGTGCAGTACTGCCCCGAAATTCTATACCCATATTTTGAATACCGGTATCTTGATTAAATTTACCGCTCATCAAACGGAAGCTGCCAGGTAATTTCGGTTCATCGACAATTTCCGCTGCACTTAACTGTATAACAGGCAGGTTGGTGAAAACCAGATTGTAAGTATCCACTAAAGCCCCATTCAGATAACGCCGAACCGGAATACTCGACCCATATTTGATGCTGTTAAAATGGAAACTGCCTCCGTTATTAATGTTGATACTATTAATAGCTAAGGCATAACCCGATAAAGTGTAAGTAAACGCGGCATCAAAACTTACAGGTGTGTTAAATCCGTCACCTAAAGGAACCAGCAATATTTTATTAACCGAGTCAACGCCTACGCCAATACCATTTAATTTCAAATCATGATCCAGCCACTTGGCGGCCGGGGCTATCGCAGTGAACTGCCATTGCTGACGTGAAACATTAGTACAGTTTAAAGTATTAACTACGCCATTAAGCGCACCATTAGCTACATTAAGACATTGCTTGGTCTGGCTGTTTTTATAGAGCTGGGTGGCGGCGTCATAAACCCATTCTTTCGATTTTGTAAGGCTACAGGATGACAAATAGACGGGGCTATTTCTTAAAGCATTACTGGTTAAACATTGGCCATTAGCATTAACCAATTGCTTAGCCGCATTATAAGACCAGATTTGTTTCGGCTCATTAGCAACGCAATTACCGGCAATAATTCTTAAGGCGCTATCGGCTTGTAAACACTGCCCCTGCGCAGCATTCCTTAAATGATCGTCACCGCCGGCAGCAAGTCCAACACTTGCGATCAACGAACTATAAAACACAAGGCCTACCATTAACGGTAACCGAAACTTATTCCACATATAAACCCCCTTAAAAATTATGTTGCTACGGGTTTCAGTCTCTCAAAATTTGACCTTTTTTGCTATTCGTACGAATACCTATTCCATGTGCAAAAATCTAACCACCCATCCATACCAAAGATACCTAAATTATCTATCAACCTGCCGAGCAGACGAAATATTACAGGCGCACAACATTGCCAACAAGTCACTACCGCTTTTATGCTATAGTTTGACCAATGCGTTGAACTGTCAACAAACAGACGCTTTAATCTGCCTGCAATTATCACTAGATCCATGTGCTTTGTCCTAAACCCGCTTGAATCGATTAGCCACGCAGTCCTATTCATAACAGCGCGTAAAAAAAGCTGACTTTCACTGACTTAATGCCATCATTAACCCCCCTTATTCACCGGCTACCTCATGTTAAGGACAGCGCGACCGTGTTTGCGAACCTTGCTAACCAACCCTGGTCGATTTTTTTGGATAGTGGATTTCCCTTTAGCCTGCAAGGCCGTTACGATATTTTCGCCAGTGATCCTGTTACGACCCTGGTTACGCAAGGTGCTGAAACTACTATTACGTCTAGCGGTATAGCCAGCATTTCAACAGATGACCCTTTTGCGTTATTAAAACAACAATTACTTAAGCATGCTTTTTCCAAGTTTGCAGAATTGCCCTTTAACGGTGGCGCGTTAGGCTATTTCAGCTACGATTTAGCCAGGCGCTTAGAAAAACTCCCCATGCTGGCTATTGATGCCGAACACATTCCAGAAATGGCCATTGGCATCTACCACTGGGCGATCATTGTCGATCATCAGCAACAACAAAGCTGGTTGGTAGGCCAAAATCTGGAAGCCGAAAAATGGCAACAATTAATTGACCAATTTAGCGTTATCCCGGCACGCCCCGTTATAAGCAGGCAGTTTAAAGTGACGGGCAACATTGTTGCCAATATGGACAAAATCCAATATGGCGCGGCATTTAATAAAATCAAAGCCTATCTAAAAGAAGGCGATTGTTATCAGGTCAACCTTACCCAACGTTTTAGTGCCCCTTGCCAAGGCGATTCATGGACAGCCTACCAACGTCTGCGTGAACTGAATGCGGCACCCTTCAGTGCTTATCTAAATCTCCCCGAAGTGCAAATTTTATGCTCGTCCCCTGAGCGGTTCCTAAAAGTCATTGACGGTAGGGTCGAAACTAAACCCATTAAAGGCACCCGCCCCCGCAAAACTGACCCAATAGAAAATCAGATGCAAATCGACGCCTTGTTAAACAGTGCTAAAGACCGCGCTGAAAATGTCATGATTGTAGATTTATTACGTAATGATATTGGTAAAAATTGTCGCGCCGGTTCGGTCAACGTCCCTAAATTGTTTGCTATTGAAAGCTATACGACCGTAAATCATTTAGTCAGTACCGTTACGGGCATATTAGATGACGGGCAATGCGCAGTAGACTTATTGCGTAGCTGTTTTCCCGGCGGGTCAATTACTGGCGCACCGAAAATTCGGGCTATGGAAATAATTGAAGAATTAGAGCCAAACCGCCGCGGGGTATATTGTGGCGCCATTGGCTATATTGGTTTTAATGGTAATATGGATACTAATATCGCGATCCGGACGTTGGTGAATTCTAACCAAACCATCCGCTGCTGGGCAGGGGGCGGCATTGTCACTGATTCGGTGTTAGCAGAGGAATATCAAGAAAGTTTTGATAAAGCGGAAGCCCTATTGCAATTATTACGTGAAATGATGGCCCAATGAAGGTGATCAAATTGGGCGGCAGTTTACTTAAAAATGCTAGCTTATTGGCCTGTTTAACCCGTATCGTTGCTAATCCAGAGCCTAGCATTATAGTAACCGGCGGCGGCGCATTTGCCGACCAAGTACGCCTAAGCCAGCAACAATGGCAATTTAACGATACCGCCGCACATCACATGGCGATTCTGGCAATGCAACAAATGGCGCTATTAGTCAATGCCTTACAACCAGATTGGCCATTATTACAGCCATTAACCGACTTGCAACAATGGCAGGATAAAAATCGTATCGGTCTGTGGTTTCCCGATTTAAAGCTATTAAATGAATATGCCATACCGGCCACTTGGCAAATAACATCCGACAGTTTAGCCGCCTGGCTGGCTGGCGTTGTAGGGGCAACCGAACTAATTATCGTCAAAGCGGCGCAATTTTCAGCCACTGCCTCACTTGCCGAATTGGTTTCACAAGGTATCTTAGATCAAGCCTTTTTAAACTACGCTGACCCTACTGGTTTTAAAACAACCCTTATGAATAGCCACGATTTTATTCGTTAAACCTGAATTAATTTGGCCAGCACGGTATATTATCCCTATTCTTTACCCCACTTGTCCTTGCTAAAGAGTTCGACATGGCAGAAAAAAAATCATTTTTTATGGCATTAGGTATTACTGAAACCCTAAGTTCGCTGATCGGGCATTTTTTCAGCCAGAAAGTACGCGATGCCTATTATAAAACCCGCGAAACCTTTGGCGAGCATAAACGTGACATTGTCGTTTATGAAGTCAGTCAAGCCTGTGTCAATTTACAGGACACCCGTGATCAATTTGAAGATGCTTTACAACGTTTTAAGACTATCGTTTGCGTTGATAACACCAGTCTGGAAAATAAATATAACCTCTTAAAGCGCCAGTATGATTTTTGTCAGGCTAAGGCCGATGCTGTCAGCAACCGGATCAGAGCGATTGAAAATGTCAGTGAAGCCTTATTTGTGGAATGGGAAGCAGAACTGGAACAATATGCGAGTCGCGCCTTACGCGCCAACAGCAAGCAACAGTTAAAAATATCCCGGCAACGTTACGTGCGTTTGATTAGAACGCTAAGCCGCGCCGAAGAAAGAATGCAACCCGTGTTATCGGCATTTAAGGATCAAGTGTTGTTTTTAAAACATAATCTGAATGCACAAGCGATTGCTGCAATACAGCATGAATTTGTAGAAATTGGTATGGACATCTCGCAACTGATTCGGATTATGGAGATCATCATTACCGAAGCCAATGAATTCATTGCCAGCTTGTCTGATCAAAAAACCTTGCCCACGCCCAAACAAACCCTATAACCAAATTTAAAGTTGGCGCTCAGGCTTCAAAAAAATCCGCAACACGGATGCGACTCGACCCCTTTTTGAATCTATGCTACTGTTCCAAAAACCGTAATTTTGGATAACTGTAATGAAACCCTATGCTTTTGTGCTTCTGCCCTTTGGCAAAACAACCGACCCCGACCTGGTCAGCATTGATTTTGAGAGGGTTTATCATGAACTCATTATCCCGGCTTTAAAAAATACCGGACTAAACATAGTTCGACCTGAATCGGAAAATCTATTTAATGCATATCTGCAGGAATTACTCAGTGCAGATCTAATCTTAGCTGATTTGAGCCTAAATAATCTCGACATCGGCTATCTACTGGGCATCCGCCAAGCTTTAAGGGCTACCGGCGTTATCCTGATAAACAGCAATCCACTTCAACCCAAGCTTAGTAGCCTATCCGACCACCAATTCAACTACTGTTTAAGTAACAGCACTCCAAACCCCACCACTTTACTCAGCGAAATCCAAAAACTTAGCGCATTAGTAGAACTGGCAAAAACACCCAATCCTAATAGACCAAGCAGTCCCGTTTTTCAACAAATCCCCCAACTAACCGAACCGGACTGGCACATTGCCCGGGTATCGAATGCCCGTAGCTTTTGGGAAACCCACGCCGTGTGGGAAAGACAGCGACAAGCCGCCGGGCAAGGGCAAAATACTGATGAGTTGCTGAAATTAGCCCATGAATCACCGGTCGCCCAATTTCGGGCAGAAGCATTGATTGAAGCTGGTATTATTTTGCGTGGTAATAACCAAGTTAAACTGGCATTAGCGCAATTTGAGCAGGCACTGGATATTACGCCCAACCATCTTAAAGGCTTACAGGAAAAAGGGAACTGTCTGCTACAACTGGCGTTACAGGAAAAAGCCAATCAACCTTTATATGCCGTCCGTTTGCATTACATCAGCTTATTAAAAGAGTATCCTGATAATCCCGAGACCTGGATGCTTCTGGGCAATGTCGACAAAGAGGTCTGGATTAAAACCTGGCATAAGCAAGCCCTGAATACTGAACAAACACGCAGCATCGCTGCCGAAGGGGAAGCGCGGCTGCGCTCTGCCATTGAAAGCTATCGACAAGCATTCCGGCGCAATCCCGGACATTACGCTTCAGGCATTCAAGCGTTGACTTTAATGCAAGTTTACCAATATCTGACAGGTGAGACGCGGTATTTTATCGAAGCTAAAACTATGCTTGGGGCGGTGCAGTATGCTGCCGAATATGCGCCGCATCCTGATTACGGGAGCAAAGCCACCTTGGGGGATTTGGAAATATTAACCGGCACCCCTGCCAGTGTCTGTAATACCTATAAAATCGCAATTGCCCAGCCTGCCACGGAAAACGACCTTAACCCCACGCTATCCCGCCTCTACCTATTACAGCATTTGGGGTTTCACTTAGAGAATGTCGCAGCTGGTATCGCAACGCTTGAAAAAGCCTTGGCAAATTTGCCTTAATTCCCCATCCAAACCGCTAAAATACCGATCACCTCTGCTGTATTAAGAGTGCCCTGTTGTCTATAAATGAATTCGTTTACCCAAGCGGTCAAACGCCAAATAGATTACCGGTGTGGTAAACAAGGTCAACAATTGACTTACCAGCAAACCACCGACCATCGTAATCCCCAGCGGATGCCGAAGTTCCGCGCCAACGCCAGTGCCCAACATTAATGGCATTGCACTCAGTAACGCCGCCATGGTGGTCATCATAATCGGGCGAAAGCGCAGTAAACAGGCTTGCACAATCGCTTCGTGTGCAGTTTTTCCTTGTTGGCGTTCTGCTTCTAAGGCAAAGTCGATCATCATAATCGCGTTTTTCTTGACGATACCAATCAGCAAAATAATCCCAATTATCCCAATAATCCCTAAATCATTACCTGACAGCATCAGCGCCAGCAAAGCACCAACCCCGGCAGACGGTAAAGTCGACAGAATGGTAATGGGATGCAAATAGCTTTCATACAGCACCCCCAAAACGATATAAACCGTAACAATCGCTGCTAATATTAGCCACAAGGTATTGCTTAAGGAAGCGCTAAAGGCTTGGGTTGCACCTTGATAATTGGCTTCTACGCGCAGTGGCAAATCAATAGCCTGCTTAGCATTTTCAATAGCCGCAATGGCATCCCCTAAAAACGCACCGGGTGCGAGATTGAAAGAAATCGTGGTCGCCGGAAACTGCCCCAAATGATTAATGACTAAGGGCGCTGTGCGCTCAGATACCGTTGCGATAGATAGTAACGGGACTTGCGTACCATTACTTGATGGAATTCTCAGTGAGTTTAAAGCCGCCAAGCCCTGCCGATATTCCGGCTTTACTTCCAGCACGACCCGATACTGATTGGATTGGGTAAAAACGGTCGCAATCAAACGTTGTCCAAAAGCATCATACAAAGCATTATCCACCGCCGCGATGGACACGCCTAATCGGCTGGCACTGGTTCGATCGACCTCAACAAACGCCTGTAAACCCTGACTTTGAATATCACTGGCAACATCCGTTAACGCCGGTATCTGTTCAAGCTGTTCAACCAGACGTTTTGTCCAAACCTTTAAGTCCTCTACATCAACCGTTTCCAGAGTAAATTGATACTGTGTGCGACTAACGCGATTTTCTAAAGTGAGGTCTTGCAGCGGTTGCATATACAAGGTAATGCCCTGTACTTCTTTAAGCTTGGGTTGCAAACGCTGCATGACCTCAGTAACCGTAACACTGCCCTCACGCTCTGACAGGGGCTCAAGGGTTATCAGTAGCCGTCCGGTATTCAAGGTAGGATTAATACCATCAACCCCAATGACCGAGGACACACTTGCTACCGCTGGATCCTTTAAAACCACTTGTGTCAAAGCCTGCTGCCGTTCCGCCATCGCCGCGAAGGAAATGCTTTGCGGCGCTTCTGAAATACCTTGTATCACGCCAGTATCCTGGATTGGAAAAAAACCTTTCGGAATAACCACATATAAAGCCACAGTCAGCACCAGGGTCAAAATCGCCACGAACAAAGTCACGCCTTGTGCTTTTAGCACCCAACCCAACAATCTGCCATAGCCCGCCGCGATACGGTCAAGCGCACGTCCCGTAACCCGATAAAACCACCCGCCCCGTTTTTCGCCAACTGGCTGCAAGAGCTTGGCACACATCATCGGCGTCAACGTCAATGAAATAAAACCCGAGATCAAAATTGCCACCGCCAGGGTAATCGCAAACTCGCGAAACAATCGCCCCACCACGTCGCCCATAAACAATAACGGAATGAGCACCGCGATCAGTGAAACGGTCAGCGAAATGATAGTAAAACCAATTTGCTGGGCGCCTTTAAGTGCCGCTTGTAACGGTGTCTCGCCCTTCTCAATATACCGGGTAATATTTTCGATCACGACAATGGCATCATCGACAACAAACCCGGTGGCAATCGTCAACGCCATTAAAGTCAGGTTGTTGATGCTAAAACCCGCCAGATACATCACCGCAAAGGTGCCCACCAAAGATAGTGGCACTACAATCGCAGGTATAAGTGTTGCGGAAACATTCCGCAAAAATAGAAAAATCACCAATACCACTAAGGCCAAGGCGAGCAATAATTCATATTGCACCGCCTTGACCGAAGCGCGAATGGTGGTGGTACGATCCGTTAAGGCCAAAACATCAAGGCTTGCAGGCAGTGCTGCTTGCAACTGCGGCAATAATTGTTGAATGCGATCAACCACATCAATGACATTGGTTCCTGGTTGGCGTTGGATATTCACAATCACTGCCGCATTGCCATTAGCCCACGCCGCCAAGCGCACATTTTCCACATCATCCTTAACCTCGGCAACATCAGCCAAACGTACCGGTCTGCCTTGTTTGTGGGCAACAATTAAGTCTGCATAGCCGTTGGCAGAACGCAACTGATCATTGGTATCAATAGTAGCCGCGCGGGTTGCCCCATCGAACATCCCCTTAGGTTGATTGGTATTGGCATTACCGATGGCTGTACGCAAATCTTCCAGACTTAAAGCATACGCCGACAACGCCGTCGGATTCGCCTGAACCCTTACCGCTGGCCTTTGCCCGCCGCTAATACTTACTAGACCTACCCCGGAAAGTTGCGCCAATTTTGGAGCCAAGCGGGTATCAACTAAATCTTCCACTTTATACAACGGCAAGGTTTTAGAGCTTACTGCCAAAGTTAAAACCGGCGCATCAGCCGGATTCACCTTACTGTAAATTGGCGGCATCGGCAAATCAGTGGGCAATAAATTACTGGCGGCATTAATGGCTGCCTGCACTCCTTGCTCGGCAATATCCAGATTTAAACTCAGGCTAAATTGCAACACAATAACCGATGCGCCACCAGAGCTGGAAGACGACATTTGTTTAAGACCCGGCAATTGCCCTAACTGCCGCTCTAAAGGTGCAGTAATTAAGGACGCCATAACATCTTGGCTAGCGCCGGGATACAGCGTGACTACCTGTATGATAGGGTAATCCACTTGCGGTAAAGCAGCAACCGGCAATTGCCGGTAAGCGACAATGCCCGCCAATAATAGCGCGAGCATGAGTAAAGACGTAGCGATAGGACGGAGAATAAAAAGTCGGGAAGGATTCATGAATGACTTAATGTGGCCTTTAGGACTCAATACCAAAACGCGGGAGCATGCAGGTACGGCACTAAGCGTATAAATTTAGGTAATTGTACCTTTTTTATTCCACAGTAAGTTTTAAAGCCTATAACCTCGACCTCACCATTGAATCCAAATCATGAAACTCAAGGTGTTAAAAAAACTCAAAGAACAGGTTTTTATTTTTTATGCCGCCGGTTAAATTAATATGTAGGCTATTAACTTCCGTTGATGCATGCTGAATATCCAGCATACTCGACATAAGAGTAATCACTGAACTATCACCCGCATGAATGATGGCATCACTATGCTGAGCATTAGCCGTATTAAGATTAGAAAAATATTGGTTGGCAGTTGCCGAATGTTGCGCCCCTGCGCCTGGCGTTACGATCCCATCCGCCAGATTAAAACGTATTTTGTCACCGGAAGAAAAATTGTTAAGGGTTATGTCGGCACCCGTATATTCATTAGAGCTAAGGTCAACTTCAATCACTGCTGATTCAATAGTCGCAGCTAAATAGGCATCCGCACCGGCTGCGTCAGCGGCGGACTTCAACACAAAAGCAGCACCGAAAAAAGGCTGTAAAACCAAGGTTTGACGGTCGCCATTAGGATAAATAATACTGACATCATCTGCACCATCGCTATTAACATCACCAATGCCGGTATCAAAAGTCGCTTCGTTGGCAACACTTTGACCCTGGATAACCTTGTAATCTGCAATGGCGCTTAGGATTTTACCGTTATTGGCGGTAGCGGTAATGGTGCCATTGGGTTGTAAAGCAATATTGCTAAAATTCAGTTTTTTTAAGGCACTGCTTAAGCTATCCCAATCTGCCGGTATGGGCGGTAAGGCACGTTGCTTAAGCTGCCCATTAGCGTCTTTAAAAATAAAATACGCCGCATTGATCTGTGCCATCTTTTGCGGTAAGTAAGGCAATAAATAGAGGCCGGGGGTATTCGCTAAAGTTGCCGGTTCGCTGGATAATTCCGGACGTAAAATATTATAAGTACCTGCTTGCCTGCTGTTAATGCGTAGCGGCGAAGTTAAGGTGTTGGAACTATCAGTGCCTAAACTGATACCCGATAAAGTTTGCTCAAACGCTTGTGCAGATTGCACTTCAACATCCAGGGTAATAACTTGTTGCGTAGCGGTCTTAAGGGTTATGAAACCCTTGTTGATAAAATCAACGCTTTTCGGAGTATGAGTGACTTTGTTCAAACACATGTCGTCAGACACCGTTTGATCACACGTTAATGCCCACGTAGTGACAGGAACACTGCTCACTGTCCACAAGGCCAAGAGGATTTTTTGTTTATTCGCAGTTTTGCGCATGATTACAGTCCCAGTTTTTAGGATTTGGCTAGTCAGCTAAATTATCTTCAAAGCGTTGTTGTGGCGTAGTTGTGCCTTCCGCACCAACCGCAGGTAATGTCACCAAGTCATCTGTCGCCAGCTTAGGATCAACAAAGCTTCCAGCATTTACTTTGCTATTATCACCGGGATGGCCATGCCCTATAACCAATTCAGGATGGTCAAAGGGAGCTTTCTCGTAAAGTACGCGGTCATCGGTTAAGGTATTTAAAAAAGCAATAATACTCGCGCGGGCGTCTTTATCAACTTGCAAAGTAGAGCTCGGAATCAAGAAAGAATGCTTAAAATCATTATCAAAATTAGTCGCCCGGCTATAAAAAGTAATTACTTGCTCTAATGTTGCCATACCGCCGTTATGCATATAAGGGCTGGTTAAGGCAATATTGCGCAACGTTGGCACCTTAAAAGCCCCTTGGGTGGATTTAGCCATCCTGCGGGTTGCAGGGTCTGCCAACGCCGCAGCTGCCGCGCTGGGTGTCGGAATATAGGCTGATTTAGCGCCATATAAGAGATTGCCGCAATTCTGATTACCATTCGGATCATCCATAATCGTGCCTGATTCGTCAGAATGAAAATAATTGTTGGACCCCGTACGCACTTCGTCTGCATTGAACTGGCGCGCCAAGGGTTTTAGAAAATCACAGCTGCGCACCTTTTCGATACCGACATTTTTATCGACCACTTTGCTACCATCCCCCGCCAAATATGCCAAATATTGGTCGGTAAAGGCCAAAGGATTACCAAAGGCATCCACGCCACCAACACCCGGATCGCCATTTACATCCGTAACGCCGGTATTGAAAAAACCAAAATCCATGAAGCGATTAACAAAGTTCAGCATGGCATCGTGATTGATGATATTTCTGCTGATGCCCCCTTCGTGCGCAGCGATGCTAGTCCCCAACGCATTTGGGTTAGCCTCCACCAGCATCGCATTGGTAACAATAGCAGCGGAGGTTAAAGCTGGGCCGGCATGACAAATGTTGCAATGAAAATCTTCAAACAATTGCAATCCCCGTTGAACCTGGGGAGATAAGCCGATAGGCCGTTGATTGGCGTCCCGGGCAACCCGATCGAAAGGGGCATCATCCGATACCAAAGTGCTCATATACATTTGCAGGGATACGCCAAAAAATAGCGTGAAATTCGCCTCCATCTGGTTGTACGGCAATTGTCCAGTAATCTGGCCAAATTCGCCGGTACCGCTATACGACCAATACTTTGGATTAAAGGCTTTTACGATCATGGTTTTATAACGGGTGTTTAATCCGCGTTCCTGCTTACCATCAATAAATGCGCCTAAGACACTATCATTAGCATGTACTTTTTGCAGCTCCAAGGGTCGGCGCATTAATAGTTTTCGGGCTATTGCCGGAAAAGTCCGTTGCTTACACGTCATTTCCAAGTTATCTAAAGGGGGGGCGACCGCTTGCGACGCCAGGGAGGAGTTAATTAAATGCAAACGTTCTTTAACTACTTTCTGATCGGCGGTTTTAACCCAAACACCGGCATCAGGATCGCGTTCACCCCAATTATTACTGCCATTAAAAATATTATTGGCGCGCCCATCCCAAAAATTACGGTAATTAAATACCGCATTGATCACAGAAGGGGTATTTCTCACAGTTACCTGACGGGTATTAGTCGTATCAACGTGAAACACCGCGTCTGTTTCATGATTACAGGTATCGACTAGCGTACCGGCTCGGGAAACATTGATAAAATTTGCATTGAAGGTACCCGAGGAAGAGACCACATCATCACTGTCAAAACTGACACCACTGGTTTTATCAAAAGGATTATTAAATTGATGCGTCGGGAAGTCGCGTTTGTTTAAGGTGTAGTTTGGACCGCCAGTGTTGCCAGAAGCAGTTTTTTCAAAGGTTTGCCCGGATGGTTGCGGACTTTTCAGGCCGGGATTCAATTGGTTCTTCACGCGGCTATCCGCACCTGCATGAAAATGACAAGAGGCGCAAGCCACGCCATCACTACCGACATTCATGTCCCAAAATAACGCCTTGCCCAAAGCTATCGCCATCGCCTTATCCACCACAATCGGGTCAGCACCATCGGTTAAACCCGGCACAGGAGGAATAGGAGCACCTTTAAGCGAAACGGGCAGTGGGCCGTGTGCAAAACTGGCTTGCCCCAGCAATAAACCAGCACTTAAGGTTAATATTTTTTTTACACGCATGAAGCTACCTCAAAAATGCGAACGTATTAGGCGTAACCGAATCCATCTGGGCAAACAATCATCCTGCCCGTGAAAATTAAGCATTTGGTCTATTGAACTTCATCGGCCTGATCCAAACGAAACGTATAATCCCCTATATTTTGCAGGCGCGCTGTATAGTATTTTCCAGACACTTGAATACGTGGAATCAATAAATTCAAGTTTTGCACGTTATATTGGGCGGGCTGACCTTTTAAAGGAAGTGTTGCTGCCTGGGCGCCAAGCAACTTAAAGGTATTATTAGGCTGTAATTGTAGCTGCACCCCGTAATGCTGGTCTTGTACCTGCACATCCTGGATAGTGGCTATTTGAGTAACAGGATCATAAACTGCATTATTGCTATCCACTGCCGTAGCAGCTGGCTGCACCGTAAAAATAAATTGCTCCCCAATGCCACATACGGTTTTAGGTGTAGGAGTAGTCGGGCAACTGCCGCCGGTAGCAATAAAGTAACGCCCAGCTTTTAACCCATATAGGTTCATTGTGGCTCTATCTGCCACCACACCCAGCATATTTTCCCCTTGCAGGGAATAATTATTGGTATAAGCTGTACTGGAAACTTCTGGATTGGTTAACCAGGCTTTACTGGTCGTATTTAATCCCCCATGTGACACGGCGTCCAAAACCGATTTGCCTGACTGGGTTTGCTGTTCACCGCCCAACGGATCTACACTATTATCCAGTGTATACGCAGGGCCGGCATTAACATACCCTATCCAGCCAACATGACCATCTAAAACGCCGACACGATGCAACGTCTCATTGATATAAAGTTTGTCAGCAGCACCATCAACATTGGTAGCATCCTCATTTGGCCCACGGGTAGGATTCCAGCCGTGCTGCCCAAAAGCCTGACCCGGTGATAATTTACCTGTACCCGCCGTCCACAATGCAAAGGCGGGGTTATCGATTGCCGCTGCCCCCGTATTGCCTAAGCTACCTCGACCGCTCATAGTTAACTGCACATCGTAGGTTTTGCCGCTGACGATGTCTTGTTCAGAGCCAACAGTAAGCGTCATAAATTGCGCAGAATGCGTCCAGCCTTGGTTGAGCGCACCATAGTCAGCAAATGCTTTAAAAGGTGTGGCGAGGCTGTCGACAGTTAACGTTGTACCACTATAAACCCCGATATCAGCCGCTTCTTTGATGCCTGCCGAAGCGGACATAGAAGCACACAACATCGGCGCAGAACCTAACGCTAAAATAATTGCTTGATGTAATTTGTTGAAATTTAATTTTTTCATAATAAAGATAATGTGTTTTAAGAATAAATGGCCTTTCAAAAATGCTGTCGCCAACAACTTTGCAAGCTATGCGCTGCATTCGATAAACTAAATGAAACAATACACCATAAACAAAGCACAAACCAAGCCAAGAAAATAATAATTAACTATCAATTGGTTATTAAAAACTTTTAAAAAACTATGTTATATAAACTATTCACCTATTTTTCTAGGTT
>JBEBJQ010000051.1:0-31658 GCA_040079795.1 Methylococcales bacterium
TTAAAGAACTTGAAGCTAATTTATTAAAGGGGAAATATGAGCTAAAAAAATTCGTAAGTCTAATAATTTATATTTCGAGCGGCGCAACACCATTAAAAGCTAATGCGGAACAATTTTATTCAGACGACCCTATAAATGGCATACCCTTACTAAGGGTACAAAACATAACATCAGAAGGCTTAAAGCTGGATGATGTAATTTTTATTAATCGTGATACGCATGAAAATGATTTAAAACGAAGTCAAGTATTCTCGGGAGATTTATTAATTACTATAACTGGCAGAATTGCCAGCTCAGCAGTTGCTCCCCAAGCTTTTGAGGGTAATATCAATCAACATTCCGTGATTGTAAGAACTAATAAGAGCAGTGTAATAAATGAATATCTAGCAATCTATTTCAATTCATTTTTAGGACAAAAATTTGCATTACAGAAGACAACTGGAGGAACAAGGCCAGCCTTAGATTATTTGGCGTTAAAGTCTCTAAAAATACCACTCCCTCCACTTGAAGAACAATCCAATATTGTTGAACAAGTAAATGCAATCCGCGCCCAAGCCAAAGCCTTGCAACTACAAGCCCAAGCTGAATTAGACCAAGCCAAGCAACACGTCGAACGTATGATTTTAGGAGAAACGCCATGACGGTTAAACAGCAACTCATTGCCGAAATTGAAGAAATTGATAACCCCATCACCTTGGTGCAGCTTTTTGAAATCATGCAGTTAATCAAACAAAACACGGGGAAGCATAATATGCTGATAAGCCGTTTTGCAGGATGCCTTAATGATGCTGATGCCCAAGAGATGCGGGGCATTGTTGCTAATGAATTCAACAAGATTGAGGGCGAATGGTGAAAGAGAAAATCGCCCTTGATACGAACGTCGTGATTGATATTTTTAACAATAAGCATACTGTCGTTGCTTTGTTAAATAATTATCAAACCATTTACTTGCCCGTTACCGTATGCGGGGAGTTATTGTTTGGTGCGAAAAATTCTGCGAGAAGCCAAGAAAACCAACAAAAATGCCATGACTTTATCAGCAATTGCAATGTGTTGAATATTAATGAATTGATTGCAGAAGCCTATGCAACAACGCGCAAGGTATTAAAAAATAAAGGCAAGCCAATTCCTGAGAATGATATTTGGATTGCCGCAACTTGTATTGTCAATAATATCCCGTTGGCAACCTTCGATTCGGATTTTAATGCGATCGACGAACTAATTATCGTTAACCCGGTTGCCCCTTTGGAGTAAGCCATGAAATTAGTCGATTTTAAATACCAACAAAATTACTTATTTAGCTTAACTTTTGCAAACGGCGAAAGCAAAGTGGCCGATTTAAAACAGCTGCTTGAAAAGCATTTAGAGGTCGCGGACTTAAGCACCGCAAGGCTTAATAAAGATTGGGGCTAATTGGAGTTTAAGGATGGCATGGTCGATATTGAACCTAAGACATTGTATTGCTATGCCAATAAAGAGACCGGTCAATTGCCTGCAACCCCAAGCGGCAAGTTGATCGTATGATTTTAGGAGACTAGCCATGCAAGCACAAAGCTCAAATACCGCGCATAGTTTATATGCGCTTTACGAAACATTATCGAATGAAACCCAGCAACAATTTTTGCAGGAGTTGATGCAAAAACAAGCGGATAAATTGGAATCGCTCGCCTTATATAGCGCTTGTCAAGAAGCGAAAGATGAAAACGAATTTTTAACCGAAGCTGAAGCAACTGATTTTATTAACAGTTTGCCACAATGAAAATAAAAATCAGCAAACGCTTTGTTAAAGACACGCAAAATATAAGCGACCAACGGATTTTGGAAAAAATACGAAAAATATTGCTTGAAGCACAAGCCATCAATTCAATCTATGAGTTATCACATATAACGGAGTTATCTGGATACCCTGGTTTTTACCGCATTAAATTCGATTATCGTTACCGTATTGGCCTTTATTTCGAGGGTGAAACTGTAGAATTTTTAAGAGTGGATACGAGAGAGAATTTTTATAAAAAATTTCCTTAATTCCATACATTGCGCAATCAAACCATGCGACTCCTAGTCATCGAAGACGACCTCAGCTTATCCCAATCCTTAAAAACTGATCTGGAAAACGCAGGCTATGCGGTCGATACTGCGCTAGACGGTGAGCAGGGGGAATTTTTAGGGGCAACGGAAAATTACGATGCGGTCATTCTTGATTTGGGCTTGCCGAAAATGTCCGGGTTGGAAGTTTTAAAACGTTGGCGCGCAGCTAATAATAGCGTTCCGGTCGTGGTATTGACTGCGCGCGATGCCTGGCACGAAAAAGTTGACGGGTTTAAGGCGGGTGCTGATGATTATTTGGGGAAACCGTTTCATATTCAGGAGCTGTTGGCGCGACTGCAAGCGGTCTTAAAACGCGCTTGTCAGCAGAATCAAGTTGCTTTAACGATAGCAGGGGTGACGCTTAATGAAGAGCAGCAAACCGTCGTGATTGAGGGTGCTCAACCTATCGCATTAACGGCTATTGAATTTAGGTTATTGCGGTATTTTATGTTGCATCCAGGGAAAGTGCTCAGCAAAGCGCATTTAGGGGAACACCTTTATGAGTATGCCAGTGACCCGGACAGTAATGTGATTGAAGTGTATGTTAATCGGTTGCGTAAGATTGTCGGTAATGAGTTGATTCATACCCGTCGCGGCCAAGGCTATGTCTTTGGTCAAAAATCATGATGTCTTTGAGGCAACGCTTAAGCCGGGGGCTCGTTGCCATTTTATGCCTTATTTTCGTTTTACATTGGCTGGCAGCTGATTGGGTGATCCGCGCCGTTGCCGAAAAACAAATGTCGACCCGTCTTGCTGACGATGGCTATTCATTAATGGAAAGCCTAGCCAGTGATGATAATGGTTTAGTGAGTTTTAACAGTTCCCGCGTCAGTTCCGTTTACAATCGTGCCTTCTCTGGACATTATTATGTGGTGCAGGTAGATGGGAAGGCGACTGCTTCACTTTCTTTACAAAATCATCCCTTGACCCTCACTCCGATAGGGCCTAACCAGGCCATGCTTTATCATCTGGATGATGGCCCACAACAGCAACCTTTGCTGGTGCTGGGGCAGGGCTTTGTAAAGTTTGGGCATAAAATTGTGATTAGTGTTGCGGAAGATTTGTCTGCGGTGGATCATGATATTACCGCTATTCGGTTTGCCTATTTTAGTTTGACGCTGATTATTTTAGGCTGTGCTATTGCCTTGCAACGCTATGATGTGCAGCGTGCCCTTAGGCCGTTGGCTAATGTGGGCCAGGAGCTTGAGTACATTACTAACGGGCATCAGCAACAGATTACGCTGGATGTCCCTTCTGAGATTAAACCTTTAGTAAAAGAAGTTAACCGGCTGTTAGCGTTGGTGGTACGGCGGTTGCAACAATCACGCACCGCGATTGGAAATTTGGCACATGCCTTAAAGCCGCCGCTTGCACTGTTATTCAGGGTTGCGGAGCATCCGGCCTTTAATGAACATCCTGAATTACGCCAACAATTACAATCCCAAACCGATGCCATACACCAGTGTATTGAACGTGAACTGAAACGTGCCAGGATTGCCGGCAACAGCCAAGCCAGTTTGGCCTTCAATCCCTATGCTGAATTAATGGCGCTGGCAAAATTACTCAAAAACATTTACGCCGAAAAACACTTGGATATTAAAGTCAGTGCGCCTGATGTGCTCGTGCATTTTGACCGAGAAGACCTGCTGGAAATGATTGGGAATCTCCTCGACAACGCCTGTAAATGGGCGAAGCATGCCATTAGCGTGGAAGTCAGCTTTGCTGATATGCTTATTATTGTCGTTGCGGATGATGGCCCCGGTTGCGATGAACTTGATGCCCAATCCCTCACGCAACGGGGTCTGCGTTTGGATGAGTCCGTTCAGGGACATGGTCTTGGGTTAGCTATAGTTTCTGATATCGCCGAATTCTATACGGGTGTTTTGCAGATTAGCCGTAGCAAAGCATTAGGGGGTCTGCTTGCTACGGTTCGGTTGCCTTTGAATTGATGGGTATGATTTTTTTTAGCGGCCTAATTCAGGTTACATAGTCTAGCTTTAGTAAACGAAACAATTACACCAAATACATTAAGCCCCGTTGTCGGCGAATTTTGATTATTGAGATACAAATAAATGATACCGTCGCCGCAAATATGATGTAGAAAGCAATTGGTAAATGGGAAGGGGTGAGGGTAAGCATCTTGGTCACTACAATCGGAGCTGTTCCGCCGAAAATAGCGGCCGCTAAATTGCAGGCTAAAGACATGCCGGTGTAACGGGTTTTGGTGGGGAATAGTTCTACCACCAGGGTCGGAATCGGCGCGATATAAGCGCCTAAAATCGCTGAGAAGGCTATTTGAGAGCAAAGCGCGAAGGTAAAGGTTTTATAGTCAAGCAGGGTAATGTAAGGAATTGCAAATAGCCCATAGGTGATTAGTATCCATTTTAAAAGCGTCTCGCGGTCTTTTTTATCGGCGAATATGGCGGATACCGGCGCTACGATCATCATAGTGATTAGGCTTATGGTAAATAGCAATAATGCATCGGCGGTTGAGAAGTTTAAATACTTCACCATAAAACTCGGCATAAACACTGTTTGAATATAAAACGGAATAGTGACCGCCAAATAAGCACCAATTCCTAATAAAATTTCTTGGTAATTTTGTTGTAACGCGTCTTTTATGGGGGCATCTGAAATATGCCCTGCATCCTGGGCTTCAATAAACATCGGGCTTTCATCCAGCTTGGAACGGATATATAAGCCTACAATGCCAATAAAAAACCCCAGTATAAAAGGAATGCGCCAGCCATAACTATCGAACGCTTCGGCGGGCATAAACTCAGCTAAAGCAGTGGCAATCAGTGCGCCACTCAATAAGCCAACTAACATGCTGAGCATGGATAAGCTGCCGATAACATTACGGTTGTTTGGAGAAGCATGCTCAACCAAATAGACGATTGACCCACCAAACTCCCCGCCTACTGCAATACCTTGCACAAGTCTTATGAGGGTTAACAAAATGGGTGCCCAGATGCCGATGGCTGCATAAGTCGGCAATAACCCAATACAGGCAGTAGGAAATGCCATCAATAAGATTGATAAGGCTAGGGCATTTTTTCGTCCGAATTTATCGCCAATTCTCCCAAAGAACATTGCGCCTAAAGGGCGCATCAAAAAGCCAATGGCAAAGATGCCAAAAGTGGCAATTAAGGCAACGGCATCATCGCCAGGTGGAAAAAAATGTTTACTGATGAGTGCGGTGAACGTACCGTATAAGGCATAGTCATACCATTCCAAGCCATTGCCAACCATGGTAGAGGCGATTACTTTATTCATTTGTGACATAACTATTCCTGCGAATTTTGTGTTGGTTTAGGGAAGGCATAAGACATACCTTAGCTAAACAGGGTTAATTTAAGCGCTTAATTTCACAACTATTGTTGAGTTCGGTTTAGGGTACTTGAAATTTAGAATTAAGCAGTTAACGCAAGGCAATTATCGCAAGTCATTTGTTAATGTCTATGGGTATTATGCTAATGGGAGATTTTATACGCTTAATAGCCGGGTTTTGACTGTTAAAATTAGAAACCACTATGCAAAAAAAAGGCGGCTTAACGCCGCCTTTTAAATATTTTAACTCACTGGCTTATTTTGGCGCTGCGGGAGCTTCAGGTGCTGGTGTAGCCGCCGGAGCAGTTTCAGTTGCTGGCGCCGCTGCTTCAGGTGCCGGTGCTGCACTTTCTCCTGTTGCAGGCGTTTTGGCGGCATCAGTTGCTGCTGGCGCAGCCGCGGGATCGGTTGCGATAGCTGGCTCAGGTGGTACTGTCGCAGCAGGAACCGGCGGTTCAACGTATAAAATTTCGACTTTCGCTTGTTCTTTAAGTGCTTTCAACATGCCTTCAATTTTAGACCGTTGTACCATAGGACGAATCTGTTCTTTAACGGTATCGAAAGGAGGTGGTGTTTGCTCCCTGCTATCTTCCCTTAAAATGACGTGCCAGCCAAACTGGGTTTTAACCGGTGTAGTGGTGTATTTGCCTTTTTCTAAAGCAGCGACTGCGGCTGAGAAGGGGGCAACCATCTGTTTGGCACCAAACCAGCCTAAATCACCACCACTGTCTTTTCCGGAAGGATCGGTCGTGTGTTTTTTAGCTAATGCCGCAAAATCTTTACCTTTAGATTTATCCAACTGGGCGATGATTTTTTTCGCTTCATCTTCCGTTTTTACTAAGATATGACGCGCTTTGTATTCGGTTTTATCTTGTGAACCAATTTGTTTGTCATATTCTGCTTTAAGATCTGCATCGGTTATGGGATTTGCATCCAATTGCGCTTTTAAAGCGGCTTGGGATAATAAAGATCTTCTGGCCATTTCCATTTGCGCCAGCACTTCTGGGGTGTTTTGCAATTGTTTACTGGTAGCAGATTGCACTAATAACTCACGTTGCACTAACTCATCAATTAATTGCTGCTTAGGGAAAGTTTGCTGACCATGTGAACGTTGGGCAATGTCATCTTCCAACGCTTTCAAATCTGCTTTACTAATGTAGGTACCGTTAACTGATGCGACTGCATCTTCTTTTTTTACCGTTGGTACAGCAGTCGCTAAAGCAGTTGCAGAAGGTGTAGTGGAAGTAGAAGCCGTTTTAGAAGGCTCATTACAGCCAACCATTAAAGTCGTGCTTGCTAACAAAAGTGAAACAATTTTTTTATTCATAGATTTTTCCTTAATTTTTATCTTCAGAGGGAGTTAATGCGTTAATGCCTAATGCGTGAATCTGTTGTCTCATCATATCACCCAGCGCTTGATAAACCATTTGGTGACGTTGCACCAGTGATTTACCTTCAAATGCGCTACTGACAATCGTGACGAAGTAATGGCCACCGCCCGCTTGAGCACCTGCGTGCCCTGCATGCGCAGCGCTATCGTCAATGAGTTCCAGTTTTGCAGGGGATAAGTGGGTGGTTAACAGGGTTTTAATTTGGGTACTGATCATTGCGGAAAGACAAGTTTAAAAGGTTTTATGATTACATGCTGATACACGCCCGCCGTTTTATAGGGATCGGCATCAGCCCATTGTTGCGCATCGGCCAGGCAGTCAAATTCAGCGACTACCAAGCTACCGGTAAAGCCTGCGTCACCCGGATTCTCACTGTCAATAGCAGGGTGCGGCCCTGCTAGAATTAATCTGCCTTGATCCTGTAAAGCTTGTAACCGCTGGAGATGCGCCGGTCTTACAGAAAGCCTCAGTGCCAAGCTGTCTGCGACATCCGTGCTGATAATTGCGTATAACACGTTATTTCTCAGGCTCGGGAATATGTTTATAGAGGTAAACCATCTGTAGGACAATAAACACCAGCATTAATGCCGGGACACCAAAAGTTTTAAAAGTGACCCAGTCATCGGTATTAAAATTAAACATCACATAGACATTCACAAAACCGACACTTAAAAAAAACACACCCCACAGGGTATTCAGTCGTTTCCAGACGGCTTTAGGTAAATCCAGGCTACCTGACATCATCCGTTCAATAAAAGGTTTTTCGCCAAAGTATTGGCTGCCTATAAAGGCAATGCCAAACAGCCATTCTATAATACTTAACTTCCATTTAATAAATTGTTCGTCATGTAAATAAAGTGTTGCGCCGCCCATAACCAGAATTAAAGCCAGGGTAATCCATTGCATGGCTTCCACTTTACGATATTTAAACCAGGTAAAGCCAACTTGTATAATGGTTGCAACGATTACCACCGCCGTTGCCACATAAATATCGTAAAATTTATAGGCAATAAAAAAAAGCAGGATGGGGAAAAAGTCTAATAGCTGTTTCATAGATTGGGAGGTATATGGGGATATTAAACGTAAAAATCAATCCCTACGATTAATTCTTCACGTTGATTTTGTATGGCTTGATTGCGTTGATCATCGTAAGCGTTGAGCGCTTGTTTTACTTTGGTCGGTAATGGGTCATTCAATACATCTTTCATAACCGGTTCGTTTGACAGTTCCAAACCTTCTTGCGTCAAAAGCTGTTCAATTTCGGCCGGTGTCTGCGTTACTTTGACGACATCTTGTTTAAGGTTAGTTTTAGTTTCTTCCCGAGTAACATTATTTTGAGCACGCGCTAGCTTATCAATTGGCGTTCCAACCAATTTTGCGGGCGGTGTTCTTAAAGATGAACTGTGAATTTTCATGTGTTTAGTGACTAACTAGAAACTAAAAATGCTTACATTGTAGATTCATTCATTGCCATTGTACATCCCTGAGGGGTGTTTCTGTTAAAATAAGCGTTTTAGGTTTAAGGAATATCCTGATGGATAAGCAAACGCAAACTGAGCTCGAAGCAGCCGCTTTCAGGCAATTGGTTAAGCACTTACAAACGCATACCGAAGTGCAAAATCTGGATTTAATGAATCTGGCAGATTTTTGCCGTAATTGCCTTGCCAAATGGTACGTTGCCGCAGCGACTGAGTGCTCTGTTAGCCTCGATTATGAACAAGCCCGTGAACTGGTTTACGGTATGCCCTATGCGCAATGGAAAGCGCTTTATCAGACAGAAGCCACGCCTGAACAACTGGCTGCCAGTGCGCTTAAACAACAGGCTAAAAATCATGAGCACTAGCCAAAACTATGATGCGGTGTTTGCAGGCGTTATTGGTCAGGAGTATGAATTACTAAAATTACTGTCGCCTTTAGCAGCAGAAATGAGCCGATTAGTCGGTGCTACTGTTGCAAGCCTTGCTGCAAGAGCGGAAAATCCATTGCAAGTTGTTGAATTAGGCGGTGGAACTGGAATTACCACCTTGGCAATACTGTCCCAGCATGAAAATCTGACTGTTTTTAGTATTGATAACGAACCGGTTATGCAAAATCAAGCTAAACAGCATTTACATAGCTGGTTTGCGCAACAGAAATTAAGTTTTTGCGGGAATGATGCTTTAGCTGCCCTGAGAGCAATACCCTCGGATAGTATTGACGTTGTTGCCAGCGCATACACCTTGCATAACTTTTTAGACGACTATCGTCATTTAGTCGTCACTGAAATTCTGCGGGTTTTAAAGCCGGGTGGACATTTTATTAATGGGGACCGTTATGCCTTAGATGATATTTCCCTGCATACACGTCTAACACAAGATGAGGTTGGCGGTTATTTTAAAGTACTGATTGGCTTAAAAAAACTGGATGTTCTGGAACACTGGATTGTACATCTATTCAGTGATGAATCCGTCAACCATATCATGCGTGAAACCCCCGCCCTTGCACAACTAAAAGCAGCGGGATTTGTGGATGTTAAGCTGAGTCATCGGCAGCAGGTTAATGCGTTGGTGACAGCAGTGAAACCAGCCCTGGATATTCTTTGAAATAAGTGACATTCTATTATAAAATGGCACTTATACTTTATTTGTCAGTAATAATTATTTGTCATGAATTTGTTATCAACCAAACTTTCAGCAGGCGGGCGCATTGTGCTGCCTGCCCAAATGCGCGCCAACCTTGGCGTCAAAGAAGGCGATGAATTACTATTGTCGCTGGTTAATGGTGAAATTCATATCACGCCAAAATCGTTGGCTTTAAAAAATGCCCTGACACTGGCGCGTCAACAGTTATCCGATGCGCCCAGCTTGTGTGATGCCTTGATCGCAGAGCGCCGCAAAGCAGCAGCCGATGAATAACGCGGTTGTGCTTGATGCTTCGGCATTATTAACACTCATCCAAAATGAACCCGGTGCTGCGACTGTAGAAGCCGCGATTATTCAGGGCAAAGCGATTATCTCGGCCGTTAATTTCAGCGAAGTCATCAGTAAGTTAGCAGAGGGTGGCATGTCCGTAACGTCGCTTGAATCGTTTGCCGTTCAATTGCCTGTTGAAGTGATCGATTTTAATGCCGCAATGGCGCTGGAAGCAGGTTTGTTAAGGCTTTCAACACGGCAATTAGGCTTGTCGCTGGGCGATAGGGCTTGTCTAGCCACCGCCAAAGCGCTTGATAATTTGCCGGTAATGACAGCCAATAGGGCTTGGGGTGATTTGAAGCTTGATTTGCTCATCACGTTGATACGCACGTAAATTTTGTATCAGCAGTTGGGTTGCTAAAGACAGCAACCCAACTGGTTTATGCTTTTATGCTTTTATGCTTTTAGGCGTTTAAAGTTTGTTTTTTGTGTAACCCTAATAAACCCACCAAGCCGGAACCCATCAACCAAACTGCTGCTGGTAAAGGAACAGCCGACACGTTAATATTATCAAACTCGATAGCATTGGGAATCCCAGTTACCACCGATACACTTGCTAAATTGGTAAAACCTGTAAAATTGAAGGTTTGAAAGCCGTTGAAATCGTCTACTGCGAAGGTTTGAGACACCGTCCCTCCGCCTAAAAGAGAACCTGTAAAAGTAACATCCAGGGTATTAATAGAATTACCATTTCCGTAATTGGTTAAGTCAATAGAGAATATGTCAAAAGCGCTATTGTCGGCTTTGGTTAATATAGTATTTCCGCCTGCATTGACATTAAATATTGCTGTACTGCCTTGGTAAAATCCATCTTGAACGTTGTTGCTCACAACATAAAATGCGGCAGCCTCTCCCGTACCATGCTGCAATAAAAAGCCATCCTTTGTATAGCTTGGTTCAACCAATCCCCCTTGACCTGTTTGGCCTGCCAAATCTTCAAAATCAATCACCGTCGCATTAGCCGACCCGAAACAAACAAACAAACAAACAAACAAACATTTTTTCATAAATTACCTGCCCAAATTAAAGTTTATTACCTGTTTAATGTATACAACCATAATCTCTATCCCCTCTATTTGGGGACAAAAACAGAGTTTTAACATTGTGTGATGTCATGAGTCTAATGCAGGCAGTAATTCAGATACCAATAACCTCTAACAATAAAAATTGATTAAAGGAAGTTAATGATAACAGGGAAATTTACTCAAAAAAGTCATCGACGGATTATTTTAGGCTTGATTTTAAGATGAAACAATAGGTACGAATACCTATAAGGCGGCAATTATGCTTAATTCCCCTGTAATTTTGCTATACCCACCGCTGACCTGAGTTTCTGTATAAACGGCACGCTCAATGCGCGGGCTTTTTGAGCGCCTTTTTGTAACTCGGTTTCAATATGTTCGGGTGCTTGCAATAAGGCTTCGTAGCGCTCCCGCGCCGGGGTAATGTGTTCATTGATATAGTCGAATAAAATGCCTTTCATTTCACCCCAGGCAATGCCCTCTGCATATTTTTGCCGGATAGTAGCTACCTCGGCGGGTGTGGCAAATGCCTGGTAGGTACTAAACAACGTACATCCCTCAGGGTCTTTCGGCTCACCCGGCATGAGTGAATTGGTGACTATTTTATTAATTAATTTTTTAAGCTTTTTCTCTGGCTCAAATAACGGGATGGTATTGTTATAGCTTTTACTCATTTTACGCCCGTCAAGACCGGCTAACGTCGCGCCATTAGCCTCTACCAGCGCTTCAGGTAACACAAAATGCTCACCATAGAGGTGGTTAAAACGTGCGGCAATATCTCTAGCCATTTCAATATGTTGGATCTGATCTTTGCCCACTGGTACTTTCTGCGCCTTAAACATTAAAATATCTGCAGCCATTAAGACCGGATAACCAAACAGACCCATTGTAATGCCTTTATCGGGATCGGCAGTTTCATCTTGTTCGTTATCCGCAACCGCAGCCTTATAAGCATGGGCGCGGTTCATTAAGCCTTTGGCCGTGACACAACTTAATAGCCAGTTTAATTCCAAAATTTCCGGTACATCTGATTGTCGGTAAAAAACAGCATTATCAGTATCAAGTCCCAATGCCAGCCAGGTTGCCGCAATTTCCAAACTGGATTGTCTGACACGTTCGGGCTCCTGACATTTAATTAAGGCGTGGTAGTCAGCCAAGAAATAAAACGGGGTAACGTTAGGATCTTTGCTGGCTAAAATAGCGGGCCTGATGGCGCCGACATAATTGCCTAAATGCGGGGTGCCGGTGGTGGTAATGCCCGTTAATACGTGTGCTTTTTTCATGACTAAGTCTCGCTCGTTGCGATGGGATAAGAGTTTAAAATAGAGCGCAACTATTACATGATTTACGCTGAATAACCAGTGCCTGGCAGCAATGTAGCAATATTCTTAGGCAGCTGAAAAGTGGCTGGTGTAATAGCGTTGAATATGGCAGGACTTATTGAGCGCAGTATCTTTCTGAAGGTGATCTGCAAGCTGCTGGCTATACCAGGGAATTTGTAGGCTGCCTTTAGCACCAAAGCCGTTAAACACACTGATTTTGGGGTTCTGTGGATGCTGGCCGATAAAAGGGTGGCGATCCAGGGTGCAGGGGCGGATGTTGGCTTGATGCTGGATTAGTGTCGCTGCTGCCAAGTTGCTTGAATAAACTTTTAGGTTGTTTACTAAAGATAGCCTGCCTAGCTCGGTTGGCAAGGTATTGATATTTTCCCGGTCAAAGCTTGCGCCGATACGAAATTGCTGGTTGCCTAAAGGCAGTAACCAGTTGCCGTAATTGAGCATCGTGTTTGGAAGATCAGTATCGTTGCAGAGGGTTAAAGTTTCGCCCTTTACCGGCTGTAGCGGTAGCCAGGAAAACCAGGGATTGCGGGCGACATGATAACCCTCACAGAAAATAATGTGTGCTGGCAGGAGCCCTTGCCAGCACAAACTAGGCTGGGTTTGCAGGTCAGTAAAATTAAATACTGCGCGTCGATAGCAATCTTGAGCGATAAAGAAATCTTTTAGGCATTTTAATGATGCCAGGGTTAATAAGTGCCCGGTTTGTTTTTGGAGCATGCTGCCAAAAGGGCTTGAAACGTTATTGAACTCGTGGGTCGCGTTTGCGGTACTCAGGTAGGTGTGATAATCGGGGTTATTAAGGCGGGTTAGGGCGATTTTGGCTTCAGCCGCGTTACGAAAAATACGTAACATTGGCTTTTCAATATAAAAAGCTTGTCGAAAAAAGCCACTTAATTCCGCGTAACAGGCTATTGCTGATGGCAACAAAACATCAATATCGTCTGATTTTACAAAGCGTAGGCCGGTAATGGGGTTGATAATCCCAGCGGCGACTTGAGACGCATTTTCCTGGCCGGTATCGACAATGATGACTTTACAGTTGCGGCGTATTAACTGCCACGCTAATAAGCTCCCAGCTAAACCCTGACCGACGATCAGGTAGTCTGTTTGCATAACAGCTTATTTGGCTGTCAGGGCTGCATGCTTAAAGTGAATTCCTTGCCAGCCATATTGGATGAAGTTGCGAATATTTTTATGATGGGATCCCTTTGGATTATTTAAGACATCAATCCAATAGTAATCTCCAAACAGGCTTAAGGTTTGGGTTTGATTAAATTGCTGGAGTTGTGCAAAGGCAAAGATTTTGCATGACCCTTCATTAGTGCCGGGCGCATTGGTTAGTTTGTCTTCGGCGAGGCCGTTACTAAATTCAGTGGGCTGGTAGATGTAATGGTCGGAAATGATGCTGATGGCATCGCTAAAACTGACTTTTTCAGCGTTTTGGATTTTTTGAATAAATACAGATAATGACATGGAAAATGGGCTTGAGGATTTTGCCGATAACCTCCTTTATAAATGAGGTTATCGGTTTTGGAGATGTCTTGAATATTAACCCAAGTAAGAAAGAATCATATTGGTGGCAGAGTATTAATCTGCTTCATTCATATATAAATCTTCAATCAATTTTAATTCTTCAGGGGTTAATACAATTCGTGAAAATTTCTTTTCAGAACGCCGCTGCTCTGATAATTGCTGATGCCTGCGATCGGGATTACGCCGCTCGTCATTTCTTCTGGCTTCAACCCGACGATCACGGATTGGCCAGGCTAAATAATTTTGTTTAATATTCTCTATCCACTGCGGTGAGCCGAACTCATAGGGAACCTTACGTCTATCAACTATGCGCCGACTCTCTACAGATCTGCGGGGATCTTTGCGTAAATTAATTATGTTCATCCTTACCACCAGTTTCAAAAATTACAGTTATCATTTTCACATACCCAAGAAACATATTCAAAGACATTTTCAAAAAAAGCCCTGAGCGTCGAAAATGCCTTGATAGCTGGGTTTAATTACAGGACATTTTCTTGGATCACAAGACAAAAACAGCCTTCCCTAATTATGTTTGTTAAGTACCCAGAATTCCTTTTTGTACTAAAGTATAGTTCAGGTAGGGTTGATGTCAAAAAAACCGGCAAATTATTTTTAGCTATTTCAAATGAGCCAAACTCACAAAATAAAATATTGGTTAGCATGAGCACCAGCAGGATTGTCGAGTATTATAGTGCTTTACACTATCGGATTCTCTTATGGACACGATTAGCATTCGCGGTGCTAGAACGCATAATCTAAAAAACATTGATCTTGATTTACCCAGGGACGCATTGATCGTCATCACCGGTTTGTCCGGTTCTGGTAAATCTTCTTTAGCCTTTGATACCATTTATGCGGAAGGCCAGCGCCGGTATGTTGAATCACTGTCTGCGTATGCGCGGCAGTTTTTATCCATGATGGAAAAGCCGGATGTGGATCATATTGAAGGCTTATCTCCAGCTATTTCGATCGAACAAAAATCTACCTCGCATAATCCGCGCTCTACCGTTGGTACCATTACTGAAATTTACGATTATCTGCGCTTATTGTATGCCCGTGCAGGTACGCCCCGCTGTCCTGAACATCATGTATCACTAGAAGCACAAACCATTAGCCAAATGGTTGATAAAGTCCTTGAACAAGATTCCGCTAAGCGTTGGATTCTGCTGGCACCGGTGATTAATGCGCGTAAGGGTGAGCATGTGCAGTTACTGGATAATCTGCGTGCGCAGGGCTTTGTACGGGCGCGTATTAATGGCGAGGTGTATGATTTGGATGATGCGCCTACGCTGGATTTAAAAAAGAAACACACTATCGAAGTGATTGTTGACCGTTTCACCATTAGGGATCACCTGGCCTTACGCCTGGCAGAGTCCTTTGAAACAGCCTTGCGGATTGCGGAGGGTATTGCGATTGTTACCTCCATTCCCGATGAACAGAACCCGACGCCAACGACGCTGTTATTTTCGGAACGGTATGCCTGTTCCCACTGTGGCTATAGCCTTACTGAGCTGGAGCCGCGTATTTTTTCCTTTAATAATCCTAAAGGGGCGTGCCCGAGTTGTGATGGTTTAGGGGTTATCCAACACTTTGATCCACAACTGGTCATCCATAATGCCGGTATTAGTTTGGCAGGGGGCGCGATTCGGGGCTGGGATCGTCGTAATGCTTATTACTATCAACTCATTTGTGCCTTAGCCAGTCACTATCACTTTGATCCCGAAGTGCCGTACGCTGAGCTGCCGTCAAATACTCAACAGATACTGCTCTATGGCAGTGGCGATGAAAATATCGAATTTAAATTAAATCTGGGTGGCGGTAAAGCCAGAACTGACCGGCATCCTTTTGAAGGCATTATTGCCAATATGGAGCGGCGCTATCATGAAACCGATTCGCAATTAGTTCGTGATGAATTGGCTAAATATCTTACCCAGAAGCCGTGTACGACTTGTGGCGGTACCCGGCTGAATCTGGCGGCGCGTAATGTCTTTATTGATCAGCACACTTTGCCGCAAATTACCGCTCAACCTATTCAGAACTGTCTGGATTTTTTTGAGCAATTGCAATTGACCGGTCAAAAAGGCGAAATCGCCGCCAAAATTGTTAAAGAAATTCAACAACGCCTGGAGTTTTTGGTCAACGTCGGCCTGGATTATTTAACTTTGGACCGCAGTGCCGATACGCTTTCGGGCGGCGAAGCTCAGCGGATCCGCTTAGCCAGTCAAATTGGTGCGGGCTTAGTAGGGGTTATGTATGTGCTGGATGAGCCTTCTATCGGCTTGCACCAGCGCGATAATCAACGTTTGCTGAATACCTTGTTTAAGCTACGCGATCTAGGTAATACCGTCATTGTGGTAGAGCATGATGAAGATGCGATTCGTGCTGCCCAGTATATTGTAGACATTGGCCCAGGGGCTGGTGTGCATGGCGGTGAAATTGTTGCGCAGGGAACCCCGGATGAAATTCTCCAAAATCCTGCGTCATTAACCGGGCGCTATTTATCTGGCGCGTTAAGCATTGATATGCCTAAAACGACTAAGCCTGTTATTCAGGATCAACAAATTGGTATTCGTAATGCACACGGTAATAATTTGCAACACGTTACGGTTAATATTCCGATTGGGCTTTTTACCTGCGTTACTGGTGTATCCGGCTCTGGAAAATCAACGCTTATCAATGATACGTTACACCTTTACGCGGCACGGCTGATTAATCGTGCTGGCACGTTACCGGCACCGTGTGATGAAATCACCGGATTGGAGCATTTTGATAAAATCGTTGATATTGACCAAAGCCCGATTGGGCGTACCCCGCGTTCGAATCCTGCGACTTATACGGGGTTATTTACACCTATCCGGGACTTATTTGCTGCCACGCAAGAAGCGCGTTCGCGCGGCTATGGCGTTGGACGTTTTAGTTTTAATGTCAAGGGCGGGCGGTGCGAAGCGTGTAAAGGCGACGGCGTGATTAAAGTCGAAATGCACTTTCTCCCGGATGTTTATGTTGCATGTGATATTTGCAAGGGCAAACGTTATAACCGCGAGACGCTGGAAATACGCTACAAAGCTAAAACCATTCATGAAGTATTGGAAATGACCGTCGAAGATGCTGCCGAGTTTTTTAAAGCAGTGCCAACGCTGGCTAGAAAACTGCACACGTTGATTGAGGTGGGCTTAAGCTATATTACCCTGGGGCAAAATGCCACTACCCTTTCGGGGGGCGAAGCGCAGCGGGTTAAGCTGGCTAAAGAGCTGTCCAAGCGCGATACCGGGAAAACCTTATACATTCTGGATGAGCCCACTACTGGATTGCATTTTCATGACATCAAACAACTGCTGGCGGTATTGCATGCTTTAAGGGATCACGGCAACACCATTGTGGTTATTGAACACAATTTAGACGTCATTAAAACAGCTGATTGGATTATTGATATGGGCCCTGAGGGGGGGCATCGCGGCGGGACACTGGTCGCTGAAGGCACACCGAGAGACATTGCTGCGAATCCTGCATCGCATACCGGGACTTATTTGAAACGGTTTTTTATGCAGTAATCACTTTGGAGCTTTAGTGTGTGCTAGCGACATGAGGAGTCTACACCCGAAAGTTGGGTGCATCAAGTGCGTAGGATGTGCTTCACTTTGTTCAGCACATCCTACGCACTTGATGATCTACGCCGTGAAGTTGAAAAACTTGCTTTGCTAAGTCTATGCCTATTCGTTTAATATTCATGATGGACGCCTCCTATAAGTTATCTGATAGTTTAATTCTATCAGTCTGGCACCTCGATGCCGATAGGTGGGAGGTGTCCATCCCATTGCCTTACAAACCAACTGATCCCCACCATCAAAAACGGACAAATCAAGAAGCGAGAGACTGTGTAAAATTGGCTTCAAATTCTATCGGGCTTTGGAAGCTATTGGAAGAATGTAACCTGGCGGGATTGTAATCCGTTTCGATATATTCAAACACAGCCTGCCGAATGGCTTCACGCGTTTCAAATCGCTCGCCGTGAATTGCTTCGGCCTTGAACGAGTGGAAGAAGCTTTCGGCGCAGGCATTATCGTAACAGCAGCCCTTGGCGCTCATGCTGCCTAACAATTCGTGCTGTTGTAGCAATTGCCGGTAAGCGTGTGAACAATATTGGCTCCCGCGATCCGAATGCACCATCACGCTTTTAGGGCGTTTACGCCTGAAAACCGCCATCCGTAGCGCATTGCAAGCCAGGTCCGCCGTCATCCGTCCGCTCATGGACCAGCCAACAACTTGCCTGGAAAACAGGTCTATGATGGCGGCCAGATAAGATACAGCCAGCCTTCGTCCGTCCATAAATACGTCATGCCACCGGCCCATTTTTGATTCGGCGCGGTGGCAGAAAAGTCCTGCTGCAGCAAATTATCGAACACCGGCGCTGAAAAACATGGAAACGGAGCGTGAGCGAAGTGATGTTTTTTAGTCCCCGGTAGGCGAAGGGAAATGCGCCAATCCGACGTGCGCGATAGCGCGCGAGGGAGGCAAGCATTTTATCCCGAAGAGCCGTAGAGTCATTGTGGTAGCCTTGACATAGTAGGTAGCGAAGCGTAGTACGTAGTCGAGGCGGACGCAGGACGAAGCGGGGCTAGATTGATTCGCCGCGTGGCGAATCGATTTTTGTGACAGGGAGGTCCAAAAATCTTCCATGAGGCGCGCTGTGGCGCGCAGAACCAGTGCCCAGATTTGGATACAGTTGACAGCTTTAAAGCCGTTTTGGATACCTTTAAAATCCCGACTTTAATAAGAGGTACTAAAGGCAATGATGTATTAGCAGCCTGTGGACAACTCAATTCTAAAAATTTAGATGAGGTTGCGGAACCCGTGCATTCGTGACGCCGTTTCCCCATCTTCCGCGTTGCTGCAATACAGGCAGGATCAAAGCGAACCAAAGAGTTCAGACTCGATAGGTAAGTTTCAAAATAGTGCTACTGAAATGTTAAGGGCAAAACAGGCGCGCCTTTCCTGTATCCACCTCTATTTCAGCTCTTAAGATGCGTCGAATTTGAGATATAAGCTTGGGGTGTGGCTTTCAGGGAAGTTTTATTACGTTAACGCAGCAAATTTGAAATTTGTTTAAAATCGGGGTGCCGGGCATCGCGCAGCCATTCAAATAAGACTGATTCATAATTACAAATCGTTACGCCCTGTTGTTGCATACGTTGCAGGGCATAGGTTTTGTGTGCAGCTTGGCGGGAGCAGACCGCATCTTCCGCAACATAAACCTGATAATCCAAAGAAGCCAATTCTAAAGCAGTTTGCAGGATGCAAACATGGGTTTCCTGCCCCGTTAAAATTATCTGTTGGCGGTGTTGATTTTTGAGTGCGGTCATAAAGCCTTCAGCGGCGCAGCAGGAAAAACCGGTTTTGGTAAAAATTTGCGCTGCGGAAGGTAGGTTTGCGGTAATGTTTGGATCGGTTGAGCCCAACCCTTTCGGGTATTGTTCGGTGAGCAGCACCGGAATGTTGAGCAGTCCGGCAGCGCTAGAAAGTTTGTTGGTATTGGCCGCCATCGCTTTAGCGTCGCTTTCGGGCATAGCGGAGGTCAGTTTGGGTTGTTGATCGACGATGAGCAGCAGGCTCTGCTCTGCGGATAACAGGTTAAGATGGCTTGGCACGTTGGTTTAACTGAGTTTAGGCGTGTTTCATGATGCGGGCTTTTTCGCGTTCCCAATCTTTGTTTTTTGCGGTGGCACGTTTATCGTGCAGCTGCTTGCCTTTGGCCAGTCCGATTTCAATCTTTGCGCGGCCTTGTTTCCAATACATCGACAAGGGCACGATGGTGTAGCCCTTACGTTCCACTGCGCCAATCAGTTTATTGATTTCATAATAGTGCAGCAGCAGCTTTTTAGCGCGCACCGCTTCCGGTTTGATATGGGTGGATGCTGACAATAATGCGGAAACGTGCGCACCGACCAGCCACACTTCGCCTTTTTTAATGACTACATAGCTTTCCTTCAGTTGCACCCGTCCATCCCGTAAGCTTTTGACTTCCCAGCCTTCTAATACCATACCGGCTTCTAATCGGGTTTCGATGAAGTATTCATGCGTCGCGGTCCGGTTAGAGGCAATAGTCGCATTGGGCGCTTTTTTTTGTTTGGAATTCTTAGCAGTCATAATAAGGCGATTAATTTTTTTAAACTGACGTAACGTAATAATTTTGTTATTTTAACCGATTAACCGATAATTGTTTGGTTTAAGCAATAACTACTGAAGTACATAATTATAAAAAAGCAGACGGTCATTTAAAGGCGGACGGGTTCGCTAGAAATTACTGTATAAATCAATGAATCTAAGCTGCACGCTGAGGAAAGACACAACATGATGGATATGAAAACAAGATCAGCGCATGGGGAATGGTCTTCACGCTTTGCCTTTATTTTAGCCGCGACTGGCTCCGCCGTAGGACTCGGTAATATTTGGAAGTTTCCGTATATTACCGGTGAAAATGGCGGGGGGGCGTTTGTATTAGTGTATTTAATCTGTGTGGTCGTGATTGGCATCCCCATCATGATGGCAGAAAGTATGCTGGGGCGGCGCGCACGCCAGAGCCCTATTGGCGCGCTAAGGGTATTAACCAAGGAAGCGAATGCCGATGTGAATTGGCATTATTTGGGTTGGTTAGGAGTCGTTGCCGGACTGTTTATTTTATCGTATTACAGCGTGATTGCCGGATGGGCGACGGCGTATGTTTTCAAGGCTTTTATTGGAAGCTTTTCCGGCGGGGATGCCCGGGATATCAAAGAGCTATTTGATAATTTCACCGGTAGCCCTTTAACGTTAATCTTTTGGCATAGCTTATTCATGTGCGCGACCATGTGGATCGTAGCGCAAGGGGTTAGGCACGGATTGGAGCGGGCGGTACGTTTACTGATGCCGGGATTATTCGTGATATTAATGGTGTTGGTGGGTTACGCCATGACCACAGGCGCGTATGAACAGGGGCTAAGCTTTTTGTTTAAACCGGATTTTAGCAAGATTACCGGTAGCGCGGTTTTAATTGCCATGGGACATGCTTTTTTTACCTTGAGTTTAGGCATGGGGGCGATTATGGTTTACGGTGCTTATTTGCCCAAAAATGTGTCGATTGCGCAGACATCGATATTGATTGCAGTAGCAGATAGCGTTGTGGCATTGCTCGCAGGGATTGCTATTTTTCCTATCGTATTTGCCAACCATCTGGAACCTGGATCTGGCCCTGGACTGATTTTCCAAACTTTACCTATCGCTTTTGGAAGCATGACCGGTGGCTGGTTGATCGGAATTCTGTTTTTTGTGATGTTGGTGTTCGCGGCCTTAACTTCCGCTATTTCGGTAATTGAGCCGACAGTCGCCTGGTTGGTTGAAACTGACCGCTTTGATCGCAAAACCGCGTGCATATGGACGGGTTTAGCGGTTTGGTTGTTAGGTTTAGGCACGGTGTTTTCGTTTAATGTTTGGTCTGATGTAAAGCTGTTTGATAAAACCTTTTTTCAATTATTGGATTATTTAACCGCCAATTTAATGCTACCGATTGGTGGTTTTTGCATTGCTATCTTTGCGGGTTGGGTGATGGCTGAAAAGCATAGCCATGCTGAACTGGACTTGTCTCATCCGTTTTATTATAAACTTTGGCAAGTTTTGGTCCGCTATGTGGCACCGGCGGGGATTTTTCTGGTGTTCTTACATGTGGTGGGAGTGCTGTAGCCATGACTACGGTTGAAAAAAGTGCTTTGGTGAAGTTTTCAGCATTACAGATGTTTAAGTTGGTTGAAGATATTGAGGCGTATCCCGAATTTTTACCCTGGTGTAGCGGTAGCCGTATACTCAGTCGCTCAGGGGATGTTCTGGAAGCTGAATTGATTATTGCCAAAGGAGGCTTCAATAAATCCTTTGCAACCCGTAATCAAAGTGATGCAGGTGGGCGCATTAGCATTAGTTTGCTGAATGGGCCGTTTAGCTATTTGGAAGGCGTGTGGGATTTTATGCCGTTGCGGGAAGATGCCAGTAAAATTTCTTTAAATTTGCAGTTTGAAATGAACGGTAAGCTGGCGGCTTTGGCGTTTGGCGTGGTGTTTAATCAAATTTGCAACACCATGGTCAGTTCTTTTACGCAGCGCGCCAAGCAATTGTATGGCTGAAACGCTGGTTACTATTGAAGTGGCTTATGCAACGCCTGGAGTGCAAGCCTTGGTTACCCTGGTTATGCCGGAAGGTTCTACACTACAGCAAGCTGTTGAAGCGAGCGGTATTTTACAGCGATTTACGGAAATTGACCTTGCCGTAAATCAAGTAGGCATATTAGGTCAGATTTGTAATGTGCAACAGGTTTTACAGGATACTGACCGGGTTGAAATTTACCGGCCATTGTTACGTGATCCTAAAGATGCCCGGCGCAACCGGGCTTTAAAAAAGTAAGGTTGCGGTTTTGTGCTTTAATCTACAGCAAAAGCTAGTCCAGATAGTGTGCAATTGCATTAATCACTTGTTGCCCGGTTATGCTGTGCGTACATTCATAGCTGCTGGGCGAGTTTTTGTGATCGGGGCACCAGTTCCAATCACCTGCATCTAAGGCATAGCGATTAAAACAGCCGCTACAATGGCTATTGTCTGGGGAAATTCTGATGAGATCGTCAACCTCTGTATAAGGGTAGGAAAAGCCGCTGATTAAGCAGGTCTTACAGCCGACTGCCCAAGATAACCAGCTTAAGCCACTGCCGATGCCAATGAACAGCTTGGCGTAGCGCAGGTAATTGATGATGGTAGTGATTGGTCCCGGCGGCACCGGGATAACGCCATCAGGCGCATGATTACCCATATAGTGCATTCCTTCCCTCGACAGTAACATGACGGTATAACCGCGTTGGCGTAAATATTGAGCGACCTCTGCCCAGCCCGTGGGGTTATTCCAATATTTGGCTTGTGCGGTTGAATGTACCGCAATACACACAAAGTTTTCGCGCATGGGTTTGCCAAGATCAGGCGCTTGAAGTCTCGGGCGCGCCGCTGTGTAAGGTAACCCTAAAATATCCGCGGCCGTTTCGCCCAGCGCTTGTAAGCGAAAATTATAGACATTTTTGTTAAGGTCAATTGCTCCGTTTTTAAGATAAAACCAGCCGATTCTATACATGGCGTAGAGGTTGTGGACAGTTTCTCCGGGCTCCACAAACTGTAGGTCGGGGTATTGATCTTTAAACAAACTATTCATAAAAGTTGAGCAGATCAACTCGCAGCGATGTTTGACCCTGAATTCTTCCGCTGAATGTAACCATGCCAAGGTATCCCCTAACGCTTTTGATTCCAGTGCAATATAAACCCGTTGTTGCTGACAGTTATAGTGATGGGTAAACAGTAATTGCTGGTCTTTTGCCCTATAAACCTTAATTGTCCACGGGGTAAAATACTGGCGGGCGGTTCTAACCCAGCAATTATTGTGAATTTGTGCTTGATGAATAATTTTGTTGTATCGGCTGTCAATAAACTGTACTAAATACGCTTCTTTGAGATTACCGGTAATCTCAACAAAAGCGCCGTCGACGAAGTTGAAGCTACAAGCGTTAGCTGTTTGATTAGCGGGCAGGTGTAATTTTTTTGGTTTACTGGGTAGGGTCATGATTGCATTGCGCATATAACTCATAATGATGCAAGAAAAATGAGAAGTTTCAGTTTATAAGGCGTTAAAACGCCGGGTTAGCGGAGAGTGGTACTAACCCGGCTAAAAAATTGCCATAATTTTTTAAATGTGGAAAGTTGAGCCAATTTGCATTATTTCTGTTTCAGGGCATCCACACTGGATAGGTTATTTGCCTGTAGAACCCGGTCAGAACTAATATCTTCATCCTCATTATATTCACACGCCCCGCTTGTAGTAGATTTGACGCCTTTTAATTCCCAACGCGAGCCGCTTTTGTCCCCGGCTAATTGCATCGCTACATGGTAATAGCTTTTAGAGCTTGAACTTTTGACTTCGACACAGGGCATTACCAGCAAATTTTCCTTGAAATCTGCGATTACTTTTTTGGTGTGGCCAGAGGTGCCTGATGTTCCTGAAGACCCTGCATCAGATGACGCTAGCGTTTGCAAAAGTTCAAGCGAACTGGCATTGGATTTGTCACAGGTATCGGCGGTAGTATTTTTAACTTCTTTTACTGCCCAGTCTTTACCGCTGTTGTCCCCTGATAAACCGAATACGACGTGATAGTGATCATCAAAGCTTGAATTTTTTACGTCAATACAGGGTACGATTAATAATTGGTCGTTAAAATTGGCTAAGACTTTTTGGTTAAGATTAGCCGAGCCAAAGGTTCCAGAAGTTCCGGTAGTGCCTGTTGTTCCCGACGTACCGGTTGTGCCAGTCGTACCCGATGTCCCGGTTGTTCCAGTTGTACCCGAAGTTCCGGTAGTGCCTGTTGTCCCCGAAGTCCCGGTTGTTCCAGTTGTCCCCGAAGTCCCAGTTGTTTCAGTCGTACCCGAAGTTCCGGTAGTGCCTGTTGTCCCCGATGTCCCGGTTGTTCCAGTCGTACCCGAAGTTCCGGTGGTGCCTGTTGTCCCCGAAGTTCCGCTGGTGGCAGAGGTTCCTGCTGTACCGGCAGTTCCAGAGGAACCTGATGTGCCTGAAGTACCGTTAGTGTCATCCGCGCCGTTTTTGGCAAATAGGGGGGAGCTTACAGTTAAAGTGCCAGCTAATAATAAGACTGCATTTCTCATCGTTTTCATTTGATTATTCCTAAATAGAGGGGCATTTGCATCACTAAAAGATCATATTGAATAAAAAATTAAGTGTTACAATTTTCTATTTAATAAAATCAACAAGGTTTAAAAATTCTTTAATCCTAATGAATTAAAGAAGTCTTCCGTTAATGTCCTATTTGTAGCAAATGGTTCAATGCAAACTATCTTAATCGCTGTAAAAATTATATTTATGTGATATTTAAGCGTGTTAGGCGTAACTATTTCAGAGTAATTTCATGCCAAAAGCTTTTAAAAAAATCGATTTTAATTATATTTTTCAATCTGTTATTTCTGGTTCGTTTATATCTGGTCTGGATTGTAGGGTGCTTAGTGTTCTTAAAATTAGTTATAACAGATTCTTTCAGCCGTCTGTTTGCTACTAAAGGTTATCAGTTGATATGGAGCGTCCAGATGCTTTGGCCTATGTTTTGCGTACTCTGTGTGGCGTGTTTTGTTTAATCCATAACTCCCTAAGCCTCGCTGACTTTCACGGCACTTTAACCGGAACAACCAATAATGCTGATCGATGGTTTACCAAGAGTGACAATGATGTCGCCTTGCTGGCTAATATCGATTATGAGCACAGCTCGGGCCTCTATATCGGCAGCTCAGTCTCTAATATCAACTTTAAGTCTGCTGAAGTTGAAAATAATCCGGCACACGTAGAAATCACCCCTTATGTGGGGTGGAGTTTTGAACTTCCTGAGCAGTGGCGACTGGCACTGCAATGGACGGGCTATCTTTATGACGGTAATCTATTTGGACATGCCGCCGATTACCATGAGTTTTATGGGTTTTTACATTACCGGGATTTACTGACAGCGAGGGTTGCGGTCACAGATAATTATTATAGTGTGGGTAATTATGCAATTGATTATGCGCTAACCGGGCGTTACCTCCTTACTGATGCCTTGCAATTATCGGCCACTGCGGGTTATGCACAGACTAACGCCGCACTGGGTTCAGATTACCCTTATTGGAATGTCGGGCTGGTATACGCTTATAAATTTATAACCTTGGCACTACATTATATGGATGCAACTGAAACCAATATTGATCTTAAAAGGGAAGAAATAATGCATGCGGCTTATGATCCACCGATGCTGGATGCAGCAGTGGTTTTTTCAATTTCGACAGGCTTTTAAGTAGTAGCGTCGATTTACTCTAAAAAAGATACCTAAAAAAATACAATTAAATTCTAAATGAACTTTTTGACAGCAATTGGGGATATACAGGGCATAAAGTAATGATGATTTGCTTAGGTGTGATCCGATATGACCTTAATACCAGTAAACAGTTTGGTAAAGCACTTGGATAATGATAGCAAGGCCAGTCAAGTACAACAGGAAATTAACTTAATCGCCCGCCTTTGCCAGGCGGACGAAAAAGCATTGGAATTGTTGTATCGCGAATACTACAGCCGTTTGGTTCGTTTTATCAGCCGCGTGACCCGGCAAGAAACGATTATTGACGAAGTAATTAACGATGTAATGTATGTGGTTTGGGAAAAAGCAGCGACTTATAACGGGCAGTGTAAGCCCTCCACCTGGATTTTTGGCATAGCTTACAATAAGGCGCGGCAAGCGATCCGTAAAACTGGCAATCTAGAAGAAGACTCTCTGGAGTTGATTGAGGCAGACAGCCCTATTTTCGGACAATTGGATCAAGGTTTACAGCAACTGGAAATGGATAACTGGTTGGAGGCGGCTTTTGATCAACTTTCACCGGATCAACGTGCAGTCATAGAATTAACCTATTTTCAGGGGCTGCACTACAGCGAAATTGCCGAGTTAATGGGCTGTCCTGAAAATACCGTTAAAACCCGTATGCACCACGCCCGTAGGAAACTGGCAAAGGTTTTAAATATGGCGGAATATACTATGCCAGGCTCAATACACTAATGCGCAGGAGACTTTAATGAAACTCGTTCATAACGATCCTTATTCCACACACCAAAGGGTTTTACTGGCTTTGCCCTGGTATGTTAATAAAACCTTGCATGGTGCTGAGCTTCTGCAAGTGGAAGCGCATTTAAAAGTTTGCCTGACTTGTAAGCGTGAAGTGCTTAACTTACAAAATCTAGCCTTAATGGTGCAACAGACTGGTATCCTCGACGCGGCTGAGCAGGCCGCTTTTGCACAGTTAAAAAAGCGACTGCACCAGCCTCAGCCGTCAGAGTCTGTGTCGTCTTCACCCGTTGCGACAGCCATGGAAGCGCCTAAACAGATAAAGCGCATGAGTTTAAGGGTCTGGTCAATCTCTCGCCCGGCTCTGGCAATGGCGGCGATGTTAATGCTGGCTTTGTTAGTTCCAAGCTATTTCAAGCTCAATCAATTGTTAGGCTCCGATTACCGTACTCTATCCGACGGTGGGCAGGCAACCTTGAACCGTAATGAAATTCATCTGGTTTTTTCTGATAAGACCACGGTGCAACAAATGACAAGCTTGTTAACCCCTCTATCTGGTGAGATCGTCGGACAACCAACGCCACAGGGTGTTTATACTGTGCGCTTTGCAGAACAACATACGCAGGAAGAGTTGCTGGCGCAATTGCGTAAAAATCCCCAAGTGATTTTTGCTGAACCCGCTTCTGTAGTCTTGTCTACCCCGTCCAATGAGAGGGTGCCAAAATGAATTTAATGCTACCGTTGTTGCTTGGCATGATTTTAGGGATGGCTTCAACGCCGACTAAAAGTGATCAGCTTGAGGCGGCACCGGATTTATCCAGCCTTTACCAACAAGCTGATGCAGATCACATGGTGTTAGTTGCCTTGTCTGATCAGTCATTGGATACCATTCCAGATCTAGCGGCTGGCAATAGTTACCGTAAACGCGGTGCTTACCAGAGCACGACTTGGAGTCAGCGCGTTACTGATGCTATTGCGATAGATCATCAATTAAAAAAAATCACCGAATGGCCGATGACTGAAGTAGGTATGCACTGCGCAGTGTTTCAAGTACCCACTAACGCCAGTATGGCAGATACCTTGCAACAATTAGCAAAAGATCTGCGGGTGGAACTGGTGCAGCCTATGCACTATTTTAAGACCCAAGCGCATCAGTATAATGACCCGTACTTTAAGCTTCAGGCCAATATGCAGCAAATGCAAATTGATCAGGTGCATACTAAAACTACCGGGAAACAAATTACTATCGCCATGATTGATACTGGTGTCGCGCTTGATCACCCGGATTTAATGGGGCAAATCAGTCGCGATGAAAATTTTGCTAAAGATATTTCTGCGAGTTTTTCCTCTGATAAACATGGCACTGCCGTTGCCGGGATATTGGTAGCTAAAAAAGATAACAAAACAGGTATCACCGGCGTTGCCCCGGACGCCAAATTACTTGCCTTAAAAGCCTGTTGGCCGGACAAAATAGATGACATTGCAGCGATGTGTAACAGTTTGACCCTAGCATTGGCAATCAATGCTGCAATCAGGGCGGATGTTGATATTTTAAATATGAGCCTGACAGGTCCGGACGATCCTTTGTTAACTGTTTTGCTTAATAAAGCGATAGCTAAAGGGATTTTTGTGGTAGCTTCAAATAACGGTGCTGAAAAATCGAATGACGGTTTTCCTGCCTCGTTAAAAAATGTGATTGCCGTCCAATCGTTAGTTTCAGTGCAGCCAGCTTTAAAAACAGCCTTCACAAACTCTGCTATCGTCGTTAATGCACCCGGTGAAAAAGTGCTCACTACTTTACCAAAAGGAACTTACGATTTTATCTCCGGAAGCTCAATTGCTGCTGCTGAAGTCTCGGGGATTATTGCTTTATTACTGGAACTTAAGCCAGATTTAACGCTACTGGAAACCCAAACGATATTACAAAAAGCGGAAGTGCCTACAAAACTAGGAACGTTATCCGGCATTAATGCCAGCACTGCCGTATTAGCGGTCTGTGAGATAGCCAACTGTCCACAGGACAAGCTGAGTTTGGTGATGGATGCTTCAGTTTTAGTGAAATGAAACTGCTTCTGGCTTAACTAAATTAGTTAAATAATTTAACTGCCGTCCTTAGTCCCAGAGAAGTGCCGGTTATTGCATTGCTTAGCAAAAATGATTAGACAGTTATCATTAAGCGTTTTTAGGCGCTGCATTTTCAGAATAATTTCATGTCAAACGTTTAAAAGAAATCAATTTGAATAGTCGAGAAGTAAAAACGAACTATTTGCCACGCAAAAGCCTAAAATTCAACTCATAAGTGCAATTTGTCTATTAGACAAGTTCAAGGTAAGGATTCGCGCTACGCACGAATCCTCTCGCCTATCATCTAGCTTAGCAGCAATGCTAACAACTAAGGGGTGCCTGTTTCCAGTACACAGTTGATGTTATAAAAATTCTGAACTGATGACGGAGCAATTTGACCACCATTCTGGATGATATAGAAAAAATTATTGGAATTATCAGACCTTGTTTGTGTCCATTGCGTTGTCATAATGTTTTGGGCTACATCATTCTCAATTGATGTGCCTGTATTATTAGCAACGGCTTTTAGTCTCGCTTGAATTATCAACTGTGTCTCATACGCGTGTGGTAAGCGGTACGGCGCACTACAATCACTAACTGCTTTTGCATGATTTCCACCGCCATTTGATCGGCTTTGAGTCGATAAATACTTGTTTGTTGCGGAATCAAATGCAAATATAACAAATGCAGGGTTAGCCGAACTCATAGTCCCGATGACTGCATCGTAAAGTGTTGCCGATGAACCTGCGGCTCCCTGAGGGCCTGTTGCACCAGCAGGCCCCGTCAAACCGATAGATCCTTGTGCGCCCGTAGCACCTGTAGCGCCAGCAGGCCCGGTCAAACCGATAGATCCTTGTGCGCCCGTAGCACCTGTAGCGCCAGCAGGCCCGGTCAAACCGATAGGTCCTTGTGCGCCCGTAGCACCTGTAGCGCCAGCAGGCCCGGTCAAACCGATAGGTCCTTGTGCACCCGTAGCGCCGGTTAAACCGATGGGGCCTTGTGGGCCAGTAGCACCTGTTAAACCGGTAGGGCCTTGCACACCGCTGCTTAACGTAGTAACTGTAAATTGCAAAGGCAAGCTACTTGATTTTACTAATTGCAGGTTATAGCTTAACAATGCTCCTTCCAGCAACTTTGGGATAAATAATTTATCATCGATGACCGTAAAGCTGGCATCCTCACTACCCGTTCCAGGCAATATATTAGCCACTTCAAATACTTGGCCAGCATTTAAGGGATTGGCATCTAAGGCTTGTAAAATTGCGCCGGTAGATCCATTAATACTCCCGTTCGTGTTAATTAAGGAAACGTTGTCTAGCTTTATTTGACCCGGTAAACCGGATATCGGTGCTATATAATCAGCAGCTTGGACTCCTTGGTTAATACATGCGAGTGAAACGGCCAGTGACACACTTGCCATTCGAACTGTTTTTTTAGATATATATTTCATGAGATCCTTTATTTACTTAGTGGTTATATTGATAACTGCTTAACAAGCTCAGCCGGTATCAGGCTATTCTGACCGAACTAATTTTTTACCCACTTAAATTTAGATCATATTTTTAAATTGGCTAGTTAAACGGGCTGAATAATTCTATTTTGGCTTTTTTTGCCAATCCTATCGAAAAGATAAAATCCGGATTTCAGCCGTAACTTGAAGTCCACCGGCTTTAGTCGACGTTTTGTTCACAGAAATGCCGGTTTTTGCATTGTCTAGCAAAAAATGATTAGACAGTTATCCCTACCAATTGCGTAGTACCCGTTTTACTCCCTTCCTTGCGAATTTTTAATTTAGCTCCGTTTAAACTTTTGTCGGTAAATCAGGAATTAACGTTTAAGAAGGTCGAAGTGCTTCTTAAACGGGTCGTATTGTGCGGCAACTAATTTTCTTAAAACTAAGGTCTTGATTGAACAACAATTGCACATTTTAGATTTCACTGGTTTGATGGTTCATGTGCAGGGTTATTTACTGCTTTTTAAACCTTGGATCTTAGCAACTGAAAGAATGTGCATATCATCAGGACACTACAAAAATAACAGGTGTTCAAATGCAAAAAATACCCTTAAAACAAACTTTTCTGGCACTGTTATTAGGCGTGCTGTCTTTACCGCCCCTGGCTGTTGCCGACGAAGCCTGTGTGGCGCTGGGTGGCATGGTCTGGGATAACTGGACTAAATCCGACGCAGGGGGGGCAGGTACGCTTCCAGTTGGGGAAAATCAGGCGGATTATCTGCGTTGTAAATCTTGTCATGGATGGGATCGTCTGGGCACAGATGGTGGTTACGTCAGGCGTTCACGCACCGCGACCCGGCCTAATGCCGGGTTAGGAGATGGCGATAATAGTAGTCGTAATGTTGATACGGGTATTTTGGGTAAGCACGCCCCCATTAATACTGGAATGATTTTACACTCAGCTAACGGACGCGGTGTTACGGAGGGGTCAGGAGCTTGGGTCGCGCCGGTAACTCCTCGTGCAGCCTCGAACACTGCGGCTTATCAAAAGGGTTATACCTTGGGTAACCAACACCCTGACTACACGGGACTTCTTACTGAAAAACAAGTGTCTTGTCTTGTGGAGTTTTTAAACTCACCGGAAAGCCAGCCAAGTAGCGTATTTAAACGCCTAATACCGGCTGCTAATCCGGTCGTTTATCAACTGGTGGATACCGCGGATGCAAATGCAGGAAAATTGTATTATGAAGCAAAGTGTACAGAATGCCACGGTTTACCTGATGATGACCAATCAAACACCGTTGCTGGTTTACCAAAAGGTGGATTGATTGCCTATTTAAAAGAAGATGGAAAATTCAGTGAATTTGCCCATAAAGCCTATTTTGGAATCCCTGATACGACTATGACACGCAGAAAAATTGGTAATCCTACGCTACAAGATGTGGCTAATGTTATGAAATATTTGCAGGAATTTGGGAGTATTGTTGCCCAGGACCGTTGTGGGAAATCAAATTCTTTAGTGACGTCAGTGGCTCAAGACGGTGCGCTGATGCAAGATACTAAGCTCCATATTCCCAGAGTGGGCTTGGCACTGCCTGATGGGGATGTGACTTACTGGGCAACCTTACGCTATGCGCCCGAACTATCGCCTAATGGTAAATTGGTATTTGAATTAGCCGATGCTGAGGCAAATTCAGGGAGATGCAACTAAATAATGGACTTTGCCTTATTGAGTTAATGTCCTAGATAGTGTCGTCATAAGATAGCAGCCCAAAGCGCGATGCATCGAATTTGCACAGCAGCTAAAAATGAACTCGTATTTTTAGCGTAACGCGTTGCAAT
>JBEBJQ010000138.1:0-5405 GCA_040079795.1 Methylococcales bacterium
TGGCGGAAAACGCGCAAGGCTTGGTCATTGTGGACATGCACGCCGCGCATGAGCGGATTGTTTATGAGCGCCTTAAAACTCAATTTGAGTCACAAATCAACGTCGCCGATGCTGCGAAATCATCGCTCCCAAGCCAGCCGCTGCTCATCCCCGCCACCTTCGCTGCCACCCCGCTGGAAGTCTCCACAGCGCAGGAATGTGCGGATACGCTCTTGCAACTCGGCCTAGACATCACCGCCTTCTCCCCCAAAACGCTAGCCGTCCGGGCTGTACCGACGACTCTTGCCAAAGGCGACGCCGTCGAACTCGCCCGTAGCGTCCTAGCCGAACTAGCCCTGCACGACGCCAGCACTGTCATCCAACGTGCACAAAACGAAATCCTATCCACCATGGCCTGCCACGGCGCGGTGCGCGCAAACCGCAAATTGACGCTGGACGAGATGAATGCCCTCTTGCGTCAAATGGAAGAAACCGAACGCTCCGACCAGTGCAACCACGGCCGGTCGACTTGGCGGCAAATCAGCATCAAAGAGCTGGATGCGCTGTTTATGCGGGGACGGTGAAATGCTGCTAAGCTATTGATTTATAAGGAGAGACAACATGACCGAATCAACAAATAGCGACAAAAAATTCGCCACCAAATTCACCTCATTTAGCGAGTTTTACCCTTTTTACCTCAGCGAGCACAGCAACCAAACCTCCCGCCGATTGCATTTTGTGGGCACCAGCATCGGTTTCATCCTGATAGTTTCAGCCATCCTGACCCGCAACCCCATGCTGATACTCTATGGTGTGCTGCAAGGCTACGCCTTCGCGTGGGTAGGCCACTTCTTCTTCGAACACAACCGCCCCGCCACCTTCAAATACCCCTTCTACAGCTTCGCCGGAGATTGGCGCATGTGGGCGGATATTTTGACGGGGAAGATTAAGTTTTAAGCGTCAAGTTTTAAAGCACCGCTTCCAGTCCCTTACGATCCAATAAACTCAGCAGTTTCAACGATGGCCCGCTGGGCAACTTGTCACCCACCTCCCATTTGCGTACCGTTGAAAGGCTGATATTCAGTAACGATGCAAGCACTGACTGGCTGAGTTGCAGCTGGTCACGCAAAGCGCGGATTTTGTCTTTGTCGTAGGGTGCGATGGGCGCTAGGCAAAGCACATCGAATTGACGCATCTTGCGTTTGTCGATAAAGCCCAGACGATGCAAATCATCCGCAGTCTCATGGACTGCTTCAAAAATCCTGCTTTTGGTCTTTTTAGCTGTCGTTGTCATGGCAAATCTCTAGTTATCTAATCGTACCACTAAGTGGCATAGTTCCGTAAACAGTTTACATGTTGAATCTTTGTAAATTCATCAAAAACAATAACGTGCGCTAGCCGCTTGACCGCTACGCCATTAAGTAGCAACATAAACGCATGAATAAACACATGCACCACTTTTCAGACCTCTTCGCCCAGCTCGGGCTGCCCAATGACGAATACGCCATCCAGCGCTTCATAGCCAGCCACGCCCGCCTGTCCTCTGATTTCCTCCTAGCCGACGCCCCCTTCTGGACCCCAGCCCAAGCCGCCTTTCTGCGCGAGGCGATTTTGCAGGATTCTGATTGGGTGGAGATGGTTGACCAGCTCAGCGTGGCGCTGCGGGAAGTTAAAACGTAGTAATCGCTTTCAATTAGCATTAAATTGGCCTCTAGCCGGCGTATTTATTGCCTTAGGTGCTATTAAAAATATAGTAAATTGATGTAGTCGACTTTAGGTAGTTTTTAATCCTGATTTATGGCTCTAGCCGGCGCGTTTATTGCCTCGGGCGCTATCAAATACATTTCAAAATTAGATTTTGTGTAAACGCTTTTTCAGATTAATAAATTTGACAAAACGTAACAAAATACTTTATTAGGCTATAGTTAAGGAAATAAATTTCTGCTAATAATATTAAGTCCACCCCAGAATGTCGATACTAACTTTTACCGAAGCGTTGCATGATTCACGAAGTTACAACAAACGACACGCATTGTTGGGTAATGGCTTCAGCATAGCTTGTCGTCCAGACATATTTGCATACGGTAGGTTGTTTGAACAAGCAGACTTCTCCAAAATCTCCCCAACAGCGAAGCATGCTTTCGAAGCATTGCATACACAAGACTTCGAGAAGGTGATTAAAGCGTTGCGCGATTCGATTCGAATTGTTGAAACTTATAGCGGACCACCTGAACTAGCAAAAACACTTGATTTAGATGCAAATGGACTTCGCGAATTGCTCGTTGAAACAATTGCTGCCAGCCATCCTGCATGGCCAGGGGAACTTACAGAGGAAGAATATCAAACTTGTCGAACTTTCTTATCAAACTTCGATAACGTCTACACATTCAACTATGACCTATTGTTGTATTGGACAAAAATGCACGTCCCTGAAGGCGAGTTACCGACTTCTGATGACGGATTCCGAACACCACAAGAAGACTTTGAAGCTGAATATGTGGTATGGGAACCAGATCAGAGCCACGAACAGGATATGTGGTTTCTTCATGGTGCTTTACACGTTTTCGATACTGGAACTGAGATTCAAAAGTACACATGGAAGAACACAGGTATCAGACTGATCGATCAGATTCGTAGTGCGTTGAACAAAAACTACTTTCCATTGTTTGTTTCTGAAGGCACGAGTGCTGAAAAATACGAACGAATTCGCCACAATGATTACTTGGCAAAGGCTTATAGAAGCTTCTCTTCAATTCAGGGAGCACTGTTTATCTATGGTCATTCGCTCGCTGAGAACGATGATCATTACCTACGTTGTATCCAACGAGGCAAGCTCTCACATCTATATATAGGGCTTTATGGTGACCCCAACTCAGAAAGTAACAAATTCATAGCGCGTCGAGCAAATCAGTTAACTAATGGCAGGCGAGCGAAAAATCCATTAGCAGTTAGTTACTTCGATGCGGCATCTGCGAATGTATGGCGAGCACCATAGCAATTTCTAGTTTTAAGTTTAACTTCCATGAAAACTAGTGACATAGTCCATAATTATCCTGACGGCAACACTCGCGTTAGCCGCGGCCTTTGCAGAGTACGTACATTCATTGGCAATGTAGGAACTGTTGTACTGATTACGGAATTGGGGACTAAAAATGATGGTCAATCTGTAACAAATGCTATAGAAAACATTGTTGAATCTATCGTGCATCAAGGTTATGTGATTCTTCCAGCGACATTTATTGAGCACTACGAACAACCAGATCTAAAAGATACATTTTATTTAGTCAGCACTACGCCAACAACCAAATGGCAGAGTTTAAATAGACAAGCTGTTCTTGCACTGATTGATGGCGACACTGAAGAACTTGATGACAGAAGTTCGAATAACAAACGAATTTCAACTCAAGCAGATCAAATACTATTTCGTCGAAATCCATTTATTGATTCAAGGTATCAAGAATCGAATGAAGTAATAAGACGTCGACTAGATATATTGGATGGTATGGTTTCAAAGGCATCTCTCAATTCGCTTATTACAAGTGGTGCAGGCGAATTAGCGCTGCAAAAATTATTAAAGAATGATTTGTCAATTTTTGGGGAAGCATATGCAAAACCCGATGATGAATACATTTGCTTCTCTGAATATCCACTGGCAGGTGGTTCAATAGATTTTGTGGTGTTCACGGGTCGATCGCGTATGGATGTCATCCTGATTGAAGTTAAAGGAGCTGAATTCAATCTAGTGAACTCAAATAACTATGGAGCCTTCAATCACAAGGCAACTGAGGCAGCAACTCAAATTCAGCAGCGTCTCGGCATTATTTATCGAGATTTAAACAACTTTCGAAAAGATGCGCATAACAGTCGGATGCGTGCAGAACAGGGAGAGAAGTTGCATAACGCTTTCCTAGGGCCATACCATGAATTACAAGTTGATCCAAACAAAGACATAAACATACGGAGTATCGTAATTGGCGGCCGCACTATTAACGATTTGGAAGAAAGCGTAAAACGTCAAGATTACGAAGCTCGCTCAACGCCACCAGTTCGCATTGAGTCCTGGGATACTTGGTTGCGACGGCTTCAGCGTACATGATTTGACGTTACATTAAATCCGCTCAATCCCCTGCCCCCTAACCCCCTCCAATCTCTCCGCACTAACCAGCCCCGGCGCAATCTCCGCCAACGGCACCAAAACAAATGCCCGCTTCAACATGCGGGGGTGCGGAACTGTCAAAGTTTCGGTTTGAATCGGTGCATCGCCATAAAGCAGAATATCCAAATCCAGCGTGCGTGGGGCGTTCAGGTAGGGGCGAATTCTGCCTGCAATTTGCTCTATTTTTTGTAGCTGCTCAAGCAATAAATACGCCGGCTGGGTGCATAAAACAGTTCTAGCGTCGTCCCTCTTTTCAAAGGTGGGGGCAAGACAGTAATTGCATGGTTGTGAGGTATATTATTATCACAAGTATGAAAGCACTCGCACTTTTTTCTATTAAGTTTTATCAAAGTTATATTTCGCCACGTAAGGGGTTTTGCTGCGCATATAAACACCACACTGGACACGGGAGTTGCTCAGCATTGGGTTACCGTGCGATTAGTATGTATGGCGTTTTCAGTGGTATTTATATACTCCACAAGCGCACTAAATTATGTGGCGTTGCATATCGCCAAAATACTAAAAAACCTAAATTCCACCTCCATTCGCAACGTGGTTTTTGCGATGCAGGCTGCGATCTACCAATTGACTTGAATTGCGATCTGCCTTCTTTCTCGATCAGTGATTCTCATGGATCTGGATTTTTTTCAAAAATTTTTGACTTTGCCAATTGCTGTGACTGCGGCGGCTGCGACTGGCCTTCGAATAATGAAAAGAAAAAAGAGGAAGACAAGTACATCTACATTCCGCCGCGTCGACAACATGAAAATTTGATTTGATTTGATTTGAGCTGGATAGCGTATCCTTAGAAAATCGCACCTCCGGCGCAATCTCCCCCAACTCCCCTACGTCACGCGTTTGAGCTGCGCGTAAAAATTCTCATGCGGTCCAACTGCCATCAAAATGATTGAAGTGGGTTTAAATTTATCGGGTCGCAGCGCGTACGCCAACAAAGTTTCTTGATTGTTGAGCTTGAATTTATAAACAAAGTAGCCCGCCAAATCGCCGCGTTTCTCTTCACCTAAATTCGGACTATCAGCCAAATCTCTGACAGCTTGGTCAACGACTTTTTTATCTCTGGCGTGTAATTTCTTCGCAGCTCGTGCGAAAGAAGCCGTGACTTGAACATCAAGTGTCATGCTTTAAATGGAATTAACCGAACTGATAAGGTTGTATTTTGCCTGCTTTGACCTCTTCGATGGACACCATCATGTCCTGAATCATGCGCAGTGGCAGCTCAGGATTTTCTAAGACGGCCTTACCAATACGC
>JBEBJQ010000052.1:0-31645 GCA_040079795.1 Methylococcales bacterium
GTATTAAATTTATGTTGGTACAAAAACTGCTTTATTAATTGCGTGGATAGCTTTTATTTATAAAGCCTCATGGGATTTTATGGGGGTCTGTTGTTTGTAAATGAATGTGTTCACATGATATTGAGCCAAATATTATGAAGATGGTAGAAGGCATCAGCATAGACAATAGAGGCTTAAGACTTTTTATTTTTTCGGAGAATGATAATGCAAGTGAGAAAAAACTATTATAAAAATATAGTAATTGCAAGCGTAGCAGCTTTAAGTGTACTAGGTGTAGCAGCAGCGAATGCCGCTGGTTTTGAGGGTAAAGCAAAAATTACCTTAAACCAACAAGTTTTAGCCACATTTAAGGGTGCAAATAACCTTGCCAGTGCTGACATAGATGGTAAGCGTTTTATTTATATCAATGAGTTTTTTAACGATTCGGAGTTTACCTATCCAGTGACAGTGTGTGGACGTACTCCACCCCCAAATGATCTTTGTAATGCTACACCTACCAATCATACTGGCTTGGCAACTGATGTTCAGCCATATACGTTACCAGCGGTACCTTTATCAATAGCGCCTTTTCAAGCCGGGAACGTCGGTACCAATTGGAACCCTACTACAGGCGGTTCTATCGGCATAGCAGGTGCGTTTAAAGTCCGCAGTGACTTTGATCGCAGGCCAGACCTCTCGGTTAGATGGGGCAAGTTTGCGGTAATTAACACCGGCTCCACCTGGGTACTTTTTGATAATCTTGGCGGTGGTAGTCTTTTTGAGTTGGCTAACGTGCAAACAGAAGTTCGGCCTGGTGGTCAACTTCAGTTAAAAGCTGATTTAAAATTTGGTAACACTGCCTGGGCGGATTTTTTGGGCGGCGGCTTTTTGAAGTTAACCGCTGCTGAAAGGGAAGTCATTCTCGGCAAGATAAAGTTAGAAATACAAAACTAATCATACTGCAAAAGCACTGCCTGTTTATGCTGTCGCAACTGACAGTAATATAACAAGCCCGTGATTGTCGTTCAATGCTACAAAACTCCCCCTCGGACGTGAGCAGTTACATGCCGGGGGATTCTGTCGTTAAGCTTGGGCGTCATGTAGGGCACTCATTGCGGCGTTTATTAGCGATAAAATATCTATAAATAATCGTGGCAAAAAACACGCAGGGATGCACTAAAGTATTAACATAACGCATTTAATTTTGCTGAGTATTATCGATAAGTGGCTTTTTATAACGCAAAATGTGTAAACTCAAAACTAAATTACCAATTGAATCTAATCGATAGCTGCAACGGGAAAGAACTTAATGCATGACAAACCGGTACGGAACAAATTTGCATTTACCCACATGGTGTATGGTAGGGATAGCCAGCATGACAAATCTGCCAGGAGCAGATTTGCACTTGCCCGCGGGGTGCATGGCAGGGATAGCCATGCATGAATTATCTTTATGCGAAAGCATTTTACAGGTATTGGAGCAGCAGGCAACTGCCCAGCAATATCGTAAGGTTAAAACCGTTTGGCTGGAAATCGGTGTATTATCAGGCGTTGAGATTGAGGCGCTTCGGTTTAGTTTTGATGTGGTTATGCAAGGCTCGTTGGCTGACAACGCCCGGCTGGAAATTATTAATGTACCCGGCCAGGCTTGGTGCATGGCCTGTGCTGATAATGTGGTTGTAGAACAGTTATACGATGTCTGCCCACAGTGCGGTAGCCATCAATTGCAGGTGAACGGCGGGGATCAAATGCGTATTAAAGAGCTGGAGGTAGGATAATGTGCGGTGTATGCGGCTGCGGCGAGGGCCATTCTCACTCGCACGATGAAGATCACGAACATTCACATGACCATAGTCATGCCCATCAGCATAAATTTGTGCTTAGCGCCGAGCATTCTCATGCCCCGGGCTTAAGTCCTGCACGCATGGTGCAAATCGAACAGGATATTCTGTCTAAAAATAACCGTTATGCCGCCGAAAACCGGCACTATTTCAGTACCCGCAGCATGCTGGTGTTGAATCTGGTATCCAGTCCCGGTTCCGGCAAGACCACGCTGCTCACTGAAACCATCACCCGTTTGAAGGACGATACTGACATTGCTGTTATAGAAGGCGACCAGCAAACCGCCCTCGATGCCGAGCGCATCCGCGCTACCGGCGTACAAGCGTTGCAAATTAACACCGGCAAAGGCTGCCACCTGGACGCTCATCGGGTTGGCCATGCTCTGAAAAGCCTAAAGCTGAAAAACCATAGTTTGTTGTTCATTGAAAACGTCGGCAATCTGGTTTGCCCATCGGCGTTCGATCTGGGTGAGGCGCACAAGGTGGTAATCCTGTCCGTTACCGAAGGTGAGGATAAGCCGATTAAATACCCCGACATGTTCCATGCCGCCGACTTAATGATCTTAAACAAGACCGACCTGTTGCCATATCTGGATTTCGACACAGAGCAATGTATTCAATTTGCAAAACAGGTTAATCCACGCATAAAAATCTTGTTGTTGTCGGCTAAAACCGGGGAAGGGATGAAGAGTTGGTTGCGCTGGCTGAAAGCTGAATTGGAATTACAGTGTATTGATTATGCTTAATTAACTTAACGTTCGCAACATTACCGGAATCTAAAGCTTATGTGTTTAGCAGTACCGGCTCAAATAGTCGCCATTAATCCAGTTACCGGTATGGCTACCGCATCAGTCGGTAATGTTAAAGTCGAGGTATCGCTCGCCTTGGTTGAAGATATCTCAATTGGTGATTATGTGTTGGTGCATGTCGGTTATGCGTTGCATAAAATCGACGAAGACGAAGCCTTAAAAACCCTTGAATTATTTGCCGAAGCCGGATTAACATCCCAGGCATGAAATACATCAGCGAATTCAGACAGCAAGACCTAGCCCAAAAATTGTCCAACGCGATAGCCCAAGCTGTCGATCCCGATCGGCACTATCGGCTGATGGAGTTCTGTGGCGGCCATACCCACGCCATTTTCCGTTACGGCGTGCAGGACTTGATGCCGGACAATGTTGAATTCATTCACGGCCCTGGCTGTCCGGTGTGCGTATTGCCGACCGGACGCATTGACAATGCCATCCAGTTGGTCGAACGACACGATGTGATTCTTTGTACCTATGCCGACTTGATGCGGGTACCCGCCAGTGCTCGTAACAGCTTGCTGAAAGCCAAGGCCAACGGTGCCGATATTCAGATGATTTATTCCACCCAGGGTGCCTTGAAAATCGCTCGCGACAATCCGGATCGGCAAGTGGTATTTTTCGCGATAGGTTTTGAAACCACTACACCACCCACCGCAGTCGCTATTAAACAGGCGCAGGCCGAACAGCTGACTAATTTTTTGGTATTCTGCAACCACGTATTAACACCTGCTGCAATGCAAGCGATTCTGGATGCGCCGCAACCCGTCGCTATTGATGCTTTTCTCGGGCCATCCCACGTCAGCACTGTGATCGGCAGCCAGCCCTATGAAATATTTGCCGAACGCTATACCAAGCCGATAGTCATTGCCGGTTTCGAACCCCTGGACGTAATGCAGTCAGTGCTTATGCTTATTCGCCAGCTCAATGAAGGCCGTCACGAGGTTGAAAACGAATACAGCCGTGCCGTCACGAGGCAAGGTAACTTGAAAGCGCAGGCATTGATGCAGGGAGTGTTCGAGCTGCGGCCGCAATTCGAATGGCGCGGATTGGGCTTGATTCCCAACAGCGCTTTAAAACTCAAAGCAAGTTATGCCGATTTTGATGCGGAACAACGTTTTGACATGCCTGCAATTCAGGCGGGTGATGTCAAAGGCTGCGAATGTCCGGCTATTCTGCGTGGCGCGAAAAAACCTCAAGATTGTAAGTTACTGGGAACGGTCTGTACTCCTGAAAATCCGATGGGCTCATGTATGGTTTCATCGGAGGGTGCTTGCGCGGCGTATTGGTCTTATGGGCGGCTGAGAGCTTTAACCCAGATAGCAACCTAATTAAAACAAAAAGAGAATCTGGCCAGTGCCCAACCCCTACACATCCTCGCTAAACATAAAGTCCGGTAAAGTCGATCTAAGCCACGGTGGTGGCGGGCGGGCGATGGCTCAGCTGATTGATGAATTGTTTATCAAGCATTTCGACAACGACTTATTGCGGCAGCGCAACGATCAAGCCCTGTTTACTGTACCGGCTGGACGACTGGTGATTAGCACCGATGGCCATGTCATCTCGCCGCTGTTTTTTCCGGGAGGAGACATCGGGTCGTTGGCAGTAAACGGTACTGTTAACGATGTGTCCATGTCCGGCGCGAAGCCGCTATATTTAGCGGCGGGCTTTATTTTGGAAGAGGGCCTACCCCTGGCCGACCTGGAAAAAATCGTCATCAGCATGGCGGCGACGGCGAAACGTGCTGGTACGCCGATAGTCACCGGCGATACCAAAGTGGTGGAGCGAGGCAAGGGCGACGGGGTGTTTATTACCACCACTGGCGTTGGCATCGTACCGGAAGGGGTTAATATTTCCGGCAACCTTGCTAAACCGGGCTGTGCCATTTTAGTAAGCGGTTCTATCGGTGATCACGGCGTGGCAATTATGGCCAGCCGGGAAAATCTGCAATTCCAAACGACCATAGTTTCTGATTCCGCCGCACTGAATTGGCTGGTTGCCGATATGGTTGCGGCGGCACCTGCCGAGATTTATTGTTTGCGCGACCCAACCCGCGGCGGTTTGGCGACCGCGTTGAACGAGCTGGCTCAGCAATCCGGCGTCGGCATGGTCATTGATGAAACACAAATCCCGATTAAGTCTGAAGTCAAAGCTGCCTGTGAAATTTTAGGCCTCGACCCATTGTATGTCGCCAATGAAGGCAAGCTGGTGTGCATTTGCAATGCAAAAGCTGCCGAATGCCTGCTGGCAGTAATGCGGCAACATCCGCTGGGCAAAGATGCGGCGATCATTGGCGAAGTCATTGCTGACGGACATGGCTTTGTGCAAATGACTACGGCGTTCGGCGGACGGCGGATTGTCGATTGGCCGGTTGGCGAGCAATTACCGCGTATCTGCTGATGCCTGGAAAGGCAATTCGGATACGCGGGATAGTACAGGGCGTCGGCTTCAGGCCGATGATCTGGCATCTGGCTAATCAACATCAACTTACTGGCGAAGTATGGAATGATGGCTTGGGAGTAATGATTCACGCCTTTGGCATGACGGCCGATCTTGACGCTTTCACTCAGCAAGTTCCACTGCAACTACCCCCGCTGGCTCGACTTGACAGCATTGAGGTGCAAACGTTAGACATTCAACCAAGCAGTAACGAATTTCGAATCATCGCCAGTCAAGCCAATAGCATAGAAACGCCTATCGTAGCCGATGCGGCAGCCTGCCATGATTGCCTGGGCGAAATTGCCGATCCGGACAATCGCCGATACGGTTATCCATTTACCAATTGCACGCACTGTGGGCCGCGCTTATCCATTATTAAACAGATACCTTATGACCGCTGCCACACCAGCATGGCGGAATTTGTTATGTGCCTGCAATGCCAGCAGGAATACGATAATCCCGCCGATCGCCGCTTCCATGCCCAGGCTAATTGTTGCCCCGATTGCGGTCCCAAGGTTTGGCTAGAAGATAAAAACACCCAAACACAGAATAGCGGCATTCCGATCCAACAAGCCGCTAAATTGATCCGGCAAGGCTCTATTATTGCTATCAAAGGACTGGGTGGTTTTCATCTGGCTTGTGATGCAAGCAATGCAGAAGCTGTCAGTCAGTTACGCACCCGCAAACGCCGTTACGCAAAACCATTTGCGTTAATGGCTAAAAATATTGAGATGATTGCCCAGTATGCCCACGTGGATGCACTGGAAATTAAAGCCTTACAGGACAAATCCGCGCCGATTGTGTTATTGACCGCACAGGGTAGGGCAGTTGCGGCGGAAGTAGCGCCAGGTGATAACAAGCTTGGCTTTATGTTGCCCTATACGCCGCTGCATACCTTGTTGTTCAAGGATTTAGATGTACCTATCGTACTCACATCAGGCAATATCAGCGACGAACCCCAATGTATTAACAATGATGATGCTCGGGTAAAGCTGGCCGGTATTGCCGATTATTTACTGCTGCATGATCGAGCTATCGTTAACCGGTTGGACGATTCGGTGACGCAGTTGATGGCAGGGAAAATGCGCTTGCTTCGGCGCGCGCGCGGTTATTGCCCGGAAGCGCTGGTATTGCCGCCCGGTTTCGAAAAAGCAGGTAGTATTCTGGCGATGGGCGCGGAACTTAAAAACAGTTTCTGCTTACTGAAAAATGGTTTAGCCATCGTTTCCCAGCATATAGGCGATCTTGAAAACGCCGTCGTTCAGTGCGATTATCGTAATGCAATCGATCTGTACAAGAATCTTCACGACTTCAAACCCCAGCGTATTGCCGTTGATCAGCACCCAGGGTATCTATCGACACACTATGGACAAATCCTGGCTGAAACTGATACTGCCGAGCTAATACAAGTTCAACATCATCATGCCCACTTGGCCGCCTGTCTGGCTGAACAGGGTATCGCCTTAGATACCGCACCGGTTTTGGCCGCAATCTTCGATGGCTTAGGCTTGGGTGATAACGGCGAATTGTGGGGCGGGGAGTTTTTGCTAGGTGACTACAAGGGCTATACCCGGCTCGGTCATTTCCAGTCGATTGCATTGCCTGGCGGCACTCAGGCGATGCTGGAGCCTTGGCGCAATACTTACGCACAATTGCGGCATTATTTTGATTGGCCGACCCTGCAACGAGACTTTGCCGACTTGGACATCATAAAGCTGCTGGCAAGCAAACCCCTAGCTATGCTGGACACAATGATCAATAGGAATCTTAATTCACCGACCTCTAGCTCTTGTGGGCGATGGTTTGATGCCTTTGCCGCTGCACTTGGTTTATATCCGGGGCGCATTGATTATGAGGGTCAGGCTGCGATTGGCCTGGAAACTTTGGCTGCACCAGTGTTTGCCGAAGAAATGCCATACCAGCAAGCCAGTTCGGTTGCCCCTGTAAATGGCTTATCGGTATTAAGTTGGGAAGGCTTATGGCAAGCGGTACTGACTGATATTGACCGCGGTACTCATAAATCCCGGATAGCTGCACGTATCCACCAAAGCCTGATCGCAGCGACCGTTGAGCTGTTGCTCGATCTCAGTCAACACACCGGTGCCGACAGTATTGCCCTTAGCGGCGGAGTTTTTCAAAACCGGCTACTGCTGGAGGGCGTAGTGCAGCAATTGCAGCAACAGGGTAAAACCGTGCTCGTTCCTAGCCGTTATCCATTAAATGACGGGGGTTTAGCATTAGGACAAGTCGTTATAGCCGCAGCGTTATCTAAGTATTTTCCTTGTTTATACGACCAATACCCTTGAATCATGTAAACATGAGCTTACGCAAAGTCACGAAAGTTTGAAGGCAGAATGTAACTGTGCGTAATCAATCACCATTGACACACAATTCAGGACACCCTCTAAAATTTTTTTAAAAATCAGAAAATTGCAGTTAACAACAAAACTTATTGAGAAAATAACCTAGCCTTTAGACTGAAATAAGATAAGATTTATCTGGACAGTGATTTTCATGCTGGGTCTCATTCTTATCCGATTTTTGTAACCAAGGTACGCCATGTTTTTTCTGCACAGTTCCAACAAAACCGAAAATTTATTGGAACATTTAGGTGCAGTTATTCAAGCGAAGCCTTTGTCTTCACCGTTTGAAAAAGAGCTGTTTCTGATTCAAAGTCAGGGTATGGAACGCTGGCTTTCGCAACAATTGGCGAGCCGTTTAAATGTTTGGGCGAATGCGGCGTTTTTATTTCCCGGTAAATTTTTTAGCAGCATTGCCGGGCTCTTGGATAGCCGTTTAAATGATGCGGCTTTAGACCGCAATGTGATGTTATGGCGTTTTGAGGGTCTGCTCAGACACGTAGATGATCCGGTATTTCAGCCTTTGCGCCAGTATTTAACGGGTGAGAATCTGGCTTTAAAGCGTTTTCAGCTGGCACAACAATTAGCTAAAATTTTTGACCAATATCAAATTATGCGCCCTGATATGCTAAGCCTTTGGCAGCAAGGCGAATGGGCATTCGACAATAATCCTGCCGAGCAGTGGCAACGCAAGCTTTGGCTGGATATAACCGCAAGCATCGGCCATAAACATCGCGGCAGCTTATGGCTAGATAGTATTGATGCCTTACACAGTCATATTCCCGGGCATTTTTCGGGGCAACTACCCGAACGTATTTTTCTATTTGGCATTAATACCTTACCACCGCTTTTTTTGGCGTATTTGCACGCATTGGCGCAGCATTGCGATTTGCATTTATTTCTGCTGAATCCATCGCAAGAGTTTTGGGCGGATATCGAGAGCAAAAGGCAATGCGCTAAAGCGGCTATAAGAGAAGAGGCTGCACAGCAGCCTTTTATTGGTCATCCATTATTGGCGGCACTCGGGCAACAGGGGCGGGAATTTCAGGATATGCTCTTAAGCCAAACTTATTTTAATCTTGAATTAGATAGCTTTGAACCTGCTGTGGCGCAAAGCGTACTGCAACACTTACAAAACGATATTTTACTCAATTCATTGAATAGTGCTGAGCAACGCCCGATCTTGCCAGTGCTTGATCAATCCATCAGTGTGCAGGCCTGTCATTCCCGGATGCGCGAAGTGGAGGTGTTAAGAAACCTGTTATTACAAGCTCTGGAGAGCGATACGAGCTTGGAGTTACGTGACATTGTCGTTATGGCACCGGATATTCAAGACTATGAGCCGTTTATTACTGCGGTGTTTGCCGATATTCAATATGCCATTGCTGATCGCAGCCTGCGCTTAAGTAACTCGGCGCTGGATGCGTTTATTCGCTTTTTACAGATCAGCCAAGGCCGCTTTGGCTGGCAAAGTGTGGTGGATTTACTGGAACAGCCGGTGGTCTACCCCAGCTTTGATTTAGCCGAAACAGATTTGGAACTGTTGAAAAACTGGATCGAAGCGACCAAGGTACGTTGGGGAAAATCTGCGCAGCATAAACACGAAATGGGCTTGCCCGAACTGGCGCAAAATACCTGGCAGGCTGCCATTGAGCGGCTATTGATGGGCTATTGCGTTGGTACGGATGAGGAATTTGTCGATGGCATTTTACCGTTTATCAACATTGAAGGCTCGTCGGCGCAAGCATTGGGTGGATTGCATGATTTTTTGCAATTATTGTTTAAAGCCAGCACCGAACTGCAACATCCCCTCACCTTTAAGGACTGGCATCGGCAACTGCTTTATTTTGCTGAGCAATTGCTGTCCGTGGCTACGCCTTTGGAACGGCAGCAACTAAATGAATTACTTACGGAACTGGCTGAAAAAATAGCGCCGGTTAACGCGGAAAAAATCGCCGTAAGCGTGATTATCAGCTGGCTGGAAACGCGGGTATCCGAGCAAAAATCGACGACCGGTTTTTTACGCGGTCAACTGACGTTTTGCTCAATGTTACCGATGCGTTCTATTCCGTTTAAAGTGATTGCCTTATTAGGCATGAACGACGGAGAATTTCCTAAAGTGGATCGCCTGCCCAGTTTTGATTTACTTAAAAGTCAGTTTCGTAAAGGCGATCGCTCCAGTCGGGCGGATGACCGTTATCAGTTCCTGGAGATTTTGCTTTCGGCGCGGCAGCAGCTGATCATCACTTATATTGGTCAATCCATTAACCATAATCAGCTCATCCCACCGTCGGTGGTGGTTAGTGAGTTACTGGAGGTCTTGAGCGAGCATTATCAATTGCACAACCTTATTACGCTTCAGCCGTTGCAGGCTTTTAGCACCCGATATTTTGAAGAAAATACCGCATTAATTAGCTTTAGCGCCGCCGATTGTGAGACAGCCATTGCACTACAACAGCCCAAATCCAAACCCACGCTTTGGTGGCAGGGTAATATTCCAGAAGTTCCTGAGCCGGTCATTGAAATAGCGGATTTGTTCAATTTATTCAAACATCCACAACGGTTTTTTTTACAGCGGCAATTAGATGTCCGTTTTAAAGGCATTACTGTTGACGCTGAAGAGCGCGAGCCGTTTCGCATTGCCACGCTGGATGGCTACAGTATTCAGCATGACTGGATTAATGCCCGTTTAAACAACGGTAACTTATCGCTCGCAAAACTACAAGCGCGAGGCCTTTGGTTAGCCGGTAGCAGCGGTGAAATTGAATTTAACCGCCAACAACAGGCTATTGATGCTTTCGTGTCCATTATTCAAGGTAAAAACCTGGGTGCGCGAATAGAGGATTTACCCATTGATATTAATAGTGGAGGTTTTAGGTTAATAGGTATGGCTTCCCAACAGTATGAATGGGGTAGCCTGATATATCGTTATGCAAATTTAAAAGGCAAAGACTTTATTGTTGCCTGGTTACAGCATTTGATTGTCAATCAGATTAAACCACAGGTTACGCATCTGCTCAGTTTAGAGACAGATATTGTCTTCTTGCCTGAGCATTGTCAAGACGGTCATCTAGAGCAATGGCTGGCGCTATATCAACAAGGTTTACAACGCCCTGATGCGTTTTTTGTTGAACCCGCGTATGCCTATATTAAACAAGCCAGTAAATTACAACAAAGCCAGAGGGCTTCTGTTACTGCTTTGGATGCTGCTATTCAGGCTTTAGCACAATCCGTTGAACAAGGGTATGAGCCTGAGCTACAACGGTTATATCAAAATCAGGAGGATTTAAACGGGGTGCTGGGAGATGAGTTTGAAAGTATTTGCCAACGATTGTTGTTGCCGCTTTGGCAGCGGGCACATTCTGGTTGATAGCCAATAGCTTAAGACTGGGCATCTAGCAAAATTCGCCTGATTATCTATCTCCCTTTCGCCGCTTCTCCATCCGCCGTAAAAATTCCGCCATAATAAGATGATAGAGCTCATCGCCCAAATATTTGTCTTCAATGCCCCGATCGATATTGGGATTGTCATTGACTTCAATTACAAAGCCTTTACCTGCTTTTTCTTTTACATCGACTCCGTAAAAACCGTTACCGATTGGTTGCGTGGCTTTTAAGGCGGCTTCTAAAACCGCTTTAGGGACTTCAAAAGTTGGCAAAGTATCAAAATTCCCCTCATCTACTTTGCTGTTACCATGACGATAAATTTGCCAATGGTTTTTTACCATGTAATAGCGGCAAGCATACAACGCTTTATTGTTAAGGATGCCAATGCGCCAATCAAAATCGGTATATAAGAACTCCTGTGCTAATAGTAACGCCGATTGTTTAAACAACTCAGCCACTTTGTCTTCCAATTCCTGGCGATCTTTTACTTTAACTACACCACGAGAAAAAGAGCCATCAGGAATTTTAATGACGATGGGGAAGTTAGTAGATTTTTCCAGATTATCCAAATGTGCGGCGTTACCTTTATGCAGCAACCAGGTTTTAGGGGCGGGTACCTTATGGGTTCGAAACAGGTCAGCCAGATAGATTTTATTGGTACAGCGCAGCATAGAGGTGGGGTCATCAATGACGACTAAACCTTCAGCTTCGGCTTTTTTGGCAAAACGATAGGTATGATGGTCAATTCCTGTGGTTTCACGGATGAACAGGCCATCAAATTCCGGTAAGCGTACGTAATGTTGTGGCGATATCAGCTCAACGTCGATACCTAATTGCCGCCCTGCGGTAATGAATTTTTTAAGCGCACCCCGGTTACTGGGTGGCATCTTTTCTTCAGGATTGATTAAGATGGCAAGGTCGAAGCGGGAGGATTTTTTCGGTCGATCTTTACGCCAGACTTTTTTGCTGAACTTATCCAGGGCGGCCGCAAAGTGCGTTTCAGCAGCTTCGTCTAGGCTGTGATGCGAGATAGCTTGTAACTCGCTCACTTCCCATTTATTGCTGGCGGGATAATGTTGTAAGGTGATTTCCAGTACCGGGCAGGAAAAGCGTTCAAACAAAATGCGCGCCAATTCTTGAAAAGCAGGCTCCGGCGTGGTGCCAAAGTAGCTGCGGATAGTAATAGAAGATTGTTGATCTTTGCTTTTCACCGCTTTTGATAAAGCTTGAGATAAATCGTCCAGTTGCAATCGATATAATTCTCCGCGATCTAAATCACTGAGCACTTTAACCGAAGGGATAACATTATGCCCCCGGGCTTCCGCCAATAATGAACAATAGTAGCCGTCGGAAAGATAAGAATAACTGCGACAAAGGTTGATAACCCGCACGCGCTGCTCGGATTCAACTTGTTCGGTTGCAAGGTAAGCTTCAAAGGTTATGAGTTGTTCACTCGGATAATAGGGCGCCCAGTCAGAAAGCGTGTCCACCACTAAAAGGGTGCTTGCCATAGGTAGTGTGTTCCAGTTGGTAAAAGTTGCCGCATTTTGAAACCGATGGGTTTTTTATACAAGCGGTTTTTCGGATAATATTACCTGGATAGTATGAATGCTTACTGAAGCGTGTGGGTAATGTAAAAAATATTTTTTTGGTTGCGCGTCGGGCTTAATTCATAGATAATAGTAAGTCTTTAGTGAGTGCTGCTAAAGCCTTATGGAGGCTATGTCGGTCCTCCCGCAACGATACTCTGCAAACCCCGCCAGGTCCGGAAGGGAGCAACGGTAGTAGAGGATTCGTGTGCCGGGATGTGGCTGGTATAGTCTCCACCAATCATTTCTCTACCTTTTCAGTCTTTCATGGCTTACCAGGTTCTAGCTCGAAAATGGCGTCCCACTAATTTCACCGAAATTGTCGGTCAAGCGCATGTTGTGCAATCATTAACCCATGCATTGCAACACCAGCGGCTGCACCATGCTTATTTGTTTACAGGTACGCGGGGTGTGGGTAAAACCACTATCGCCAGAATTCTGGCAAAAGCCATTAATTGTGAAAATCTACAAGATTTTAACCCCTGCGGTGTCTGCGATATTTGTGTTGCAGTTGATGACGGCTGCTTTCTTGATCTGATTGAAGTTGATGCCGCCTCACGCACTAAAGTCGAAGATACCCGTGATTTACTGGATAACGTTCAATACGCACCAAACCGTGGCCGCTATAAAGTCTATTTGATTGACGAAGTGCATATGCTATCTGGGCACAGTTTTAATGCTTTGCTTAAAACTTTGGAAGAGCCGCCTGCGCACGTTAAATTTCTATTGGCCACTACCGATCCACATAAAATTCCGGTGACCGTGCTGTCGCGTTGCTTGCAATTTAATTTGAAGCGGATGTTACCGGGACAAATCAGTGCGCAAATGGAGTTTATCCTGCAACAGGAGCAGATTGCCTATGAACTGCCCGCTCTTGCCTTAATCGCGCGGGCGGCGGATGGCAGTATGCGGGATGGCTTAAGTATACTGGATCAAGCCATTGCCTTTGGGCAAGGCGAAGTCAGGCAGGCGGATGTCATACAGATGCTTGGAACAGTTGCCCAGCAACCGGTCACGGCTATATTAAAGGCGTTAGCCAGCGGTGAGGTTAATGCCATGCTGGACATTGTGGCGGAAGCCGCAAATTTAAACCCTGATTTTGCGGGCATTGTGCAGGAGATTTTATGCATCCTGCATCGAGTGACCCTGTATCAAGCGGCACCGATCAGTCTGGAGCAGGAGTTTGATCCAGAGGCGATCATTGAACTTGCTGCCTTGCTACTACCTGAAGATGTACAACTGTATTACCAGATCGCGTTAATCGGACAGCGGGATCTGGAATTAGCGCCTGATCCCCGAATGGGTTTTGAAATGCTACTGTTACGGATGCTCAGCTTCAGACCTGTGTCCAGTGCCGGTTCATCCGCTAAGCCAATTGAACAAGCTCAGCCGCTTGCCAGGCCACAACAGCTACAAAATCAGTTGGCACCAACCGCAGTTCCTTCTGTAACTCAACAGCCAATATTGGCTGAAGCTCCCGTTATGCATGGTTCTAGCGTAAAAATGTCCGAAGATTCTTTGAGTAATGATTGGTTAACCATTATTAACGCCATGAAACTTGACGGCATGACGCGACAATTAGCCAATAATTGCATCCTGGAAAATATCGATGATTATACTTGTGCGCTTATTGTCGATGCTGGACATCAGCATTTATGTGGCGGCGTTCCGGAAACCAAACTTCAGCAAGCGTTGCAAAAATTTCGGGGAGCCCCTTTAAAGTTAGTTATTAAGGTTGCCAAGGCAGCCCTTGAAACCCCTGCTATTGCCCAGACTAAGGCGCTGGTAGATAAGCAGCAAGCAGCCGTTGAGTCCATCAATAATGACGAAAACATTTTGGCTTTGAAAGAACACTTTGACGCACGGATTATGCCCGGTACTATTGAACCCTTATAAAACAATTGGAGAAAGATATGAAAAATGCCTTGGGCAATATCATGCAACAAGCCCAAAAAATGCAGGAAGATTTAAAAAAAGCGCAGGAGGAACTTGCAGCACTCGAGATTCAGGGTGAATCCGGCGGCGGTTTAGTTAAAATCGTGATGACCGGCAAACGTGAAGTCAGAAAAGTATCTATCGACGACTCGCTGGTTGGTGACGACCGGGATATGTTGGAGGATTTGATTGCCGCTGCTTTTAACGATGCTGTGCATAAAGTAGCTAAAATGAAAAAAGACAAGATGTCCAGTTTGACAGCGGGTATTCCGCTGCCGCCCGGGTTCCAAATGCCTTTTTAAACTGACGCTATTTTAAAATGATTAATAACGGCTTGCTCGGTCAATTAATTCAACGCTTATGTTGTTTGCCTGGCGTAGGTACAAAATCAGCGCAGCGCATGGCGTTCCATTTGTTGCAACGGGATCGGCAGGGCGCACAACGCTTGGCTGATGCCCTCATTGCCGCCTTGGCTAAAATAGGCCATTGCCAGCAATGCCGGACTTTAACCGAGCTGCCGGTTTGTGAAATTTGCGCCAGTAACAGCCGCGACCAAACTATCCTGTGTGTAGTTGAAACACCTTCAGATGCCTGGGTGGTTGAACAGGCGGCCTTTTTTAAGGGGGTATATTTTATTTTGCACGGTCGTTTATCCCCGTTGGATGGAATCGGGCCGGATGAATTAGGTCTGAATCTGCTTGAGCAACGTTTTGCCGCAGGCACGGTTAAAGAAATTATTTTAGCGACCAACTCTACCGTCGAGGGCGAGGCCACCGCTTATTATATTAGTCATTTAGCTAAAAAATATCAGTTGCAAGCCAGTCGACTCGCGCAAGGGGTGCCAATTGGCGGAGAACTGGAGTATATCGACAGCGGCACACTGTCTCAGGCGTTTACAGGCCGTAAAATTTTGGACTAAGGAGAACATCATGAATGATTGTTTATTTTGCAAAATGGTTGCCGGTAACATTAAGCCGGATATAGTGTACGAAGATGAACAAGTCTTGGCGTTTCGGGATATTAATCCACAAGCGCCCGTGCATATTCTGATTATCCCAAAACGTCACATTGCCACGTTGAATGATTTAGATGACCAAAAACTGGCCGGTAAACTGTTACAAACAACCACTGACTTAGCCAGCGCGGAAGGTCTGGCCGAAGCAGGTTATAGAACGGTGATTAACTGTAATCAGGATGGCGGTCAGGCGGTATACCATTTGCATGTGCATTTATTAGGGGGAAGGCAGTTGCTTTGGCCGCCAGGGTAAGTTTTTTGCTTTAGGCTGTATTTAGGGGGAACGCTATTGACCGTCATGTTCAGAGCTTATAAATTCAGTTTGTCGCAACCCGCCGATTTTTATTGCGTATCCATTCGCTCCAAGACCCTGCGTATAATTTAGATCCCGTTAATCCTGCATATTCCATAGCCAGCAGATTATGGCAGGCCGTCACACCGGAGCCACACATATGCACCACTTGTTCTGGCGGGGTATTGCCAATCAACTGTTTAAATTGTTCCCGCAACTGCCCAGCCTTTAGAAACAAACCATTGCTATCCAGATTGTTTTGAAACGCGCGGTTGACTGCGCCGGGGATGTGGCCGGCAACCGGATCAATGGGTTCCTGTTCGCCCCGAAAGCGTTCTGGGGTGCGGGCATCCACCAGACAAATGTCTTTTTGCGCGAGGCGATTTTGTACTTGGGTCGCATCCAACCAAGTTGAGTCATTAAGATAAGCCCTAAAAATACAAGGCTTAATACTGGGCAAAGCTGTGGTGGTGGGCAACCCGAGTTTTTGCCAGTGTTTAAAACCGCCATCCAGCACCGCAACTTTATCGTGCCCCAGGCAACGTAATAACCACCACAAGCGGCCTGCAAATGCGCCGCTGGCATCATCATAAACAATCACTTGCGTGTGATTGTTTATGCCCCAAAGCCCCAGTTTTTCCGTTAATAAACGAAAGTCGGGCAGGGGATGTCTTCCGGTATAACTGGTAATGCTTGAAGATAGGTCTTTGTCTAAGTGGGCATAGCGGGCTTCGGGTATATGCCCTTGCCGATAGGCTTTGGCGCCAGCGTCGGTATTTGCGAGGGAAAAACGGCTGTCGATAACAACCCAATTGCGGGCGTTAAGGTTTTGGTTTAATGTTTCGGCAGAAATCAAAGTTGTATAAGTCATAGCATACTCACAAAGAAATTAACCCTCGGTTGACGGGGGCAGAATAATAACCTTAGGCTGATAACCGGACGTTTCCGGTAAAAACCCGCCAGTGTCAGCTTGTTTAACCGCTTTCACGCTTGGGAGCGCAAAGCCAAACTGGCTGGCGGGGGTTGTGGGTATTTCGTTAGCGTTGCTGCCAACCGCTAACATAATCTTCCCAATATGTTGACTGCTTTCCATCAACACATGTGCTTTGGCAGCTTCTTCCAGCGCATAAACGGCATGAATGACCGGTTTGATTTGACCGGTGGATAATAGCGGCCAGATATTTTTAAACAGTTGCTCGGCAATTAAAGCTTTAAAAGCATCATCACGGGCTCTAAGGGTTGAGCCACTGTAGGTCAAGCGTTTAAGCAGAAAAGGTAACAGGTTAAGGTCGGCTTTCGGGCCGTTTTGCAATGCGATTTGCACCAAGCGCGCATCAAATGCCATACATTGGACATTGCGGGCGAAATACTCGCCGCCGATCATGTCTAAAATGACATCCACACCTTGGTTGTTAGTGAGTTCATTGACTTCTTTGACAAAGCCCTGGGTTCTGTAATTAATTGCCGCATCCGCACCAAGTTCCAGACAAAACTGGCATTTGGCAGCAGAACCGGCGGTGACAATCACTTTTGCGCCGTAAGCTTTAGCCAGTTGGATAGCGGTGGTACCAATGCCACTGCTACCGCCATGCACCAGCAGGGTTTCGGTAGGCATCAGGCGCGCGCGGTCAAACACATTACTCCACACGGTAAAAAAAGTTTCCGGCAAGGCCGCGGCTTGTAAAAATGAAAAGCCTTGCGGTATCGGTAAACAGAGGCTTGCCGAGGCCAGACAGTATTCAGCATAACCGCCTCCGGTTACTAAAGCACAGACGTTGTCGCCCACTTTTAAATGCTGCACATCCGCCCCTACTGCGACCACGGTTCCGGCTATTTCCAGCCCGGGAATATCAGAAGCACCTTCGGGGGGCGGATACATGCCTTTGCGTTGCATTACGTCAGGACGATTAACGCCCGCCGCCGCCACTTTAATAAGCACTTGCTGATAATAAGGTATAGCTGTGTCGCGTTGTACCGGTTTTAAAACCTCAGGGGTGCCGCTTTGGGTAATGCCGACAGCCAGCATGTGTTCGGGAAAGCTCATAGGGATGTTTGGTCCAGTTTGGTTTGTACGCTGTAGATTTTATCGGCCATGCTTTGCTCTTTATCCGTCCGGGTATTAACCCGCATAGAAGTCACAATGCGCGGTGCGCCCATGCCATGCACGACTTCGTGGCAACGTTTAACGGCGGCAAATACCGCATCCCATTCACCTTCTATTTCAGTATTGTTGGCATTGATCCTGAAAGATAAACCCGCCTCCCGAATAACGCTGGCGCAGGCGGCGACATACGTCGAGACGGATACCCCGACCCCTAGCGGCACCACGCAAAGATCAATTGAAACATTCATCATACCCTCCAACCGTTGGCTGATTTAAACTGGAAATTGCGGGTATTATAGGGAAGATTGGGGTGGCAACCAACTTAAAGAATCCTGATGAATAGACCTTAATACTTAAGCAATCTGTGAAGCACGCCTGAAGGATTAAGCCTTGCATTTTTTCTTCTGCTTAGCCAGGGTTTTTCCTTTAAACGTAATCAAGATGCTTATTCCCCCACAGACGCGCTTGACCCGGCTGGTTTGCCTTATTTATCAGCGGCGTGGTATATTAATTCCGCTGTTAGCCATTAGCAGCGTACCTGAAAATAGGCACCGAACCGTTAGCTTATTCTCCCTTAGTCATCTAAACCATAAAAAAGGATTCGTTATGCGTAAACCCCCTTACTTACTTGCAACCTTACTTACTTTAACGCCGCTTGCCGCTAACGCGGCGTGTGAAGTTATTCCGCTGACCACCGCGCAGATGTCCGGCACCCAGGTGGATGGCAAAATTATCAGCGGCGAGGAGTGTCGCGGTGTCGGTGATTATTCCAGCTATACCGCAGACCGATATTCCTTTAAGGGTAAGGCAGGGGATATTGTTACCGGCAATTTAATGAAATCAAGTTTTAATAGTTACAATACAGCTGCCCAGCTGCTGGATACAAAAGAAAATAGCATCGCACTGGCATTAATTAATGGATCGCCAGGAAGTTCTAGCCAATTTGAAGTGAGATTGAAAACTGATGGCATTTATACACTAGCCATTTCCTATGTGGTTGGTTCACAACCGCAAACCTATTCATTTAAATTGTCCAGCACCAATCCTGAGCAAACGTCGATCCCAACCCCGACACCCGCGCCAATTCCGACTCCAACCCCGGCACCAGAATTTACCTGTCTCGAAAACGCCTATAAAGAGGGTGTGGCTGCACTCACTTCAGTCAGCGTACCGGATGGCATTGGCGGGATGATCAAATATAAAGTGTCCTTAGCCGTGGAAGCTTTCTCAAATCCGCTGAAGTTTAAGGTTGATAAAGCCGATATCATTTTATCCTCAACCCCAGCTGCTGCGTGTGCGTCCGATTCGTATAAAGACGGCAAGTTAAACATTAATTCGATTACTGTGCCCAACGCCAGCATGGGCGGTACGGATAAATATAAAGTGACCATGCAGTTGGAAGCCGGATCCGATCCTTTAAAATTTACCGTGGAAACCGCGGATCTTATTAAATAGCCGTGTTGTTTGGGTTGCCGGTGGTTTGGTAACCCACTATCGGGTCTTTTCTAGTTGGGTTAATGCAATAGGATTAACCCAACATATTCACTACTGCAAAGTGTTTAAAGCCGTATTCAGCGATGACCTTCAAAATAAACTTTCATCCTTAAAGCGCTCTAAAAAATGGGTTAACACTTTTTCCGTTTCGGTGGGCGAAGCGCTGAAAAAATCAGCCGTTTGCTTTTGCCAAAAGTCAGTGAACCCCTCAACTGCGTCAAAGTTGTCAGGGTTGATTTTATTAAATCCCATCGTCCAGTTTGGAAAAGCCCGCGCTTCGATGGGTTTTTTATAGATAAGCCTGACTTTGTGGTGTCTTGGGTCTTGTTTAATGATATTAAACGACTCGGTAACTGTTGCTTCCGTGCCTTCCAAAATCTGCATAAAATAGGGGTCAAGGTAAAGCAGCATGCCCGTGATGCTTAAGCTTGCATTCTTTAATCTGGATTTTGTCAGCAACGCTTTTAAGGTTTCATCAGTCATTTTTTGATTTGCAACACTGGTATAAATCAGGCAGTAAGGCGGCATAGTTTAATTTTCAAAATTAAGTTTCTGAAAAAACGCTGAAGGGTAGGGAAGCTTCACTACGACCTATTAAAGCAGCGCGGTGTATTGGGCACTAAAATAAAAAAACTTAAGCAGGTTCAAGTTTGTTCCCGGCTTATCCATTTATCCATGGCAGGCGCTTGGTACGCTATAAATTTATCAATTATCCTATCCGGACACTCTTCAAGCAGTAATAATACCCGATGTTTCGGTTTAACAAACTGTTCTGTAACTGCCTGATCCAAGAATGTAATCAAGCCATCGTAATAGCCCTGTACGTTTAATAAGGCACAGGGTTTTTGATGCAAACCCAGTTGCGCCCAGGTAAGGATTTCAAATAATTCTTCCAGTGTACCCAGGCCCCCGGGTAATGCAATAAAGCCATCGGCTAACTCCGCCATCAGCGCTTTACGTTCGTGCATGGAGTTGACGATTTTCAGCTCAGTTAAGTGGTGATGACAGACTTCTTTGTTAACCAAGACTTGCGGAATCACGCCGATGACCTCACCACCGTTGTCTAACACCGCATCGGCAATAATCCCCATGATGCCGATACTGGCACCACCATAGACCAGCCCTAAGTCACGTTTTGCCAGCTCAGCACCCAGTTGCTTAGCGGCCACGGTATATTCAGGGCTTTTGCCGTTACTGGAGCCACAATAGACACAGATTCTTTGCATAGGTTTATTCATTTGTTACAACTTTAAAGGGGACGGAATGGACATTAAATTCAGGATAAATCATAACACTTGCTTAGCTTAGGCATAACAAGGGCAACTTTTATACCATGTAATGCCGCATCGCAGGCCGTCCAAACCCGATAAATGCCCCAGCACATCGAAAGCTTGGGTGGATAATTGTGAAAAATCACGCTGCATGGCTTTTACCCGATGCTAACCATTAAGTCTTATGGGAAGCATACTGCTTATGGGACAAAAACGCCATTTTTACGGCTGGTCTTAAGGTAAAATAATCCCCAGTTGGCACTGAGGAAAGCCGGATGGGAAACGATGGTGAAAACCAGAACGGGGCTATTGCTGGGTGCTTATTTTTCGGCGACCAAAATCAGTTGGTTATTACGGTGGGTTTATGGACACAAGACCAGCTCCTTGAGAAGCAAGGGATTGACCGATATTTTCGCGGAACTTTCGCGCCTGACGAGATTAGGTCACGCAAACACTATTGGTTTAAGGCCGTGGCAAGGGCCAAAAATTGGCTGGACTAAATATGATGATAAAACAAACCCCTCTCTATCAGCTCCATCTTGAGCTCGGTGCCAAAATGGTGGCTTTTGCCGGTTACCAGATGCCGATTTATTACCCTGAAGGCATCATTCAGGAGCATTTGCATTGCCGAAGCCATACAGGGATTTTCGACATATCGCATATGGGGCAATGCCTGATTTCCGGCGATGAGGCGGCTAGCGAACTTGAACGGCTGACGCCTAGCGATATTACCGGTCTGAAACCTGGTCAACAAAAATATACCGTATTAACCAATCAGGATGGCGGCATACTTGACGACATTATGGTGACACGGTTAAATTCTGGTTTACTGCTTGTGGTTAATGCGGTCTGTAAAGACCAAGATTTTCACTATTTATACCACCAGTTATCCGAGCGCTGTCATTTTGTTGAACTTTCCTCGCAGGCACTCATTTCTCTACAAGGCCCGACGGCAGCAGCCACTATCAGAAAACTCTCAACAATTGCAGCTGATTTGTTATTTATGCAAGCTTGTGAAACGGAGCTGTGTGGTATTAAATGCACCATCAGCCGAAGTGGTTATACTGGCGAAGATGGCTTTGAAATATCCTTGCTTGATAGGGATGTGGAAACTTTAGCGCGTATACTGCTGGCTGAAAGCGAAGTTAAACCCATTGGCCTGGGGGCGCGGGATACCCTGCGTTTAGAAGCAGGCTTATGCCTGTATGGGCACGAACTCAATGCATGCGTAACCCCTATCGAAGCCGGCTTGCAATGGCTGATTAAAAAAGGCCATGGCCAGTTCCCGGGAGCCCCTATAATTCTGGACCAATTACGCTTGGGGGCTGGAATGACTCGGGCCGGGCTGGTTGTTGATAGTAAAGCACCGGTAAGGGAGGGCAGTGTGCTTTTAAACTCTGAAGGTTTTGAAATAGGCTACGTCACCAGCGGTAGTTTTTCCCCGAGCCTCGGTAAGCCAATTGCGATGGCACTAATAAAAAAGCAATATGCCGGTTTAGGCACTCGTTTATTCGCCAAGGTGCGCGAACATCAGGTCGCGGTCACCGTTACCCGACTCCCTTTCATCCCTCATCGCTATCAAAGATAACCCTTATGCCTACCTCACACAGCAGTTTGAATCTATTGGAAATGCGCGGTGATTTTGTACACCGCCATATTGGGCCTAACCTTAAGCAAATCCGTGAAATGCTTAACGAACTGGGCTTGAATGAGCTGGAAGACATTATTGAACAGGCGCTACCCGGCGACATTATCAACCATGAACCGTATAAATTAACTGAAACGATAAGCGAAAACGCGGTTATCAAACATATGCGCAAAATGCGCGGGCGCAATAAGGTCTTTACCTCTATGATTGGCATGGGTTATCACGATACGATCATGCCCTCAGTGATCAAGCGCAATGTCCTGGAAAATCCGGGCTGGTACACTGCGTACACACCCTATCAGGCGGAAGTTAGCCAAGGTCGGTTAGAAGCGTTGCTTAACTTCCAGCAAATGATCATCGACTTAACAGGCATGGAATTAGCCAATGCCTCGCTCCTGGATGAAGCAACGGCGGCGGCTGAGGCTATGGCAATGGCGCGGCGATTATCTAAAAACATGACCAATACAATTATTGTTGATCAGAATTGCCATCCTCAAACAGTGGCCGTGATAAAAACTCGCGCCGGTTCTATGGGTTATGACGTTATTGTTGCTGATCCTTATACTAATTTAGAGCAATACGATTTTTTTGCCGTGTTAGTGCAATACCCAGGGTCTACAGGGGAAATAAAAGACCTAAGCAACATTACCGGGATTGCCCACGCGAAATTGGCGTTGGTTACCGTTGCGGCAGACTTGTTGAGTCTGGTGTTGCTAAAACCACCTGGTGCATTCGGTGTCGATATTGTGGTTGGCAGCGCCCAGCGTTTTGGCGTACCGATGGGATACGGAGGCCCGCATGCAGCATTTTTTGCCACCAGGGACGAGTATAAACGCTCCATGCCCGGCCGACTCATTGGCGTATCCAAAGACCGTCACGGCCAGGTAGCCCTGCGCATGGCGTTGCAAACCCGGGAACAGCATATCCGTCGGGATAAAGCCACCAGCAATATTTGTACGGCACAAGTGCTGCTTGCCGTTATCGCCGGTTTCTATGCGGTATATCACGGTGCTGAAGGTTTGCGTCTGATTGCAGGACGGGTGCATCGTTATACCCAAATTTTGGCTGCTGGCATTGTCCAACTAGGCTTTGAAATAATCAGCCAATGCTATTTTGATACCCTCGTCATCCGCGTCCCAAACCGGTCTAAACACATTACCACGCAGGCGGCTGAGGCAAATATCAACCTGCGTATGATTGATACTGATCATGTTGGCATTGCTTTGGATGAAACCACTACCCGGAAAAATCTGCGTGATCTTTGGCAGCTGTTTGCTAACCCTAGCGCTGAAATCCCCGACCTCAACCGCTTGAATGACGCTATTAAGGAGTGCATACCCGAGCGGTTATTGCGCTCCGATAACATTCTGCAACATCCGGTGTTTGCGCGTTACCATTCGGAAACCGAGATGATGCGCTATATGCGAAGATTAGCCAGACGGGATATTGCATTGGATCGCTCCATGATCCCACTCGGGTCTTGTACCATGAAGCTTAATGCCGCTACTGAAATGCAGACCATTGCATATCACGAATTTAATGCCCTGCATCCTTTTGCGCCGCTTTACCAAACGCTGGGTTATCAGCAGATGTTTACCGAACTGGAAGATATGCTGTGTGACTTGACTGGTTTTGACGCCTTTTCGTTGCAGCCTAACGCCGGTTCCCAAGGCGAGTACACCGGGTTATTGGTGATTCGACAATATCATGCAGTCAATGGTCAGGCACAGCGGACTATTTGCCTGATACCAGCATCCGCACATGGTACCAATCCGGCAAGCGCGGTGATGGCAGGCCTTCATGTCGTGGTGGTCGCCTGCGATGCAAACGGTAATGTCAGTCTGGATGATTTACAGGCAAAAGTCTTAGAACATAGCCATAGGCTAGCAGCACTCATGATCACCTATCCCTCTACCCACGGCGTTTTTGAAACCTCGTTCCGGGAAATCTGCAACCTGGTTCATCAGCACGGTGGGCAGGTCTATCTGGATGGTGCCAACTTTAATGCCTTAGTCGGTCTATGCCGCCCTGGTAAAATAGGCGCCGATGTCGCGCACCTTAACCTGCACAAAACTTTTTGCATTCCGCATGGCGGTGGCGGACCCGGCGTTGGACCGATCGGGGTTGGTGCGCATCTGGCGCCGTTTTTGCCAGATCACCCGGTGGTTGAGGGCGTCAACCCCGCCAAAGGCGAACACGGCACCATCGGTACAGTTTCTGCTGCCCCGTGGGGCTCCGCCAGTATCTACACCATTTCATGGGCTTATATTGCGATGATGGGCGCTAGCGGATTAAAGCGGGCTACCCTCACCGCCATCTTAAACGCCAATTACATTGCCAAACGACTGGCTGAGCATTATCCCATTTTATACACCGGTAAAAACGGCTGGGTCGCGCATGAATGTATTATCGATTGCCGTGAATTTAAAAAAACCACTAACATAACGGTGGAAGACATCGCCAAGCGCTTGGTCGATTACGGCTTTCATGCGCCAACGGTGGCTTTTCCCGTTGCAGATACCTTGATGATTGAGCCGACCGAAAGCGAGGACAAAGCTGAGATTGACCGTTTTTGTGCTGCCTTAATCGCTATCCGCCAGGAAATCCGTGCGGTTGAAGATGGCAGTGCCGATGCTGAAAATAACCTGTTACACAATGCCCCACATACCCATCGGTTACTAATGGAGGAATGGGCATTGCCGTATTCCAGACAACAAGCATTTTTTCCTGACCGCCAGCAACACGACGATAAATATTGGCCGCCGGTTGGACGGGTTGATAATGTGTACGGGGATCGGCATGTAATTTGCGCTTGTCCACCTTTAGGGGATTATGAATAATTGTAAGTAAGGCTTGTCCAGTAAATTTTGATTTGATTTAAATTGATCTGTAGCCCCTTGATGGTGTCGGGCGATTAAGTCATTTCACTCTCATCATGCCCCATAATTTGGTGGGCTTACAAATAAGTTACGGATATAAATGAACCACCAAATCATTACCACATTACGGGAGGCCATTAACAAGGTTCATTTAGCCGATGAAGCCGGCATTGTTGATGGCTTGCTAGCCGATTTCGGTGTTTATGATGCCTTAATAATTGGTGCTTACGCTAAAAATTTAGTTAATACAGTAAGGTCAAAAAAGCCTGTGCAGTCCGTTGTTGAAGCATTCCTGCGTGAATATCAGCTTGATTCACAGGAGGGTATTGTGCTGATGGCTATTGCCGAGGCCTTGCTGCGTATTCCTGACCGCTACACTCAAGACCAGTTTTTACAAGAAAAACTGACCCATGTTGACTGGCAAAACCATTTGCAGCACAGTGATTCTTTTCTGGTCAATTTATCCAGTCAAGCCTTGGTATTGGCCAGTAAATTTGAAGGTCATGTGCTGTTGTCAGACAAATCTTGGCCTCCAATTTTTGAGAAACTGCTGACGCGGCTTGGGGCACCAATTATCCGAACTGCCATAAAACAAGCCATGCAATATCTGGCGGAACAATTTGTGTTTGCAGATTCAATCCAGCAAGCGCTGCAAAGGTGTGAGGGACAAACAAGTTATCGTTACTCTTTTGATATGTTGGGGGAGGGGGCTTTAACGGCAGATGATGCAGAACGTTATTATCATTCTTACCTTTCGGCGATTGCAACACTGGCGAAATCCGCCTTATCTGCGGATATTTATGCCAATCCCGGCATCTCGGTTAAATTATCGGCATTATGTCCGCGTTATGAGCCTTTGCAACATGCCAGGGCCGTTAAAGAATTAACGGCTAAACTGCTGATGCTGGCACAGAAGGCGCGCGTAGCTAATATATCCTTAACCATTGACGCTGAAGAATCTGAGCGTCTGGAAATGTCCTTGGATATTTTTGCAGGCGTTTTTACGCACCCTGATTTAAGGGATTGGTCAGGCTTAGGATTAGCCGTGCAGGCCTATCAAAAAAGGGCATTACCTGTTATTCGCTGGCTCGCCTGTTTGGCTGAAAATCAGCACGCTAAAATACCTATACGTCTGGTTAAAGGTGCCTACTGGGACAGTGAAATAAAGCGTGCGCAGGAAAATGGGCTGAGTAATTACCCGGTTTTTACGCATAAGTCAGCGACCGATATTTCCTATCTGGCTTGTGCGCAGTTTATATTGTCCCGGCCTGAAGTGTTCTATCCGCAATTTGCCAGCCACAATGCGCATACGCTGGCCGCCATCTATCATCTGGGCAAAATGCACCCCGGGTATGAATTCCAGCGCTTACAGGGTATGGGAGAAGACCTATATTATGAGATTGTGGAAGCGCAGCACTGGCAAATTCCTTGTCGAATTTATGCGCCAGTTGGACATTATCATGAATTATTGCCTTATCTGATCAGGCGTTTACTCGAAAACTGCGCCAATACCTCGTTTATCAATCAGATTAATAGCGCTGATATTAGCGTTGAAGAATTGATTCGTGATCCTGTTGAGCTGATTAAAATCTCGATCAAGGATCCTAAAATTATATTGCCGGGTTCTCTCTATGGCGAACAACGGCTTAACTCTCAAGGATTTAATCTGGCTGATTCTGAACTGTTACTGCAATTACAACAAAACCTGCGTGTTTTAGCGGATAAACACTGGCAAGCATCCCCTTTAATTGATGGCATTTATTATTCCGGTGAGCAACATCCGGTTATTAATCCATGTAATAACCGTTTAACAATAGGGCATGTAATTTACGCTGACACAGAGGCTATTGAACAAGCATTAAACATTTCTGCACGGGCTTTTACTGAATGGCGGCATTGCCCTGTAACAAGCCGTGCAGATTTTTTGCAGAAGGCCGCCGATCTTTTTGAACAACATCGTTTGGAACTGGTGTCCTTGTGTATCCTAGAAGGCGGACGGACTATTAAAGATGCCCTGGCCGAAGTCAGGGAAGCCATCGATTATTGCCGTTATTATGCCCAATCTGCGCTTGAACTATTTAATGCACCCTTAAAATTGCCAGGACCCACAGGCGAAGAAAATCTACTTTATCACTATGGACGGGGGGGCTTTGTTTGCATTAGCCCTTGGAACTTTCCGATTGCAATTTTCGTCGGCCAGATTGTGGCAGCTCTGGTCACTGGCAATACCGTTATTGCCAAACCGGCTTGTCAAACAACCTTAACAGCGATGCGTTGTGTGGAAATTTTACTTCACGCAGGCATACCCAAAGCCGTCTTACAGTTTTTACCGGCAACGGGTAGTTTGATCGGGGAACACTTGTTGCCTGATCCAAGAATTGCAGGCGTGGTTTTTACCGGATCAACAACAACGGCACAATTCATTAATCGGCAATTGGCACAACACCATCAGACTATAGTGCCCTTAATTGCCGAGACTGGCGGTCAAAATGTCATGATTGCCGATAGCTCAGCCTTACTGGAACAGTTGGTAAAAGATGCTATTGATTCTGCATTTAACAGTGCCGGGCAGCGTTGTTCAGCCTTACGGGTGTTATTTGTACAACGGGAAATTGCCGATAAAACCATAACTATGCTGATAGGCGCCATGCAGGAATTATCACTAGGTGACCCCAGCCTTTATCAGACTGATATTGGCCCCATCATTGACCAAGCAGCGTTGATCCCGTTAAATCAGCACCTGGAGCAAATACAGCAACAAGCAAAACTTCTTTATCAACTGCCTATAGAGGATAGCTTGCGGGAGGGCAGTTTTTTCCCGCCGAGCCTGATAGAACTACGGGCATTACCACAGCTCACACCGGAAGTGTTTGGGCCGGTATTACATTTAATCCGCTATGACGCCACTGAACTTGATCAAGTTATTGCTGCAATCAATGCAACTGGCTACGGTTTAACGTTAGGGATACACAGTCGGCTTGATGCGAACATAAAGGCCATTCAGCATGGTGTAAAAGTCGGCAATATTTATATTAACCGAAATATGATTGGTGCAGTGGTCGGGGTGCAACCTTTCGGGGGCATGGGGCTTTCCGGCACCGGCCCCAAAGCGGGTGGTCCCGATTACTTGCGTCGCTTTGTGGTTGAGCAAACCGTCACGACAAATACTGCGGCAATTGGTGGCAACACCGGTTTATTAATTAAGGATTTACGTTGATATATTGAGCCACTTTATTCAGCTAAACTACAAGCCTCCAATTAATTTTTTCCCGGGGTGGCTTGATTTTTGTCGCACCACAGTTTCCTGCTTCCGCATTGATTTCATGGTTCTCTAAATGGGTTGGAGATTGCCATCCACTTTTGGTGCCTTTAACTAAATAATTTTTAGCTTCTCCTTCGCTAAACGCCATTTTGGGATTCATAAAATTCAGATCGGCATAAGTGGTTTTGCCACCTACCCCCCATAGAGCCAGTACCATTACAATCATCGCTAAAAAGGGAGTGGTCACCATTAAAGTTTTGATAAATCTAAGAAAAAAATGACTAGTCATGGCAACACCTTCCTATATGTTTAACCTTTATGTTTAATGGCTCATTTACAGCATCAGCGACTCTGAAAATTTAGCATTATCCACAATATAATATTAGTTTAATTGTCTACCTTTACAAATAATTCAGAGGTCAGGTACTTTATACCGATAATTTAATGTAGTTTCTGTGAATTATTACATTAATATTTAGTTGAATAATTACTTTTTTGTATAAAATTTTGTAAAAATTGCCAGCTAAGTCACCACTATTGGCTTTTTAAACTGCTTTGACCTTTTTATCCTTGGTTATTTCTCTATGGTTATCAGCATACACGGAGAAATTTTTTTGTATATTCGTATGAATACCTAGCGTATTTTTTGACATCTTAGATATGTTTTAACAAATCGATAATCTGTAAACAATTATCGATGAATTAAAAAAATACATAGGCATCAAATTGCTGGATTTAGCAAAACTACACGTTCACAAGGGGAACTATTCGATGCAAGATAAAGGCGGTTTTTTTATTCAGTTTATGAAATTAGCTGGGCCATTTTGGAACTCTAAAAATAAGTTAGTTATTCGGACAGAGAGTGTCTTGCTGATTGCGCTCACCCTGATGCAAATCTGGATGGCGGTGTACGTTACAAAGTGGAATGCGGCGCTATTTGATGCGATCGAACAACGGTCAATGGCGGGGGTAAAAGCACAGATTGGGGTGTTAGTAGTGATCTTCGTGGCCAGTATAACAATCACGACATCCCACCTAATCGTCAAGCGCCGCTTGTTGATTGGCTGGCGGACCTGGCTTACTGAAAAAGTCATTACCCAATGGATGCAGAACGGCCGTCATTTTCAAATTACTTTAATGTCGCAAAATGATCATGACAATCCTGATGGCCGTATTGCAGAGGACATTCGTATTGCGACTGAAGATGCCATTGCACTATGCCATTCATTATTTTACAGTTTATTAATGTTAGGCAGCTTTACTAAGATACTTTGGGACATCTCCGGGAAAGTAGTGTTCGATTTTGGTTTTGTATCAGTACCAGTGACCGGTTACTTAGTTTGGATTTCGGTCTGTTATTCGGTTTGCGCTTCTATTTTAGGTTGGTGGATGGGTAAACCGATGACACAGGCAACTCATGCCCGACAAACCAAAGAGGCAAATTTTCGGCATGAACTAATTGATATACAGGCAAACTCTCAAGCTATCGCGTTGATTCGAGGGGAGAGCAAAGAACAAGAGCGACTGCTTAATTCATTTCGAGCGATTATTGTGACTTATGCCCAACAAACTGCCGCCTGGAAACAAATTCAGATATTCACCTCCGGTTACTCGATCACCTCTATGGCGTTGCCGATTTTAGTTGGGGCGCCTCGCTATATTGTCGGTGCAATTTCACTGGGGATGTTGATGCAGTCCGTGCAGGCATTTCAGCATATGGTTTCTGCCTTGTCCTGGCCAGTCGATCATATGGCAGAGATCGCTAAATGGCGGACTTCAGTTGAACGGGTGTTAGGTCTGGTAAATGCCCTTGATCATTTGGAGCGCGATATTTCCCGACTTAATTCACAGCAGATCAGGGTTAATAAAACCAAAACCGGCGAATCAGCTTTAAGGCTGATTAATTTGAACCTGACAGGCTTGGAAGGGGAAAATGTATCATTAACGATTAATGATGAAATCCATGCCGGTGAGCATTTACAGATTTCAGATCAAACCAACAGTGGCACGAAGTTATTTAAAGCAATTGCAGGTTTATGGCCTTGGGGAACTGGGACTATTGAAGCCCCAGAGAATGACATATTTTTTTTTATGCCTCCGAGGCCATACCTTCCTTTAGAATCTTTATTTTCAGCCATTTGTTATCCAAAACCCAAATCATTGTTCGACCAAGCTATTGTTGAGAAATTGCTAATCCAGGTGGGTCAAAAAGAATTGATTAAGCATCTGAATCGCATCGACACCTGGGAACAATTGCTATCCAATGAACAGCTGCAATTTTTGGGTGTGGTTAGGGTTTTGCTACATCGGCCGCAGTGGCTTTTTATTCAGGAAGCCTTGGACTCGCTTGCGCCAAGCGACGAGGAGCAAATGCTAGACTTGCTAAGTACTGAGCTACCTAATACCGGTATATTGACCATTACCAATCAACCTGTGGCTGAAGCATTTCATCAACGTAAAATGAAAATTTAGTGTTTTCAACTGATTGCGGATTTTGGGGGTTTAAGGTTCAGTGGATATAGATTAGGGCTAATTTGAGGCTGAGTTCCACTTGGTTTCGAATTCAATGAGATAGCGCTCCGCCTCATCAATCGTAGCTGCACTGTAAATAAGCTTTAAATCCGTGGCGGCTGGCTTGTCCGCGTTTATTCCAGCCAACATAGTTCAAGATTACGCACCCAAAGCCACAATACACAATTGCATTGTGGCTTTTTTTGGTGTTAAAATTTTACATAATATACATTATGCGAAGTATTTATGTAAACGCAATATAGTAATGTCCTGTTTTAGCAAAGTAGAAATATCCTATCGTGTATAAATTTACATTCGTTTGTAAATTGACTACGGATAAAGACAGCTATGAAGGACATCATTTCCATGAGCAACAAAGAATTACATCGTGTAGAAATCCTTCAAAAATTGATTGATAAACGGTTGGTCGGGCCTGAAGCCGCAAAACAATTAGATTTGAGCGTTCGACAGGTTCGGCGGTTAAAAAAAGCCTCTCAAGCCGATGGTGCCAAAGGTGTTGTCAGCAAAAAACGTGGCCGATCCAGTAATCATAAGTATCCAGATGCTTTTAGGAAATTAGCCCTAGATAGTGTCGTCATAAGATAGCAGCCCAAAGCGCGATGCATCGAATTTGCACGGCAGCTAAAAATGAACTCGTATTTTTAGCGTAACGCGTTGCAATGCCACGCCATCGCTTAAGGTGTAAAAAAGCGTTTTCCACCAAGTGCCGTAACCTGTATAAGTCTCTGTCGTATTCACGTGGTTGCTTGCGGTTACGGCGCGGTGGTATCACAACCGTCATCTGATTGGCCTCTGCTTGGGCTACGATAGCG
>JBEBJQ010000139.1:0-5342 GCA_040079795.1 Methylococcales bacterium
GAAGCAAAAACATGTCCATCATGTGGCGCAAAACCAAAAAGACCAACTCGCTGGAAAAGAATGATTGTCTATACATTTGGGTTTCTAATTCTTTTATCCTTGCTACCTCAAATTTTTCAAGATAACTCTACTCCAGAACAACGTGCAAAAAATGAGGAGCGGCGAACTGCAAGACTTGCAGAGGAAGCCAAGCAAGAAGCAGAAGAAAAAGCGATAGCAGATGAAAAAACTTGCAGCAACGATGTTACCGCCTTTGTTATGACTCAAGGGTTCATTGAGAAAAAATTAAAGTCACCAGCCACTGCCAAATTTCCTAGCATTTCAGATGAAAATGTTAAAACCAAATATTTAGGTGATTGCACACATGAGGTTTTAGCATACGTAGATTCTCAAAACAGCTTTGGGGCATTGATAAGAACAAGGTATTACGTAAAGTTGCAAAATATAAAAGGAACTGATGATTGGATTGCCAGCAAAATCATGTTGGATGAATAGCAATTTGTTTTTGGCGAGATGTAGCGATTTTTAGCTTCAGCTACTTTAAATCTTAGAAAGGAAAATAATGAGAACTAAATTAACACTTTCAATCTCCTTGGCTGCTATGGCTGGATTGACCGCCTGTGCCACTCAAGCAGCTTTACCAAGCAATGTTTTTACTCGCGCAAGCTCTGATGGTGGTACATATATAGATAAGGTTGATTTTTCTTATTCAGCAAATGAAGCACAAGACTTTTCAAAGCTGAAATTGTGTGTAGCTGAAAATATTACAAACGACCCCGTAACTTTACAAGACTCATCGGATTCATTTGTAGGTGCATATACTGGTAACTACTATAGAAACTGTCTCACCCAAATTATATCGGGACAAGGGGTTTTTAAATATGTCGATGATAAAGCATCCGCATTGATAGCAAACGGTTCAACCATTTCAAACTCTAATCAATTGATACCTGTTAAAGACATCGTTAAATTTGATATGAAATCCTCTTTGGTTGGGAGTAAAGTGAATATAGTTTTTATGAACATAACTCGCGCCCAAAAAGAAACTGGGGCAATTGCAAATGATGGTTTTGCTCCTGTTGGCACTTGGTATGGAGCAAGAAGCCAAGACATTTACACTTCAATTGAGGTTGTGGCCAATAAGATAAAAAGCTGCATGAAGTAATTTGTATTCTTTAGTTTACTCTACATGAGTACATCCAATACTAGCGCCATCATTTCATAAACCCAATAAAAACAGGCATGTGTTATCACCAGCTTTCAGCTTTAGGTGAAATGCTAGCCTTATATCAGCAAACTGTGTATGTAGTGGGCTAGGTAGCGGTGAATCAGTGTTAGCCAGCATAGTTGTCGCAGCTATATGAAAGTCACTGCCTGTAGCTGGCAGCGTAATAGCTACTTCGCTAGAAATTCGCGCGTGTCTTGCAATAATTGCTCTTGAGTTGCCATGGCTTTCGCTTCCCACAAGTCAATTGGCAATAGTGGCGGGAAGTTATTGGTTTGGCGACTGATTGAGGATTGCTCAATACGCTGCAATCTACGCAAAATCGTGGATGAAACTTTGTACAAGTAAATCGTCCTCAAAAACCTTATTTAAGTAATCATCTATTTTTGAATTAACTATTTCAAACTCGAACGGATGTTTTGACCGACAGGTAGGTGTCATTACTGCCCAGTTTTGGGCATGAGGTATCCTTCCTGTTATCTCGTGCCAAAAAGACTTGAAAGCCCCAAAAGTTAATATCGCGGATTTAATTGATGCATCAAGGTTGCCTTCGTCAAAAAGGAAATATCTAGTGTCATACTCCAAGATGATTGCGTGGTCTTCTTCTTTGTGGGCTTCAAGGATTAAAAACCTGTTTTCCACATCACATATAGCATTGGTTAAATGATTCATGCTTTTCCCTCCAATAATGCTAATCGCTGCTCAAATTCTGATATTTGCTTGATGCCATAAAGCATAGAGATTGCTTCAATAATTTGCTTACCCATATCAGGCGACACTTCACCGTTTGCGATTGCTTGCAGCACAGATTCTGCTTGCTCGGTAACACCTGCTTTAGCGTCAAAGTCAAATTGCACTTTTTCACCTTGTGCTTTGAGGGCAGGTGCGACACGCGATAACACAATGCCAGCAGCTTGCACGTCACCAGCCAAAGCAGCATCAATCACCACACGCACTACAGCATTAGCATCATCGAGTAGGGCTTGCGTAACTTTAGTTCTTGCATCGACAATCCCCTTTGGACGACCAGACTTGTTAGGGCTAGGCATTCCACGTACCCATTGCGGATTGCCTTTTTGTTTTGGAGTTGATGCATCTAGTTTTAACTCATCCATTTTTGATCTCATCATATGTTTATCAATGCTCTACGCTTTTAGCGCATCTAGGGCGTGTTTATTTACTTTCTGCAATTCAAAAATACGGTTTCTAGGTACGCCAACTGCCTTTTCCATTTCAGAGAACAACAGACCACCGCGAGTTTCCAACATTTCTTTAGCCCTTCGCAACGCTGCCAAAACTTTGGCAGTCTGGGGTGAGGATTGCTCATGCAGCATACGTGTTCTTAGCTGACGCTCTTTTTCAGACATGCCTGATAGAAAAGATGGCGCACCTAAAATGGCTCTTAATGTAGCCACATCATGACTAGCAAAAGCATCATCAATGAATTTCAATCTATCTTCTACAGATAGTCCTTTAACATGCGCGCGAATTTCTGCGCTGATATTGAAGCGTTCCGCATCTGCGCTTATTGGTGAGTTAAGCTGACCATCTAGCGCATCTATGCTAGTCGTCATGCTTGCAACAACTGAGTCGAATTTCTTGCACACGCGTGTTAAGTGCTTTTCTGCTAACTCGCCAACAAGCATGTGAACATTTTCTTTCGTCCACGCCTGATTTTTAGCAGCTAAATCTTTAGCAACGTACACCTTGCTAATCGAATCATATGCTTCTGAAAATGCCTCCACCGCAGCATTCAGATAAGGTAAAACTTCTGTGTCACCGTCTGCAATTTTTTCAATATTCTTGGGATGCAAAGTTGGTGTTATGTGTGCATTTATGTCCATGTGTTTCTCCTAATAGCTGATATAGGGCTTAATTTTAGGAAAGTAACAATTAAAAAGCTTGATAAAAACACACAAAATCAAAGTGATATGTAAGTGGTAACTTATTATTTCAAATACTGTGGCCGTAAATACGTAAGTAAGTGAGTTGCTATATACAAATACTTACTTACGCCTAGGGCGTGTAAGTACGTAAGTAAGTGATAATGTGTTTTTAACTTACTTACGCCACTTACGTAACATCAAACCACACGCCACCTAAAAGCTTTATTGCTGGACGAATTTCTATACTCTTCGCGTTCAATCAAACTGCTACGCTCAGCATTCATTAACAAACTGTTTAGTTTTTTACTCGTTAATCCTTTAGGGTAATTTACATCATCATTAAGCATATTGAATGCGCGATTTTTTGCATTAAATATTGGCGAGATATAATCACCTCGCTTGTAGTATTCATAAATCAGACCTAACAAGCATGTGGTTAATTCTTCATCATTTGCGTTGTCAGATAAGCTATCCACAATGCAGGAGCTAATTTCATTTCCATCTTCATCTCTGCCATATACGACACCTTTCAATGCAAAATTGGCAGCCCGCCCACTTATGCCATCTTTATTCTTTGTGACCTTCCAAGCTCTGCTGCCGTCATTGTCAGATACTTCAATTGCAGTATCTAAAGCACCATTTAACCCTGACCAGCCACGCAACCCCCTAGTTTGGTCTTTACCAGTGTGGTGAACTATCAGCACACATCCACCTAATTTTTCTTGAATGGCAATAATATGGTTAATCAAATTACCCATATCCTTGCTAGAGTTTTCATCAATACTTGGCGCACTAGCAGCCAATGTGTCAATACACAAAACCCCGTCATCCACCCCTGCATCTTTTATGAGAGTGACAATATTTTCGCAATCTGAACTTTCAAGTAAGTTGATAGGATACTCAATAAAACTAATGCCACAACTGCCGCCTTTAAAATCTCGATACGCTTTAACTCGTTGCGATGTACCAGCTTTACCTTCTAATGTTAAATACACTACGGGACAAGGACGCACTGTGTAGCCAAACCAACTTTTGCCACTCGCTATTGCACCTAGCATATCTAAAACCAAAAATGACTTTCCTGAACCTGGTGCCCCGTAGATAGCTGCAAAACCCTCTTGAGGCAAAATGCCGTTTATTCTCCAACGCATAGGTGGTCTATTTGCAATTTCATCCTCGCTTATTAGTCTTAATTTATCTAATGCTTTAGATGTTCTAGTGCTTGAATACGACTTCTTAAGAAAAGCGTTTGCTAGCAGATTGAACGCCATTTCTTTACCATGCTGGATTTGTTTAGCATCATTTATTAAATGTTGATTCGCTTCTTCAAGCGTTCGTTTTGCATAATCAGGGCGTGCCGCCTTATCGCGTTTGCCTAACGCTGATAGTCTAAAAGTTTGCCAACATTGGCTTGGCGAATCACATTGCGGCAACAAAAGCTTGACCAAAGCTAAGTCTGCCTCCGACTGCGATGGATACCTTCCTTTCCAGTCTCCGCTAAATAGCATTCCAAGTTCACCCGAATCTTCTGTAGCACGCGACGCAAGTCCCCAATTTGGCGAACTATCATCTTTCAGACTTATTTGCTCGTTATTATTTGAAGGCATTTTAGCAACTAACCGATTGAGTAAAGACTGACCTTGGGCTATGGCTTTATTCTTTATCACATTGCCTGTAAAAACAATAAATCGCTCTTGTGAGTAAATCTCTACACCATCACGTTTCTTGCCTTTACCAATTTTTCCGCGTAGCCATATGTGATAGCCTTTGTCGCCTTGTGAACGTTCGGTATAACTATCAGAAGCATCAATAATCTTGTCAAATTGTTCTATGTGTTCATCTGGTGTATTATCTTTTACGTCTAAATCTATGCAGGTAAACGGGTCATCTTTAGTCAGCACATAGCCAATATGTAAACCTTTAGCTGCGGCAGCTTTGCAAACACTATCAAAGTCTGACCATGTGGCAGGGTCAGTGCTGCTTGCTGGTTTATAACTTGGTGTTAAGGGGCGTTTGTCTGCCCCTGCCACACACCACTGCTTACGCTCGCGCATTTCTGCGGGTATGTTTGCCCATAGTTGTTGCTTGCTGTCGGCTGGGGCTTGTTTTATGTACTGGTCGCCATGTTGGGGTTGGCTACTTTCAATATCACCTGTAATCGCTGGTAAATAACCCCCATTATCAAACATGCCACGATTAGTTTCTGTTAAATTAGTGTTGCTGCTCATTGC
>JBEBJQ010000140.1:0-5292 GCA_040079795.1 Methylococcales bacterium
TTGCCTTTTGTGTTTTGATTAAGGATCCGGCACCCATATCAAAACCGGTAACTCTCATCTTTTCAAGCCGATGTGTCAGATCAGGTCGAGACTAATACAAATAAATATTAGCGTTGCTGGATCAATATAAATCTGTTTAGCAGTAATTACGCTTCAGCGTTACCCTCTTCCCCACTGGGGTTAAGGATACAATGCTAACGTTTGCAAACCTTGCTTTTCGTCCAACCCAAACATTAAATTCATCGCCTGTACCGCTTGCCCAGCAGCCCCTTTCACTAAATTATCAATCACCGATAACACCACTACCGTGGAACCGCCTTGCGGCTGATGGATCGCAATCTGGCAGCGATTACTGCCGCGTACATTCCGGGTATCAGGATGAGCACCTGCCGGCAATACATCAACAAACGGCTCTTGGGCATAACGTTGTTCATATAACCCTTGCAAATCCATAACATCAGACTGCAATTGCCCGTATAAAGTGGCATGAATACCCCGAATCATAGGTGTTAAATGCGGCACAAAAGTTAAATCAACATCTGCACCCGCTATCTTGGATAACCCTTGCGCAATTTCCGGTAAATGCCGGTGTCCTGCGGCCGCATAGGCCTTAAAACTTTCACCGGATTCACTCATCAGCGTGCTTAACTCAGCCTTACGCCCTGCCCCACTCACGCCGGATTTTACATCGGCAATCAACTGCCGGGTATCAATTAAACCATGCTCAATAAGCGGTAAAAAACCTAATTGCACAGCGGTCGGGTAACACCCAGGGCAGGCGATCAAATTTGCGGTTTTAATTGCTGCCCGGTTGATTTCCGGCAGACCATACACCGCCTCACAGATTAAATCCGGGCAAGCATGTTGCGTACCATACCAATGCTCCCATTGCTTAACATCTTGCAATCTAAAGTCAGCAGAAAGATCAATCACTTTGACGTCGCGTTTTAACAGCTGCCCGGCCATTAACATTGCCGTGCCGTTAGGGGTAGCAAAAAACACGACCTTGCACTTCGCCAGGGATTCAACATCCGGTGGCGTAAATATGGCGTTGCAATAGCCCCTTAAACTGGGATAAACGGTATCCACCCGTGTGCCTGCGTCGGCGCGGGAAGTCACCACTGCGACTTCAACCTCGGAATGTAACGCTAATATACGTAATAATTCCACGCCGGTATAACCGGTTCCGCCTACAATTCCCACCTGAATCATCTATGGTTACCTGTTCTTAGTATTAACTATGTAGGAATATTCATCGACTAGCGGCACTATGCACCTTTAGAGCCGAAGGAATCAATTATTTCTATATAGTTTCAGTTTTACGGGTGAAGTTTTTTGATTTAATCGCTTTACCGAAACGATCATTGATAATAGCCTTAAAAACAACGCCCGATTGACGCTGTACTTTGCGGATGGTTGCCATGATAAAAAACGCCTGCTCGGGAAATCGCCGAACAACGGGAACTGTAAACCCGCCGGAGCTATTGCGCGTTTTTACCGATGGTTAAATGAAATAAATACTTTATTTTCATTGTATTATTTGGTGGTGATAGGTGGATTTGAACCACCGACCTGTGGGTTATGAAATTGGTCTTAACTACAACCACGCTCATTTAAACACGCCCAAACCCTTCATGTGCAGGACTTTAACATGTTATTGGAAGAGTTACAATGCGTTTAAATGTGCCGTGTTTTTTTTGGCGTGGTGTAGTGTTTGGTGCATTTTTGACCATTGGGTTATTGAAAATTCAGAAACAAAAAAACCGGATAAATTCGGCTTCATTATGCAAGCATTAGCTACCAATTTTTTATTGGTAAATATTTTTTCGGCGCCCTATTTCTATCACTAGAATAATTAGCTCTTGATCTTGAATGTTGCATATCAAACGATAATCACCCACCCGATAGCGCCATAATCCTTTTAAGCCACCCTGTAATGCTTTACCATTGCTTCTTGGGTTGGCTTGGTTAGGCAATGTTTGCTTAATGTAACCCCAAACTAAATCACGCTGTCGTTTATCGAGTCGCTCAAGTGATTTACTGGCTGTTTTAGATAACTTAACCGTCCATAGCATTTAGGTTGCACTCCACCTCATCAAGTGTCAAAACAGCCTCTTCCCCACTTTCTATTCTCGACATCACGGCTAAGGCCGTGCGGGTATCATGGTAATCCTCAAGGAATTCTATCAAAGCATCATTAACAACTTGCTCAACTGGTTTGTGTTCACTTTCAGCCATGTTTTTAATGGCTTTTCCTAACTCATCATTTAATTGGATCGTCATCATGTTATGTTTACCACTTGAATGCACAAGGTTTTAAAAAACCTAAAGACCATAAGCGGTGAGTATAGGGTATAACGCGGTATAAAAAAAGCTGATTTAGGGAATGGAAAATCAACACCGCCATTGTAAATTTCGTAAATTAGCTCGGTTATTTTAGGACAGACGCAAACCGGGAAGCATCCCCAAAAAGGGCGAGGTACCCTTTGCCCAATTCTGTAGCTTGATTTAAGCCATTACCTTAATTAAACCGATCCAATCTACCGCCATGCCCGCAAAATCTAGCCTGCATTTGATCTTAAGGCCATCAGTATCAAAGTTTTGCTCTTGTTCCATAAATGCCCCGCGTTGGTCAGTCAGGTAAGCGACTTCGATAGTATCAACCTGGTTATAATCCGCCGCCGAGTACCAGGTGCTTTCGGACGATTCATCAAGCCTTGCGTCAACTACGATTTGCAAGCTGTTAATCCAGGCATTTTGCAGCGTGTCATTTTGTTTACTTGGATCAATTTTGCTGAAAATTAATTGTTCTGCCAAACTCTCAAGCGTGGCCGGCAGGATTAAAAATTTAGGCACCACGTTTAATATTGCGTCTTGCATCCCTCTTTGTCTGCGCAGTTTTGCCCGTGCATGACCCAAGGATGCAACCGACAAAGCACCCGCGGAGGTAATCAGGTTTTTATGATCCTCATGGAACAACTCTTTTGCATCACTCATCAACGGGTTGCCCGTTAAGATAGCGTATACCTTATCGGATTCAAGTCTTGACGCTGAACGACCTAGACCGTTAGGGATGGTCGTAAAGGCATTAAGATCATCGTTGATTATGGCTTGGCGTGATAGTTCTAAAATCTTGCCGTAGGTTTCCATAAAAAACCCCATGCCTTTCTCGTTCATATTGCCATACTTATATTCGCCCGACTCTTTGACTAATTCAAGATTCGGCGCTTCGGAAACAGCAACGCGTTTTTGCAATTTAAAATCAGGGACTAAACTTTCTTTCGTCCAAAGCTTGTGTGAAGCCGGTTCATTGTCGTAGCCCGACATCAAGGATTTTCCGGCGACGTTTTCCAGTAATTGCGGAAAATCTGAAGAGGTCAGGGCGGCTTTTATGACATCGGTTGATTTTTCGCCCTTAAACCCGAATAAACTACGGCGAACCGTGCCACCCGATTGGCTCAGCATCGTTCGTGCCATTTCAACAATACTCATGCCCTGCAAATCACGCGCGGCAGGATGTGCGTATTTAGGTCTTAATCCATTTTTAATCAGAATGGCATCGGTAGCGGCGGCTATAAAATCGTTATGATGGGCATTAGCACCAAATTGAATGCTATTGTAAGCATCTTCGGCTTGTCCAGTGTATGGGTCAATCCGATGGGGAAAATGTGCGGCTGTTGGTTCCATTCCTTCCCCTAGTTTTGCAAGTAATTTGGCGGTCGCATCTTCAGCTGTTACTGAACGGTTATTCACTAAGGAATTCATCAAATCAGTGATACCCGGAATTTTTGCCCAGGGCGTAAACTTTGCCCGAATTTCATCCTTGCGATAGATTTCAGCTTTTATGGCATCTAATTCATCCAGCCTCGCTTGAATTTCGGGTGAAACAGTTGTTGAGGTTGTTGGGCTTTGGTTTGCGCTTTGAGTCATGTTTTTTATCCTGTCGGGTAAATTTGTGAATTTTTCAATGCCGATATACTGGGCGTTCGCTTGCGGCGGGTTATATATTGCATCAATGAGTTTTTGATTCTTCGCTTCGTCTGCGGTGTACCAGGTTTCAGCATCCATGATGGCCGCTATTTCATCTGTGGTTTTGCCGGATTTTCCACAATAAGCCTGAAGCATGCTGCTTTTTACTTGGTCGAGAATATCCGCTTGTTTTCTTAAGGCTGCGCTGTCACCATCGGCATACAGCCAGGGATTGTGGATCATTAACAATGCGTTATTCGCCATTTCAACCCTATCCCCACCAACCGCAATAAGCGAGGCGATACTGGCCGCTAAACCGTCAATTTTTACGGTTACCTTGCCATGTCGTTTGATTGCGTTAAAGATCGCCAGCCCTTCAAATACAGAACCACCTCCAGAATTAATCCGAACCGTTACCGCGCCTTTCGCCGCGTTTAACTGGTCAATGAAGGTTTTAGCCGAACCTTTATCTATGCTGTCGTATAGGAATAAATCAGCCACAATCGACACCAGGCATCATTAGGTCATGCAACTCTTTAAGGGTAGATGGTAGGTCGTACCGGATACAATCCGCTAGCAATGGATTGTTATCGCTTTGTTTAGTTTGAATCGCCGTGGCTATTCTTTTCAAAGCGGCGTCATAGTTAAGCCGTTTTTTGTTTTGAAAAAAAGACATGGTAGTTTTTAAAAGTCGTGGCTTGTCCATTTCCTCGTTACCTCATTATTAAAACGAGGTTTTATTCTGACGGGTTTTTACTCGCTGAATAGTGATTTTTAACGAGTGGCTTAATTCTTTCAAACAGGCTATGGGGTTCTTGGGGAAGCTGGCAATCCAGCTCAAAAAGGTGAATGAGCCAGATGTTTTCGTCTTTAGATCGGGGGTATCGTTTGATTTGATCTGATAGGATTTTACACATTGACCATAAAGATTCACCGCGATTCCTTTTGCAATTTTTTGCTGCCATTTTCAAAAACATATCCCGACGTTGAATTAAGGCGCGGCGTACACCAGCGCCACTAATCCCAAGGCAAGTGCATAATGGCTCATTAGTCTTTAGGTATCGTTCATACGCGCGGATATACCAGTCTTGTAAATCAGGTGGTATCGGCAAACCAGCCGATACAATAGCTACAAAACGACGATGGTTCTCGATAGTCATTAACTTTTATCCCTATAAATCAATACTAAATCACCTAATAAAACCGACCCCCCTTTAGCATTTACCCGCAATTAACTATAAACCGCGAGCGCTTGTACCCACGAGGGTAATGGGTCAGAAGAACCTACTTTTTTAATAGCGACATCTTATTACTAATAGATGG
>JBEBJQ010000141.1:0-5153 GCA_040079795.1 Methylococcales bacterium
AGCCTTTTAGTAAACATGTCATTAGCAGCTTGTCGAACCCGATGCACTTAATAAAAGCCGCCTTCGACATCCGCTTATGGCGGAGACATCTTTTTGTATTTCACGAACTAGTTACAATTTATAATTGGTATTACTGAGAGTTCCAAAGCAGGCAGAAAACTGAAAAATTATTCCATAAAAAAACGCCACGGAAATTACTCCGTGGCGTTTTCAATTATTAAATCTTCATCACAATTTCTCTACAGCAGCAGATGCTAGTTTCTTGCCGTTGCTATCATTTAAAACAACATAGTAAAGGCCTTTTGCATACTTGCTAATATCTACTTTCATATTTCCAAAAGGAACATTCAAGCTATAGCTTTCTGAGAATACTTTAGCTCCTTTACTATCATACACATTGAGTGTACGAGCTGTAAGGTTTGAACCGCCATTGTTGTAACTCACATTAAATATGCCTGTACTTGGGTTAGGGAAAATGAACAATGTTTGAGGAATTGTAGCAGATGGCGTAAACGCACTGCTAGAAACTACCACACAACCCGTAGGCGCTGTAACGGTTACAATATAATTACCAGCATCATTTGCTAAAACAGTTATTCTATCGCCATTAGCTCCAGGTACAATAGTGCCGTTTCTACGCCATACATAACTGTAATTATCTACAGGCGAAACAGTTGCTATAACAGTTAATGGGGCAGAAGGTGTTACACCAGAATTTGGAGCAACTGTAATCTCAACTGTATGTATTGGATGAACCAAAATTGTTTGTGTAGCTCTATTTACACATCCAAACTGATTGGTATAAATATACACAATGGTATGTAAGCCTGGTGTGTAGTTAGCAGGATTGAAAATGGTTTGAGCCACATTATCTACCAAATAAACTCCCGTTGTACCAGGCCCTGCTACAGGGCTACCACCTGTCAAGGTAATAGGCGCTGCATTTTTACATATTGCAGCAAATGGTGCAAGTGTTACAATTGGTGTAGGATTTACGGTGATGGTAAATGTTAATGGCGTGCCCACACAAGTTACACCGCCATTGGTATAGCTTGGTGTTACCGTAATGGTAGCAACCACCGGAACTTGCGTAGTGTTGGTAGCAGTAAAGGAAGCAATGTTTCCACTACCACTTGAAGCCAAACCAATACTTGAAGCACTGTTTGTCCAATTGTAAACTATGGTACCACCAGTAGTAGGGCTGCTAAATGTTACAGCCGTAGTAGGGAAGTTGTTACACAATACTTGATTTGCCACTGGATTTACCGTAGCCGTAGGATTAACTGTTATAGTAAACGTTCTAGGCGTACCCACACATGTTACACCAGCATTGGTATAAGAAGGCGTTACAGTTATGGTTGCCGTTACCGGGGCAGTAGTTGTATTGGTAGCGGTAAAGCTAGCAATGTTTCCAGTTCCACTTGCAGCAAGTCCAATAGAAGTGGTAGTATTAGTCCAGTTGTAAACAATGGTACCACCCGTGGTAGGGCTACTAAATGTTACAGCTGTTGTTGGTGATAGATTACAAACAACTTGGTTAGCAACAACGTTAACTGTTGCAGTAGGATTTACCGTGTATGTGTATGTTGTAGGCGTGCCTACGCAAGTTACACCGCCATTGGTATACGAAGGCGTTACAGTAATGGTTGCAATTACTGGTGCAGTACCAGTATTTACAGCAGTAAAGGAAGCAATGTTTCCACTGCCAGTTGCTGCAAGTCCAATGGATGTTGTATTATTAGTCCAATTGTAAACAATGGTACCGCCTGTTGTAGGACTACTAAATGTAACAGCCGTTGTTGGTGAGCCATTGCAAATTACTTGGCTTGTTACAGTATTTACAGTAGCCGTTGGGTTCACCGTGTAAGTGTAAGTGATAGGGGTGCCTACACAAGTTACGCCGCCATTTGTGTACGAAGGCGTTACTGTTATGGTAGCTACTATGGGTGCAGTACCAGTATTTACTGCAGTAAAGGAAGCAATGTTACCTGTACCACTTGCAGCAAGACCAATAGAAGTTGTATTGTTTGTCCAATTGTAAACAATCGTTCCACCAGTAGTTGGACTACTAAATGCTACTGCAGTGGTAGGACTATTATTACAAACAACTTGGTTTGCAACCGCATTTACGGTTGCAGTTGGGTTTACAGTGTATGTATACGTTCTAGCAGTACCTACACAAGTTACACCAGCATTTGTATAAGATGGTATAACGGTTATCGTAGCAGTTACCGGAGCAGCACCAGTATTTACAGCAGTAAAGGAAGCAATGTTACCTGTACCACTTGCAGCAAGTCCAATAGAAGTTGTATTGTTTGTCCAATTGTAAACAATCGTTCCACCAGTAGTTGGACTACTAAATGTAACTGCAGTAGTTGGACTATTGTTACAAACAACTTGGTTGGCAACCGCATTTACAGTAGCCGTTGGGTTTACCGTATAAGTGTATGTAATTGGCGTACCCACACATGTTACACCAGCGTTTGTATAAGAAGGGGTAACAGTGATTGTTGCAACTACTGGAGCAGTACCAGTATTTACAGCAGTAAAGGAAGCAATGTTTCCATTACCAGTTGCTGCAAGTCCAATGGATGTTGTATTGTTAGTCCAATTGTACACAATACTACCACCACTCGTAGGGCTTGTAAATGTTACAGCCGTTGTTGGACTATTGTTACAAACAACTTGGTTTGCAACGGAGGTAATGGTTGCTGTCGGATTTACAGTAAAAGTAAATGTTATTGCTGTACCCACACATGTTACACCAGCATTGCTGTAAGATGGAGTTACTGTTATGGTTCCTGATATTGGAGCAGTTGTACTATTGGTAGCAGTAAAGCTTGCAATGTTTCCAGTACCACTTGCAGCAAGACCTATAGCAGTATTAGTATTTGTCCAATTGTAAACGATTGTACCGCCTGTTGTTGGACTGATAAAGTTTACCGCTGTTGTTGGCGCACCATTACATAATACCTGATTAGATACTACATCAACAGTAGCTATAGGGTTCACCGTTATTATTTGTGTACATTCAGAAAAATTACCACAGCCGTCTGTCGCCCTGTATGTTCTTGTAATGTTGTAAGGAGCCGTGGTAGATACTGTACCAGCATCTCCTTGGAATGTTATGGTAACTACACCTGGACAATTATCAGTAGCTGTAACCGATGTAATGTCTGCTACAGGAACTGCGGCTGAACCGCAAACCGTAATAGGAGCAGGACATGTAATTGTTGGAGGCGTATTGTCTATTCTAGTATTATAAGTTACATCAGTAAAATTACCTGCTGCATCTGTAGTTCTTACTGTAACCACAGCGCTACAAGTTCCAACCGTTGAAGCTGTTTCTGTTAATGCCCCTGGGCAATTGTCAGTAGCACTTGTTGCTGCCAATGCCGCTGCTTGGGCCGCTGCCACGGTTTGATAGCAACTGCCAATAGTGCCTACTGTTACTGTTGGTGGCTGGTTATCAACGATGGTTACAGTAAAGAAACAATTCACATTACCGCAAGCATTAGTGGCAGTTAACGTTACAGTAGTAACACCCACGTTGAATACTGAGCCACTACCACTGCCCGAACCTGATGCTACCGTAGCACCGGTAAAGGCATAAGTAACAGTAGGTGCAGGTAAACCACCAACAGTTTCAGTATAAGTTACCGCCCTGCCACAAATACCTGGCGTATTATTGGCGGTGATATTGGCTGGACAGCTAATCGTTGGCGGTAAACTAGTAACCGTTACAGTAGTAGAATCCAAACGTGTACAACCATTGTTGCCGTATCCAAGTAGTACTTTATATTGGGTATTTACAAACAATGGTGGGGTAGTAATGCTTCGTGTTGTCGCACCACTTGGAGTCCACGAATAGCTGCTGGCTACAGGTGCTGTTAAAGTGGCCGTTCCTGCACAAGTAACACTAGACGGGTTTACCACAATAGGTGCACCATCTCTTGGCACATCTACTGTAAGGCTGTAGTTGGCGCAACCCTGACCAGGGTTCACTTCATGTACCACCACTACTATGGTACCATTGGCAGGTATAGTGGCTTCATAGAAAATACTGGTGGAAGGGGATGAACCCGGATCGGCCAGATAATTGGTACAAAGCGCATTGGGATCGAAACTACCGCTATATGCAACGGAGAATATCGCAGTACCACATCCTGAATTAAGACCAATAACGGCGCAAACAGGAACAGGGCGTGGGTTAGTAATAGTATAGCTATCATATACTCGTGAGCCTGTTGTAGTAAATGTATTGGGGCAAGCTTTTGGTGCAGCACATGTACTAATAGCGGCAAAACGGTTCAAGCGGCCAGTTTGTGTAGCATCACCTGCTGCCAAGCTACCATTAAATACATAATCAGCGGCATTTACAACTGCTGTGTTGCTGGTACTGCAACCAAATTGGTTGGTAACCACTAACTCGTAAATACCAGAGCTTGTTACTGCAAGGGTTTGTGCAGTGCCCACACCAGTAAATGGAGCTGTTAAGTAGCTCTTACCCCACTGATAAGTATAGTTAGCATTAACTGGACCCGCCAAAGTCGTGCCAGATGGACAGAAAGTACCGCCGCCTGTGATGGTAAAGCTAGCAGGGTTGCCGTTCACCACTACATCTACCTCATCAAAAGTAGATGGGCAAGGGCTGTTAGAAACGGTCCATCTAAAGGTATAAGTACCAAGGGTATTGAAACCAGTGATAGTTGTATTTGGTAAATTTGGCGAAATGATATTTGTTGTTACTGGGCCAGATACTTGTGACCAAACACCCGTACCGGCTGTGGGTACTGCTGCCGTCATGGTAGCTCTACCGGGCGATAAGCAAGCTGTTTTATCTAACCCTGCATCAGCTGTTGAAGGTGTTGCTGCAAAGTTTACCACTACATCATCTTGCGAACTATTAGGGCAAGGTGTGCCAGTTGCAATCGTCCAACGTAAAGTATATACACCGTTTACAGAAACTGTTGCACTTGAATTCGGAGCATTGGCGTTACCAAAGTTTACAGTTCCAGGTCCTGTTACAAGTGTCCAAGTACCTGTTCCTACAGCAGCCGTATTAGCCGCCAAATTATTGATGGTTAATCCGCATACTGCTGTATCGTTTCCTGCAAATGCTACAGTAGGTAATGGACTAATTACTACTTCAC
>JBEBJQ010000053.1:0-29640 GCA_040079795.1 Methylococcales bacterium
TATTAAAACCTAAAGCTTTGCCAAGCGCTACATGCAAGCACCAGGTTAGAATTCCCCAAAACCTAAAAGTTCAACAATCCCTATTGAAATCAAATTAAAAAACGCGCGCCACTTCTCAAAATTTCTCATTATCTAGCCACGCCGAGCTAAGAATGTAATTGTTCCCTTCATGACAAAAATAAATATAAAAACAATGAATTACAACTTATTTTCCTTGACCTTAAAGTTAATGGGAACATTTACCAGCCTGAAGAAAACTGCAATTCCATCTTGAATAAACTCACGGGGTTAAGAACTCAATTTTTTACTTTAAGGTAATTAACTGAGCCATATGCAGTACCAGCACTACAAGACAAAAAAGCCAGTAAGAATAGGCCAGTGCTGCCAGTAGTCAGTGAAAGAACTTGCTTAAAGGGAAACCGCTAATAAAATTTTTAAGCCTGTTTATTATTTTATCTTGATAATTTTATTGTTGTGCTTTGAAAAATGTTCCACAGTCGATGCTAATGGTGCAAAAACCAGTTTAAACGCATAAAATTTATTGTAAGCACAAGCTATCCAGGCTGATCAAAAACACTAAAAGAGCATTCAACATGACCAAAGCAAACAGTCAAAGACCGCCGGAAATCATTACCCATCTTGCACGCCAAGTGAGTCACATTTTGGCCGATTATTTAAGCAATCCAGAATTACTGAATAAACGCCATGCACTTGAAGACCGTTGCGCAGTTAAATTAATACTGACCTTAAGTAAGAGCGAAAAATATAGGCAGGAATTACTGTTTCGCGATTACCGTCTTGATCATGATGAATTGTGGATTGACCTTAATTTACTGGATGGCAGCACTCAAAAAGCCTATGCTGAAAGTGAATTTTATGTACAAGCCGTGCTAGGTAAACGCTTACAGTTAGTTGCTAAACACAAATCCTTCCCAACAAACCTGCATTTTCTGTTGCTGATGCTGTGCCGTTATAGCCTGGATACAAATTGGCTAAAAACCTGGGTTAAGCGCAAACGCAACAGCGGTGCTGAAATATATGATGTTTTTTTTAGCAAAATAGCAAAAAAATTACAGGGTCAATGCCGGGGGATAAAGCAAGAAAGCGCCATTGCTAAAAACCTCCGCGAGCGCTTTGGCGATTTATATTTAAGCGTTGGCCGAAATCGCGCAGTAATACCTGCCGAGATAACCCTGTTTAATGTGATCGAAACCATACCGACCCCGCTAAATGAGACCATTAAAAATTTGCCCGTTTGGTACGCCGCTTTAATAGAACGCATTCTGCTTTCATTAAACGAAGGCTATGGTTTATTAAGGGCATGCGGATTGCCGCCGCAAGCGTTTTGGGACGAACTGTCGATTGGCAAATTACGGGAACTTAAACATTTAAAAAATCTCGCCGAAGCCTATATGGAATCCACCACCAAAAGTAGCCGTTACGATGCTTACGAAAAGGCGTTTAATGCTTTATTAAGCCAAAAAACCACCCCAAGAGCTAAAGATCAACCCGCACAAGATAAAAACACCAAAATCGCGGGTTTTGAAGATTTCTTTGATTTTGCCGGTAGCACAGTCGGAGCCTGCTTGCTGCATACGCAATTTCTTTCTGACGCGGACACTATGGAAGGGGAAAAAAATTACACCGAATCCATCCCTGCAACCGAACCCAGAAATACCGACCTGGAACTTGATTTGGAAAATCTAGCGAAAACCCATGCCAACGACTTTACCCCAGTCACCCAATACTTTTTTGAACAAGCGCTCATAAAACAAAGGCCCCAAAACGGTCCGGACAATTTTTTCAATGATGCCCAATTCCGTAAGCTAGTGGCAGCTGACAAAAATTATGCCCACTTAGATGACAACAAACTGGCCCTTAAGTTAATTCAAAAAATGAAAGAGCTCCCTGATCTTAAAGCCATTATTCAGGCACATATAGTGCCATGACCTGCAAAATTTATTGATCGCTTAACTATTAACCCTCCCTGGAGATCACGATGACATTAACTTCTAAACAACTTTGGCATGAGACATACCGACGTTTACTGGCGTTTGAAGCAGAGTTGCCAATTGCTGAAGAAACCGTAGATGCAGTATTAGACACTTTGCCGCTGCGCCTGCCTGCAGAAAGCTACAGGGCTTGGTTTAAGCGCGGGCAAAAAATGGCTAAAATCATCCAATTCCCCAAAATGAATTTCCGCTACCTGACTGAAGTACAAAGATTAGCGGCTGATAGCCGCGAAACGGAAGACGCCTTACCCGAAATTGCCTTAATATCGCGTAATCAGCAGTTCCGTTTGACGGTGGAGATCCTGCCCGACAACCGCTTGAAACTGACCCTGGAAGCCTTAGGCTTAGCCAGTAGCAGCCATGCGAATCGTTTAATCGGCATTGCCGCAGCCGATAGTAAAGACCAACTCATTAGTCTTATCCGTTTAAATGCTGACGGAGAAGGCATGGATGATAGCCTGGAAAACACCGCTGCGATACGTCAGGCTTTATTACGCCCGGTAATTGGACTCATAGAGCAAAGCAATGCGTAAATTTGTTTGGGTGCCGGTGATCAATTTAGGCCGAAAAAATCAAGGGCAGTTTTTAGAAATCATGAGCGAACCGGCCCGCTTGGGCGGCGTGAATATGGACACCTTAAAAAACTCAGGACTCAATAAAAACATCACCGCAACCGAAGCGATTTTAAAACGCCTGGCGCAACAACCCGAAAATACCAACCTGTATTTAACCAGTTTTTTAATCAACCTCAGTAATACCCAAGGTATCAATCTGGGTCTGGTATTAGCGAGTTTTATCCAGACGCCCAGCTGCCCCTATCAAAAAATCATTGTAGCCGGACAGGTGGATGTCGCCCAACCCTCATTACCGATAACTGCGTCGAACCACTTTGATGAAAAAGTCGAGATTATTATTAAGTCAGGAAAGCAGCCTAAACCGATACCCTTTTTTTTTTCACGAACGTTGTTTAATGAAAAGCATGCCCCGCTCTTATCAAAACTGCTGGCGTTGAATATTGTGTTAAAGCCAATTGACAACTTGATGGAAGCACTTAGTGATTTCGGGTTACCGCCTGGCAATTAATAGGAAATACATATCATGCAGACGCTTCGTTCAACAGTTTACATTCCACTCGCGGAACAATCCCATCAAGCCGGGCAATTACTGGAAGTTTATGCCGAAACCCAACGCTTTGGCGAAGCGGAATCGGATGCCAGAGCTATCGACCGGGACTGGAATATAGTTGCAGCTAACTTAAGAGCCGCAAGCCTTTATAGTGATGGCTTGCACGTCGTTAATGCAATCCGCAAATTTAGCTTAAAACCTTCCCGCTGGAACATTTACCAACACTTTAAGCACTATGCCTGGCTGGATAACCAACGCTTACAGGTCGGCAACAATCACTTTGAAAATTGTGAAGGTAGCAGCGCGCAATTGGGCTTAGCCATCGCCCTATTATTAAATGCCAGTGACAGCCCCATTCGCTATGCCCTTGCCACAGGCTGTTTAAGTACCGATAAACATGCCGATTACGACATAGCCATTGCCTCCGTTAGCAGCGTCCCAGAAAAATTAGACTTACTCATAGAAAAACGTCACAGTAACGCTTTGCCTAATATCCCTTTATATTGCTTTACCCCCAAACACTATACTATGCACGGCGAACTCTATCCGGTGGCTGAGTTAGCGCAAGTTAAACAATTAGCGGCTTTGAATATTGAAGTTAAGCCCATTGCATGGTTGAGTGAAGCAGCAAAGCTCTTAAAAGCAGATAGAACCAGAACTTTAAAACAAGATAAATGGCTAGGCGTTATTTCAGGTGCCATTATCAGCCTGCTCTTAACAATTGTTTTGTACTTTGCTTGGTGGCATAATCCTATTCATTTACAGATACTTCCGGGCAAATACAACGCAGAGCCTTTTTTAGTGTGTAGCAATCATGATAATTCAGCGGTCAGTTACCATGATTTAGCGCGTGATGGCAGCATGCCAATACTGCCGCTATTCCGGACAGAAAATGCCGGCCATAACGTGAGTATTGCCTGGAAATTAAAGCCTGGAAAAACTTTTTTAAGCAGCCGGTATTATGTCGCTTTTATTCACCTAGGTGAGCAAACAGGGTACAAAGTGATTAGTAAACAACCAAATAGTGCAGAAGATCTTACCGTGGCTGCCAATCAAGTGTTGGAATGGTCATGGTCTATGCAGGAGCAATCGGTTAAACAACAAGATAATATGTTGCTTATCGTATTACAAAGAGCGCCCATTGCAGCGGATGAACTTAATCAGGCACTTGCACACCGGTTTCCAGCCTCAAAAACCCTTAATGTCCTGCAAGCCCGCGATTTTTTGTTACCCCAATTCCCCGGCAGTTATGCTTTTTCCTACAAATCCATTGCGAGTGATGCACCATGTATAAAGCCTTAATTTTACTTATTTTCGGTTACTCGCTCGCCGCCTTAGCGGATAAGTCTAAGGTTGAGGACGCTTGTTTAGGCATTAAAAAACTGACACCTAATACCTTGTCTTTCTTTTACAATCAACAGAATGATAACGAGAAAACATACTTTTATGTTAAAGCAATGAAAGCTGGTGAATCACCGGAAAAAAATCTGGATGCCATAATGGCTATGGGTAAAAATTTAAAATTTGTGCAAAATAACAACGCTTATTATTATCAAGTCCCTGAACAAACCCAAAAGCTTTTCATCGTCAAGACCAATGTCCAGCTTACAAAAATTGACCCGCTCGCACAAGTCATTCCGGTTGAAAAGCGTAAGAAAAGGCATACCCGTAACGTCAGTATTTACCCGCAACCCTTATTACCTGAAACCAAACAACAAGCTGACAAAGAACCCCTAAATATTTGTGAACTTGTGTTGTAGAATACCATTAAAAATTCCCAATATATTGATTTATATTACAATAACAAAGATCATGAATCTACAAGCATTTCACTTTAACCCACATAACCTTACGCTGTGGTTTACCGGTAACAGCTCCCCCTCATTAAGTAGGCAAGGAGCGGCTTTGCATCAAATCCTGGTCTTGGTAATCACAACAATTTTGGGGCTTTTGTTCAGCCTACCCCTCTGCGCCCAAAATACCCGATTGGCGCTGGTGATTGGAAACGCTGATTATAAGGCCAATAAGCTCGCCAACGCGGTAAATGACGCCGAGGATATGGCCCAAAAATTAGAACACCTAAATTTTGATGTCATGCACTTCAGCAATATGGATAAACGTAGCATGGACAATGCGGTTAGGGAGTTTTCCAGCAAAACCAGTGCCTACGGCGTCATACTATTTTACTTTGCCGGGCATGCCATACAAATCGATGGTAAGAACTTCTTGATTCCGGTTAACATGGATTTCAATATTCGTAAGTCAGAACTGGAATATGACGCCGTCAACGCCAGTAAAGTATTGGATATGATGAGTGAAATCCCCAACAAAACCAACCTGTTCATTCTGGATGCCTGCCGTGATAACCCGTTTCGGAGTTTTAGCCGCAGCATGGATCGGGGGCTTGCGCCAATGGGTCAGGCGACCGGTACACTCATTGCGTATGCCACCGCACCGGGTTCTGTTTCCGATGATGGCGAAGGCCGAAACGGCATCTATACCGAACACCTGCTTAAATATATCGACAAACCCGGCTTAACTGTCGAACAAATGCTGAAACAAGTACGTATTGAAGTATTGCAAGCCACCGCCGATCAACAAACGCCTTGGGAGAATTCATCCTTACGCGGCGATTTTTGTTTTGCAGGGTGTGAAAACTCCGATGCATTAAAAGCCAAACAGCTTAATGATGAAAATGCCCGGTTAATAGCGCAAATAGCCGATATAAAACGCGAATACGAAGCGGAAAAATTAGCCAATCAAGAACGTTTAGAAAAACTGGCAACCATTGAACAACAAAAAGAGACCTTGGAGCAGCGTATTGATACCGAACAAAGCTCCAAAGCGACCCAACAAGCGTTACAAGAACAATTAGACACCTTAAAGGCTGAAAAACAACAACTGGAAGCAAAAGTTGCCGTTACCGCAAAGAACAGCGCAAGCAACCAGAAAATGCTGGATGAATTGGAGCGCTATAAAATGGAAGTCGCACGCCTAAAAAAATCAGCGCCACTAACCGGTGAATCTGTTCGCCGGGCAATTGAACCACCGGAAAATCCAATCAACCCATTTCAAGTTGGTGGTGGCTAATCTTGAACTTTATTGGTAGAAGCTTAAAACCGCCTGTTTTTCAGTGCTTACTGATTCTGTCAATAAGCCCTTTGGCGCAGGCGGAACTGGCCACAACGGCTACCACCGCCGAGGCATTACAGCAACAGAATACTGAGATTACCCGAGAAATCCAGCGTTTAGAGACTGAACTAAGACGCTTACAAGCCCTAAAACATTGCGAATCTACAGCTACGCCGTTTGCTAACCAGACCCCACAACACCGCTGGCAATTTATGACTGAACAATACGGTCTACCAATTGTGGGTTTCTAAACTTTTTTATCAAACACCATTAAGGAAAAATAATATGAAAGTATCCCCAAGCATAACGCTATTCCTTGGCTTATTGGCCTTGCCAGCAATCAGTTACGCCACTGAACCCACCGAACTGGAAACATTGCAACAAGAAGTGAAATCCTTACGCTTAGAAAACCAACGTTTACGTGAAGGCGCGACCAGAAAAGGCTACGCCACTCCTGAGACAACCAGCGTTGCACAAAACACACCCGAACCAGCGCCGACTGAACCCGCAAAGCCCGCCTGGAAACCGGAATGGATGAAAGACGTTACTGTATCTATTGGCACTAAGGTATGGGTTAATAAATGGGATGGGTTTGCGCGCGTACCTGATACCACAAATATAAATAGTGGTGGTCTATACATACTTGGATCAACAGGGGTAGGAACAGGACTTCAAAATTCAACATTAAGGATACGTGCAGAAGAATCTGTTACCCCCATTCCAAGCTTAAATATTCGTTATAAACAGTTTTTTCTAGCTGGCAGCTATTATCCAGAAACAGAATTTACTTTTGAACCATATGACCAAGCTGTTGTTTTAATTAATGGTAGTAATAAGATTGCCTTGGGGACAAGAACAGAAACATTTGCAAAACGTTCCGAATGGGATTTCACTGTCGGCTATTCATTAACGCCAAACATTGCATTTTTAACCGGGTATAAAAATGTCCGTGAAAAATTTAATCAGCAAAATTTCGTTACAGGATTTGTGAACGATTCAGGAGTCCAGGACTTATCTGATTTGAATACAACCCGTAATCTTGTCTATGACGTGGGTGGTCCGTTGTTGGGTATTTCTTTGGCTGCGCCATTAACTCATGGTTTCGGCTCATATTTTAACTACCTGCACGGTTTTATGACGGCATCGGCCACCGATTTACCTGATGCGGATGCTGATTACGATCTCATGGAAGGGGGTGTCGCCTATGCGCTCAATGGTGAGATGCTCCCCGCTGGCGTACCTCTTTCTTCGGCTACCTTGTTTGCAGGTTATCGTTATCAGTGGATCGATTCTTCAGGCAAAAATGGCGGCAGCGACGTAACTCAGGGCTTTGCAACCGGTTTGAATTTATCCTTTTAATATAACCAATCTAACGCTTGGGTTGCCTGCCCCGACGCAACCCAACGCTTTATCAACGTCAATTGCTAAGCATTGCCGGGGGGCTAACCTCAGTTCATATTCTGTTAAGTTGTTATCATTCAAACATCACATTTTTTCTGCCGCCACTAGCAACTCAGCAATAAAATGCTGCACGTAGGAAGGTAAATAGTTATTTTTTAAGTACGCAATCTTGGCAGTAGAACTGGGAATAAACCCGGCTAAGCTGCGCATGACCAAATCAGTATCCGCTTCTGTATCATAAGCCATATCTGCGATTAGCCCCACGCCCAGGCCTGAACGCACATAGGTCTTAATGACATCGCTATCCGCTGCCGACAGGATTATATCCAACACCAAACCTGCTTTTTGCAAGGCACTTTCGATATTGGAACGGCCGGTAAAACCGAAACTATAGGTTAAGACCGGGAAAGCCGCTAAACGTTGCAAACTGATCTCACCTTCACATAAGGGATGTCCGCGCGGCGCCACCAGCGCATGATGCCACTCATAACAATGCTTGGCGACCAGCTCGGCATCTTCTTCCACTTTTTCAGTGCAAATGGCGATATCTGCTTTATGCTGATGCAATTGGTCGATCAAATGTTCAGGCGAAGATTGCTGCATGTAAATCCGTACACCCGGATATTTTTCGCGAAAGCGCTGAATGGGTGCCGGTAAAAAATATTTGGCTTGCGCATGCGTTGTTGCAATATGCAATGTGCCGCGCCCACTATCCATAAAATCAGCGGCAATATTTTGAATATTTTGCTTGGCCTGATTAATGGTGGACACTTCCTGCATAATCCGTTCGCCCAACTGGGTTAAACCAATCAGTTTCTTACCGCTCCGCTCAAACAAAGGCGCACCCAATTCTGTTTCGAACATTTGTAATTGGCGGCTTACCGCAGACTGAACGACACATATTTTTTCAGCGGCTTTAGATAAATTAAAATTGGTTTCCTGAAGCACCCGCAATAATTCAATTTGATTTAGATTCATAAGCCTTATACAAAATTAATGAAAACCGCGTGCGTTAGGTTTTTTGCGGCGGGTAGCGGGAGATATTTAGAATAAGCATAACAACAGTGTTGTTCTGTTAAAGCAAATGATAGGTGAAATGGCCAGTTTTTAACAACGACCATTTTCGATAGGGCTATCTCTTTTTTAGATATTCTTTTTTAAATCGTAAGCAAAATAGGCATCTTTTACAGCCTTATCTTATTATCAGATAGCAAAATCTAATAATATCGTTTTATTTTTAATACTAAAGGCACTTAAGATAACCTCCAATACTAAAAGCTGGGCAATTAGGTGGCCTAAGCTAACCAATCCAGACAGATCTCGCTAATGCATAGTGGCTGTATATTGCTTCCGTCAATGCAGAAGCCGTGCTAAAGCGGACACCTAAGCTTGCCGCTGTTGTAATGCAGCCTTTTTACAATCCCATTTAACAAATCCAACCGAGGAATCAACTTATGCCATTACAACAACTTGTAGAATATTTTAATGACCGCTTTGTCTTGGAGCATAATTCCAGTTTCCGCCCCATTATGCTGGAGGAAGGCTTAGCCAGCGGTTTGTTTGGCCCCGTTCGCATTAACAGTAAATTTATGCCCCTACGACTAGCAAACAAAGCAGAAACAATCAGCGGCTACTTTGCACAATTGGAAGTCAATACCTACGACCCGCCATTCTTAAAAACTCAGCAGATAGAGCGATTTATGTCCGGTTCGGAAACGCATGCCAGTCATTTTGATTCTTTTATCAATTTTGACCGGCTAACCCGGACAGTGCATATGCTTAATTATTTGCCGATCTCGCATTTAGGGAAATCTTTATTTGTCGAAGTCGATCCTCGGCATATTTTGAGCATAAAAAAAGATCACGGCGCTTATTTTGAGGAAATCATTACTAAATGTGGTTTACAAACACAAAACGTCGTTATCGTAACCGCACTTAAAAGCTATTGCACTGAATATAATGCAAAATTACACCAAGGTCTGGATAATTACCGGGCGCGCGGTTATAAAACAGGGCTTCGCATTAATTACAGCCATCAGGATCCGTTATTGCTCGATTTTATAAGCTTATTGGCACCGAATTATGTCTGTGTATCTACGCGCAATATTGAGGGCGCCCAAAACGATGCATTGTGGCCTAACAAGTTACGGCTAATACAGTCATGCGTAAAATCAGCAGGGGGAGGCATTGTATTGCTTGGGGTTCAAGAGAAAAAATTTGCACAACTGGCAATTGATTATGCTGTCGATCTGGTAGAAGGCAATTACTACCGGGCGATGGCTTATGATTACCGCAGCCATTTAAAACTGGAGAGCCACAATTTAACCACCATCAGTTACTGATTCAATTCTTCCAAAAAACAATCAAGAGAACACGGTAACAGTAAAAACTAAATTGTTACCTATATAACCAAAAGGTACTCAAAATGAAAAACTTCACAAAGGATATCCTTATAAGCCTGACATTCATAACGGGCATTTATAGTTTTATATCAGGCGAATTTATTCTTTCCAACATCTTATTCGCAGGTGCGGCTATTTATACCAACATTTTATTAACCCATAAACTAAGATAACTAACCCGCAGCAACTTTTAATAACTCAATCTTGATTACGGGTGAAGGTAGTGCTATTTTAGATTCGGCTTATCAATTGGCCAGTGCGCAAATCGTTGCTACGGCTAAAACAGCTTGGTTGGCGCAACTGGTGGTAAAAGTGAAGGAGCCCATAGCCTCCGAATATGGCTATTTGCATCAGGATTTACTGCTGTTACTTATTTGCATCTGGCCTCAAACCAACCGCTGACCGAAGCATTATTAACCAGTGGCACTACCGGTATTACTTACGAAGCCGTACAAAACGAAGATGGCATACTTCCTTTACAACAACAGGGGCTAAATACACCTATCAAGGCAATGTCACTTATGCGGCAGTAGCAAAAGCCTTTGGTTTAAAACAGCTTGATGCGGCAAAAGCCATAAAATAAGGCGCATTTTTCGCCTTATACCCTATCAACTCCTCTTACCACACTGACTTGAAAAAACATGCCTGTTGAAATAGAACACAAATTTTTAGTTGCAAATGATGGCTGGCGCCAACATGTTTCTGCTACCGCACAATATCAGCAAGGCTATTTAACCAGCGACCCAACAAGCTCCATTCGGGTCAGAATAGACAACACCCAAGCGTGGCTGAATATAAAAAGTGCCACAATTGGTAATCATCGTCACGAATATGAATACCCCATTCCACTGACCGATGCCCAAGAGATTCTGGAAAATCTCTGCAAAAAGCCACTTATAACCAAAATCCGGCACTTTATCATTCAGGGCTCTCATACATGGGAAATTGACGAATTTCAAGGTGAGAATCAAGGACTGTGTGTTGCCGAAATTGAATTGGCACAGATTGACGAAGTATTTGAAAAACCCAGCTGGTTAGGTAAGGATGTCACCGACGATTTGCGTTATTACAACAATAATTTAGCACAACACCCCTATTCAGAGTGGAAAGATACCTAAATATTTCTTATAGTTATTGCATTTCATCGCGTAATAATCTATATTTTCAATATGAGAAAGTATTTTTTTGTTGTTTTTTTGGCACTTTTAAGTCTTCCGGTATATGCTATCAATCTGGCCACCGCTATTGATAGCATTGAAAAGGAGTGGGCCGAGATTTATTATAATAATACCGAAGCAGACCCGTCGGCAGCGTATCAAAGATTACTGCTCAAAACCCAATCTCTCGCAGAACAAACCCCTTCAAGCCCAGAACCCTTGCTCTGGGAAGCCATCATCATTGCAACTGATGCCAACCATCAACTGCCATTGCAAGCCTTAGAACAGGTCAACCGCGCCCGTGACCTCCTGCAGCGCGCCATCGCGATTGACCCCAATGGCGTTAACGGTTCAGCGCAAGTCACCCTGGGCACACTTTACTACATGTCCCCCCCCTGGCCCATTGGATTTGGCGACATTAAGAAAGCAGAAGAATTATTTCTTCTAGCGCTCAAAATTAATTCCGAAAGTATCGAAGCCAATTATTTTTATGGTGATTTTTTACTTTCTCAAAACAGAGCCAATCTGGCCGCACCTTACTTTAAAAAAGCGCTTACAATTCCAGCCAGAAACCATCAATTATTTGCGGATCAAAACTTGCAGCAACAAGCTTCCCTAGCCCTAAGCAATGCGAATGAACGCAAAATCAACCCTTCAAAAAAACTATTTTTATCCCTCTTTAACGACGCCGAAACACATTAGTTCTCTTAAAGCCATTGCTAATGAAAAACTTGCTTAAAATAATGACGCAGAATTTTTTTAAACAAACCTTTCTGATACAATTGGTGCCCTCGCTAGCTTGGATATCTAAAGCCAACCCCTAGCCGTTCAATCTTTTCTACAACCCAAACCTTGGTATTAATAATGGCTTTTGTAATTACCGAAAACTGTATTAAATGTAAATTTACAGATTGCGTAGATGTTTGCCCTGTTGATTGTTTTCATGTAGGGCCTAACTTTATGGTAATAGATCCTACAGAATGTATTGATTGCACCTTGTGCGAGCCTGAGTGCCCTGCACATGCAATTTTTGCGGAGGACGAATTGCCACCAGGACAAGAAATATTTATCCAGCTCAATGCTGATTTGTCAAAAATATGGCCGAGCTGTACAACAGTATCAACGCCCGACGCAGAAGCAGAAGGATGGAATGGCAAACCCAATAAAATAGATTTACTGGAAAGATAGAAATACGCTTTAAACAACATAGGGGGTTTGTTACCCTAACAAACAAACCCTTTAACTAACGCCGTTCAATGTTGGTTTAATTTTCAAACCAACGCTAAATTAACCGCTATTTCTTAACAAAAATACCGTTTGGATGCTAAGTGAACCCTTATAACTTAGCCATTTTCCGCTCAATAAATGTCAATTTTTTCGCTAAAACATCGGAATTATTATGTTCAGATAGTGCTTTTAAAGTTACGGCATGTGCTTGCTCGTAATCACCACAAAGCAGACACATATCCAATAGTTCCAAGACACTGCCCAACTCGTTTTCGCGCCCGGATTCCTTAACTGCTTTTTGTGATTTCTCAATAATCGTCTTAACTGGTGCAATTGTTTCATCCTGCAACGCTGGCGTTTCGACATTCAACTGGCTCAAATCAAACGCAGGAGCATTCGAATCCATGGCCGGTGTTTCAATATCAGCATCCACCGCCATTAAAGATTTTTTAGCACGCACTTTATAAAAGTTAACAAACCACCACGATGCCAGCACACCCAGTAAAATCCCGGAAATAATCAGCGCATTTTCCATCCAATTATCGTCACTAGCGCCCGAAACGGCTTTAGTCTCAACCGGTGACACCTTGCCACCCTCCATACTACTGGACGGCTTAGCTACTGGTTCATTACTTTTTTCTACTTCAAACGTAGCTTTACTTTCCACGGAAGGGATCACAGGAGCAACAGCAGGTTTTAACTCTTTAAGCTTAGCAGCCTGCTCAGCTTCTATTTCTAGCTTTTTTTGCGCCTCCAAAAGCTGTTTATTTTCCTGGGCAACTTTTGTGTCATTATTTACACCTGATTTTTCAATTGTCTCAGGCTTCGTGATACCTGCTGAAGCCCCCATCAATTTTGTTCTGACCTGCACCATATCATTTGTTAAGAGACCTTGTATCAAAACCACCCGGCCTAATGCCCGTTCCAATAAATCAAATTTTTTGGTTAACCGTACATTCTCTACTTTTAAACCATCAATAGTTTGCTGATGGCTATCCAAAGTTTGTAAGACTTGCGAATAGCCTTGGGAATTAGCTTGGCTTGCCGGAGCTAATTCCTGAACTTTACCAGACCCCAAGGCACTGGCTGAACTGACCAAACTACGTAAATAACTTTTATCACGCAAGCGCTGCGCCGCTTCTATTTTTGAGATCTGAATATAGTCTGCGCTATTATCAGGAATCTCGAGTTTCGACGCGATGACCAATTGATCAATATTGCCATTCACAAAAGCATCTTTATTCAATTTATAGAGGGTCAGCATAATTTGCTCGGTACTAAGCAAGAAACCTGACTGAACAGATTTTTTTTCTGCAATACGAGATAAGGCATCACCCGGTTGAATCACATAAGACTCAGCATTTACAGCGACACCATTAGTCGCCGCCAACACCACCACCACTAAACGCGAATATAATTTGATTTTATTCATAATTTACCAAACACCCGTATTAAATTGTCCATATTTTTTCTTGCCCGATTTAAAACCTGCAAACCTTGCGCAATACCATTCCCCGGCCAATTTAGCTTTCGAAACACCGCTAATTCAGTTAAAACCGGGGTATTTTCAAATCTCGGTGTCGCAACAGTACTCAATAATTTTGCAATAATAATCAGATCACAATAATCCAAAGGCTTGCCTTCATTAGTCCGCTGCCATTGCTGGGAACCCTTCGCCGCCCGAATAAATTGCTCAGAAAATCCCCATTTTTCTAGCAACATAGAACTAATATTATTGCCTAATTCATTCATAATAGCCTGCATCTGGCGGGCATTTGAAACCACAGACGGCTCTTTACCCAAGCAATCTAAAATTAAAATGGCACCAATATTATGAATCAAACCAATTAATTGCGCTTTTTTTGGATGTAAGTGGGCAAACCCTTCGGCTAACGCAGCTGCAATAAAACTGATATAAAGCGTCTCACGCCATACCTCTTTTATAAACTGATGATGCAATTCATTAACCGGCCTAAACACATCTTTCACCGATAATACCCGCACTACTTCGACCGTTTTAATAAAGCCCAAACGGTTAATAACCTGCTCAATATCTTCCAAGTCCGCTAACGTTTCCCCGCTTTTTGTAACCAGCGCTAACTTTATTAATTTGGCAGCAATGGCGGGATCAGTCAAAATCACCCCCCCCAACTGTTGTGCATTAATTTTTTCAGTCACTTCAATCGCTTTATTGATTTTTAAAGCGACATCTGACAGAGAAGGTAAAACCACATGGTCACTCTTAATATCATGATATAACTGAAAATAAACATCAGCATTCCCAGCCTCATTCTCTACTTTAATACCCGGAGCAGCTTTACCTGTGTCCGAACCCAAGTTGTCCAACACTTGGTTATTAATCTTTAAATAAGTAATGGTGCTATCCGCTACAACATCGTATTGGCGCGGCTTTAATTGTGTAATAGGTTGTTTGGCAGAATCAGAGTCCGCTTTAATAAGTGCCGTCTGGCCATCCCTTGCGATCAGTTTAAGGGCGCCACTGACTAAGAAAAAACTAAAATTATCATTTGATCCGCGCGCAATAATTTTTTCACCAGGGTGCGAACGAAGCATTTTGACGTCGTCGTTCCTCAGTAAACCACGCTGCTGCTCTTCCGACAACTGTCGAAAAGACGAAAATTTAAGTAACACCTCGGGCGTAATTAGCATCTACAATCCTTATTAAAACAAACACAATCAGCCAGATAATTTATTTAACGTCGTTAATGGTGTAATAGCTTGAGATATAAGAACTATCGCAAGACATTACAATTTTTTTACCTGACAGCCTAAAGTCTAGCTCAACATTTCATTTATGCAAATACCCATAAATGATTACTTAATTAGAAATATTACTTTAACGCTACCCAGAAATAAGTATCGCGAAACAAGACCACGCGAGCGCTACGTATTATTATAAGATTACCACTCGCATTAAGAGGTTTAATAACCTCTTACCCTACAACTTAGAGAGCATTGCTTAGGAAAATACTTACCGGCCTCGCGCCAATAGCTAAGCAATTTCTAAATGAACCCTCTAGCAAACAAAGCAAGTGGCGCCATTACAATACCGGGTACTTACCCCAAGAAAAAAGCCCGTAGCGCTTTTATCATATAGCCATGATCCAGCACCCCGGCACTCTCACGCAGGCTGTGCATTGCCCACAGCGGGCAGCCGACATCGACCGTGCGTAAGCCCAATTTTGCGGAAGTAATCGGCCCTATGGTGCTGCCACAGGCTAAATCAGTTCGATGCGAATAAAGTTGATAAGGCACATCTGCCAATTCACACCAACGGGCAAACATTGCGACCGAGGCGCTTTCTGACGCATAACGATGATTAGCATTCATTTTAATAACAACCCCTTTATTCACCATCACCTTATGCTCAATATCATAAGCACCGGGGAAATTGGGTTGATAGGCATGGGCCATATCTGCACTCACCAGAAAACTTCTAGCCAATGCGCGTTGATAATCTTCACGCCCCACATTGGTAGCCAAAGCAATACGTTCAAGCATATCAGGTAAAAAACTGCCTTCTGCCCCTTTACTTGAACAACTGCCAATCTCTTCATGATCGAAGCAAGCAACGACCAGGGTATCATCCGGGGTTAAAACCGCCTCATCTAATAATGCCGATAGACTGGCATGACAAGAGGCTAAGTTATCTAATTGACTGTCCGCATAAAATTCCTGCCCAGAACCCCAAAATGCCCCTTTTTGGGTATCATAAACATTCAACTCAAAGCTTAAAATCTGTTCTTTAGCAATATCAGCAGCTTGCTGTATTAATTTGTAAAAAGTGTCTTTAGGCAGCTGTTCAGCAACTGATGCCCCCAGCAGTAAAGGCAACTCGATTTGTTTTTGAAATTTCAGCCCCTCTTCATTCACATTTCTGTTCATGTGAATAGCGAGATTGGGTAAACGCAGCAACGGCTCATCAAAGCGGAGCAAGCGAGTCCCTATAGTTCCATCGTTCTGCTTATACCCAATACGCCCGGCCAAACTTAAATCGCGATCACTAAACGTTGCTAAGATAGGCCCACCATAAACCTCTACGCCCAAACGCAACCAGCCCTCCATTGCATGTGCCGCATTGGGCTTAATCCTCAGTCCTGGTGAATCAGAATGCGCACCGACAATCTTATAAGCCCCTTCAGCAACCGATTTTTTTCCCGCCACAAAAGCGATGATCGAAGAATCATCCCGAATAACAAAATACCGCCCCCCCGCCTTTAAAGACCACTTATCGGTTTCAGATAACGCCTGGAATTGAAAACGCAATAGCCACTGCCTAATACTCTCAACCGCATGCCACGGACTTGGACTTGCATCGATAAAATCAAGTAAATTTTCAACCTGCTGCTGTGCATTCATGCTGTATTTCAAATTTAAATGGATTAAAAACCTTACAGAACCTTAACCGCTTACATTTTCCTTGGCCATGCCTGACTGAATTCAGCGGGTAATTTTTGTTTAGCTGCATTGGCTTGAGCATTTGACTCAAATGTCCCATAAACGACCACGTATTTCACGCTGCCATCTTTATTTATTTTTATTGACCTTAAACCAGACCCCATAGCACTGTGTTTACGCATAAAATCAGCTAACAACGCTGGTTGGGTAAATGACATGAGTTGTAATGTATATCGGCTACCGGATGGCTTTTCCGATGCCACTTCACCAGCCTTAACAGGTTCGATAGCTTTGGATTTTTTCTGTGCCGCCCCCGTCGGTTGTGTACCAACCGATTCTGCCGATTTGGCCGCAATCATTTTAGGCGCTTTTTCTGGCTGATTTTTAGAGGGTTCTGTAGAAGTTGCATTTTCAACCGCGGCGGCCTTAGCTTTAGGTGCCACAGCTACTGGCTTTAAAGCCGCTAGCGGCGCAGCGCCCAAGTCATCAGGTATATTCAATTTGGGCTTTTTTACCAATTCCAATTTAACCAGCGGCTGTGCTGGTTTTTTAGACTCCTTTACCGCGGCTTGCAACGGCTTGGGTGCTTTAAGCTTTGCAATTTCCGGCTTAATAGCAGGTATTTTTTCATTCAGCGTTGTTTTCTGCTTCGTTGCCATGGCTTCAGTCGCTTTGCGGGCAGAGTCAGCAGCTATTTTTAAACTGTCAATCACTACTGCCTTCGCATCAACTGGCTCACCACCACCCATTGGCGTGGTCATAGAAAGCGGTTTTTTCTCAGCAACCAAAAGTTCCGGTTTGGCAGATTCTGACGGAATAATCTCAACTTTTAAGGGTTCCTGTTCAAAAGCCTGAATGGCTGCCGACTGGTTATTAAGCTCAAACTCAGTTAAGGCATCACCCTCTAAAGACCGCCCATGTCCTTTATATAATGCAGGCTCAGAAGTACTGTTTGCCCAGAACGGTTTACCCAGTTTACTTGACTTTGCTATTGCTGAAGCTGCAGAAGCAACCTCTACCGCTGTGAGTTCAGGTGTTGGTGTTGGCAGGACTTGCCCCGGAATGACCAATGGTGCCACTGCCAGTGCCTGAGAACTATTTTCTGTAGGTTGGTCGACTGTGGAGGTACTGTTTTTAAATATCCAAAAAACCGCCCCTACCGTTAACAACCCAATTATCAACAGTGGGTAAACTTTATTAAAGATTTTAATACCACCGACTTTACTTAGATCAGGCAAGGCTTCTATAATCCTGCCGGGAATGCCTTTGGTTTTCTCATACAGCTGGCGCTGAACAAACTTATTCATTTCAGGGGCTTTCTTAAAGTTCAACAAAGTATCTTCCCCCTCCATTTGAACCGAAAGTTGCTGCAAATACTCTCCGCATTGAGTTTCTGAAAGTGCTGGGATTTCAATAAAATAACACGAATCTATAGCAGGATCAGCACTGCGCTTAACCCCCAGTTCATCGTCTGATAACGCAAAAACAATCCGCAAACAAGGAAACTCTGCGGCATATTGCATGAGCGACGTCATCAAGCCTGGCTGCATAAGTCCTGCATTATCACACACCAATACCACCGGCCGGTTAAAACTTTCAAAACCACGCAACAAGATATTTAAGCGTTGCGAAACACTTCCCGAACCCGGTTGCGCCAAGTGCTTCAACAACTGGACTTGAATGTGTTCAAAACTTAGCTGCTCAGTAGCCGATAAATATTTTATCGGCCAAGCACCCGCATAATATTCTTGGAATACCGCCAATAAGGTAGTTTTACCTATCCCTTTTGGTCCGCAGATAATAATCGATTGTGAAAAATTTATAATGAGATGGACCAATAAATCTAATTTTTGGGTACGTTCCTGCGTAATTAAATCCGCAATAAAATCTTCTGGCTCTGCTTGCTGAACAGCATTAACTTGATCACTAAATTGTTCAGGCACGGCCATAATTTTCAAGGGTCTGTACTAATAAATTTCGCTCAACGGGCATAGGTAAGGCTGCTTCGCCTATTTTTTTTATCAAAATTAGCTGAATAGCACCATCGGTATTTTTTTTATCCACCGCCATAAGCGCCAGAAATCGAGCCGCATCCATTTCCGGTGGAGGAATCGTGGGCAATTTGGCCGCTTTAAAAATAGTTTCAATGCGTTTCACATCCGCATCGCTTAACCAGCCTTTAGTACGGGATAAATCTGCGGCCTGACAAGTACCAATGGCGACCGCTTCACCATGTAAATAGTTACCATAACCTACACCGGTTTCAATTGCATGTCCAAAGGTATGCCCTAAGTTTAGCGTTGCCCTGACCCCGGACTCAAACTCATCTTCGGTAACAACCTGCGCCTTATTAACACAAGAACGTTCAATCGCAAATGCCAGCGCCGATTTATCACGCGCCAACAAGGCGGGCATATTTTCTTCCAGCCACTCAAAAAACGCCAGGTCACGGATTAAGCCGTATTTAATCACTTCCGCCAGACCGGCCGACAATTGCCGGTCATCTAACGTCTGCAATACTTCAGTATCGGCGATAACACACTGCGGCTGATGAAACGCGCCAATCATGTTCTTGCCCAGCGCATGGTTAACCCCGGTCTTGCCGCCCACCGATGAATCTACTTGAGCTAGTAAAGTGGTGGGTATTTGGATGAAGGCAATGCCCCGCTGATAACAAGCTGCAGCAAACCCACCCATATCACCGATAACCCCGCCGCCCAAAGCAATAATAGTAGCCTTACGGCCGAATTGCAAAATCAACAATTTTTCAAAAATACTATTGACGGACTCTAGGGTCTTAAATTGTTCACCATCCGGCAAAACGAAACTGGCAACGGTAAAAGCACCTAAACAACCTTCCAGTTTTTCCAGGTATAGGGGCGCTACCCGGTCATTAGTGACAATTAAAACCTGTTTAGACTTTATAAAATGCCCCCACAAGGCGATGTTGTCATAAATCCCATCCCCGATAAAAATAGGGTAACTGCGTTCTGCTAAATCAACCTGTACTGTTTTCATAGACTGTTAATCGTTAATCGACTCATACGCTTTCAAAATCGCCTTAACGACTGACTTGCTCTGCAAATCACCGGTATTAACCTCAAAATCAGCACAGCCTTTATACAGCGACTCACGCTCAGCAAACAATTGCTCTACACGTCCTCGTGGATCATCTGTTTGCAACAAGGGGCGGTGCGCATCGCGTTTGGTTCGCTCTACAATTTTATCTACTGAGCAGAATAGATACACTACAAAACCATTAGACTGTAATCGTTGACGGTTTTCTTCCCGTAGCACTGCGCCGCCACCGGTCGCCAAAACAATCCCGCGAAACTCGGTTAATTGCTCAATCATCTTCCGCTCCCTATTTCTAAAACCTTCTTCCCCTTCGAATTCAAAAATAGTCGGAATATCGACGCCCGTAGACTCTTCAATGGCTTTATCACTATCATAAAAAGGCAGTTGCAATGCCCGCGCCAATTGCTTGCCAATAGTGGTTTTGCCGGCCCCCATCAAGCCTATTAAATAAATATTTTCTGATTGTTTCATTATGTCTCTAAAGTTTCGTTATCTAACAACGCCTCTTTCATTGCTGAAAGTCCTTCAACAACCAAGGGGCGTGTAAATATTTGCACTATTTTAACATCATTACTTACCGTACTAAATGAATTCGCAAGACAACTTAGCGGACAATCGCATTAAAATTAAAGAAATTAGTTTTTAATAAAAAAGGGGGTTTCCCCCCTTTTTTCATATTCTATAGCTGGTAAGCATCGAGCACACTATTTCGCGGCAACCGCCGTATTAACAACTTTTGGTGTTACAAAAATTAGCAACTCCCTTTTCTGGTCGGTTTTAGCCTTATTGGTAAATAAGAACCCAACACCAGGCAAATCTGCTAGAAAAGGCACTTTATTGGTGACATTACTGAGGGTATCTTCAAAAACCCCACCTAGTACTACCGTTTCCCCATCATTAACTGTCACGGTCGTATCAATTTCCCGTCCGTTGATCGGTACGCCATTAGTTGTTGCGTCACCAACCTCATCTTTGGTGATATTTAAATTCATGGTGATGCTGCCACTGGGGGTAATTTGAGGCGTAACATCCAATTTCAAATAAGCATCTTTAAACTGCACACTGTAAATAATGCTACCCTGAACCCCGGTTGCGACAGTATAAGGAATTTGTACACCTTGTTTAATCATGGCCCGACAACGATCAGAAGTCATAACCCTAGGGTTGGAAAGCACTTCGCCTTGACCATTGCTCTGTAAAGCGGAAAGTTCAAGATTCAAAACATAATCCGCGCCTCTTGCCAAGGTCATGCCCAACGCACCCGGAGGAGTACCCGCTATTGCAGCGGCACCTAAATCCACCAGCGTATCCTTAACATCCATACTGCCATTTGGATTGCCTTTAGTTCCAGTACCCCCAATCGCAGTCGTCTGCCCGCCGCCAATAGCTGCTTGTTTAGCCACACCAAATCTAACCCCCAAAGTCTTGGCAAAATTATCCGATGCAATAGCAATCCGCGATTCAATCATCACCTGCCGAACTGGTTTATCCAGCAGCTCAATCAATTTTCTAATTTCAGCAATTTTATCGCCGGTGTCTTTTACAATCAGGGTGTTCGTGCGGCCATCGACAACAGCGGTGCCACGATAAGAGAGCAAGCGATAGTTCTCCATCTGACCATTTTGGCTATTGCCTTGCCCTCCTTGCCCCCCTTGCTGACCAGGCATACCTTGTATTCCCTGCATGCCCCCTTGTTGCATACCGCCTTGATTAGACTGGCTGCTTTGGCTACTTTGCCCACCTTGCGAACCGGTTTTGGAAATATTACAACCATCAAAACTGCCGGTTGAACTGCCCATAATCAACGATCTGAAATTTTCCGCTTTCGCATAATTGATTTGAATATATTCAGTTTTCAATACTTCCAACTGCTCAACCACTTTTTTAGCTTTTAACTCATCCTCTTCCATTTTGTTAATATCAACCGTCGGTGCAACTAAAATGACATCGCCATTCTGCCGTTTAGACAAACCTTTAGACTTCAAAATCAAATCCAAAGCCTGATCCCAAGGCACATCATTCATTTGCAAAGTGACTTTACCGCTAACGTTATCAGCAGCCACCACATTTAATTTGGTGAAATCAGCCAGAATCTGTAAAACTGAACGTATCTCGATATCCTGGAAGTTAAGCGATAATTTTTCGCCGCTATAGGTTTCTTTCTCTTTTTCCTTAGCCACTTTTTCTTCTGGCGTTAACGGCCTAAACTCAACCGTTAAAAAACCTTCCGACTGAAATGAGGAGTATTCATAATTGCCATTGAACGGGCTGATCGACAGCACAGAATTGGCTCCGCGCTGCTGCATATCAATACTTTTAACCGGCGTTGCAAAGTCGCCGACATCCAGATTTTTAGCCAGCGCAACCGGTAATGCCGTATTGACAAAATTAACCACAACCTTGCCACCAGTTTCTTTAGTATCTATCACGGTATTGGGATTGGCCAAACCAATGATGATCCGCCCTTCCCCTTTGTCGCCACGTTTAAAATCAAGCGTTGAAATGCCTTGTTTAGGCAGTAACCGGGACACTGTTGGCGCGATTGCAGGCGCCTGCGCTACAGATTGATTGTTTGACTGCGGTAATTTAGCAGCTAAGGTCAATAACACCTGATCGCCCTTAACCTCTGTCTGATACGGCACTGAGTGCAGAAGATTAACCACCAGCCTTGTCCTGCCTTGCGCCTCAATGATATTGATATTAGAGGCTACACCAGAATTAATGGCGACAGTTTTTTTATTCATGCCATTACTCAGGTTAGTAAAATCCAAAGCAATTCGGGCGGGATTATCAGTTTGAAAAACCTGCGGCGCCACCGCGTCGCCATCCATTTGCAACTGTATTTGCAACTTATCGCCTGCCAGGGTTACTACATTAATCGCTTGCAACGCCAAAGCATCTGCCCGGGCTGCCGCAATTTGCATTAACGCTAACATTAAGCCTAATCCTAATCGGCTTAACAAAAGGTATCCCTGTTGCTTAAATAAGTGTCTGCCTTGTTTAATACTCATAATTTTATAACCTTAAAATCACTCAGCCAATACCAAAGGTAATTCTTGTTCTTGCTCGCGCCATGTCCCAGGCTTATCCGGCACAATTTCCATCAGTTCTATTTTATCCTCGGCTATACGCAGGATTTTGCCGTAATTAGTGCCCATATAATTGCCAACCTTAACTCGATGGATAGTACCCAGCCCGCCGTCTTTACCGGCGACATCGGTAACGTTCACTTTTATCAAACCCCATAAAGCCGGGCCAATACGCATCGTACCGACCATCCTTAAAGCGTCTAAAGGATACTGTTCCAAATCCTCTTTTTGATGCAAGGGATCCGGTTTAACCCCCGAGCCGCCAAGCTTTTCAGCCATATCATCCGGGTTATTTTCTGCAACCGCCGTGAAGGGGTCCCGCAAATCGTCGCCATTAAATAAAAAGGGTTCAACCACTTTAATTTCAGGCAATGGTTCTATTGCTGATTTTGGTCTGGCTTTAACTTCCGCAATGTGTTTATTTAAATCCGAAAAATCCCCATCTCCACACCCGACCAAACAGAAACTCAGACCGACACTTACCAAGCCACCTAAAAGACGTTTAATTACAGGCGCTAATTTGTCATCCGTGAGCATTATTTACCCCCTTTTCTGATTTTGGGCTTACTGTCAGCCGCTTCATCGCTTTTTTCATTATAGGTTTTAATGGTCGCGTTCATCTGCAAACGCCTTTCCTCTTGCTTGATTTTTCCCGACTTAGGTTGGGCATCGTTAATTGCAAGCGGCGTAATGGCAACATCATGCACCGTAACCACCCTGGGTAACGCTGCCAACCCACTCACGAAGGCACCCAATTGTGAATAATGCCCGACGACTTCTATATCGATCGGCAGCTCGGTATAAAATTCCTTATGCTCTTCCTGCTTGGGCTGAAACAACTTAAACTCCAAGCCATTCGCCAAACCGGTCTGTGAAATATCAATCAACAAACTGGCCACTTCCGCTTTAGTTGGCATCTGCTTAACCATTTCACCCAAGGAAGCTTCAATTTCTTTCAGCTGATCCAGATAATCCTGCAGGTTAATCGCTTTCTTTTGTTTTACATCGAAAGACTGCTTTAAGTCCTGTTCTTTTGTTTCAAGCAGTTCCAACTCGGCTTTTTGCGGTAAGGTATCGTAATAGACCACCGCCCCACCCGCTATCAAACACGCAATGGCAACCGTCGCCGCTTTTATCGGTAACGGCCAGCCACCCGCAGCATTAAAGTCCCAGTTTATATCTGATAAATTCACGGCTTAACTCCCGCTTCCGCTTTGCTAGCGGGCGCACTCTGCGTCGCCATCAGGGTAAAATCACTCAACTGGCCGATAGTTTCTTGTTTAGGGTCTTGCGCAGATTTATCCTGACCTTTGATAACACTCAACTTAGGCGTACTTAACCAGCCGGAATTTTCCACTTCCCGCATGAAGGCGGAAACGCGGGCATTAGACTGAGCCTTTCCTTCCATCACCAACTCTTTACCGGTTTGTTTAAAATTCGTCAAAAAAACCCCATCCGGCGTTCTTTTGGCAATTTCATCAAACAAATGCACAATTTGCGGACGACTTTCCTGTAAATTCTGAATAAGCTCAATTTTCACCAGTAACTTATTTTTTTTGTCTTCGATTTCTTTAATTTCAGCAATTTTTTTATCAACCGCATCAATTTCTGTTTGTAATAACTGATTGCGCGCATTTTGATGGCTCTTTAAGCCCTCAATGTGCATGTGCACAGCACCCATGATCGACAAGGTCAACGCTACGCCCAATCCGATAGCCGTCAAAAAATCACGTTGTCTTTGCTGCCGCAGCTCTTCCCGCCACGGCAATAAATTAATTTTGACCATTAATCAAAGCTCCTTAACGCCAAGCCACAGGCGACCATTAATGCCGGGGCATCATTGCTTAAGCTTTGTGGTTTTACGCGATTTGACAAGGCCATATTAATAAAAGGGTTAGCAACATACGCTTTAATACCAAGCTCCTGTTCCACCAACTTTTCAAGACCGATGATTGACGCACAACCGCCCGCCAACACCACGCAATTCACATTACGGTTGACACTTGACGAAACGAAAAACTGTAAGGAACGGGCAATTTGCTGCACGATAGAACGCTTAAACGGTTCTAAAACATCACTTTCGTAACTATCCGGCAAACCGCCGTGCCGCTTGGCCATTCCAGCCTCTTCATGGGATAAGCCATAACGCCGTTGAATCTCTTCGGTTAATTGTTTACCCCCAAAACTCTGTTCACGGGTATATACTGTGCGGAAATTGTACAAAACATTTAAAGTTGCCATGGTCGCGCCAATATCCGCTATCGCAATGGTTTGACTTTCACTGGGATCAGAAAATTGAGTGGACAATAACCCGAACGCATTTTCCATGGCAAAAGCTTCGACGTCCACAATTTTTGCTTTTAATCCGGCCATGTTTAAGGCTTCAACCCGATCCTCAACGTTTTCGCGGCGCGATGCCGCCAGCAATACGTCCATTACTTCAGGATTGTGCTCATTAACGCCCTGCACCTCAAAATCCAGGTTAACTTCATCTAAGGAAAACGGCACATACTGATCTGCCTCAACCAAAATTTGCTGCTCCATTTCCTCGTCACTATACGTGGCGGGCATGGGTATAATTTTGGTCATCACCGACGACCCGGCCACTGCAACACAGGCATTTTTAAGCTTAGTACCCGATTGTTTAACGGCTTTTTTTAACGCATCGGCAATAATCTCGACATTAGCGATATTCTTATCAACCACCGCATCTTGCGGCAATGGCGCTACTGCATAACTTTCAACTTTATAGCGTGCTCCCTCACGGCTTAACTCTAACAGCTTGATTGCGGCGGTACTAATATCAATTCCCAGCACCGCCGTTTGTTTTTGAGAAAACCAATTCATGCGCAGTACCTTATAAAAACCTGAAAATAATAATGTCCCATAGAATACTTTGCTCTTTACTTACGGTGGGTTAAAGAAAATGTTTAATGCCGCTGTTCACTTTTAAAGGAAGTATAGTAGCCTTTTAATATTTTTAAACTAAAAACCAGCATTTTTATTTCAAGTAAACACTTAATAAAGCTTAAACCCAAAAAACTCTAGGGAATAAAATTATTCACCAAAAGCTTTAGCGTAAATAATTCATACTTTTAAATTTCAAATGGCGTTTAAATCGAAACTATTTTGGGGGTTGAAAATCTAGCAGAATTTTAGCAGTTACAACAGGTAAGTTGCCAATTGACTTAATAGAAATCTATGAATGGATTAAGGGGAAATGTAAAACAGCCGCAACTCTTTAGTGCAAAATGCGGCGCCTGTTAAATGAGTGAATAAAGCCAAGGCAGAACAGGCTTTCAAAACCCGCCCTGCAAAAATATAATTTATATTTCAATAAAATACCCGTATTGCGCGGGTAGCTTACCAACAACCCGCTGTTGTAGGGCTTGTTACCCCGGTATTGGTCAACGTCAAGGTACCACACTTACTGTCAGTCGAAACAGGCGCAGCACTCACGGTATAGGTTGTTGCAGCCGCCGCAGAAATAGTTAAATTGTAGGTTACAGTCCCACCCGAAACAGGTACAACCGTCGAGAAAACCGTGGGCGCACCGGTAGCAGCCCCCGAAGGGCCGGCCCCCAAATAACTGTTATTATTTTGCATTTTCCACATTTCCATGGCGTTGGCAAACGACACCAAGGCCGCTTGTGCTTCTTTCCGTTTACTTTGCTTAATGTTTTCGCTGTAACTCGGCACAGCAATAGCCGCAATAATGCCTAGAATAGCCACTGCAATGAGTAATTCAATCAAGGTAAAGCCGCGTATTTTAGTCTTCATAATCTTCAACCTAGCTTTAAATGGTAAAACGCCCGGATTAATTAACAGGCGTTTGATTTTAATTTTTTATGACCCTTACTGGAGGTAGTCACGCTAATTAAGCCGTCACGACACTGACGCGCCCTGATGGCTTAATCGTCACAATGCGTTGCTCGGTGCTACCGGAGACTTCAAACCGCATGGTAATATCCGAATTCGATACCACCCTGCCATCGGACCGGTACCGGGCAATTTCCCCACCCACAGTGACTGTTCCAGAAGTAACCGTCAAGGTAATGCCACTGGCGGCAGTGTATTTTTGAACCACCACGTTTGATGGCGTCCCCACCAGAACTGCATCCCAGCTGCCACTGCTATTATAGATAACCCCGGCAATTTTCATTTGCTTGATAGATTCACTACGCGCCACTTGTAAAGCGACGACCATATCATTCGCCGAAGCAGTTAAACGGTTACTGGCAATTGCCGACTGAAAGCTGGGCATCCCTACACCCATCGTGATGGCTATAATACCTACGACCGCCATTAATTCGATCAGCGTGAAACCTTTATTTTTATTTATTTTAGTTGCATTCATAAGTAACCTGTTTTTCTAAAGATTTCATACACACTCGGAGTCGCAGCCCTATTTGTCGGGTTACGCTGACGCTAACCCAACCTACCGTTAATTTTAAACACTAACCTTACTCGAACAGCTTAACTTAACAAAGTGCCGGCCAAATCCTAAGGTAATGTGTTAATTCCCTCCGTGGTAGGGACGCAAAATATTGCGTCTCTACGTGTCGAAGCATGAATCAAACCAGCTAACCCTAAAATTGCTTAAAGCGTAACCTGGCTCACCACACCTGACGGCTGAAGCGTTAACACCCGCGTCTCGGCACTGCCGGTCGCGGTAAATTCCATGACAATAGGCGCACCCGTAACTACCCGCCCGTCGGAGCGATACCTGGCGATAACATCCCCCGCATTCACCGTGCCTGAAGCCACCCTCAGGCTAACGCCGCTGGCAGCGGTATAGGTTTGTAACACCTGATTCGGTGTGCCAACCAGCACCGCGTCCCAACTGCCACCGCCGTTAAAAACCACGCCGCCAAATTTAATTTGCTTAATGGATTCACTTCTCGCCACTTCTAAAGCCATAGCCATATCGTTTGCCGAAGCGTTTAAACGGTTACTGGCAATTGCTGCCTGAAAACTGGGCAACCCAATCACTAAAGTAATGCCCATAACAGCAACCGTTAACAACAGCTCAATTAAAGTAAAGCCCTGACTTTGGCGGAACTTAAGCACATTCATAACTGTGGTGTGGTTGGTTCTGGTTTAATAAACACAAATAAAAACCCGGTATCTTCAATATCACTGCCATTAAGGTAAACCGTTCCTGCCGCAACAAACCCAGCAGGAACGGCTTAACTAAAGGGCAACAGCCCACCTGGAAAGTTTCCGCACACTAAACACCAGAGGCATTTAGCGTGCAGAATCCATCACCAAGGATTATTGCCCAACAGTAGCACCGCCGCCCGGTGCCGGAGTTGCCGTTACTTCAGTTGGCGTAGTAATTTCTCTCCAACTGATCGGGCCACTTTCACCTTTCACTGGTGGAGGAGTTGGTGTTGGAGCAGCCGTCGGCGCGGGGGTAGCTGTAGGTGCAGGTGCAGGCGTTGCCGTTGGCGGGGGTGTCGGCGTTGGTGTAGCCGACGGCGCAGGTGTTGGGGTAGCGGTTGGCGCTGGCGTAGGTGTTGGCACCAGTACGTTACAATTTGTACAATCTACCGCACTCCAGGGATCCACATGTATCGCGATAATCACATCGTTAAAATCATTATCACTGGTGTAACTAAAATCATTATTGGTGTTTTTTTCACGGTTAAGGTCTTCGAATGCCAGCACCATCAACTGTTTTTCTGGATAAGAAAACAAGAGGGTATGTGACGGCCAGTCACTGGCGTTAACTGTTTCCGGGTTAAAACGTTTGATGGTACGAAAAATTTTAGTGTTGGCTTTATTGGTGTCAACCATGCCTTTTTTTGATACCTTACCTTTAGAGTCAACCGTTTGCCAGCCATTCCCAATAATCGTAAAACCAATGGCATCATTCGCCACAAAATTACCCAGATCAACGGTCTTGCCAAACTGCAACACGTTACTTGAAAAGTTCGGGAAAATAATCTTTTCAGTGGTCATCACTGTGGACTTATTCACACTAGAAAAGGTGTCTTTAGTAAACTTAAAAAAGCCGACCGAGTTTTCATAACCCGCCCCTTCACTGACGTAAGACACTTTAATATTAGCCGGGGCTTTCAAGACCAGATTCGCACCTGCATCATTGGCAACCTGTGCCTTTGCGGTCGGGTTATTCTTAATATCTTGCCCTTCTGGTAAGCGCCCTATTACGGTCTGCAATAAATTCGACGGCATCGCGGCGCTTTTATCGGTCATGCCATTCGGCTTGCCATTCGCATGATCGTAACCAGTGCTGCCGTTCAGGTATATCCAGTTGGTGGCATGGGCGGTACCAGCACTCATCACTAAACCCAAGCCTAAAAGCATAGCAGGCAACGGGTTACGGATATCCGCCAGCGCAGCGCTAATCGCCAGGGCAGTCATTTTGGGTTGTAATCGGTATTGCTGTGCTTTTTTCATGGTATTCACCTGATGTTATGTTTTAAAAACTTACGGGTGTGTAACTATTCAGTTTCCCGCTTTGCCACAGCGGAGGTAAATACTTACACGGAGCTACTTTCTGTTACTAAAATCTATAGGATTACGTCAATACCCCCTAAACGTTTGGCGGCGGCTGTTATCAAAACTTTAATAT
>JBEBJQ010000054.1:0-29182 GCA_040079795.1 Methylococcales bacterium
CCCCCCCCCCCCCCCGCTCGCCGCTCAAGAACAGCAAGCGCCGATTACCTGAAGCGACCTGTTGATAAGCATCGTGTAACACGGCTAGTTCGGCTGCAAAAATCCGTCCAAGCTGGTGGCTTTCAACTTTAGGTTGGTAATGCAACCCCAAGGTTTGCAACGGCTCAAGCGTGCTTTTTAAATCCATTTCCACAGAAACTTCAGGCAGAAAACGATAACCGCGTTTACATACCGTCAAAATATATTGCGGCGTTTTGCTTTCATCATGCAAGGCTTTACGCAAGCTGTTAATCGCCAGCCTTAAAGACGTATCTTCCACCACTCTGCCTTGCCACACCGCCTCAAACAGCTCTTCCCTAAAAATCAATCTACCCGGATGTTGCAGTAAGAACAACAGTATATGATACACCTTGGGCGGCAAGCTGATCTGTTGCCCCTCATGCCAAAGCAGTTGAGAGTCCGTATGTAGGTGATACGATCCGAAAACAAAATGAAAGTTTTGCGCCATCACATGAATCCTTAAGCGTTAGGTTTTTGGCTATAAAGAAGTGAGCTAACAAATTAATAACAAATTGCAAACAACTTTAATAAACAGATTGTGTAACATGAGTCACCAACGAAATTACCACTTGATTCTTTAGTGATCGGTCGCCGTGTTGCAGTAAATCGACATTAATTCATTTAAAGAATATTCAAACAGGAATCCTGAGTGGGAAAAAGGTAATTTTTCACATTTTGTAATTTAAAGTGAAAAATAGTTTAGTAGGTATCAATGTTTTGAATTTTCTTCGGCAGATAAATGCCTTATTTAGAACAGGTAAAGCTTAACCCTTTGATGGCAATGACCAGCGGTCGTCTTGAGATCAACATTAGTTTGATTGATGGTTTGAATGAGGAAACTAACAAAAACATAACAACTTGCCAACAATTTTTAAAACCGCGCTTAGTATACTGGATGCCAAGCGGTAGCGTCTAACTTGAGCTGTAAAGAGTGTGCCACAACTGCTTGTTTAATTGCAATATACCTAAAGGCATAGTCAGAAGTGAATACGCAGTCCTGCAAGGGAAGGGCTTACAAATTGTGTCTAACCGCATGGCTTTGCCATGAAATATTTGATGTAATTAACTAAGAAAGGGGATAGTAATGAAAACAAACTTGATGTTGATAGCCCTTATGGCGTTCTTATGTGTACTTTTTTCTTCATTATCATTTGGAGCCTGTAAAGAGGGTTCCATTGGAGGGGCTTGTAAAAATGAGAATGGTTGTAAAGGTAAATTTGTATGTCTGTCAGCCAGGTTTCAGTGCATTGCACCAGATGCCTGCGAGCCTGAACCGGCCAAATGCCCCTCCGGCACTGACCAATGCTTACCAGGATACGTGTGGCGTGAAGCATTTCTTGGTGACCATGTATGCGTAACCGGAGCCACTCGTGCCCAAGCAGCACAGGATAATGCCCAAGCAAATTCCCGAAAAGATCCTAAATGTAAGTGATACAAATTTCATTTCGGAAAGGGGACAGGTTATTCATAACTAAAGCTTAACCTTGTCCCCATAGACGCGCACTACTTGTATTTTCATTAGGTGCTAATCCCCTAATCTCGCTACATGGTGATATTTCTGCTATCAGATAACGGTCACAAGCCCGTAAAGCTCAATTGAGCAAAGAGAGAGTGGAGGCAGCGTTACCAATAAACACTTAACTTAAAACCTAGGAAAGATCATGGCTCATACTAAATTTTCTACTAAAGATTTATCCCAGCGGCTATCAAAGCGGCTGGCAAATTTCAAACTCAAAGATGATGTTATCGCTAAGCTTGCTGATCGGGTTTTGATTGATGGCCTAGAGATCAGAAAATTCGATGTTTGCACTTATGGTATTTGCGTAGATTATTCGACCGATAAAATTCCCAAGCTTGACGCTATTTTCTCCGATGTTGATATCAAAGGCATAGAAATATTTCCCTACGGAATAATTGATTGGGATCGATTTCATATACGCGTCGAATATACTGTTGATGAACTTGCTGGAATCAATATCACTAATACCGTTGGTCCTTGATGGAAAGAACATTTGTAAACACTGATAGGCGATCCGGATTCTTGCCGGATCGCATTTTGCACCTCCATCCGACTCGGTTATGCAATCTTGCTTGTTTACATTGTTATTCTGATTCGGGGCCAACGCAAAAAAACACGTTGGATTTTGAGCAGATACATTACGCGCTGCCCCTACTTAAAGCTGAAGGTTATAACTTAATTAGCATCTCTGGCGGTGAACCTTTAACTTACTCATTTTTGCCAGCTTTAATTGATTGCGCACAATCACAAGGTTTTCGTGTCACCATGATCACCAATGGATTGTTTTCAACTCAGCGGATAAATAATGTCGCATCAAGACTTGATGGTATAGCGATCAGTTTTGATGGTCTTGCCATAACTCACAATCGTTTGCGAGGCCGGAAAGATGCTTTTGAGCAGGCCAGTGCTGCGGTTGGCTGGCTGGTAGATAAAGGGTATCCGGTTGCTGCTGCTATATCGCTGACCCGTTCTGCCATACCAGAGCTACCTGATCTTGCTGACCATTTAGTCGGTTTGGGTGTTTCAGCACTTCAGATAAGGCCTACAGCACTTGCTGGGCGGGCGAAAACCATGCTAGGTGCATCAATTTTTTCGGCGACAGATCAAGCTAGGCTCTACTTGGTGGTGTTGGCATTACAACAAGAACTGGCTGGCCAAGTAAGAGTTCAATGTGACTTGGCTCCTGCTCAAGGCCTTTGGCAACAGCGTGATACCTACTCGACTCTACTAGCAAACTGCGACCAACTAGACATAACTTGTTCGACAAATCAACCGTTAGCAGAGCTGGTCAATCCTTTGGTAATCACTGAAACGGGTATCCTTAAACCAATCTCTTATGATTTTAACCCTTACTTTAACTTAACTTCCATAGACCTGTTATCACTAGAAACTATAAGTTCTTATAAGCAACATAATCTACAAGCATTGCAGGTGTTAATCGGCGGCGCTCTTAGAAAATTAAAAGACTGTGACGCTCTAGTTGATTGGTTTGATTATTGCGCTCGCCTTAGTGAAAACCAAATGGTAGAAGTGAATACGGGTTCCGCTATGGAAAAATCGAGGACAAATGCCACAGTTTCGATAGGATAATGTTTTTTTAGATAAATATATTAAAAAACAATTATTTATATTCTCATGAAATTAGTGCCTACTTACCGCTAGGCGAATGATTCTAATGGCAGGATACAGAAAAAAGGGATACATGTACGCCTAAACTTGCCAATACACCTGATGGTCAGTGATCGGTAGCGTTAGGCCGTTGAAAATGTTTGTTACTTGAAAACCCAGAGGAGAAACAAGAAATGAAAAAAATATTCGTAATTCGATTGTTCCTTGGTTTAATACTATTAAGCGGTTGCTCTGGATTGACTCAGGTTGCACAGGGCATTGCGGAAAATGCCCCGCCGGCCAAAACACCTGAACTATATGATCAACGCAAATTACATACTTGGGCTGGAGACAGTAATTACTATAGTGACGGTTACAACTTCGAGTTGTATATCAAACATGGATTTTCTAATAAGCTTATTCTTAAAGAAAACAACACGAACATCCTGTATTTTGACGGGAATGATCCTAACAATGGATTACGAACTGTTTACACGAACACGGATCTGGAACATGACACCTCAGCATTATTTACTCGGACGAAGTATGTCGTAATGCCAATACAAAAGACTGGTGGTCAATTACACGGAACTGTTAACACATACTCCCTTGTTGAAGAAAGCATTAATCCAAAGTATAACGGTACATCTGACCAAATCAGTAATGCAAAGGAAATTAAGGTAGTTGTGGTAACAAAACCATGTTCTATTGTTCTATTTTCTATTCCGCAAAGCGTAAACATTGGTAGCACAGCAGATATAAAATGGCGCGTCAACGACTGCAAAAAGACAGAGCTTCTCGAAAATGGAAGTGTCATTGATGAAAAGTTAGCAACAGGGTTCTCAGAGAGTATTGAGGGATTTAAGTCAATTACGATTCAGAACAATACAACCTTTGTTCTGAGGGCTACGAATGCTCGCGGTAAAGGCTTGGTAGTAAACGCACGGCTACTGGCAACCCAACCACCTCCTTGCCCTGGAAATAGTAATAACGGACAACCACAATATTTCACGTTTTGCGCCACTTGCCCTGGAGACTATAACTATGAACAAACCGTTTTGGCATGCGATGAAGGCGGTGCAAAACAGTGGGTACAAACCAACTATTCTAATTGCGCTGTAACTTCAGGAATTTGCCCTCGAACTCCTTAAGCTATAAAGTTAAGTTCCTGGCAATTAGTACAAAACGAACCTGTAAAACTGTATATTGCATTGTCCAACCAAGCCTAATATTACGCTCAAGCGGGACACGCCTTTTCGTGGCGGTTTTAAAGGTTTATTTCTGTGCGTGACGGGATTTGTAACCCTGTTACTCAAGTTTTTATTCCAATCTGTTGTGCAAACTTTTCTGATCAGGGTTGCAAACCCCGATCTGCTCCAGCGTAGAATCTGTTGTTATTTTTTGGCAGCAATAGGGTGCATTAAATGCACCCTACATAGTCAATAGTTCATTTACTGATTCACCATCACTGGTAAATCACGCAGCTTTTCCCTTCCCTACACTCCTCAGAAAAGCGTTTTATAGAATCTAACTACGCGAACTGAGCGGCATCCAACCCGGTAGGCCGCAATCTGTAATCAGTGTAGGCGGAATAGTGCTAGCGTATTCCGCCGTATGAGATGCTCAATCACTTGGCGCATTTTGTCTTCGCTCATCGCCTTTAGCCGCATAGATATTCCTTATTAACTTTAACCAGCGTAAAATCAACATATCCTGATAATCCTCAGCGGAGAATGCCATGCTACAAACCGTCGAAGCTATTTTAGAACCTTCGGGAGAAGTGCGCCTGCTGGAGCCAGTGCATGTTTCCAAGCCGTCGCGGGTGTTGTTGACGATACTCGGAACTGCTACTACGCCCGAACGCGGGCAGGCTGCGGCACTTTTGCTACGTCTTCGGAACAACCCGTTACCGCCGGAATGCCGTCGAAGCGCAGAGGAAATCGATATGCAAATCGAACAGGAAAGAAGTGCATGGGAGTGATGGAGTCTATTTATCTTGACTCGTGCTTGGTGATTTACTTTATTGAGGAGCATCCGCGTTTCGGCTCAGTAATCAGTAAAGCTATCGAATCTAATGCCAGCATGCGGTTTTGTATTTCGCCACTGGTTGAGCTGGAATGTTTGGTTGTGCCTTTACGGCAAGGCAATCAAGCTTTGATAAACCGTTATAAAATGTTTTTCCAGGATTATAAGCGTCTGGAAATCAACGCCGATATTTATCGGAGCGCCGCCGAACTTCGTGCTTTCCACAATATAAAAACCCCCGATGCTTTACATCTTGCTACTGCTCAACATCATGGCTGCGCTGGATTCTGGACGAATGACGAGCGTTTGCATACTATCGCCGGACGGTTAGCGGTGAATGTGTTAGCGCCTTAGGAGGCACATCAATCGAGAATGATACGCTTCACCTTTGCATGACTGGGTTTGTAACCTCGTTACTCATGATTTTATGCCAATTGTAGTGTCCAATCGTTTCGGTCGGGGTCGCAAAGCTCGACCAGTTGCGCCCTACGAAAGCCGATATTTCATCTAGTGCGTCACCATAACCGGCGCATTACCCTGTACAATCACGCAGCTTTTTCCTTCCCTACACGCTTCGGAATACCGCTTGATAGACTCTAACTGCACGAACTGGGCGGCATCTAACTTCATTTGTTCACGGTAGGCGTTATCTGCGCCCGCCCGGCTTTGCTCTGCGGCGAGGCGTGAGTCCTCGGCCAGTTTACGCTGCCCTTCGGTTTTAACCCGCTGTTGCTGTACGGCAGTGGCATTCATTTCAGTAATAACGGCTTCATCCGGCAATGCCTTGCCCATATTGACGTTGATGAGGGTGACGTGCAACTTGGTGGTTTCGATGTGCCGACGGAACTGCGCTGCAATTTCCTTTTCGATATCCGCTAAGGTTTTCTGGTCAATCATGATGTTGGTCATTTGATACTTTTTGGTGACATCGCGAACAATCGTGCGGTACTGCTCTTTTAGGTTATGTTCGTACCAATTACCATAGCCAAATTGTTTGACCAGTTCAGCGGGATCTTTCCATTGCAACACGATATAGCTGTTGTAATTGATAAAATTATTGTCGGCAGTCGCGAGATGCTCCAGAGGTTCATCATATTTAATGGGCGTTATCGGTATATCAATGGTTTTCGTTGACCACCAATACCAAGACAATCCGGGCTTTTGTGTAACATCCCTAACGCCACCATGACCAAATATCCAAGGGTTGTCGATTATGACGGCTTCGTTCCCGGGGTCGGTTGTGTGGGATGAACAGCCAGAAATCGACATAAAAGCCAGTATAGCCAGTATTTTTTTCATAGGTAAACGCCTTATTGAGGTTATTCTTTAAATAATTCAGTCGGCTAGGGTAAGTAGCCCCCTGTTATGAATAGCCTACGCCCACTAAAAGATTTGTATTACATTCCCGCCCTGCAACCACTATAATACCGAGATTTTTAAAAAACAGTGGTATTTTGTCTGGTTTTACAGTGAATTCACAGCCACGTTCAGCAGCGGAACAACATGAACTATATAGGTAAAAAAACATGCGTTTAGATGAGATAATACAGCAACACGCCAAAGCATTGCCGCTACAGTTGCAGGCGGAAGTTTTTGACTTTGTATTATTTTTGGAACAAAGGCAGACAAATCAATCAGTAATAACAGACCAGCATCGAAAAGAACGCTTAAAAAAGTCATTAGATAAAGCAGTTGCGCTAAATATTTTCGCGGGTGTCGATGGGGTGGCATGGCAAAATGAACAACGTCAAGACCGTAATATTGGTTACGACGAATGACACTGGTCGATAGTAATCTCATTATCTATGCCGTACAAGCTGAATATAAGAAGTTACGGCAGTGGATTATTGATAATGACCCGAGTTATTCAATTATTAGCCGTGTTGAAGTATTAGGATTTGCACGATTGCAGCCTATAGAAAAACAAGCCATTACTGAATTATTGGATGACTTGAGGATTATTTACCTTAATCCCAGTTGCTACGAGATTGCAATTATCCTAAAGCAACAGCGAAGGATGTCATTAGGTGATGCACTGATTGCAGCAACCTGTATCGAAAATAATAAAATATTAGCCACGCGTAATATTGCTGATTTTGAATGGATTGAAAATTTTAGAGTATTTAACCCGTTAGCTTGATGTTTTATAATGATTTCTTGGTGAGGCTCTGTAAACGTATGTATTGGGACGTTAAAACCGTCAATCCGTTGGCAGATTATCAACTTTATGTTGAAGTTGAACATGGTCGGCGGGGTATTTTTGATGTAAAACCCTACTTAGATAATTACAAGACATTCATTATTTTAATCAGGTCGATATTTTATTCGGCGCGGTGACATGGCCAAACGAGCAGGACATTGCGCCGGAAAACCTTGCTGGCCATTTTATTACCCCTTAAGATAAAACGAGAACAATATGCAATTATGCGGTTTTGAAGTAGGCTTAAATCAACCTTTGTTTTTGATTGCAGGGCCTTGTGTCATTGAAAGCGAGCAGTTGGCGCTGGAGACAGCAGGATATCTCAAAGAATTGACCACTAAACTGAATATCCCGTTTATCTACAAATCTTCGTTCGATAAAGCCAACCGCTCATCGGGCGATAGTTTTCGGGGTTTGGGTTTTGAGACTGGTTTAAAAATTCTTGAAAAAGTGAAACAACAAATTGGCGTGCCGGTATTAACCGATGTCCACGAAGACACCCCTTTTAAAGAGGTCGCAGCGGTGGTGGATGTGATGCAAACGCCTGCGTTTTTATGTCGGCAAACCAATTTTATTCAGCAAGTCGCCGCCTGTGGCATTCCAGTGAATATCAAAAAAGGCCAGTTTTTAGCGCCTTGGGATATGGTGCATGTGGTGAATAAAGCCAAAGCGACCGGTAATCAACAGATTATGGTGTGTGAACGCGGCGCGTCTTTTGGGTATAATAACTTAGTTTCGGACATGCGTTCTTTAGCTGTAATGCGTGATACTGGTTGCCCCGTGGTCTTTGATGCTACCCATTCGGTGCAGTTACCGGGCGGACAAGGCACAGTTTCGGGTGGTCAGCGTGAATTTGTCCCTGTATTGGCCAGAGCTGCTATAGCAGTCGGCATCGCTGGCTTATTCATGGAAACGCATCCCAATCCCACAGAAGCGAAAAGCGACGGACCTAACTCTTGGCCATTACATAAAATGCAAGAATTATTAGAAATTTTATTAACCATTGATCAGGCTGTTAAAAGCAAAACCCTGATCGAAACTACCCTTTAGGAGCAATGAAAAGCATGGCAAAAATAGTCGATGTACGCGCAAGAGAGATTCTCGATTCACGCGGTAACCCAACCATTGAAGCAGATGTGATTTTAGCATCTGGCGTTGTCGGCAGCGCGATGGTGCCATCCGGCGCGTCTACCGGCGAGCGCGAAGCAATTGAATTACGTGATGAAGATAAAGCGCGTTATTTAGGCAAAGGCGTTTTGAAAGCCGTTGCGAACGTAAACACTGAAATTCGTGCGGCGGTGATCGGTATGGATGCTGCTGACCAAACTGCGCTGGACACTAAAATGCTGGCATTGGATGGCACTGAAAACAAAGGCCGTTTAGGGGCGAATGCGATTTTAGCGGTTTCTATGGCAGCCGCGATTGCTTCAGCTAACGAAGCGAAACAACCGTTGTACCGTTACTTGAACAAAACCGGTGAATTCATTCTGCCCGTACCGATGATGAATATCATCAACGGTGGTTCACATGCGGACAACAACGTGGACTTGCAAGAATTCATGATTTTGCCAGTGGGCGCGCCTAACTTCCGTGAAGCCATCCGTTATGGCGCGGAAGTGTTTCATAACTTGAAAAAAGTATTGACGTCAAAGGGTTATTCTACTGCTGTTGGTGACGAAGGTGGTTTTGCGCCTAACTTGAAATCTAACGAAGAAGCGATTGAAGTTATTTTACAAGCGATTGAAAAAACAGGTTACAAAGCCGGTCAAGACATTTACTTAGGTATGGACGTAGCCAGTTCAGAATTTTATGCAGACGGCAAATATAACTTAGGCGCAGAAAAAATCAGCCTGAACTCTACTGAAATGACTGATTTCTATGTCAAATGGGTCGATAAATATCCAATTATTTCTATTGAAGATGGCTTGGATCAGAACGATTGGGCAGGCTGGAAATACCATACCGAAAAACTGGGCAGCCGCGTACAGTTGGTGGGCGATGATTTATTCGTGACCAATCCAAAAACGTTACAGGAAGGCATTGATAAAGGCATCGCTAACTCAATCCTGATTAAAGTAAACCAAATTGGTTCTTTGACTGAAACCTTATCTGCGATCAGTACTGCGCATGCAGCTGGTTACACCGCTGTAGTTTCACACCGTTCTGGTGAAACCGAAGACACTACCATTGCAGATTTAGCCGTTGCGACAGGTACTGGTCAAATCAAAACCGGTTCATTGAGCCGTTCTGACCGGGTGGCTAAATACAACCGTTTGATGAAAATCGAAGAAGAGTTGGGTTCAGCAGCAAAATATGCTGGTCGTAGCGCGTTTAAAACGTTGTAGAATTTCATCTTTCGTTCAGTAAGCCAGTAGTTGGGCTGCCGTGAGGAAGCCCAACACAATGAAGTCGCCAATGCGTGGCTGTGCTTTAGCACTAAAAATTCTGCTATTGTTGAGGGTAAAACGATTAAAACTTACATTATTCTTGTGACTTTGCTCATTGTGCATCTTCAGTACCGGATTTGGTCAGGTGACGGCAGTCTTGAACAGATTGAAAAATACAATCGAGATATTGAAAATCTTAAAATACAAATTCAAGCCAAAAAAGAACGTAACGATGGCTTATATGCGGAGTTATACGATTTAAGAAAAGGTCAGGATGCCATTGAAGAAAGGGCGCGCTATGAATTAGGGATGATTCAACCGAATGAAACTTTTTTCCAGATTTTAGAATAGTATCCAAGCAAGCAAATTAGCTGGTATTAAAGTAACTGACCAAACCCCATCCATCTTTTTCCCCCTAGGTTTCCCTATTCATGCCTGAAAAATCCCGTTATTGGGCGATAGTCCCTGCTGCTGGCGTGGGTAAACGCATGCTTGCCGACCGTCCAAAGCAATATTTACCCTTGCTGGACAAAACCGTCCTGGAACACACGCTGGAGCGCCTACTAACCGCTATACAACCAGCAAAAGGGGTATTAAATACTATTGAACCATTATTTACTGCTGTAGTAGTCGCAATAACCGACACCGACCCTTATTGGCCTGAACTGGAAGTTTCCAAACATAGCCGGATTTTAACCGCTGCGGGCGGTAAAGAGCGTGCTGACTCGGTTTTGTCTGCCTTAAACCATATCAGTAACCGTGCCGAAGACAACGACTGGGTATTGGTGCATGATGCCGCTAGACCTTGTATTACCCATGAAGATATTCATGCGTTAATTCTGCAACTACAAGATGACGCTGTTGGTGGCATACTCGCACTAGCTTCACATGACACCCTCAAACAAGTGCAGAGTGGACACGTTACGGCCAGTATTGATAGGAACAGTGTATGGCGTGCCTTAACACCGCAAATGTTTCGCTATAAATGTTTACAAAATGCACTCACCCAAGCCTCTGGAAACCCTGCCATTACCGATGAGGCCAGTGCTTTGGAGCTACTAGGTTTAAAGCCAGCGTGTGTCGAAGGCAGACCGGACAATATCAAAATTACCCGCCCGGAAGATCTGGCGCTGGCAACGTTTTATTTGGAGCAACAATGATTAGAATCGGACAAGGCTATGATGTGCATCGGTTTAATGACGGCAATGCCATTATTTTAGGCGGGGTTACCATCCCTTATGAACGAGGGCTGGAAGCCCATTCTGATGGCGATGTGGTATTACATGCCCTGGCCGATGCCTTATTAGGCGCAGCGGCACTCGGCGATATTGGCAAACATTTCCCTGATACCGATCCTGCGTTTAAAGGTGCCGACAGTCGAGTATTATTGCGGCATGTATATCGCATTGTACAGAAACTCGGTTATTCCCTGGTTAATGCAGATATTACCATCATCGCACAAGCGCCAAAAATGGCACCTTTCATTCCTGACATGTGCCGGACGATTGCCGAGGATTTATCAATAACAGTCGATTGCATTAATGTAAAAGCCACGACGACGGAAAAATTAGGCTTTGAAGGACGTAAAGAGGGTATTGCAGTGCAGGCAGTAGTATTAATTGAAAAATAACGCCCCTAGCCTATATCTTTAGTTAAAATTACTATTTTGATTCCACAAAAACTGTTTGAATAACCAACTGAACACTTAATCTTTAGATTAGTTGAAAAAATATTATTTATAGTTTGTTTAATAAATAATTAACAGTATAATGCTGAGGTGAAGTTTACTTCAGGCGCGTAGCTCAGTTGGTTAGAGCACCACCTTGACATGGTGGGGGTCGGTGGTTCGAGTCCACTCGTGCCTACCAAATAAATCAAAGCCTTACATGAAAATGCAGGGCTTTTTTTATGCCTGAAGTTTCCCGTGTGACACTCCTGTGACATTTCTAAAAAAACACCCGCAACAATTGCCGATTATGGGCAATAAAAACACCCGCACCCTTTGCTTAAATTTTAGGCACAAAAAAACCGATACCCTGCTAAGATACCGGCCTTTTAGTCATGTGCTAACTATAAAAAAGCAAGGTTAATGATCCTTGAGTTGCGACTGTTACAACTCCAATAGCGCGGCTGTTGACAGTTAACCAGTGCCTTAACAATTAATTGCTGTACCGACGTTGTGGTTAGTTGGGTTCAGGCTGCAATCAATTCACTATCTAAAGTCTGATATTCTGAACCCGAAAATAAAGAAAGCTCGGTGGGTAATGAAAAAACAGCCTTGCATAATAACCGGAATTGAATCGGTGCATCATGATTTAAACGCTCTACCGTCAACTTAACGGTGGTCTTATCAATAATTTTACACAAGTCGCGGCTTAAATAGCGGGGACAATATCCGACTTTAATTTGTTCTCCGGTTTCCAGTAACGAGGCAATGCAATTATGTTCATTTTCAGTTTCTCGCCTTAATGCCAATTGATCACCTGTTATTAATTGCTCAATACGTTTTAGACTTTCGGGACTAAGATAGCGTAAGCCATTACTCAAAAAAAACATTTCCATTTCTCCCTGATGGTTAATTTCAGGGTGGGCAAAAACGTATAGATCATCAGTCGCACGCTCGCCGCCGGAACGCGCCAACAATTGCATTTGTTGCACAGGGTCTTTTTCTTTTTTATTGCCCGGATACATAGGCAGCCAGCGCACATATGCGGGGTATTCTGGACGTTAACTATTTAAAATTCGGTTGGCAAACAGCGGAAATAATTGTTGTGAATAGTATTTTTTATGTAAATCTATCATCCGGCCTAAATATTTAAAACGCGGCGATGCTAACGCGCCACCGGTATGGGCAAAAGTTTATAAATTTTTTTCATGGCTCAATTTCCCGACTGTATGCCAAAGACGTGACTCGGGGTCTTGCCAAGCAATATAAATGGGATTCATAGTAAGGGCGTTAACAAGTTTTTGATTCAAAACTCTCTTCAGTTTTCTGATTTATTATATACATAGGCATGATGGATATTGGAAGATACATTCGAGCACAAGTTGATTGACTATACTCTCTCCAATAAGGCCACACCTGATGGGGCACATTTATTCTGCCAAATTCATTTATTGCATCTTCAGCTAAATCTTCATCGCATTTAATAATATATTCAGAAGTAAAGAGCGCAACTATTTCCGAAACCGTCAGACTATCCAATTGTTGATCATTTTCTAAATGCTCAGGTAAGGGAGCCTTTAAATAACGCATCCTAGCCTCAGTTTGATAAACTAAGACTTTATGTTTATTATTGTTTTCATCCTCCAGTTCTTTGATAGCGTAGGACTTAATCCCAATATTAAATTGAGCTATTAGTTCCTGATTCGGGATGCTTGGGTCGAATTCATCATTTAAATAAGCAGTTGTAGCCCGAAGATATATCACCGCAATGGATAGATTATCCTTAGCTTTTTGATATGCTAAATGATTCATGCTACTTTTCTAAGAGGTACAACTCTTACATTGGCTTGCCCAGTTTTTACTGGACTAGCCCATGTGGTTTCGCCATGCCCGTATTCATTTCGAGAGAATTCCATTAAATCTTGCTCCCGTGATGGGCGTTGTAGTGATTGCCGGTCTATTTTGGGCATTTCTGTAATGCTAGAGCTAAATTTTTCAAAGGATACTTTCAATGTCAAATCAAAAGCCCTGGCAAGTTTACGTAGGGTTTTGATTGTCCAGGCATCGTAATCTACATCTTCCAACGCAGAAACACGCTCTTGCTTCATTTGAGAGGCTTGTGCAAGTTGTTGTTGTGTCCAATTACGTTGTTCGCGTAATGCCTTTATTTGTGCGGCAATAGCCATATTGGAAAATTCTTCCATATAGGCATGGGCGTATTCTTTATCACCAAATTCAGATACCAGTTTTTTAACTAATTCTTTCATGGGGACACCTCCTAGTAAAATTTTTAATAATTGTTTGTTTTCGTTCGTTTGCTATTTGGTCTGCTTTATCAGGTACGAGCTTGGAATCGCGTTCCATTGCCCCTATCAGTAGGGTGTATTCTTTTTCGTTATCAATCGGGCCTTTGCATAACATTGGTCTAAGCTGAACTTTGCCTTTTACCCTAAGTTTTTGAATGCCTGATGTTGGCGTATCGGTAAGTACGTGCGGAAACAGTTCGGAGCCATGCAATGCCAGCATGTCTAGCTTTGCGTTCAGCTTGGCTCGATCCGTTTTCTGTAATCCTTTCGTCCACTCCTTAATCTCATTGTTACCATTTTCAGAAGTGTAGTCGAATAGAGAGAATTTCATATAATAAAATTATTATAAACTATGGGAATGTAGGACAGTTAGCAAAATTTAATTCATTGCAATATCTAAATTTGGCAAAGCCCTAACAATCTTCATAGTTTCAAGGCTTACGGTTATCACCCGCTGAAATAACTCTAAGGGGTAACGCGCATTTTGCATAGTTTCGATTGCCCAGTCATTGGCATCATTTACGATACCGCTGTCTTTGTGGGTGCTTACGCCTTGCCGTTCCATTACCCATTCTAGGGCGGGCTTACCGTTCACCACGTAATCATAAGCCTCTAGCGGGATCTTGGTCATGGTGATTTTGTGGTTATAAATCACGGTGCTTTTATCGTCTTTTTTGGCAAATTTCATTTTGGTGACATAAAAATCCGCGTCCTTGAGTTCTGCAAAGCCAGCCTTGCCACAATCGAAAGTAACGGGGTAAGGGGCAACGGTTTCATAATTAATATGCCATTCGGCTAAGGCGCGGCCTGCTTTACTGAATGCCCAAAAATCCGCCGCTTGCTTTACGCACGGAATGCGGGGCAATTCTTTGGTTAAGTTGTCGGCATATTTGGCTTTGTAGTCTTCTGAATGCAGCAAGCCGTAGATGTAATAAAACAGGTCTTCTTTGTTGATGGTTTCGGTTGGGTAGGCGGCTTGAAAGTGCGCTAAACCGGCATTTGTAATGCCATCTTTAACGGTGTAGCAGGGCTGGTTTGCGGCTGGCTCGAAAATATCATTAGTTTGGCCGGGCAATTCATCGCTAAACAAGTCGGCTTGTTTTGTTAAGCCGTTGGGTTGTTCAGGGTCAAGCGTGGGTTCGTAGAGTTTTAACGGGAAGCATTGGCCTTTAGAAATTGTTTCGTAATCAGGCAAAGTGTCAGATATAAACGCACAAAAATCTTTGGTTGAGCCTCGTCCAGTTACTGAAATCACGCGGTTTTCAACTGATGATCCTGGAAAAATCCGAAGCATTTGCCCCAACCGATCATTAAAATAATGATTAAAATACAAAAACTGCTTTGTAAATGGGCGATACAAACTTACTCGAAGAGATTCTTTGTCAAAATTTCGAGTATTAAACCTTTTCACATCATCCGTTAACTTATCGCTCCAACTAATTTTAGAACTATCATTGTTTACAAACGCTTTAACGTTTGGATATTGCTCCCGATTCAACTTCTTACAAGCTAGTTTGTAGCGCAATGTTTCATTATTGTAATAATCAACCATCCCTTTCATATTGCTTTCAAGCTGTCTTTTAGAAAAGTTATAGCACCATGCGTCACGGTTTGTTTTTGCCCCATTTGAATAGTCTTCAAAAAGCAATGGTTCATCAATTGTTTTTTTATCCCCCAAGCTGATAAACCCGCTAAAACTATCATCCCGTTGTTTTAACCAATCATTATGTTGGTCGGGTATTACTCTTTGCCAGCCAACCGCCGCAGTAATGCCGTTAATACTTTTTAGATCGTTAATACGTTTCAGTTTTTCAGTTTGACTTAAATAGTCGCCAATGTCGTGAATATAGATATTGCCATACTCTAAAGCATTAGGATTTTTAATAAAGATAGTTATCGCAATCGGGGCGCGGCTGCCACTGCCAAAAATTTTGCCGCCTTCTTTGCGTGACAATTCGCCAGATGTGCGTTGATTACCCCGCAAATGGAAAATATAAATACTGCTAAATTCATCGGCTAGGCATTTGCGTAAACCATCGGCGGTATTGGCCTCAACAAAGCCCGCATTGGTGACAAAGCCAATGATACCGCTATTTCCAACGCGGTCGCTTGCCCAACGAATGGCGCGGATATAAGAATCATACAAGGCGTTTTTTAAAGTAGCTGTGGAGTATGCGGCGTAGGTTGAACGGATTTTTTCATCTAAGGATTTATATTCCACATTAGCATTATTATCATTGGCGCTTTCTTGCCCTGCCGAATAGGGCGGATTGCCGATAATGACGCGAATATCCAAAGCTTTTTGCTTGGTGCGTCGGGCATTGTTATCGACTAATATCTGACTAAACAAATCTTCCTTTTCATAAAGCTGGAAGGTGTCCGTTAAGCAAATGCCGTTAAAGGGTTTATATTCACCGCCCACCAGATCATGATAAACCGCCTCAATATTGATGGCGGCTATGTAATACGCCAGCAAGATGATTTCATTAGCGTGAATCTCATTTTGATATTTATAGGCCAGTTGTTCTGGGCTGATTAGGCCACTTTGTAACAGACGGGTAATAAACGTGCCCGTACCCGTAAACGGGTCAATAATATGGACGTTTTTATCCCCCAAGGTTTGCCCGAACTCGTTTTGCAGTGCGTCATTGACGCTATGGATAATAAAGTCCACCACTTCAACGGGGGTGTAAACAATGCCTAAGCGTTCGGTCATGCGCGGGAAGGCGTTACGGAAAAACTTGTCGTAAAGCTCGACCACTATCTTTTGTTTACCTTGGGCGTTGCCGATGCCTTCCGCCCGAATTTTTACGCTGTCATAGAAGCGTTGCAGGGTGTCGGCTTCTTTGTCGATATGGTGTTCCTGCAATTGCTCCAAAACGGCTTGCATGGCTTTAGACATGGGGTTGTGTTGGGCAAAGCTATAATCTTGAAACAGGGCATCAAATACCGGCTTGGTGATCAAGTGCTGTGCCAGCATTTCAACGATTTCATTATTGGTGATGGCATTGTTCAGGTCGTCGCGTAATTCTCCAGCAAAGGCGTTAAACGCGGTTTGTTCGGCGGTGTTTTCTGGATTATTTAAAATCGTTTGAATTCGGCTGATATGGGTGCGGGCAATTTTGGCTATATCATTTGCCCAGTCTTCCCAGTGGCTGCGGTTGCCGCATTTTTTAACCACTTTGGCATAAATGGCGCGCTGGATGTCGTCCACCTCGAAAGGTATTTCAGTTTGGTTTTCGTTATTGCGGTAAGTTTGCCTTTTTTCGCCTATACCAAATTCTCCCCTGCCGGTGGTATTGGTATCACTGGTTTTCTTGGCCTTCTTGCTAATTTTGTCGGTAATGGCGATTACTTCCATTTTGCTGATGTCTTTACCGTTCAATTCCAGCTTGTTAATCATGGCGTCAAAGCGGTCATCATGCGAGCGCAAAGCCTGCAAGACTTGCCAAACCACCTTATAGGTTTGGTTGTCATTTAGGGCTGCTTCAGGCTCTATGCCTGCCGGGATAACAACCGGCAAAATGATATAGCCGCGCTTTTTGCCCTCGGATTTACGCATCACGCGCCCCACCGATTGCACCACGTCCACTTGGGAATTACGCGGGGTCAGGAACAACACGGCATCTAAGGCCGGTACGTCTACGCCTTCGGATAAACAGCGGACATTACTTAAGATACGGCAAGTGTTATCGGGTGTGTCGGCTTTAAGCCAATTAAGCTTTTCTTCTTTTTGGCTGGCATTCATACCGCCGTCGATATGGTTGGCTTCACATTGCAAATAAACGGCGGCGTTATCCTTGGGCGCGTTTGCTTGATCCTGTTCCCATCGTTGGTAGTGTTCTACAACTTCCTTAAACATACCGGCAATGTTTTTAGAGCTGACTTTATGGGTCTTAGGATTGGTGGCGGGTTCAATCACTTGGCAAAATGCCACTGCGCGGCGCATGGCGGCGCTATCATCGCTTAAATCTTGCGTTGTACCCTGCTTAGATAAGGCTTTCCAACAACCCACGATTTTGGCGGCATCATCGACCTTTAGTTGATTGTTTTCATCTTTTAAGAGCTGTTGCAGGCTCTGGCTAACATGGGCTTCATCTATCGCCAAGACGATCACTTTATAATCGACTAACAAGTCCCGTTTGACTGCCTCGGAAAAACTGATCACGTAAAGTTCTTGCCCATAAAGGCTTTCGTCATCCATCGAATATAAAGCCACGTTGTCTTTTTCAGCAACGGCCTTGGTGACATCGGCATAAATGCGCGGGGTGGCGGTCATGTAAAGCCGCTTTGCTGATTTGATAAAGTCGGCATCGTGGACTTTAACAAAGTTTGATTCGTCCTCATTGTCAAAGGTTGCGCCGGTGGTGCGGTGCGCTTCATCGCAAATAATCAGATCAAAATCAGCCAGATTGTGCAGTTGTTGGGCTTGGCTGATTACATCAATGGAATGATAAGTGGAAAATACCACGCTCATGTGTTGGTTATCATCGCGCTTGGTCATTTCCACCGCTAAGCGGTCGGCTTTGGTGGTGGCTGGATGGCGTAATTCGTGGGTATAAGTTTGGACTATATCATCATCCTTTTTGCGCTTATGCCCCACGTCACTATCCGAACACACTGCAAAGCTATGTAAGGGTGTGGCTGATTCTTGCGTCCATTCTGTCAAGGTTTGGGATAGCAGCGATAGACTTGGCACCAAAAACAATACCCGCTTGCCTTTACCGGCCAGCTTTTCAGCAATTTTTAAGCTGGTAAAGGTTTTGCCTGTACCACAGGCCATAATCAGCTTGCCGCGTTCGGCGCTTTGTAAACCTTGTTCAACATTGAATAATGCAAGGGTTTGATGGTCGCGTAACTGCTTTTTAGGCTTGAGGGTCGGCGCTTGGTTGGGCTGGTATTTTGACCAGTCTATTTGGCTGTTTTCCAAGTCATTAAGATCAATTTTACTGACGGGTGGCTGTTGGTTTTGCAGCGCGTCTTCAGCGTGTTCGCTCCAATTGTTAGTGGTGCAAATGATGATCCGATGGCTAAAGGTCTTTTTACCAGATGCCGTAAAAAAGCTGTCGATGTCGCTTTTTTGGATTCGATAGTCTTCAGCGTAAAACTTACATTGAATGGCGTGGTATTCGTCCGTGCCTGCCGTCATTGCCACTAAATCAATGCCGGTGTCCCGTCCGTCTTTGCCATGCTCAAACGCCCAGTCTGCATAAGTCCAGACTTGGGTGTATAAATCTCGATAACTGGCCTCGTTGCGTAAATAGGTACAAATCAGGTCTTCAAAATACGTGCCTTTTTCGCGGTGGGTTTGGGCGGCTTCGTGGTAGGCTTTGAGTAAGGTTTGTAAGGCGGTCATGGGCGGCGAAATAAGGGAACAGAGGCGGGTATTTTGCCACATTTAACGCATCTAGCGCCTAACCTTGTTAGATTATGTCAGGTTCGATTTCTGTTTAATCGTATTAGATTAGGTGTTTTTTTAGTTCTTCGATTGATAGCGGTGGTCTTGTTTTATGCAGCATGCGGTGACAATTAGCACACACCGGCCTTAAATCGCGTATTGGATTAATAGAATATTCATTGTTAATATCTGACATTTGCTTTAAATGGTGGACTTCAATGTATTGCATGCCAAAAGCGCCATATTTCTCCTCGAAATTAAAACCACATACCCTACAACTGTAGCCATAATATTCAATGCAGTCCTGACGGGCAGCAGAACTTCTGTCATATGTTTTATTGGTGACAATTTTCGGCCTTCCTTCCGCATATTCTTTAATACTTTGTTCTTCTAAAGGCTGAAAGCTAAATTTTAAGTTATTCTGAATTAGTAAAAAAAGCTCTTCTGCTATTTGATTAGGAATTGAAATTCCACTAGATTGCGGTGTCCAACTAAAAGTAGGGTGATTATTTTGGAGGTAAGATAAAGAAAATATCGGTTCCTCAGATAATGCTTTAAACAATATATCAGTATAGATGGCCGATTTTTTCTGATCATCCCAAGGATCTCCAATTTCTGGATTTGACAAAACATAACCGCAACCAATAATTCCTTTTGGCTCTAAACCAAGACGCATTAGGAAAAATATATCGCCGATTTTAATACGCTTAGTGTTGCCACAACTCCAACCAGAATCATATTGTTCATTATTATTAACACGATATATCGCATCCTGTAGGTCGCTCCAATTCCATTTATTAGGATTCCAAATATAAAGAAACGCACTCATAGCTTCATTCCATTAGGTTATTAATTGACAAACTTTCTTAGTATATCCTTATAGATGTTTTAATTTCAGCCTTAACCCAAGTCATATGTGATTTCAAATGTAGTAATTCTGCGTGCCTAAAGTGTTGGAGGAAACTAACCCCATCCGCGTAAGTTGTGATTTATCATCCAGCATCTAGCAGGTTAATGTCCTCCCGAGTTTCGATTACATGAAAGCGTATTGCATTAACCGGCCTGCCTTTCCTTTCGGCTTCATCCATCTGGGCTTGCTGCTCACTCGTAAAAGGCTCATCACCATGCCTAAAAATCACCAATGGCGGCAACTTAGGATTAAGCCTTGATTCCAGCTTAACCAGCCTAGTTTTGTGGCTCACAAATACCCCCAATGCTTAAGCCTCAATGCAGCACCATCAAAAACATCACTGCCAGCTATCACCTCGCGGCCTGTCGCCAATGCAATCATAAAGAATGCCGTCGTGTCAGTGTTGGCGTAATCATCTATGATTATTGGTGCATTTTCAACCATCGCTTTATGGCATCGCGCCTCAAGGTTGGCTAGTCGTCTTTTTAGTGTCATGTCTTGGCCTCTAGTGCTTCAATGCGTTTTTCGATGTCGCTTGATTCAATCACTTTTCCAAGTGCCTGCAATATCCAAACCTGTTTGGTTGCAATTTGCACATCCAGCACATCGCTTCTCGATTCACGATACACCCGCGCCATTTCGCGTTTAACATCCTGCAAGTTATCAAGCTTGCATCGGTAGCGTTGCCCTTTTTGTGGGGGTAGGGTCTCGACCTCGCCTGTTTCGTGGTCTATTTCAACTGGATGCTTATTGCTCATTTATTAACCTTTAACTAATCTCTATTTTCAGTAAATTACATTATTTTTAACCAGTCTGAGTGTATTTTGTTATGGGGACAGTTTTGGGGGACAAGGGACACTTATTATATAAGTGTGTCCCTGTCTGTCCCCCCTATAATGGGACTGTCGGGGTACAAGTGTCCCGTTTTGTCCCTGTCTGTCCCCCCCCTGTCCTTATTAAAATATTCGCCATGCGTAATCACCATACTCGACTGTAAAGCCATCATTAAAAAGTTTATCACGGCATCTTTTAAACGCTTTTTTTAGTGCGTCCGGTTTTTTGTCATCGTTTTCGCAATCAACCACAATGGCCTTAAATGCTTGTTCGCGCCAATGGTCGATATTGACAATTTTCTGTGTTCGGCCAACTAATGAATCAAACCCGGCAAACTTAGCTTTAATTTCGGGTGTAGGTTCAACACCATGCAAAGTGAGTGCCCCATTTAGACTGGTTAAAATTGCATCATCCCGCGCCGACAATTTGCGTTTTTTGGTGCTTTGTTTGGCTTCGCCTAAATGCTCCAGATAAACACTTGTCAGGGGTTCGCCGTCATCATCCAACCAATCTAAAGGTACAGCTGTTAATGCAAATTGCAGCGGCTTAAACGCCTCAAAATCCTTTGATTTACAACAGCTAAGGGTTATACCGCAGTCGTTTTTAATTGCCGAAAATTCGCCATCCATTGCAGCACGAATCGAGCTAGAGCCACGACTCCGGTCTTTTTGACCATGCCCTGAATGATGGACTATAAGGACAGCACAGCCGAGGGGTTTTAGGTATATGTCAATGTTAGAAATAAACGCGGCAATATCAGACGAGGAGTTTTCATCACCGCTCATATTTCGGTGCAGGGTATCAATAATCACAAGACCGGTATTTGGCGATAAATTCATAACCGTGTCGGCAACCCATTCAACATTATCAGGGTCAATCATATCCGCAGGGCGCTTGCTGATAAAGAGCCTTTCAGATGCCTTTAAGTTATATTTAGATTCAAGTGCCTTAAGTCGCTTAGACATTCCCTGAAACCCCTCACCGGCGATAATTACAACATCAGCACTGGCGGTGCGGTGCTCATGCCAATCAATACCTGAAGTGACGCAGAAAGCCCAATCCAAAACGAATAACGATTTTCCTGCTTCAGGCTCGCCAAATAACAAGTTAAGACTACCGTGTTCTAAAATTCCTCTAATTAACCAATGCGTGGTAACTGGTGAGACGGTAAGCTCCGATGCCCTTATAAATGGGAAAGGTGTTTTTTCCGTATCATTCGCCGCTTTAGATTCATCCAACTCGATGGGTAATTCATCAGGCAACATATCGAGCCTCGCTTGCGTGGGGTTGGTTGTAAATTTTAATAGTCTCGCGAAGTTGCACCCAACGCTGTCCCTCTGGCGCGTCCTTGTCGTAGCAGGACATCGGGCTTGATAGGTCAACCCACAAAGGCCGCACAATTACGCGCAATGCACCGCTCTTAAGAAGACACTTAATCAGCTCGACTATTAGCGGCTCGGGTGCGCCATAGCCCCACTCGACCAAGCACAGGCAGTCTTTTACTGGGAAGGTTAATGATACCGGTGGCTGCTCGGGCGTTAGCACCATTGCAACAATATCGGTCGGCGAATTGTTCCAAGCCTTGGCGTGATCCCAGCAATTTTGCCCAACGCAAATTACCGCCATAAAAGGCAGGTTTATAAATTTCTGCCTTTCGTTAAGCTTTGCACCGAACGCTGGCAACCTTTTGGCGCACAGCGTTGATTTTGTTTTGATTTTCATTTTTCATCCTTGCGGCGCTGCAAGGCATTCGGTAAAATCAACCTGCGTTTGGTGATTTCCCCGTTTTTCCTTGCTAAGAGCCGCTTAATAATAATTTTGCGGCTCTTACTGCGTCTCAATTTTCCAGTGATGAGTCTTTCGTAATTGGTCAATGCAGCTTGAGAGGCGGTAGCTTCCGGTAGCCTCTTGGAAATCAGGGTGTGTGAAACGCTTGGCGCGTAATAGCCAGAGCAAAGCTACCGCAACGAGAGTGTTTGTTTTTGGAAAAGTGGGGGTACTCATTTTCCAGAGCCTTGGTTTTGGGCTTCCAACCTTTGAAACCATTTTGTTTCATTGATCAAAACTTTCCGCCCATCGCGAATAATCGCGCCCGACTTGGCTAGCCCATTTGTTTCAGAGTGGAAAATCTTGTCCCTGACTCCGCCAACTTTAAAGGCGGGGTGCTTGTCACAGAATTGGTTTACGGTTAAATAACTGAATGTTTGCTGTTCACTCATAATTGCCACCTTTTGAAAAATACCACCGCGTTATGTGATGGATTGACGGCTATTACAGTTTGATTTTTAAAAAGTTAAAATCCCCCAAAAATGGGTGGATTTGAGGGGTACTAGATTTTGATTTGCTTTCCTTTGTGAAAAGCCACATCAGCTCCTAATTGATTTATGGCATTTGGGTTATTCCCGCCATATTTTGTCCAAACATTTATCACGGCTTTTCGTCCGCAATGAAACTCTTTAGCAACCTTAGAAACTGCGTCCTCTTCGCTTGCGTTGTCGATAACAGGCAAGCCAGCCCCTTTCAAAAAATTAAGACGCGCCCATAGCTTATTGTTTCGCTTGTCGTTGCGCCTCGCTTGGCTGCCTTTTTTGCCTTTTCCTTTATGCTTACCTTCAAAAATAAGTGCTAATGCCTCACGATTGTCGCCCTCCAAAAGCTCATGTAAGCCCAACCTGATAGCGCGTAACAGCTTTCCAGTATCGTTATAATTTATTGCATCCAGAAGTGCCTCAGTAACAAAAGCATCCGTAAGCTGTCGGCTTTCTAACGCAGTGCCGTCCTCACTTTTTTCCACCCAATAAACAAAGCCGTTAACATCATCAAATCTTGTCACTACATATACAATTCCATCCAGCTCCATGCTTTCTTTACGCCCGTCCATCAAACACCCCCGAAAATCTTGGCGTTCATGCTGGCAACCACGCTACTAACATGCCCGTCTGAAAGGTGGGCGTAACGCTTAACCATGCTTAGGGTTTTGTGGCCTAATACCTCGGCTATTTCGGCCAGTGATGCGCCATTCATTGCTAAATAAGACGCAGTGCAATGCCGTAAGTCATGCCAATGAAAGTCCTCAATACCCGCCGTTTTAAGGGCAGTCGCAAAGGCTTTGCGTAGGTCAATAGGTTTTTGTGGGTTTCGTTCGCTGGGGAATAATAGCGGTGTGTCTAGCCGCCTTAATTTTGCGTGTTCGTGCAATAGGGATAAACCCAGACCGGTTAAAGCAACCCGCCGCCGTTCGCCGTTCTTGGTTTCATGCAGGATTAAATAACCGTCTTTCAGGTTTACATCCTTCCAAATCAAACCCATTAGCTCACCTTGGCGCATACCAGTTGATAGAGCCAAGATTACGCAAGGGTAAAGCAAAGGGTTTGGGGATTCTTTGCAGGCTTGTATAAACTTGGTGCGGTCTTCGTCATCAAGGAATCGGACACGCCCACGCGGCTCAACAGGCTTCGTTACCCTACGCATGGGGCTATCTTCCAGCCATCGCCATTCATTCACAGCAAGCGTAAACGCTGGGCTAATTGCCGTCATGTATTGAATTACCGTTGCAGGGGCGCGGGGTGTCCCGTGTTGGGTTATGCCTATGCTCAACTCATCCCTGCATTGCGCCAATATATCGGGGGTAACATCAGCCAGAAGGCAGAAGCCAATCTGAGACCTCCACCATGCGAGCTGGCTTTTTCTATCGTTGGCTTTTTTGGGCTTTAGTGGCAACACATCATTAATATAGCGGTCTATTAAATCGGCTACAGTGTGTTTTTTTGCCTCGGATGTTTTAAAGTGTCGGCCTTCACGTATTGCTGATTCAGTGGACGCTATCCACTTTTTAGCGTCGGTTAGTCGCTTGAATGTTGCGGTTTGTGTTGGATAACCTTTTAGTCTAATTCTGGCCGTGTACGTTTTAACGCCAGCACTGCTGACCCTTTCTTGAATGTCTGCCATGATTGCCTTCTCTTGGATTCAGGCAATCGGCTATAATGAAATCAGTCATTGCTTAACCCTACTTGTTAAGTGATTTGATAGGGCTTGTTCGGTGGTGGTACACCTGCAAGCCCGCTTTGTTTATAGGGTTAAAGTATATCATCGTGTGACACTCATGTGACAATTGCCTATAAAAAAGGGCAATAATCAGTAACAAATGGAAATCATTAAAACAGGCTAAGCAATTGATTATATTGTTATTGGTTGTTATGGTTTATTGTGGATTATTGGCTTATCTACCTTGACATGGTGGGGGTCGGTGGTTCGAGTCCACTCGTGCCTACCAAATAAATCAAAGCCCTTTGATTCCTCATAAGGGCTTTTTTTGCTTAAGATCGTACTCCAAACAAATTGCTTAGGGAATTTTTCATACCCTCGGTCGATAGGCTCTAAACTAAATACCAGCTTCTTTTTTGAGACGCATGATGGCTACACCAACTGCACTGGATGCCGTAGTATAAGGACTACCTACATTAAGCATTGCCTCAGCTTCGGCGTATTTTTTTGAATTGATAGCTGACGCTACCTTGCTGGCCGCAAGATGAAATGTTGCGTGCTTAGAAACGCAATCGGTATAACTGGCCAGTTTTCCAAACTTTGTTTTTGCGTCACTGTGAAGCCATTTGCCAAAATCGCAACAATTGTCTTTTGAGATGGTTATAACATCCAGGGTTTCTTGCTTTGTAATAGCCGAACGCAACTTTATTTTCCACTCGGTGTGTTTCAGCATTGCGCTATTTAAATCCATATTACTTTCCTCTTACGGTTTAGGGGTTTATGTAAAGGTTTGACACACGCTCAGGCACCAAATTTAAAGTTATGCCAGAGTGCATGACTGCTTCAAAATCATATAACAGCTGGGAATTTTAGTGTTAAGCTTTGGGATAGCCTGTTTTAAATATGCCAAGCCCACTTTCTAAAGTCTGTTTCTGTTCAAAAGTGACTTCATCAACACAAGCTTAGTATAAGATGGCTATTATGCAATGGCGGTGCCCAGCATTTCCTCCATCCTTTTGCTATTTTTGACTTATCGTGATGACAATCACAACTCGGATAAAGAATCATTACTGCCCCCATGTGATACACTTCACGGCATCCTCCCATCCATACTTGACAACTCATTTTTTAAAATGAACCCAAATAGTCTTTTAATCATGGCAATCCCAGCTGGTATAGCTTTATTGGGTGGCGGCATGGCTGCGGTTTGGAAGCCCAGCCAAGCAACCCGCAGCTTGATCCAACATTTTGCTGCTGGCGTAGTATTAGCGGCGCTGGCGGTTGAGTTACTCCCAGAAATTGAACGGGAACATGCACCGGGTTTAGTCTTGATCGGATCGTTTGCAATGGGTTCATTGTTTATGTTTGCCATGAAACTTTGGACGCTAAAACTGGAACATAAAGCAACCCAAAAATCCTCAACGGGAATAAACATCGGCTTGCTGCTGGCAACTTTTATAGATGTTGCGATGGATGGCTTTATCATCGGCGCAGGATTTGCCGCGGGGGGTACCACAGGCATGATTCTGGCATTAGGTTTATCGGTTGAATTGCTATTTCTAGGCTTATCCTTAGCGTCTGACACTATAAAAGGCTGGCGTATTGTCCGAATTTCCGGTGCATTAGGGCTAACAGTTTTCTTATTTGCACTGCTGGGTAACGGGCTGTTGGCAGAATCCCCCCATGCAGTCATCGGTGGGGTTTTGTCATTTAGTGCCGCAGCCTTGCTGTATTTGGTCACGGAAGAGTTGTTGATAGAAGCCCACGAAGTTGAAGAGCAACCGGTTGCCACGCTAGTGCTATTCAGTGGCTTTTTGGTGTTTTGGAGTATTCAGATTTTAGGGAGTTAAACCGCTACGCTGCCGAAGAGCCATTCGGTCTTCCATGACCCATATAATTTCATTGCAAATTAAAATCATACAAGGTAACGAAACCCCATAAATAGGCTTACGAAAGTAGCTTATTAAGAAATCCCAGGAAGTCCTTCACATCCTCGAATACATTATTAAACTCCACAAATACGAGAAAAAAAACCGTATAAAACGCCTGGCGGTAACAGTTCATCCATAGCATAGGGTAATAGGCGATTGTTTGTCTAACCTGCGGTACTGCCGCCAAATTCCCAAACAAGATGCCAATAATCATGCCGCCCAAAATATCCGTTGGATAATGATACCCAAGATATATACGCCCCAAGCAAGCGAAAACAAAACTATAAATAATGGCTATGCCGCCAAGGGCCCTGGAAATGTGGAACAGACCGACCGCCATTGCAAGAAAAAAAGCTGCGGTATCGCTAGGGAATGAACTCCATTCAAACAAGGTACGGTCATTGACACCCAGAGGTAAGTTAAAAATTAAATCAGGATTATGTAAGGGACGTGGCCGAAAAGGTAAAAAAGATCTCAAAACCTTCACAAAAACCAGGGCACCCGCAGTGGAAAACAATGTGGCAATGATTGATTCACGCGTCTCGATCACGCGATGGTCGATCCGAAACCAAAGCCAGATCAGCATGGAAGTAATTAATCCAGCTCGCAGGAAGGTGCTGTTAGTTATAAAGATAACACTATAATCAAACAACCATGATTTTCTGGAAAAGCTGTTTAAAAAATGGATTATAGTGGTATCGAACGCATTCATGGATTATTCCTAAATGGTTAGGCGTTTGTCAGGCGGCAACTTTACCTCGCCCAACATACAGCTGTTTAATATACAATTCTAAAATCTTTATCTACAGTAATGCCCTAACGTCGGGAATACACCGTATGCACACGACCCGCCGAAAATAATCAGAGCCGGAGAGCCGCTCATTTTTGCTAGAGATTTTTTTGGGCATCCTGCTTGAAAAAATCGGCAAAAACTTAACGCGACGGTTTATTTTGCTTCGCAAGTCCTGATTCGTCATGCGCCCGCACCGACCCGTCAAGGGGATCGTCGCATTGCTTCCACAATGACTTGACGGGGCTACTATCGGGAAGCCTCTCGTGGATAGGAAAAACAGGTGCCCACCTCATCTAAACCAGGATCAATTGCCAAAATATGTAAAGTCAACCAACTTGCCGCTAAAAAGCTTCCAGAATGTAGAAGGCGACCAATAGGCTTCTGGATCAAACCACCATAACACTGGACGATCGAAAAAAATTGTTTGAGCCTCTACTGTTGATTGAAAGACATTAAAGGGTTGTAAAATGTTAGGCTGACGTAACCAGACACCATTGGAAGAGGGGGTTTTTGGCCAGACGATAATGTGCCAAACTTGACTACCCGCATTCCAGGCACCAAAACCTATCGTTTCAGTCGTCGAAACATTGGCATTTTTTATGTAAGTAGTCCCTTCGGGCGCACCCTCGCGCATAGTCAAGCTCATCACGTTCGACCCATCTCCTTTCAAAGAGATGGCAAATACAGCTATATCGTCACCCGTGGCTGTATTCCTGAGAAATTCTATGCACTCATCGCTTACATCCTTGGCTGGTAAAATCGGAAAACCAAATGGCATGCCTGGTTCGCTTATCTGCCCCACTGTGGGTTCCCAAACAGCAGGATTCGGATTGATGGATACACAAGGATTTTTTTGATCCATAGAATTTGGGTCGGGTTGAGGATCTGGGCCAGGCTGAGGATCTGGGTCACCCTGATCCTCAGGAAGGTCAGGTGGCTCGGGTAGTTCAGGGACTTGTGAATTTCGCTCAGGTTGGGACATTACATTTTGCGAAAAAATGGAACACAGCAAAACTAACAAAGTAACAAAAATCAAATGCTTATTTTTATCGGACATATTCATGGAAGTATCTCCTTAATGCGGTGAATAGGAATGGAGGCTAAGGCAGGTGAGATCTACCTGCCTCCCAATACGGTTTTAAAATTGTGACCTGTCCTTTCCAGTCGGGACATGATTGGGATGAGACCACAAATCACTGACAGTATCCATCGTTAATCAGCAGTTTATGAGGTAGGTTTTTAATCACACAGACCGTAAGTTTGCCGATTGGTATCAAAAGCCAAGAACTGCTTTCCATTAGCAATTTTTTGTCAACGCGTATAAGTTAACTTTGAATTGCTGGCAACAATCTATCAGAAGCCATAGGTGATGAAATATTAAAAAATACCAATTTCAATGTGATCAAGATCACATACTTTTATCAACTGATTATGGTAGCGCTATGCGGATGTATGCCTTACCTGTATTAGCTCAGACTTAATCTGACAGTTACCAATTTTTATGGGTGTCTGTCAGATTAGATTTGGTTCAGGTTCTTCTGTGCCCAAATCCGTTTTCCAT
>JBEBJQ010000142.1:0-4907 GCA_040079795.1 Methylococcales bacterium
TGACACTGCGCTAGAGCAGTACCTTATTGAAAAAAAACAGACTAAAAAACTCATGCAAATGCTGTGGGAGCCGCTATGCTTAGCCGCGCTCAACACGCCTATGACCATTGCTAGTACCCAAATATTTTTAAATGTTTTAAAAGATAGTTTTTCTGGCAGCAAACAAAATAGTGATTTTTTACTACCTAAGTTAGATTTATCACGAATTATTGCTACGCCGTTAGCGCAATATATACAATCAAAAGGTGGTGAAATAAAACTCAATAGACGCGTTCGCAACCTGCAAACTGAAGGCGATGGCTTTAGCTTAGAAACCAAAGATGGCAAAGCCTTTTTTAGCCATGTGATTATTGCCGTGCCGCCAGCAAGGTTAGATACGCTGGCAGAAGCGCTACCCAAAATGCAAATTGCACTCAAACAAACCCAAACTTACGGCTACCAACCTATTTACACCGTTTATTTGCAATATCCGCCAGAAACCAAGCTCCCCAGCGTTATTTCTGGGCTTGCTGGCTCGCTTGGGCAATGGATATTTGATAGAGGCCAGCTCTGCGGCCAAAAAGGCTTAATTGCCGTGGTAGTCAGCGCAACTGGCGCGCATCAATTGCTAAGCCATGACGAACTTGCCTTAACCATTGCCAAAGAACTCAGCCAAATTTATGCGCAACTAGCCAAGCCGCTATGGCACAAAGTGATTGCCGAAAAGCGTGCCACATTCTCATGCACGCCCAATTTAGCTAGACCCACCAATAAAACAACGCAGCCAAACTTGTTTTTAGCAGGCGATTACACCTATGCAGACTACCCCGCCACTATAGAAGGCGCGGCTAGAAGTGGGATTGCTTGCGCGGATTTGGTTTGTAACTCTTAAGTTTTAATCGTTAAATTAAGATGCTCTGAGAGCCGCATGGATATTGGGCTGCAGAGCAGCATTTACCTTCCATATTGATTGCAGTGTGGGCAACTTGCTTGCCCACGCGGAGATTTTTATTTTAGATAAATGATGGACAAAAAATTTTCCCCTCCCTACTTGACTGGATTCTTTGGCCAATGCCTCAGAATGACGGCATATACTAATATGGGCACAAAGTTAGCATTTTTTTCCAAAATGATGAATGGCACTTGTTTTTGCACCAGTAATGGTTGTTGCATCAGCAACAAATTGGCTTATTTTTTTAAATATGCTCAGTTCTTCAGAAATCTCTGTGGGTAGAAAGTGCTTCATTTCCACATTAAATTTTGTTTTAAACGTCCCGAATGGGGAATAATTTATAACATCCGATTTATGAAATTCCACGCAATAAATTACGCCGCCTTCATTCAATGACTCATACACAGCTTCAATAATTTTTGTACGGTGTTCCTTGATTGGAATGCAAGTAAGTACGGCACAAAATAAAATTGCATCGAATTTTCCAAGTTCGGTAGGTATTTCATGACTCTCTATGTGGTGTAAGTCAAGAGATGGATATTGCTTTAAACCACGCCCAACCATTTTGATTGATGTATCCACTCCAGTTAAGGAATCGTATCCTCTCGCGTGCAGCTCATTTGTTACTCTGCCATAGCCGCAACCATAATCTAGGATTTTTGCATCCTTGGTAACTAAAGATGCTAATTTATTAAAGTCTGGCTCAAGTGAGAATGAAATCTCACTAGCCACTTTGTTCCATGAGTTTTGCTGTGTCTCGACCATAGAATTCTAAAGTAAAAAGACGCTATGCCCTGCGTCAACCATTCCTCAATTGATTCAAAGCCTGCTCCAATCTTTCAACACCAATCACTTCTAAGCCCACTATTTTAGTTTTTGGCGCATTCGCCTTGGGCACAATCGCTTTGGTGAAGCCCAGTTTAGCAGCTTCTTTTAAGCGCACTTGACCGCCTTGCACTGGGCGCACTTCACCTGCTAAACCAACCTCACCAAACACTATAAGTTTATTATCTAATGGTTTGTTTTTTAAAGAAGAAACGATTGACAGTAACACTGCTAAATCCACTGCTGGCTCAGCAATTTTCACGCCGCCTACAGCATTTATAAATACATCTTGGTCAAAACACGGAATGCCTGCGTGACGATGCAAAACCGCCAACAACATGGCTAAACGATTTTGCTCTAATCCCACGCACAAGCGCTTGGCATTTGGCGCGTGGCTCTCATCGACCAAGGCTTGAATTTCAATTAACAAAGGTCGCGTACCTTCCATCGTCACGGTAATGCAACTGCCTGCCACTTGAGATTCATGGTGAGATAAAAACAAGGCTGAGGGATTGGTAACTTCACGCAGCCCTTTTTCTGTCATGGCGAATACGCCGATCTCGTTCACTGCACCAAAGCGGTTTTTAAACGCGCGAATTAAGCGAAAGCTAGAGTTCTGGTCACCCTCAAAATACAGCACCGTGTCCACAATATGCTCCAGCACACGTGGGCCAGCCAGCGTGCCGTCTTTGGTCACGTGACCGACTAACACCACGGTAATGCCGAGCTGTTTAGCTAAACGCGTCAGCTGCGCCGAACATTCACGCACCTGCGCCACCGAGCCTGGGGCAGATTGCAAGGCTTCAGAATACACAGTTTGAATAGAATCAATCACTGCAATATTGGGCTTATGCGTTTGCAGCGTTGCTAAAATCTTCTCTAGGTTAATTTCTGCCAGCAATTTGACTTCGCTTGCGTCTAAGCCCAAACGTTTCGCACGCATCGCAATTTGTTGCGGAGACTCTTCACCGCTCACGTAAATCGCAGGGCTAACTTTTCCTAAATGGCATAACACTTGTAACAAAAGCGTAGATTTACCAATGCCTGGGTCGCCACCAATCAGGATAACGCCACCTTCCACCAGGCCGCCACCCAACACACGATCAAACTCACTAATGCCCGTCGGCTGTCGCGCAACGTCTGCTGCCTGCACGCTGCTTAAAGTCTGCAATTGTCCTGTGGTCGCCAAACCCTCAAATTTATTTGCATAACGGTTAGTAGAAGCACTATTTTCCTCAACGCTCTCAACTAAAGTATTCCACGCCATGCAACTTGGACACTGCCCCTGCCATTTCGGCTCGCTAGCCCCACATTCTGTGCAGCTGTAAATGGTTTTAGCTTTTGCCAAAATTTTCGCCTTTGTTGTTGTATTGCTTAGATTTTATCAGTTTTATGAAAATAAAAAGTGCTGTGATGGTGTTTAAGTAACCACTTGTAAAAAAGCATTATGAAAGATTTAATCAAGCTTATGAAATTTGTTTCAGCTTGCGTAGCCTTGATGGAGCATCGCGGAATCAAGGGTTGTAATTTAAGTTATCCCTCGATTTCATTTCATTCCATCGAGTCTACGTCAGCTTAACCTAAAGAGTTACAGGAAAACATCATTCATGCTGCCCTTTAAACACACCCGTGCCTACACCTGAAAAGCTCCACGAGCCTAATAATTCTCTTGTTTTAACGTTAATATGACCAGAAAATGTTGCCTGTCCAGCACTGCCTTTTCCTAACATTTGAACGACACCATCAGCTGAAAAATTTCCACTAATGATGAGGTTGATATTGTAGTTCCTCGACTGTAGTAACCCTGAAATCATTCCTGTAGTGGAATTTAAGCGAATATTGAAAGTGCCAGAATCACTACCGCTGTATGTGCCATAGTATTCGCCATTTATATCTGTAGTAGGAATTTCTGAAACAACATTATTTTTATCGTATTCTCTAGCTTGATTTAGCAACTCACTCATATCTAGGTTTTTATTTGCTATCGTAGTTACATTTGAAATAGCTGATGTAGCAATTTTCTCTAATTTTGACGGTTCAGCCACGTCGGCTTTACTGGCAACAACTAAATCTGGGGGGGGGGTAATATTTTTTTCTCTTTAGACTTTGATGATGTTTCAGGTTTAACTTGTGGAGCTGGTTTTTGAACTTGTTGTACCTTCATATTCAATGATGGCGAAACCAGAGTAACATCAAAATGATATGGCACAATCATTCTTGGCGTTGGTTTGTGCCAGTTTAATTGTAATACAAGAAAATGTAGCAATAACGAGGCTACTAGTGAAATAAGCAATCTGTAGTTATTCATTACCGTTGTGTTAGCCAATAGAGTGCAATAAGTCAGTGGAGTGGGGGCAACTTAAGGATATTTCTTGATGCTGTTTTGTGTCCTCTAACGCAAAACCCGTAATAAGTAGGGTGTCAATAAACGAAGCGCATTGCACCAATCGCAACGGTGCAATGCGCTTCGCTTATTGACACCCTACAAAATCAAGCAAGCATCGTATGCAATCGAATTAGCTTTTAATAACTATCCGCCATATGCCCACTGCCCGCATAATTTTCAAAGCGTGTATGTTGCCCCATAAAGGTCAAGCGCACGCGTCCAATGGGGCCGTTACGTTGTTTGGCAATGATAATTTCGGCGGTGCCTTTATCTGGGCTATCTGGGTTGTACACTTCATCACGGTAGATAAATAAAATCACATCCGCGTCTTGCTCAATCGCGCCAGATTCGCGCAAGTCGCTCATTACTGGGCGTTTGTCTGGGCGTTGTTCTACGCTTCGATTTAACTGCGAAAGCGCAACCACGGGGCAATCTAGCTCTTTTGCCAGAGCTTTGAGAGAACGAGATATTTCAGAAATTTCAGTTGCGCGATTTTCGCCCTGCCGCCCTGCTGGCGCCGCCATCAATTGCAAGTAATCGACCACAATTAAGCCCAATTTACCTGTTTGGCGATGCAGTCTTCGCGCTCTTGCACGCACGTCAAAGCTGCTTAAACCTGCGCCCTCATCAATAAAAATGGGGGCTTCATTGAGCTTACCTAGCGCAGTGGTGAGTTTTTCCCAATCTTCATCTTCTAACTTACCAGTACGCATACGGTGCTGATCTAAACGCCCTACCGAGCCTATCATCCGCATGGCAAGCTGC
>JBEBJQ010000055.1:0-29052 GCA_040079795.1 Methylococcales bacterium
ACACTAAATTATGCATATGAAAAAATTTTTCAATTTTTGTCTGGAGCAAAAGAACTGAATTGTATTAATGGTAATTTGACAATAATAACTAAAGAAGGTAACCAATATCCCCCAGAAAATAACGCTGCAACAAGTACTTCAACACAAAATAACTCTAGGGAGGCACTTATTAATGGATTTGTATCCATTTGCAAAAAATTTGCTGGAAGCGCGTACAAACAATGTTTAGAGAGTGCCCGAAAAACAATTCTGGAACAGACACCTGAAGCCAAATAGGGTGCATTTTATGCACCAAATAACGGGCGAAGCGGGTCGGGGTTGCAAACCCTGACCCAAACGTTTTAAACCTGCTACTCGACTAAAAATACATCAACTATACCTTCAAAACGTGTTGCCGCTAAGAAACCATTTGGAGGGAAGGCAAACTATGCCAGCCTAAACATTCGTGACGGGGTTGCAAACCCCGTCACGCTTAGGGCGCTGATATTCATATAAACAGTTTTTATGTAGCGCATTCCAGAACTTAGGTTAAAATAACAACGTCATCTCATCATGCGGACTCATGCCATGTCATCCATCCCTAAACCCCGACTAAGCGCCGAAGACTACTTGGCGATTGAAGCAGCAAACACGTATAAAAGCGAATACCTGGAAGGTGACATCTGGGCTATGGCAGGTGCTAGCGAAGCGCATGTGACTATTGCCTTAAATCTTGCCGTACTATTGCGGGAACAGTTAAAGGGGTCGCCCTGTCGGGTCTATCTTACCGACATGAAGGTTAAGGTAGAAACCGCTAATGCTTTTTTCTATCCCGATGTATTTGTCAGTTGCGAGCCGCGCGAACAGCATAATAGCTTGTATAAACAACAGCCTGTCTTTATTGCCGAAGTCCTATCCCCTTCAACCGAAGCATTTGATCGCGGTAAAAAATTCGCCTATTACCGCCAGCTCGATAGCCTTCAGCATTACTGGCTGATCGATAGCCAAAGCATGGCGGTTGATTGTTTTACACGCGGTAGCGATGGGGATTGGATATTGCACACGGCGAATGAGCCGGAACAAGTGTTGACCTTGGATAAGCTACCAGGTCAATATGCCGTGCAAGCGATTTATGACGATGTGGTGTTTGAGGATTTAACCGATTAGGTCAAGGCTAACTGCTTGCAGAGGCTAAACCTACAGCAGTGAACCTGTAAGATGTCGCCCCTGCGATTTTAAGACCTAAGCATAGGTGGGTCGAAACGCCTGTTCTGGATTAGCCACCGGCGCATCGCCCGACCAATACGGAGACAATTTACGCAAGGTTGCCACAATACCCGGCATGACTTTCAATACTTCATCGACTTGTGCCATCGTGTTATAACGGGAGAAGGAAAAACGAATGGTGCCATGCGCTGCGGTGTAAGGGATGTCCATTGCACGCATAACATGCGAGGGCTCCAATGAGCCCGAGGTACACGCCGAACCACTGGAGGCGGCAATCCCGGCTTTATTGAGCAGCATCAAAATAGATTCCCCTTCAATATATTCAAAAGCAATATCCGTGGTGTTAGGCAAACGGTTATTCATATCACCGGTCACAAAACAATGCGGAATTTCTTCGGTAATACCCCGTTCCAGGCGATCACGCATGTCTTTTACTTTGGTGTTTTCAAACTCCATGTATTCCAGCGCTAATTCACAGGCTTTACCTAAGCCGATGATAGACGCGGTATTTTCAGTTCCTGCACGTCTACCGCGCTCCTGATGACCCCCGCGCAATAACGGACGAAACCGCGTACCACGGCGTAAATACAAAACACCGATACCTTTGGGGGCGTGCAATTTGTGCCCTGATATTGATAACATATCAATTTTAGTGTCTTGAAGCATCATGGGGATCTTGCCCACCGCTTGCACCGCATCGGTGTGAAACATCACACCCGCCGCATTCGCCAATTCCGCCATTTCAATAACCGGGAAAATCGTGCCGGTTTCATTATTGGCCCACATCACCGATACAATCGCGACCTGATCTGATAACAGATTTTTATAGGCATTCATGTTCAAGCGTCCGGCTTTATCAACCGGCATCCGATGAATGGTGTAGCCTTCTTTTTCAAGGTACTCGCACACACTTAAAATAGCCGGATGCTCCACGGTGGTGGTAATAATTTCTTTTTTGTTCGGCTGCGCTTTAATGGCCGAAAGTATGGCTGTGGAGTTAGATTCGGTACCACACGAAGTAAAAATAATTTCCGAATCATGTTCGCAGCCAATTAAGGCCTGTACCTGTTGCCGGGCCTGTTTAAGTCCACGCGCCACACCATCAGCGAACTTATGAATGGAGGATGGATTGCCGTATTGTTCCAGAAAATACGGGATCATCACATCGACCACGGCGTGATCAACCTTGGTGGTGGCATTATTATCCAGATAAATATCAGTCATCACGCCACCTCTATATTAACCAGTTTCGACATTTCAGTTGCAGGTACCACTTTAATAAATTCACCCATCACTTCCATTAAACGTTGTTGTATCCCGGCAATGGTCATCGCCGCCATTTGGCAACCGTTACACGCGCCGGTCATATTGACGTAAGCAGTGTTACCAATCACTTCCACGAGTTCCACGTCCCCGCCATCGGCCATCAAAGCAGGTCTTAGCGATTCCAGCACCTGTTCGATTTTTTTGATGCGTTGCAAATTAGTCAATGGCGCTTTAACAGCAGCGATTTTTACAGGCGCTTCCACAGGTGCAGCATTGGGGTCAAACTTTTCACCTTTTTCAGTAAGCACTTTTTCAAGAATAGCTTCAATGTCCTCATGGCAAGCTGCACAACCACCGCCTGCTTTGGTAAAGTTGGTCACATCTTCAACGGTACGCAATTTATTTGCCCAAACCATTTCTTCGATCATCACCGCATCAATCGCAAAACATTTACAGATCAACGCGCCTTCTTCATGATCATCTTTCCACTCTTCGCCACGGTAGTTGGCAATCGCCGCTTGCAGGGCTTCACGTCCCATGACCGAGCAATGCATTTTTTCAGGTGGTAAACCTTCTAGGTGGTCAGCAATATCCTGATTAGTTACTTTCAACGCTTCATCCAGCGTCATGCCTTTAATAATTTCGGTCAGTACCGATGATGAAGCAATAGCAGAGCCGCAACCAAAGGTTTGAAAGCCAGCTTCAAGGATGATTTCACTGTCATCATCAACTTTCAAAGTCAACCGCAACGCGTCACCGCAACTGATTGAACCCACCTCACCTGTCGCATTAGCATCAACGACCGCACCTGCATTTTTAGGGTTAAAAAAATGCTCTTTTACTTTGTCTGAATAGTCCCACATGGCTTTAATCCTCGGATTGACAGGGTGTTGGTTGGGTCGCCTAAAGCGTCTACCAAAAGTAGGCGATAGCCGTAACCCAACCCATTCGTTCGGCAAATGTTGGGTTACGCTATCGCTAACCCAACCTACAAAATCATAATTTAAGAACAGGGTTTTCCAGAACCTTCAGTACTGGTATTAAACGAAGTCCCACACGCGCAACTTTTAGCTGCATTAGGATTGGTAAACTTGAAACCAGAACCATCGATGCTATCGAGAAAGTCCACAGACATGCCATCCAACATAGGCAAACTGCCCGGATCGATAAATACTTTCACCTCGCCGCAATCAATGACAGTGTCATCCGGTGTCTGGCTACCTTCTAATTTCAACCCGTATTGATAACCCGAACACCCACCATCGGTGACTTCAATACGAAGACCGGCGGATGGTGTTTCTGAGCTGGCAATAAATCGCCCAACCGCGGTTATCGCTTTTTCTGTTAATGTAATCATGTAAGTCTCCTAAAGGTTTTGGCATCGTTCTTGTTAATACTTATAGCAACCTGTGTGCCATTTCGTTATTTATATGTAATACCCTGATTAATATTGCATTAATAAATAAGCACCACAATAGAGAAGGCACAATCAGACAGGTTTTAAGCACACAATCAGCTGACAATGTAAGCTTTACGACAAAACAATTGAGGATGATGAAATGACTGTAGAAGATTTAGATATAGGTGATGTAGTCTATGCCGCTAAAACCATTTTTGATGATGGCTCAATACCCGATGGTGTTGAGGGCCAAATCCTCGCTGAAGCAGGTACCCGCGGGGTGATTACCATGATTGGACACGTTGAAGAAGAGCCGACCCGTACGGTTTGGTTGGTACGCTTTGAAGATAAAAACCGCAACCTAGCCAACCCTATTGGATGCTGGGTGGACGACTTGGTTGTTGAAGCTAAAGTTGGCGAACTAATCAGCAACCATTAACAAAGGGTTGAAGGGGGAAATCCTCCCCTATAAAAGCGGACGTTCCCCCAAATATTTAACCTACTATGAATAAGCATACTGAAGCGGTTCTAAATTACCATAATCTTACCAAGCACCGCTTGGAAGCCTACGCAAAAGGACCTGAAACCATTGACTGGGAGGATCAGCCCGATCCCTTTCGACGTTTTTCAGGGTGCAGCATAATTAAGCTGCCCAAACCCGGCGCAGAGCTGAAGCCCTTATTTTCTGCTCTGGACATCCCGGAAAACATCCCAGCTGAGCCCTTAAACCTAAACACTCTGGGCTTGTTGCTAGAACTTAGCTTTGGTTTATCAGCCTGGAAAGAATTTGGCCCAAGCCGCTGGGCATTACGGTGCAATCCTTCCAGCGGCAACCTGCATCCTACGGAAGCTTATTTAATCAGTACCGGTCATGATTGCATAACACCCGGAGCCCATCACTATGTCAGCCATGACCATAGTCTGGAACAACGCTGTCTGTTTAATGACCAGGGTAATACAACTGACATTTTAATCGGCTTATCGTCTGTGCATTGGCGGGAAGCCTGGAAATATGGCGAACGCGCTTACCGTTACTGTCAACATGATATTGGCCATGCCCTCGGTGCGCTACGTTATGCGGCGGCAACCTTAGGCTGGTCAATTGAATTACTAGCTGATTGGGGAGATGAGGACATCGCTAAGTTATTAGGACTTAATCGCCCTGATGATTTTAAAGCACTGGAAGAAGAGTCTCCCGATCTGATTTGCCGGATTAATACCCTAAGTAACTTCAAGCCAGCGGATGCAAAAGTGCTATTAGCAAGCGCTGAGACAGGTGCCTGGTTTGGAACGGCCAATAGCCTGCGCGCTTATCACTTCTATAAATGGCCGATAATAGAACAAGTCGCGGTTGCCGCAAGCAAACCCCAGACTCAAGAAACCGTATGGCAAGCCATCCAGCAACAGGGTATCAGTTTATCGTGTACAAAAACCGCAACGGAAATTATCCGCCAACGCCGCAGTGCCCAGCAGTTTGATGGCAAAATGCCCCCTTTACCCTTAACTGAGTTTTACCGGATGCTGGCAGCTGTCCTACCTAGCACTGCTGCATTTATACTGTGGCGTTGGCCTGCTAAAGTTCACCTGTTTATTTTTGTACATCGCGTTGATGCCCTTACGCCCGGTTTATATGCCCTGCCCCGAACCGCTGAAGCGCTTACGCCATTACGCGCGGCAACACTAGCTGATTTTGGCTGGCAACCAATTTCAGCGGAGTTACCCCTTTACCACTTGCATACCAGCGATTTCAAACTGACTGCTAAAACCCTGTCCTGTCATCAGCCCATCGCCAGCGATAGTGCTTTTAGTTTAGCAATGGTTGCAGAATTCAGCGATACTATTGAAACAGCCCCCTGGTTATATCGGCGCTTGTTCTGGGAATGCGGGATGATCGGGCAAATGCTGTATTTGGAAGCGGAAGCCGCCGGCGTGCGCGGAACCGGTATCGGCTGTTATTTTGATGACAGTGTACATGCACTTTTAGGGCTTAAAGACAGTACCTTCCAGAGCCTTTATCACTTTACCATTGGTAAACCCCTGGAAGATAAACGCTTACAAACTTTACCGGCTTATGGACATCTTAAATAATCCGGTTAACGCATAAAAACTGAAAATTTCGGCACCATATCTTTTAAGGGGGATTTCTCCAGCTTTTAGGGACGCTTTGTAACTTGGTTTAAAAGCCGATTAAAGTTCCCCCATTGTCTGGAAATAAGGAGGATAAAAGTATTCACCCATTGCTCACTCCCCTTTTTCTTCACTAAAGATAACAGCGATACTAACCATGCCCGTCTTTCCGGCGTAAAGATAGCGGCTAATAGCGCTTTTAATTTATGCCCATAAACGCCGCCACCCTCGATAAATATTTGCCGGTACAACCACATTTCCAAAAGTGAATTTACCCACATAAACATAAACGAAATCCCCATGCCCATACCAGCGAAAATAACCAGCCAGGCAAACATCGGGTGAATTTTGGTAAGCCACCAGGATAGAATATCGGCAACCAAAAATACATACGGCATCCCGATTGCAATACATTTATAGCGAGTTGATGTCGCTTCTGAAAAACTAAAAATCAAGCCCACGAACATAAAAATAAAACTGATACCAAATAAATGTACATGCGAGACCCGCGTAAGCGAACTGAATGTTGCCCCCGTATCTTCAGCGGTCAAGGCTTTTAAATTTTCAAACTTGTTAAAGTTAGGTATTCCCACCGGCGCTTGCTCGTTATGACACATAACGCAACGTTCTTGGACAATGGCTTCAATACCACTGGCTTTAAATTCTTCTAATTCAGCGCCGTCTCTAACCCATTGAATAATTTTAAAGCGCTGATCATCGGTGGCATTTTCTTTCATGGCACCGTTCAGCTGTGTTTCCAGTACCGTGCCTGAGCGATTACCGTAATAACTATACACAATATCATCAACCGACAACCCAAATTTGCCATCAGCCATGCCGTGCGTAAACAAAATCTGCAGCAGGGCAAAAAAATAACCCATTCCAACAGCACAGAGGTACCCTGTAAATAATACCTTAACAGGAATATCGTGATCTTTTAACGGTATATATTTTGGGGTCATAAAATGTCATTGCTGTTTATTAGATTAAAGTTTAACGCTGTTTGGCAAATAAGTTATTGCGCCTTATTTAAGCGAGTCAAACCAGCAAATACCTTGATTATTCCTCTGCGCCATAGCACTTAGGATAATCAATACACACACTACACGATGGTGCCCGACACAAATATAAGCCTTCCGCTTCACAAAGCTGTTTGTACAAAAACTTTTTCCACTTCATATCCTTATCATTTTTAGCAGCCAGCTCAGGAAAATTATAGTGCAGCAGCCCGCTTAACTGCGCACGCGACCAAAGTCCCAGATCCTGCCATAAGTGATCGTTACCCAAACAAGCGGCAACGAGCATGGCAATCACCCAATCAGTTTCAAATGACTCTGGTCTGCTGTAAAAATTTAATAAATTAACCAGATCTTCCTTTTCCAGCATCCGGCTAAAGTCCATCTGATGGCCGGATGCTGCCCGTTCCGGAATGTCGCAACCCGGAAAATAAGCTTCAGTTAAAGCCTTAAATTGTTTGACGTCCAGCCCCAAATAATCCGGCAATACACTTTGTCCGGCACACCAACTGGCAATGATATGGCTAAGCCATTCATGATTTAGCGTGACAAAGGGCGGTACCGCTAAACGGGCAAAAATACGTTCCCGTTCAGGTTTTAATTGGAGCGCCACCGACATGATTAATACTCGACCAGAATGTCTTCATCCCTGACAATCATCTGACAGGCTAAGCGCCAGGGCGAAGGTAAATCATCAACTATCATTTGCTCCATTTCTTCCTTGCCTATTTTGCCGCTGGCGCGTAAAACTTCCTTCTCTTTTTCAGTTAATGGCCCCCCCATGCGCTGACGCTTTTTAGCATCTACGCTACTGACTTTCACCAGGCAGGTACCGCATTCGCCATCTTGACATTCATAATTAATGGCGATTTTATTTTCACGTGCCAGTTTTAAAAGTGACTCGGTATGGCTGCCTGCTACTGCATAAACCGTTTTATCCTTATATTCAGGACTTGAAAAAGTGACTAATGCCATGATGTTCTCCTCATAAATTGTTCAATGGTTTGTTGTAGAATTAGAACTGACGCTGCTTTTCGACAAGCCCAAAACGAACGGTGACTGTAATGCTGCCGTTCGTGGTGAGTCCGCCGAACCCTAAGCGTTTTAAACAGGCCTAACGCTAATTTCGCCACCTAAAACCTGCGCTTGGCATGCCAAACGGTTATGTTTGCCGGCCATATTTTCACGCAGAATTTTATCTTCCAGAACGGAGGGTTCGGTAAGATTATTCCAACCAGACGTGACTTTGGTAATACAGGTACCACAATCGCCCTCACGGCAACCATAAGTAATACCTGACCCGACTTTTTCAGAAATTTCAATCAACCGGGTACCCGCAGGTGCGTTAACGGTAACGTTTATATCTTCAAAGGTAATCGACGCTTTCGCCATTGCTACTCTCCTTTAGTGTGAAAAAAATTAAGCAAGATCTGCCATGTCAATAACTTTGGATTGCCTTAAACCCATCAGTTCTAATGCCAGTTCATGCCCGAATTCTCGACAGCTCAGAATTTCTTCTTCTGTCGGAATTAACTTAATGCGTATCCCCGGAATGGGCACACGCAATTTCAGACCGCGTAAACGGTCTTCAACCATTTTGACAGCTTCCCCGGTCCAGCCATAAGAGCCGAAAACGCCACCTAACTTTGACTTAAGATTAATCACCGCCAATGAAGACAGTAAGTCCCACACCGGTTTTACAGCATCGCCATTGATAGTTGGGGTACCAAAAAGGATGCCATCGGCACCTTCAATTAAGTCCACAAACGGCGTAATTTCACTCCCTTCCAGGTCATACAGGGAAACCCGCACATGTTCCACTTCCATTGCCCCTTCATAAATCGCTTCTGCCATACGCCGGGTATTGCCATAAGAGCTGATATAAAAAATCAACAAGGTTTTTTCGCTACCACTGATTTCACTTTGCAAGGCGGAACGCGATAGCTCACTATAACGTTGGACATAGCGTTTCGGTTGGTCACGCAACAAAGGCCCATGCGCAGGGAAGATCGCATTCAATGCCAATGGCTCAATAAGATCCAACGCCCTATTTACATACTCTTTAAAGGGCCGCATGATATGGGCATAGTAATATTCAAACGAGAAGCGAAAATCACCGACTTCATCGTTAAATAACCGCACATCACAAAAATGGCAACCAAATACATCGCCCGAAAACAGGGTCTGTTCTTCCACTAAATAGGTACATTGGGTGTCCGGCCAATGTAAGTAAGGGGTGTGCAAAAACGCCAAAGTTCTGTCCCCTAATGACACAGTATCCCCCGTTATGACCGGCGTAAAATCAAATTCATCCTGTTTCAACAACGCCTTCAACATGGACTGTGCTTTTTGGGAAATATACACACAGGCCTTCGGCGCACGGCGCATCAATTCTGGCAACGCACCAGTATGATCCGGTTCCAGATGGTTAAGAACAATCACTTTAATTTCTTCATAACACGCCACCGATTCCAGACGGGCAAAAAAATCGTTGGCATAGCCTTCCTTGACGGTGTCTATCACCGCCACGCCTTCACTGCCTCTAACGACATAAGCGTTATAGGTGGTGCCATTAGCGGTTTTTAAAATAATGTCAAAGGTGCGTAAGTTGGGATCCAAAGCCCCTATCCAATGTACCCTTTCTGATAATGCAATAGCCTGGGGTGTTCCAGCAACCGTTAATAACGGTAGCTTACTCATGACCGTAACTTGTCTGTGCAAGTGGTCTAGGACAACGCTCCAGATCTAAAGTTGTCTCAATTTCAGTTAAGCCTATCCAGTTGTCTACCACTTGCTGATCAAACCCAGCCATGAAGATATCGCCAACCTGCATTAAAGGGCGGCGAATTAACAAGGGATTCTCCAACATCAGTGCTAGCGCTTCCTGTTCAGTAGTGGTTTCAGGATCAACCTCACCGTATTTAATCGCAGGCGCGCTGTAATTGAACCAATCCCGTACCGCCAGAACCCCAAAGAATGTCCGTAAACATTCAGCCTGCCAGTTTTCAGTTAGTAAATTTATAGCTGTAACTTGATGGCCAGCTGCGGCTAACAACTTTTTCTGCCGGGTGTTATTAATACACCCCGGTTTTTCATAGAAAGTAACAGTAGCCATCAGCCCACCCTCAATCAGTGCGATTGTAATTCGGCCATAGCTTCCGCCATTTTTTCCGGCGGAATGCCTGTTAACGAACCAGGCGGATTGATCGCCAGCCCTAACGAATCCAGAATCGCACCTTCTATTGGACAAATACTGGCACATTGAAAGTCCGGAAAATCCCCTTCGCATTCGGTGCATTTTTTAGGGTCAACCAAAAAATGCGGCTTGGCTTCATAAATAGCCTTACTTGGACAAACTGGCTCACAAGCAAAGCAATTAACACAAGACTCAATAATTTTTACTGCCATCACAGACTCCTGAATCGTAGGTTGGATTAGCGTGAGCCTAGATTGTTGGGTTGACGTAAGCCTAACCCAACCTACGCATTTGCTTCATCAATCCATCGGACATTAACGTTATGCGCTTGCCCTAACAGCTTCAGGCGTTGAATCCAACTTACCCGCTGCTACCATTTCCTTGTAAACCGCCATGACCGCTTCTTCGATTGGCTCCATCGCATGTTCGCCGTTTGGTGCAATCCCTGCTGCTTCGAGCATTTCCCAGGGCTCGTAGCCTACTTTGGAACACAACACCGCTTCGCAGCCTGCTAATGCGTGGACAGTCACTTGCAAGACGCTTTCACCATCACCGCAGGATGTATCACCACTACAATACTGGTCAGCTTTACGGTGGCTAATAAACCGCACACCGTCCGGCGAAGCTTCATAGATCAGGAATTCTTTGGCATGTCCAAAATGCACATTGATAACACCCTGCCCACTGGTGGCGACGGCCATTAAAACTGGGCGCGTTGCCAGTTTTGGTTCAGCTTTATGTTGTGCAGCTTTTTCTGCTTTTTCCAGCCGTTTACTGTCCATTTCTGCTTGGATGGCTTGATGTATCACCGCCCGTTTTTCCATTGCTGCCTGATAATCGATTTCCATATCTTCAATCTTATCCAGGGTAAATTCATCGCCCCGATCTTCACCAAGCATACCCACCGCGTCAGCACGGCATTGACGGCAATGGCGCATCATATTCATATCGCCGGAACAACTGTCTTGCAGGTCTTGCAACTCATCCGGGGTAGGGCCACGTTGCCCCATCACACCATAAAATGTGCCGTGTTCCGCCTCCGCTATTAGTGGCATCACATTGTGTAAAAAAGCGCCTTTGGATTTCACGACTTTACTGACTTCTGCCAGATGCTGATCGTTAACGCCTGGAATCATCACCGAGTTGACCTTAACCAAGATGCCTTTGGCGATCAGCATTTCCAGACCTTTTTGCTGCTGTTCGATCAGAATTTTGGCGGCTTTAACGCCTTTAATGCGTTTATTTTTCCAGTAAATCCAGGGATAAATTTTCGCGCCAATTTTAGGATCAACACAGTTGATGGTGATGGTGACGTGATCGATATTGTGTTTGGATAGTTCTTCTACCGCGTCCGGCAATGCCAAGCCATTGGTCGAAACACATAACTTAATATCCGGCGCTTCTTCACTTAATCGGCGGAAAGTTTCAAAGGTACGTTCAGGATTCGCCAACGGATCGCCAGGGCCGGCTATTCCCAAAACCGTCATTTGCGGGATATTGGCTGCGACGGCCATAGTCTTCTTAACCGCTTGATCCGGGGTTAACAATTCAGAGACTACGCCAGGGCGTGATTCATTGGCGCAATCGTATTTACGGTTACAATAATGACATTGAATATTACAGGCCGGAGCAACAGCGACGTGCATACGGGCGAAATAATGGTGGGCATCTTCTGAGTAGCAGGGATGATTTTGTACCTTTTCCCGAATCGAGTCAGGCAAGCTATCCATTTGATTGTCCGTAGTTCCACAAGAACTTGCTGAACAACCCCCTTTGGCTGCGGGCGCTTCATTTAATACTGGCAGTTGCATTGTCTATGACCTCGTAAGTTAGAGTTACTTAAGGTAAATGCACAGGTCATGCCAAAGGCAGTTTTAAATTTTATCTTGCTGATTTATTTTGATAATTTTAAAGGGAATGAATACAGTTGTGACAAACCCAACAGACATCTATTTGGATTTTGTCGTGAACAGCACAATTATTTTGATAATCGAAGCAGGGAAAACGGAATAGCTTAGGCCGTTACCTCCCCGTTTCGCATGGCCTAGCTTATGAATACGTCAAAGCAACCTTGAAGCGCAAAGACGTTAGGGAATTTCCAGATGAAATATTAAATAACCAATACTGTTTAATCAAAGCATAGGGTGATGTGCAGCTAATCCACACCAGCAATCTGCTTTGATCTTATACAGCTTACAGTTTAATATTCAGTGAGTGTAATTTACGGTACAAGTGTGTGCGTTCCATGCCAATAGCATCGGCTAATTTAGCAACGCTGCCACCCGCCTTATCAAAATGATATTCGAGATAGGCTTTTTCAAAATGTTCACGCGCTTCTTTTAAGGGCTTATTAAAAAACTCCGGTATAGCCGATAAATCTCGGGTATTTTGCGCAACGGAGCCTAAAGCTGCTTTGACTTCGTCCAGCTCAATATCGTTGCCAACACCCAATATCATCAGGCGCTGCACGAGATTTTTAAGCTCCCTTACGTTGCCCAACCAGAGATAATTACGCAGAAAGTTTTGTGCTGCCATTGAAAAACGCCTAAATGGCAATTTTTCCTGGTTCACAAAAAAGTCTACATAAAAACTCAGAAGAGCAGGAATATCTTCACTGTGCTCCCGTAGTGGAATAATTTCCAGGCCAACTTCATTGAGCAGGTAAAATAAATCCTGCCGGAAGCGACCAGCTTTTACCTCATCTTCAAGACGCACGCGGGTTGAAGCTATAACCCTGACATCCACACGCACCGCTTCACTTCCGCCGACCCGCAAAAAAGAACTGGATTCCAAGGCACTAAGCAAGCGCTTTTGGGTCTCCAGATCCATGCCGACCACTTCGCCTAAAAATAAGGTTCCGCCATGTGCTTGCTCCAATAAGCCCTGATAAATTTTGCCGCCATCTTCTTTGCCAAAAAATTCCACCGCAGAATTTTCTGGGGAAATACTCCCAACGGCCACATCTACAAACGGCCCTTGACGATGCGCACTTTGATTATGTAAATAACGCGCATACATTTCTTTACCAGCACCCGCCTCACCCACCAGTAACAACCGCGCGTCATGCTGCGCCAGACGGCGTAACTGTTCTTTAATGCGTTCAACAGCAATACTTTTGCCAACCGGTTCAATTTCTACGCCTAACTGCATACGCAAGCCGGCATTTTCATTTTTTAACTGCCCCGCCTCCAAAGCCCGTTTAACCACCAGTAGTAATTTTGCCAGCGACAGCGGTTTTTCAAGAAAATCATACGCACCCAAGCGCGTTGCTTCAACCGCCGTTTCTACAGAGCCATGCCCCGACATCATTACCACCGGGCAAAGCGCTTTATCATCCGCAACCCAGCTTTTCAGCAAGGTAATGCCATCAATATCGGGCATCCAAATGTCTAATAAAATTAAATCCGGTCGACGGCTTTCTTTAATGGTTTTAGCGCTTGCAGCATTTTCAGCGACAGCAACTTCATAATCTTCATCTTCCAAAATTTCAGAGACTAATTGTCGAATATCGGGCTCATCATCAACGACCAAGATATAAGGGGCTTCGGTTTTCATAATTTATTTATTAACGGGTTGGCTATTTATTTTGCTACAGTGTTTACAAACGATTTGATTCGTCGGAGCTTAACGGGTTTAGTAGGCCCAATTATCAATTATTTAGTGTATTACCTATTTTTGAACCATGTTTTCAATTCCTGTCACTACTGCGGGTAGCTGAATGATAAAACCCGCCCCTTTTGTACGCGTATTATCAACCCAAATGGCACCGCCGTGTTCTTCGATAATTTTTTTCACAATCGCCAACCCTAAACCAGTGCCTTTAGACTTGGTAGTAATATACGGTTCAAAAATATATTCCAATTGTCCTTCTTGAAGGCCTAAGCCATTGTCATAAAAAGCCAGCTCAACCAAAACTGTCTCATTACGGCCCACCTGTTTTATTACACACTCAATGACTGTCGCTTCGGCCTCCAGCGCGTTTTTGATTATATTATGCAGCACTTGCCGAATACTGACTGGATCAACATTCACCTCGGGCAAATCGTCTGCAAACACGGTATTAAACGTTACTCGTGTCTCCAGCAAGTATAACTGTAAAACCTCCCGCACCAAACCAGCCAAATTAAGTTGCTGTAAATGTTTTTTAGAGGGCTTGGCATATTCTGCAAAATCATCGACCATCCGTTTCATGGCCTCAACCTGTTGCACAATGGTGCGGGTAGAGCGTTGTAAAACATCGGCGGATTTTTCATCCAATTGGTTGGCTAACTTATGTTGCAGCCTTTCTGCGGACAATTGAATCGGCGTAAGCGGGTTTTTAATTTCATGCGCCAAGCGCCTTGCCACTTCACCCCAGGCGGCATTTTTTTGTGCCTGAATTAAATCCGTAACATCGTCAAACACAATGACCGCGCCAACCCTTACACCTTCTTGTGAAAACAACGGCGTACCGCGGCACAGTAATTCCTGCCGTCCATTGGGCCCTAAAAAAGCCACGCGTTTTTGCCAAATGTCATCGGCCTGTTCCAATAACAGTTGAATAGCCTGTAATAACTCAGCCAATTCAACGTGATCAGTCAACAAGTCTGACAAGCGATGTCCGACAAAGCGCGCGACAGGGACATGTAAAATCCGGTACGCGGCTTGATTAACCGTCCGAATCATAAAAGAAGCATCAAAACTGATCACCCCCGCGATAACATTTGCCAGGATAGTTTCCAGATAAGCGCGCTGATTTTCAACTTCTACACTGGCAAATTTGGCCTCATCACGCGCTCTGGCAATGCGTAAGGTCATATCGTTAAAAGATTCGACCAAAAACCCCAGATCATCATGGGTAGTCACCGGCAATTGCTGCTCATACAGCCCAGCCGCCACGGCACGCGTGCCTTTGACCAAGTCTTTTACCGGCTCGATAATATGCCGGATAATAATAAACGCCACCCAGATCGCCGCCAGTAAGCTCATTAACAACACCAGCGTCAATGCCAGGGTAAAACTGGTCTTAAGCGAATTACGCAAAAAACTCATTTCCTGATAGCGTAAAAAAGCAAATTCAATCGAGTCAACCAAATCAGCAATGCGCACCGGCACCGGGTAGAGCGCCTGCAAATATTCAATATCTTTGGCTTTAACGGTTACCATCACCTGAATCATTAACACGTTATCTTCCACTTGATCTAACGCAACATAATCCTTATTTTGACGCACAGACAGCCACACATGCTCATCGGGTAAGTGCGGCAAAATATCCCCAGGATTTACGCTACTTGACGCAATGATTTGTCCTTGCTTTGAAAACAAATTCATTTCCGATGCCTCCGCTGCATCGCGCAGGCGTTCTATCTCATGCGTAACATCGGATTGCGCTTCTTCCGGCAAAGTCCCCGCCATAAATTGGGTTTGCTTTAAGCGTGCGTTAAGGCGCTGATCCAATGATACCTGGCTTAATTCCAAAGCATCCTCCATGGCACGGTCAATTTCAACGTTAAACCAGCTATCAATGCCTTGATGTAAAAACTGCATGGAAAAATAAAACACAATCGCCGCCGGTGCCAGTGCCAACAACACAAACAACGACACCATGCGTGTAGTTAAGAGTGAGCCTGCTTCCCGTTTTTTTAACTGCCGCGTCAATGAATAAATATTGGCACCAATCAGCACCAATAAAATAACCGATCCCAGGGCATTCATTAACACCAACCAGGAGTACATGGCATTGAGTTGCGATGAACCTTGCGTCGCCGAACTCATTAATTGCAAGGAGACCACTACGACTCCGAACAAAACCAGAATACTAACGATACGCGGCGGTGCTTTAAATTTTAGAGTACGCATACCAAAAAATCTGTTCTCACGCAGGAAGGGAAAAGTGCAAAACGCCTAATCATCAGTCAGGCACACTGAACTTAACATTAAGCAATCCCGGTGACGCAGGCAACCGCTCGTCCAGATCCGGTTGCTGGCTTGGGTGTTTCGGCCGGGAAAACTGCCGACCAATAAATAAATCGTTGCTGACTACCGTGACATCTTTTAACCATTGCGTAGAAACCTGACACTCGGGCTCATACGCGGGCTCTTTACAGACCTCTACTTTATCTTTTTCCAGTATATTAAAATGCAACCCCGGCAATGGGCGCACCCGCCGGTCAGATAAAGGGGTAGTGTAATCCATAATACTCGGCTCCTGGTAATGCAATAAATCCAGCAATAATTTCGGTACTTGGTACAACGGTAAACTCCCAACCTTTAGCGGACCCCGTATTCCATCAATAATAACTATCGGGGTACTGACATGGAATTTAAACATGGCTGGGGTAAAATCACTGCGGTTCGGTGTTAATACCCCTGAGTCCACATAACCGGCAAAATTTTCACCTAAAAATGGCAGATGATCGCCAAAGGCCACAATAATGCTTTCAGGATCATTTTTTCTGAGTTCATTAATAAAATTCATCAGTTCCCGCGACTTGTAATAAATCGTATTGGCATAGGCAGTCACCTCTTCTACCTCAGAAGGTGAACTTAATGTCGGCGGACGGCTGGCACTTAAGGGATAATTCCAGTGTCCAAAATAAGTGACAATATAATCCAAAACCGGCTTCTGCGGCGCCTGCAATGTGGTCAGTTTCTCTGTTACCTGACGGTACAAGGAACTATCGCTAAGCACTTTACGGTTCATATCATCCAGAACAAAATCTTTTATCGACCAGTAAGTTTGAAAGCCAATATTGCGATAAGCATTCACCCGGTTCCAGAAAACCGGCACATTCGGATGAGAAACGACGGTACGATAGCCCTCTTCGGCTAAAATATGCGGCAGGCAAGGTACGCTATTTATTAACTGACGTTCAAATTTGACATTATCCTTACTAACCGGAAAACCGCATAAAACCTCAAATTCAGAATTAGCGGTAAACCCCCCAAACACCGGCGTCAACGCATGAGAATAGCCGGTATTTTTCCAGAGCTGACGAAACTCAGGTGAAAGCGGATTTTGTTTATAGTGCGCCTTTTTTAGGGCATTCGCATCCCAGAACGATTCCAGTAACACAATATGAACGTTACGCGGCGTAAACACCCTTGACATCGTCAACGAAGGGGCGTTGGATACTGACTGTAACAGCAGATTTTCTGCGGCATCCTGCACCTTATCAAAGTCAGGATCAACATCCACCGTACCAAAATAACGCGCGATTTCCAGCATACTGTACAGCGTTGCACCGCGCCATACATAATTCGAGCGTTGATCCCATACCGAGTTGCCAAAATACTGGTCGAGTGGCTCTAAGATACTGGCGGGTTTGTAAACAAGGGTTAAGCCCAGCAACATTAAAAGCATGCTGGCTAAATAAGCACTCCAATGGCGCATGGAAAAATTAAACAGCAACAAACTGGCAACACCAACCACCGGTATAGCAAAAGCAAAAAACCGCCAGCCTTCAAGAATCAATAGCAACGAGCGCACGGCAAAGACATCATCGGGCATAATCGGACCACCGAAAAACGCGATTTTGACCGCGTTGCCGACATACAATAAGCCCATAAACAGCGCATGAATAACCAAAAAAATCCAAGCCCGCTTTGATAACGCGAAAACCAGATACGCAATAAAGATTTGCAGAACCACATCATAGGGTATCGACAACGGTAGAATCTGCACATCAAACTTAACAGCGCTAATCAGGTAATATAAACCATAAAAAAAAGTGGTCGAATACAGGGGCAATAATTTTGATGACAGAATTTTATTAACCATACGGCTACAACAGAATGCCCTTAAAAATGCAATTTAACGCCAGGAGCAGACTCAGAAACACCCTTTAGCCACCCGTTACACTCATATGCCTAAAAATCACCGGCTGCTCATGGATATTAAACTCATGCTTCTCCGGTTTAAGCTGCATGGCCGCTACAATCGCTTGCTTTAAACGTACCCTATCCCCCGGATAAGCCCGGATGACTTGCTTTAAATCCACCGAATCTTCATTCCCCAAACACAACAATAACCGCCCTTCTACAGTGAGCCGCACCCGATTACAGGAGCTACAAAAATTTTCACTGTGTGGCGAGATAAAACCCACCTTGGTGTGAGACGCTGCTACTTGATAGTAATTAGAAGGCCCGCCGGTTTTTTGGGTAGACTCGATCAATTGATATTTTTCTGCCAAATCTTGCCGGATTAAATGGCTGGGGTAATAACTCTCGGAACGGCTGTGTTCACTCACCTGCCCTAACGGCATTTCTTCAATAAAACTAATGTCCAGCTGGTTGTCAATGGCAAACTGCACCAGGGCACAAACCTCATCATGATTACGCTGCTTTAAAATCACCGCATTCAATTTTAATTGTTCAAACCCTAACGCTTTCGCCGTGTGTATGCCTTTTAAAACCTGCGCCAAATCGCCGGTACGGGTAATTTGTTTAAATTTATCTGCGTCCAAAGTATCCAAACTGATATTAATACGTTTAACCCCAGCAGACTTTAAGCTAGCCGCCATCTCTGCCAAATGTGAGCCATTAGTGGTTAAAACCACTTCATTCAGCGTTTCAATCGCGGCAATTTTCTCCAGCAAACCTAACACCCCTTTTCGCACAAGGGGTTCCCCGCCAGTGATGCGTATTTTTTTTACGCCCAACTCGGCAAACGCTTCAGCCAGTATATAAAGCTCTTCCAAAGTTAAAATCTGCTCACGCGGCAAAAACGTCATGACTTCGGACATGCAATACACACACCGGAAATCACAACGATCGGTGATTGAAATTCTTAGATAATCCACTATTCGACCAAAACGATCGACTAATTGCGTGGGCAATACCGCCGTGTCCATAAGTACCTACCAAGTTTATCGGTTAAACAAAGTCTAACTGATGTCACGTAAAAAATCTTATTGTTGTGTCATATTAATCAGTAAATCATAACTAAGGAATTTGACCTTGTTTAAAACCACAATCAACACCGCCCTTTTATTAGCCTCAATTTGCTGCATCGGCTTGCCTGCACCAGACTTAAGGCCAGTGCTTTACAATACTAACGCAATACGATAGTATTTATTTATGATCAAGACATTCAAATGCAAGCGAACCGAATCCTTGTTTCAGGGCAAGCGCGTTGCTAAATGGGCAAACCTTGCCACTGTTGCAATACGGAAGTTACAAATGCTTGAAGCCGCTGATAGTATTGATGACCTGCTTATCCCACCCGGAAACCGATTGGAAAAACTCAGTGGGGATCGCGCCAATCAATGGAGTATTCGGGTTAATGAGCAGTTTCGGGTGTGTTTTCGTTTTGAAAACGGAGATGCTTTTGATGTTGAAATTGTCGATTACCACTGAGGATAAAACCATGCGAGAATTACCGTTAGCCACGCCAGGTGAAATATTGTTGGAAGAGTTTTTGAAACCGATGGGGATTACCCAATATCGCTTAGCGAAGGATATTGAAGTCCCGCAACGCCGTATAGGGGAAATTGTGGCGGGTAAACGCGCGATAACCGCCGACACAGCATTGAGGTTGGCGGCGTTCTTTGGTACGTCCACCAGCTTTTGGCTAAACCTGCAAACCCATTATGACACCGAAAAAGCCAAGGATTCTTTGGCGGCTGTTTTGGAAAAAATCAAGGCGGTGCGAAAACTGGCGGCATGACCGATACAGCCAAAATAGCGAGAAGCCTGATACCCAGTCATTTCTGTTATACTCCGTGCGGTCACAGATTCGGAAAATAGAACCAAGCAAAAATCATATAAACTGGGACTTTCAGCACTTTTCAAAATCCGCATCCGTGACTGCGCGGAGTATATGTCGAGTCACGTTTTTAGTTTACTCCAAGACCTACGAGGTTTTTAAAACCTCGTAGGTCTATATTGCCAAAAAAATCGACTAGGGGGTTATCGCCCCCTAGGTTCTGTTGACGTTTCATCTCAACCATAAAAGCACTGAGGCAAACGACAGCATCCCACTGTAATTAATTGCTTTTTTCTCATAACGGGTGGCAATCCTGCGGTAATGTTTAAGCTTGCCGAACAGTCATTCGACCACATGCCGATCTTTATAGTGCCAAAAATCACATGCAATCTCTTCAACACGGTTTGATTTTGGCGGAATGAGCGCTGTAATCCTTTGCTCTTTTAACCAAGCCCGCAACTCGTTAGTGTCATATCCTTTGTCGGCTAAAACGGCCAGGGCCTTAACGTTTTCCAATAAGGGAACTGCTTGTTTGCATTCGGCTTCTTGGCCACCAGTCAATGTAAACTTAAGTGGCAGGCCCAGGGCATCACAAAGTGCGTGGACCTTACAACTGAAGCCACCTTTGGAACGCCCTAGCGCCTCACTTTCAGCGGTGCTGTTTGCAGCCCCTGCTGCGCAAGCATGCGCCCTTATCACTGAGCCATCTATGGAAACATCCTGTAAATCAGCCTCTTGAGAAAAATAGCCCAACAATTTCCCCCAGATACCATTGGCACACCAACGCGAAAAACGCTTAAAAACGCTGTTCCACTTGCCATGCCCTGACGGCAGTGACCGCCATTGCGCACCTGAACGCAATATCCATAAGGAGGCGCTAATAAATAACCTGCATGTATCAGGTAAGCCGACGTGAATTCCAGGTTGTTCCTTTAAAAAAGGCAATAGCCTTACCCACTCTGCATCACTTAGCTCTATTCTGTTCATGTCATCCAAAATAGCAAATTCTACCTGATTGGCAAAACGTCAACAGAACCTAGAACCCCCAAAAGTACCGAATAACCCAAAGCACCGAATTACCCGATGTTGCCGCGACGCCTTAAGCCCAGCAACCCCAATAAACCACTGCCAAGCAACCAAACCGCAGGCGGCACTGGCATCACGGCAACATCGCCGGGGCGAACTGCCCATGCGGACATATTATCGTTCTTAGTGGTATGGTACTGGTAGCCATCGGAGAAATAGAAGATCCCTGCATTAACCCCATCCTCCGGACCTGTCCAGTACACAGAGTCTTGGAGGTTGCTGAACAGGTTGTAGCTGGCATTGTGCGTGCCGGCAAGGGATTGCTGCGCTACGCCACCCAGTTCATTGTAGAACAAGTGTCCCATTTCGCTGCTGGTTTGGTTGCTGCCATCACTTGAACCAGCAGGCCTAGTGGGCAAACGCCAATCGCTGTAGCCACCATAAATTAAACCAGCAGCCCAGCTGTTAGAACTTTGCCAGTCCATACGCCCATCAGCATCGAACCCTGAAGTTTTGGCATAATTGGCATCCGCCAGCCAGGTGATGTTAAGGTCTTGGTCATAGATCAGACCATTGCCACGGTCGATCAGGTTGGCTTCAGCCATGCTGCTTAAGGCAAGTAACAGTAAAGGTAGGTGTTGGCATTTCATCAGGTGCTCCCTCAAAAAATAATTAACGGAGGCTCATTGTTACATATTGTGTTGCTTTTGGTTAAAAAATATGGATGGCTCATCCAGGTACTGTTAACGTATTATTAAGAAGGGGCGAGTTCATTCGCCCAGTTGTTGAATAACCTAAAGGTCACAAGTATTTGCCCCTATAGGGGCGGGCACAAACCGGGAGGTTATCGTTATCCGAGCCCCTATTGCCACACCTCACATAAAAAATCTTATTCTCGCGTTATATTAACCAGTAAATCACTTACGCCGAAACTGGGGCGTGCCGCATCCGCCAGGGTGTATTTGTCCAACACCGCCATAAAGCCTTGTCGAGCCTCGTACATAATGCCTTTAAGAAAACAATCACGGGTTATGCGGCATTGATTCAGTTGGACATCGAAACACTCCATTAAATTCATATTGGTTTCCGTCAAGCGGATTATTTCACCGACACCGATTGTATTCGGGGGTCTCGCTAACTGAATACCACCGCCCTTACCGCGTGTGGTAAGGATAAAGCCATTATTCGCCAGGCTATTGGCAACTTTCACTAAATGGTTGCGTGAAATTTGATGGAACTCGGCAATTTCAGCAATGGTTGCCGTTCCCGGCTCCGGCAAACGCGCCAAATAAATTAACACCCGCATCGAGTAGTCGGTAAACTGTGTAACTTGCATCCTACTTATTCCTTAAAAATTATATACATCTAAAAATAAACATTTATAAATATGAATATAGCTATTGACCATCTCATTTATTCACTATAACATGTATATAAAATACACTTTATGTTAGATGTTTTTATCATACCCTTTTCAATAGCTTTAATGTTACCTCATCATGATTGAACCTGTCGCTTTAAAAGATTTCTTTATCACTTTTTTTTCGTCTGCCTTAATCATTATGGCTGGCGCCAGCTATGCTTTGCTGTTCGCCTGGTCGAAAGTCAATAAAAATATCCGCATCAAGATAGCCGCTTATGTTGCTTATGCCGTCCTACTGACCGCAGTCGTACTGCTTACACGCGCCGCACAATTTCAAGGCTATTGGTTGATTGTTTCAGCAGCGATGGTTATTGGCTATTTCTTTGCCCCCATCGGTATTTGGCATTTGTGTGTCAAAACCCATGCCCATCAGGATTCACTTTCTAAAACTACGGAGGACAACACATGAATGAAACACCCTTACCCCTTTGGGCGTCGGAATCATTCTGGAAAAAAACCGCAATCTGGGTGACTGCCGGATCATTTTTGATTTTGGTGGTGCTGACCATGGATTCTTTAAGCCAGACCAGTGCCGGTGGCAAGCGCGTCCCTGCTTATGCGGTAATTAATAAAAAGATCGACTACCAATACCAGGAAAAACTGCATAAGTTTATGCCAGTGATCAGCGATACCGAATTATTATTCGGCAAAGAATTTACGGAAGAAGAAGCCCGGCAGTTAGTGGATTTAGGTAAAAAAACCACCCAAACCAAAAACTGCATGAACTGCCATACCCTTTTGGGCAACGGTGCTTACTATGCGCCGGATCTAACCAAAGCCTGGCTGGATAAAGGCTGGATTTCCAAAGATCTGCGCGAAGACATGCTGGTGAAGTTCTTAATGGACCCTGAAAAAAATGCCCGTACTTTCGGCAGCAACCGCAAAATGCCTAATCTGGATATTACCGAAGAAGAAGCAAAAGGCATTGTGGCCTTCCTCAAATGGATGTCGAGCATTGATACCAATGGCTTTCCTTATAACTTTAAAACCATCAATGCGGAGGAATGAGCATGAACGCAACTGAATTATGTCAAAAAGCCAATACCTGTCTCGTTGACTTCAAAGGCTGGGTAAAGCTCGACAGCAGTAATTTAAGTCCCGGACGACAACTGGCGGTAAAGTATTTTATCGTGGCAGTCATCTTATTTTTTGCCCAAATCCTGTTTGGTATGCTGGCGGCCACCCAGTTTATTTTTCCGGGCTTTCTATACGAAATCCTTGACTTTAACGTCAACCGCATGGTGCATATTAACGCTATGGTGGTGTGGATGCTCTACGGCTTCATGGGTTGCGTGTATTGGCTACTGGAAGACGAAAGCCAAACCGAAATTGTCGGTTTAAAACTGGGTAACCTGGCCTTCTGGGTGCTTACTGGCGCGGTTACTATCGTCGTATTAGTCTATCTGTTAGTGCAAATCGGCCCCGGCAAAGACTCCAGCATTTGGTTGATAAACGAAGGCCGCGAATATATCGAAGCTCCACGCTGGGCGGACATTGGCATTGTCGTGGTCATGCTGATCTTCTTTTATAACGTGGTTGCCACCTTCAGCAAAGGCCAATGGTCAGGGATTGCGGGGGTATTGACGCTGGACTTGGTGGCACTGGCGGGTTTATATCTGGCCGGGATGTTTTACATGACCAATATTACCCATGATCAATACTGGTGGTGGTGGGTGATTCATTTATGGGTCGAAGCTACCTGGGAGGTGTTGGTCGGCGTGATTATGGCTTGGTCACTCATGAAGCTGTTGGGCGTACGGCGCAAAATCATTCAAACTTGGCTATATATTGAAGTTGCGTTGATGTTTGGCTCGGGTATTTTAGGACTGGGACATCATTATTTCTGGATCGGCACGCCTGAATACTGGCTCACCATTGGCGGCTTCTTTTCGGCACTGGAACCTATTCCTCTGGTGGCAATGGTAGTCCACGCAGTTTACGATTCCGGTGCGCATAGTTTTAAAAACGGCAACCATCCGGCTTTGGCTTGGATTATCGCGCAAGCCTTCGGTAACTTTTTTGGTGCGGGCGTCTGGGGTTTCATGCACACCCTGCCACAAATCAACCTGTATACCCACGGCACACAGTGGTCGGCTTCACATGGACATCTCGCCTTCTTCGGTGCTTATGCGACGATTAACATTGCGTTCTTCTATTTAGCCATTCAACACTGGCGAGGCAATGTCTGGATGGGTGCGAATACCCAGAATGCCTGGCGCTGGAAATGGGCATTAGGGCTATTAAATGGCGGCGTGCTGGGTATGACCATTGCCCTATTGATTGCGGGTTATGAACAGTCGTTTATTGAACGCGCCGTAGAAGGCTCAACCTGGGGTGGCTATTTTGCAGCCCAAAACCACCCCTCATTCCAAAGTGCGATGAACTGGCGCTGGTTTTTTGGGTTGATTACTTTTGCTGGCTTGATTCTATTGATCTGGGATTTACTCACCATCGGTAAAGACGAAACCCGCAAGGCATTACAAATCCCAACAGGCTAACGCCAGTCCGGTTAAGCCATTCAGGGTATGCTTCGTCGAACCGTGGATGGCTTAACCACTCATCATAAGGCAATCCATTTAGCTGGACTTCCAGGCATTTTTGGGGATTCAAGCAATTAAGTTGGCGCGCTTTTGCGAACTTAAAAACAGAAGCCTGTTGCCAGTAACCAGGGAACCTTTGAAAAAACCCAGAAAATTATTTGTCTATAAAAAAAAATCACTTTTTTAAAGGCTGAACTAAAACAGCCAATTTTGCTTATTCGCCATGTATGGATGCGCTAATAATTACAAGTATTTTTTTATTGTAGTAATGGCTTGATTGTCAGTTAATTAAATCATATCTGATTAACTGAAGATCTTGTCTCGACTCAACCCCTTCAGGACTTCTTGATGAAGTTAAAGACCTGACGCTTCTACGTACTTCAGGTACATACCACGATGTGTCTGTAGACATAGTTTTTTGTCCTGTGGTGCGATCAACTAATTCTGTCTGAATTGTAACCTTGACACCACGGAAGGTACCTGCTGGAACAGTAATGTTTTCCCAGTTACCAACGAAAGCCGATAAGGTATGCTCCCTTATTGCACTGGTTTTTATGTTAGTTTCTATGCTTGTTTGTTGCCATGTTTTCCCTGAAGTAAGGGGAAACTTATAGTACGTAAGAGGTGGCGAATAGTTTACCCCACTACCGTCAGAGTTTCTAACGGCGATCAAATTCCATTCCGGTGTAAATTCGAGCTTTCGTACAAGCCCACTTTTGCTTTGGACATTTCTTGATTCAATCATTATTTTTTCTGAGTTGGACGAGATAACTTTTCGTTCTGTCGTACTGTTGATGCTCACATTGTCCAAGTTAACTGACTCAAGTGTATAAGTATCACCCTGCTTATGTATTGGAGCTACCGGTGCTTCATTCGTCTGTTGACCCACATTTAGAGTATTTATTTGTTTACTTTGTTTCAGCGGCTGTGCTTCTATAGATTTTGGATTTGAATTAAATAAAAATGGTTTAGAATCATTTGTGGTTATTCTCTCAGGTATTGGGTCTGGAGTGTAATCTCCGCAAACATCTTTATTGCCAAAATTACTTGCTTCATTACTCCAGCCTATTTGCCCCAAGTTGCTTTTAATTTTAACCCACCAGACAGATTCAGATCTTTTTAGATATTCTAAATTAACCGTCATATCAAAATCGGACTCCCATGATCTTCCTTTGTACCAAATCGTGGAAACACCTTCTCCATGATTAGTCAGCAAGTAAACAATATCACCAACATTTGCTGTAATGTCTCCGAAAACTATCGGTTTTATTACTTTAGCTTTACCAGGCTTAGAAGTGATCACTACACCTGTAAATGCGCTAACTATTTCTCCCGGCTTAATTGTAAAACTAATCGGAGAATCTTTCTGCATATCAGTTCGGATTGAAGTTTCTTTTTTAGCAATCCATTTGCCATATTTACAATATTCAAATGGGCAAGCTCCAAAATCTTGGTAAGGAATGGGAGGGGCATTTGGTATTTTATTGAAAATAAGATCGCGTATAGAAGTATTACTCCCGATTTCATTGTGCATAAACCATTTGCAGCCAAACCATATGCCACTTCCTACCAGAAGCGCCAATACTGTAAGTCCTATTTGTAACAATGGAATAGGCTGTTCAGGTTCTATTTTTCTCTTAGGCCATACCCAAAATCTAAGTTGGAGTGTAGGCCCGTAAACCTTATCCTGGAGTTGAAGTTCAGGCCTCTTTGAAGTTTTAAGAGTCAAAACTTGGCTCTGATCATTAGTTTTTGATAATATGAGCGTTATCCGAGTGTTCATTTTAGCAATATTATTGAGAACTAATTTCAGGATTTCCCGTTTTTTGCTGATCGATTAAGGCAAGAATAATTTGTGTCATATAATCAAACTGTGATTCACTTATTTCTTGCCCCTCGATGACAGATCGTTTCAAAACTAAGCCGTGATTTTTGTGTGCTACCTCACTAAAACCAATGCAAAGCTCCTTGTTGAGAAGGAACCATACGATAGCACAGACTAATCCAATTAATATTATCCATGACGCAGACATAGCATAGGCAATGCCACAAGCGATCATGAAAATTATGAATGCACTTTTCCAAGGCCAGCGATACCTATAATAAGTTGAACTGACAGAACTCAAGGGGATAACGATTTTTTCATAGCCATTAAGGCTGATTCTCTGAAAAATTATCTTGTCGTAATAGACACCCATGAATGTCATAGGATCAATATTCAGAATAGCAAATAGCCAAGTAATAGATCCAGGCTTGCGAGCCCATATTTCAATATAAGCGCCGTTATTGTTTGCTTTAACATCGGCGTACCAATTAGATAAAACTAAAGCCATTTCTCTCTCCTCATTTTTAAATGTACGATATATTCACTCACTTTAACGATTTTTATAAATCAGTAGCTTATAAATTATATCTGTAATGCCAGCATGTGAAAAATCAATTACTTACTGGCAACCTGACTTGGGCAACCAGTAAGACAATGGGCCTTCGTCCTGCAATATCCCATCAGCTCCCATGTAATAAACATCATTATCGGTCGAGGAGAGGCCTAAATAGGCATTGGTCACCGAATAATAGCGATAAGTGTAAATGCTCCAAATCGTCGTGAGAGCCCCGGACGGAGCAAATAAGGCAGGATAGTTTCCTTCCGCCCAACTAAACAGGCAGTCGCTTGGAGGCTGAGTGTTATCTTTACTATTGACGAAAGCGTCGACCCTTGAATTAGTGTCGTTCGGGACTAGATCGCTTGCTCTCAATGCGAAACCTACATGGTTGCAATCAGCAGATATAGAAGTTTTCCTGTACCACACATCTTGTAACTTATATTCCAACTCAGCAGAACTAGTTGATGGGTACTTGTTTGAAGGATTGCCGGCTGAGTCCACAGAAGCGATGTAGGTTGTGCCGCTAACTAGATCATGTACAAAAACATCCTCTCCACCATTGGTATCATATGTAAAAGGGGTGGTAGAACTAAAAGCAACGTAACGGCCATCAGCGCAAATTGATGGGAACATCGCTCCGTACTCAGTACTACGGACCCCATGCCAACCGGATGAACTTACAGAAACGAGTACGGTATTACCGGTTTGCCGGTCATGAACAAAAACATCTCCTTGGTTATCGGTATCATTCGTTACGAGATTATTGGCTTCAGATTCAAAGGCTACATACCGGCCATCAGTGGAGATAGTAGGATGTCTCGAGTGCCCATTTCCTTGAATTCCGCTAGAATTTAGTGAAGCACGAGTGGTCATCCTAGTCTGACGATCATAAATAAAGATGTCATCTTTGCTATTAGTGTCTCCTGAAACGAGATTACTGGCGGAAGATTGGAAAGCAATATAACGACCATCGGCAGAGAGAACTGGGAAATCTGAATCGTTATTTCCTGCGATACCGATTGAATTTACCGAAACTAACCTAGTTTCACCTGTTTGTCGATCATGAAAGTAGATATCAGCAGCAGATGTATCATCCTCCTTAACCAGTTTAGCTCGATATACAAAGCCAACATATCTTCCATCAGCGGAGATCGAGGGGGGAGCGGTCTGCCAATCCCCACCACTAAAAATTAAGTCTATTGACTCTTTACCAAAAGAATCTACAGAAACACGGGTAGTTTTACGTGTCAAGCGATCATGCACGAAAACATCAGTCGAATCATTGGTGTCATTGCTGACCAGATTATCCGCATAAGAATTGAAGGCAATATAACGGCCATCTGCTGAAATAGTTGGGTTAGCTGAGCCGTTACGGGCAAACTGATCGGGAAGAAAATTTTGAGTAGCCTGTAAGCCAGCTGAATTCATCGACACGCGTGTAGTTTCGCCCGTTAAGTGATCATGAACGAAAATATCCGCCAAGTTATTTGTATCCCCTGAGACTAAATTGCTAGCAAATGATGCGAACGCAACATAACGGCCGTCAGAAGAGAGCGAAGGAGCACCAGATGTCCCATCTCCTTCGACGCCATTCGAGTCAACTGAAATTCTGACCGTCTCTGCGGAAAAGACAGTCGGAATAAACATAAAACAGCTAAATGTCAGTGCTGTGATTGCAGTAAATAAATAACGTTTGTAAAAACAAATCTGAATAGTCACTTTATGCCTCATATGTTTTATTTTTTTATAATTAATTGCAGATTTATTTGGTCATGGCTTTAAAT
>JBEBJQ010000143.1:0-4851 GCA_040079795.1 Methylococcales bacterium
GCGGGTTTGTCTTTTTTAGATTGCTTAGTTGCCATGGTTTCAGCGCGTTTCTATTTAATTTACACATCACAAAACAGCGATAATCCTAGCAGTATTGGCTACTACTATTCATATTAGTAGCAGGCTCAACATTTTCTTGGGAGTTTGGCATGATTTTGGTCACGGGCGGAGCAGGGTTTATTGGGGCTAACTTTGTGTTGGACTGGTTGGCAGCGCACGATGAGCCAGTGCTCAATCTGGACAAGCTGACTTACGCAGGGAATTTGGAAAATTTAGCGTCACTCGCCAACGACAAACGCCACGTTTTTGTGCAGGGCGATATTGGCGACAGGGCTTTGATGGACTCGCTTTTGGCCAAGCACCAGCCTCGCGCGGTGGTTAATTTTGCAGCAGAGTCGCATGTGGACAGGTCGATTCATGGGCCGGAAGACTTTATTCAGACCAATATTGTGGGCACGTTTCACTTGCTGGAAGCGGTGCGTGGGTATTTTGGCAAGCTGGAAGACGCTGCCAAGACGGATTTTAGATTTTTGCATGTATCGACCGACGAGGTTTATGGTTCACTCGCGACAAATGAACCGTGCTTCACAGAAAAGCACCAGTACGAACCAAACAGCCCATATTCAGCCAGCAAAGCGGCCAGCGATCACTTGGTTCGCGCTTATCACCATACCTATGGTCTGCCCGTTTTGACGACCAATTGCAGCAACAACTACGGCCCCTACCACTTTCCTGAAAAGCTGATTCCGCTGATGATTGTGAACGCCTTGGCTGGCAAAAACTTGCCCATCTACGGCGACGGTCAGCAAATTCGCGATTGGTTGTATGTGAAAGACCATGCCAGTGCGATTCGCCGTGTGCTAGAAGCGGGCAAGCTGGGTGAGACTTACAACGTGGGTGGCTGGAACGAGAAGCCGAACGTCGAGATTGTCAACACGATTTGCAAGTTGCTCAATGAGCTGCAGCCCCGCGCGGATGGCAAAAGCTACGCTGAGCAGATTACATACGTGACTGACCGCGCTGGTCATGACCGCCGATACGCCATCGACGCTAGCAAGATTGAAAAAGAATTGGGCTGGAAACCGGCGGAAACTTTTGAATCTGGTATTCAAAAAACCGTGGCTTGGTATTTAAGCCACACTGATTGGGTTGCAAACGTACAAAACGGTAGCTACCGCGAATGGGTGAATAAGCAATATGCGGGCTAATTAAATCGGAAGAATAGATGCAAGCTCAAAAAATACTTCTGTTCGGCAAAGGCGGCCAAGTCGGCTGGGAGTTGCAGCGTAGCCTAGCGCCCTTGGGTGAGCTTGTGGCGGTAGATTTTGACAGTGCCGATTTTTGTGGTGACTTCACCAATTTGGCAGGTTTGGCTGAAACGGTGCGCCAAGTCAAACCCGACATCATCGTCAACGCAGCTGCGCACACCGCTGTGGACAAGGCAGAGTCTGAGCCTGATTTAGCCCGCACTATCAATGCGCGTGCTCCTGGGGTGATTGCTGCTGAGGCGCAAAAACTGGGCGCTTGGCTGGTGCACTATTCGACGGACTATGTGTTTGACGGCTCGGGCAACCAAGCTTGGAAAGAATCCGATACTCCAGCGCCGCTGAGTGTGTATGGTCAAACCAAGCTAGAGGGTGAGCAAGCTGTGGCTGCGAATTGCGCTAAACACTTGATTTTCAGAACTAGCTGGGTGTACGCAGCGCGCGGTGGTAACTTTGCAAAAACCATGCTGCGCTTGGCCAAAGAACGGGACAGCTTGAGCGTGATCGACGATCAAATTGGGGCGCCAACTGGGGCGGACTTGCTGGCGGATATCACCGCACTGGCTTTGCAACGCGTTCAAACGCAGCCAGGGCTAGCCGGTTTGTACCACTTGGTCGCAAGCGGCGCTACATCGTGGCACGGATATGCGGCGCTGGTGATTGAACATGCTAGAAACGCAGGCGCAGACGTCAAAACAGCTCAAGCTGCTATTTATAAAATAGCTACTCAGGCATATCCTACACCGGCTAAAAGGCCTTTTAACTCCAAACTAGACACCCAAAAACTACGAAATGCATTTAACTTGCATTTGCCGCCGTGGCAGCAAGGTGTGACCCGAATGCTGACGGAAATTTTATAAAAGTATAAGTAGCTATGACCTCACAACCCATCACGCAAACTGCCAAACATCAAACCTCGCGCAAAGGCATCATCCTAGCTGGCGGCTCAGGCACGCGCTTGCACCCAGCCACGTTGGCGCTGAGCAAGCAATTGCTTCCGGTGTATGACAAGCCCATGATTTACTACCCGCTCAGCACGCTAATGCTGGCAGGTATCCGCGACGTCCTCATCATCAGTACGCCGCAAGACACACCACGGTTTCAGCAGTTGCTGGGTGATGGCAGCCAATGGGGCATGAATTTGCAATATGCGGTGCAGCCTAGCCCCGATGGGCTGGCGCAAGCGTTCATCATTGGCGATACGTTTGTAGGGAACTCCCCAAGTGCACTGGTTTTGGGTGACAACATTTTTTATGGCCACGACTTTGCACATTTGCTGTCTGACGCTGACAACAATACGGCTGGTGCTACAGTGTTTGCCTACCATGTGCAAGACCCAGAGCGATACGGCGTGGTGGCGTTTGATGCGGCTGGACGTGCGACCAGTATTGAAGAAAAACCTGCAATTCCAAAAAGTAATTATGCAGTCACGGGTTTGTACTTTTATGACAACCAAGTTGTCGACATCGCCAAATCTGTCAAACCCAGCGCGCGTGGTGAGCTGGAAATCACCACAGTCAACCAAACCTATTTGGAACGTGGTCAGCTCAACGTGCAAATCATGCAACGCGGCTACGCTTGGTTGGATACGGGCACGCATGACAGCTTGCTTGAGGCTAGCCAATTTATATCTACTTTGGAGCATCGCCAAGGTCTGAAAATTGCCTGCCCTGAAGAAATCGCCTGGCGCAATGGTTTTATTAGCAGTGAGCAAGTTGACAAATTGGCACAACCATTGGCAAAAAATGGTTATGGGCAATATTTGCTACGAATGCTGAAAGAAGGTTCAGTCATATGAGCGAGAAAATTGCTGCAAATGGCTTGAAAGCAACTGCTACTGCTATTCCCGATGTGCTGATCATCGAGCCCAAAGTATTTGGTGATCAACGCGGTTTTTTCTTTGAGAGTTTTAACGAAGACGCTTTTAACCAAGTCACTGGTTTAAAAGCTACGTTTGTGCAAGACAACCACTCACGCTCTGCTAAAGGCGTGTTGCGCGGTTTGCATTACCAGATTCAACAACCGCAGGGCAAATTGGTTCGCGTTGTTAGAGGTGAAGTGCTAGATGTGGCGGTGGATATCCGTCGCTCGTCACCCACGTTTGGAAAAGCCGTCAGCGTTTTGCTCAGTGGAGAAAATCATAAACAGCTTTGGGTACCACCCGGCTTTGCACATGGTTTTGTGGTGCTAACAGAAACTGCTGATTTTCTCTACAAAACGACGGATTACTACGCTCCCGCTTTCGAGCGATGCATTTTGTGGAATGACCCGGCTTTGGGTATTGACTGGCAGTTAGCTGAGCAACCCAAACTATCAGGTAAAGATGCAGTGGGTTTACTGCTTTCTAAGGCAGAAGTATTTGCCTAACTCTGAGTCACAACCTAAACGTATGCGCGTCCTGCAATTTGGGCGTTTCAACAATGCCGAGCAAAATGGCGGCATTGAACGCCATATGCAACTTCTGTGTGAGGGTTTGACTGCTCTTAATGTCGATGTGACTTATTTGGTTGCGGGTGATTCTATGTCAAGCAAAGCATCAAGAATCAACACGCCACTTGGGAGCTATGATTTAGTTGAAGCCGCAACGTTTGGCACGCACTTTAGCACTGCAGCATCACCCATGCAAGTCATCAAAGCACTGATACTGCATAGAAAAAAACCTTTCGACGTGGTGCATTTGCATCTTCCCAATCCCTTGGCGCATATTGCCTCATGGTTGCTGCCCCGCAGTGTCAAGCGCGTCATCACTTGGCACAGCGACATCATTAAGCAAAAACGCTTGCTGTCGATTTATCTGCCGTTCCTGCGAAGGTTTGTATCAAGCTCAGATGCCCTTATTGCTGCCACGCCAGCACATTTCACTTCCTCAAAACAAATTCCTGCTGACTACCCTGATAGCAAGCGGTATGTGATTCCGTATGGGCGTGATTTTAGTGATTTGGAGTTGACACCTGCTGCGGCGGAGCTTTGTGCTTCCATCAAAACAAAGGCAAAATCAGTGGCAACGTCAGGACACATCATCTTTGCGCTGGGGCGGCATGTCTATTACAAGGGCTTTGATGTACTGATAGAAGCGATGCAACATATCGATGCACAGTTGATTTTAGGCGGTGATGGGCCACTTAAATCGGAACTTCAAAAACAAGCCGAACGCCTTGGCATCACTCATAAAGTGACTTTTACAGGATCTATTCCTGAAGCAAATTTGGCTGCCTATTTCAACTCTTGCGATATTTTTTGCCTGCCCTCTGTCGCACAAAGTGAAGCGTTTGGCCTCGTTCAGCTAGAAGCAATGGCTTGCGGCAAACCGGTCGTTTGCACACAATTGAACAATGGTGTCAATGTGGTCAACAAGGCAGGTGTCACAGGTTTAGCTGTGCCCGTAAGTGACGCCACAGCTTTGGCTGAAGCACTGAACATGCTACTTAATGACGATGCACTACGCTCAAAACTCGGACAGCAAGCCAAAGCACATTCCATCAGCGGCTACTCGCTGCCTGCGATGTCAAGTAGTCACTTAGCACTGTATCACATGCTACTTTCAACTTGACGGTAAATTCCCATCGTTTGATCTACGCAACTGTCC
>JBEBJQ010000144.1:0-4745 GCA_040079795.1 Methylococcales bacterium
AAACTATAGGCAACGAATTTAGGGGGATTACTGTTGGCCATACTCACACGGAAACAACAACAGGTTTTCGACTACCTGCATAATAACTGGGACAACTTTGCCTACCCGCCGACCTTGGAAGAATTATGTATTGAACTGGGGCTGGCGTCGCGGGGGTCGTTATACAAACACATTATGGCGCTGGTCACAGCAGGCTTGGTTGAACCCTTTGCCGGTAACAAACACGCCGGTATCCGGTTAACACCGAAAGTGCTGGACAACAAACCGGACCTTAACCACAAGCTGCCTTTTTTAGGGAAAATTGCGGCAGGGGTACCCATTGAGGCAATACCCACCCTGCAGTTTATGGAAGTCCCCCCGCTGCTTAAGGGCGACAAGCCTTGTTACGTATTACAAATTAAGGGTGACTCCATGATTGAGGCAGGGATTTTTGATGGTGACTGGGTGGTGATTGAGCAACGGCAATATGCCAGAAACGGTGAGATAGTCGTGGCCTTAATCAACCAGGAGGATGCCACCCTCAAAATTATTGAGCAAACCCCAGGACAGGTCAAGTTACACCCTGCCAATGCAAACATGGAAGTCCAGGTTTATAGCCCGGAGCAAATCGAGATCCAAGGCGTGTTGATTGCACAAATGCGCCGCTACCATTAAAAATGCGTTACCCATCCATAACCAAAGGAGCATGACCATGCCAAAGAAAATTCACATGCAAGACCAGGTTTTTGACAACGTCAAACAGATTATGAACCATAAGTACCGGATGCCTATCCAAATGAATATTGCCGGGGTAAACATCACCCTGCAACGCCTTGGAAATGTCAAAGGGCACCGCCACCAATCCTTGACGGCAAGCATCAGCCATTAAACTTATCAGACTTACCGGGATGCTGGTTTGGGAGCCCGCCTTGTGGGAGAATAGCGGATATAAGAAGGATTGTATAAATCGCAGCAACCAGGCATTAAGCTGTTGTACCGGTTAGCTGATAAACCCTAGAGGTGTCCACTATGTGCGGCCGATTTAACCTGCTGGCAAGCCCGGAGCAAGTCAAGGCTGAATTCCAACTGGAACAATTGGCGGAATATGCAACCAGCTATAACATATCCCCAGGGCAGCCCATCCTTAACATTACGCAACTTGAAGATAACAGCTTTCAAGCCGCCTATACCCATTGGGGGCTTATCCCTTCCTGGTCAAAAGACCGTAAAATCAGTGCCCACCTGATTAATGCCCGTGCCGAAACCCTCAGTGAAAAACCTTCGTTTAGGGGTGCTTACAAAAAAAGACGTTGTTTGATCCCAGCAACGGGATTTTATGAATGGCACAAGACTGGAGATGGCAAACAAGCCTATCATATTTGCCGGGAAGACCAGCAGCCCTTTGCCTTTGCGGGTTTATGGGAATACTGGGAGCATGATACGGAAACCTTGTATTCCTGCACTATTATTACCACCGCCGCTAACGCCCTGATGCAACCCATTCACGAGCGTATGCCGGTGATTATTGCCAAACCCCATTTCCAGAAATGGCTGGATAGCCATCAATCCCCTGCAATCCTGCAATCCCTATTGGCTGAAGATGCGTATGCATCGATGCAATTAAAGCCGGTCAGCGCTTGGGTCAATAATCCGCAACATGATGGCCCAAACTGTCTAAACTAGCAGCAAGTTTAAAGCATAAAGGCCCTCAATATTTACGATATAACGGGTAACTTTATAACCTTTAAGGAGGATTAATGAACTTAACTAACCTTCGGCCTTTTGTCCAGCTCGTAGTATTTGTGTTTAGCTTTTTAAATAATTCAAACGCCTTATTAGCCGGAGCACCTGCCATGACCTTAGCCCTTAAATCAGCCGACTTTACCCATCAAGGGGAAATCCCAAAACAATTTACCTGTGATGGGGATAATATCTCACCCAGCTTAAGCTGGTCTAATGTCCCGAAAAACGCCAAAAGCCTGGTGTTAATTGTCGATGATCCTGATGCCCCCGATCCGGCTGCCCCTAAAATGACCTGGGTGCACTGGTTGCTATATAATATTCCGGTAACGGCTGACGGATTGCCAAAAGCAGTTTCCCCAAAAGATTTACCCCCTGCTACCCTGGAAGGTAAAAACGACTGGCAGCGCACCGGTTATGGTGGCCCTTGCCCACCCATAGGACGCCATCGTTATTATCATAAGCTCTACGCACTGGATATAACATTACCGGACTTGCAGCTACCCAGTAAAGTGCAACTTGAAAAAGTCATGGCCGGGCACATTTTGGAAGCCGCTGAACTGATAGGGACTTTTCAACGAAAATAATCCCTTGCCGTTAATTGGGCCCTAAATACAAACCTGGTTGATAAAACCTTTACATGTTAAAGCACAACAGCCCTAAAAAGCTTCACCTAACAATATAACGTTAACCCTTCAAATTTGAAGCATGTGGATTCAACAAGAATTTTTATTGGCTGCCAAAAAGCGCGGATTTCACCTGATTACCGATGAAATCCTTAGCGCCTTGCCCATCCTTAGCACAGTAGACTGCGGCCTATTGCATCTATTCATCAAACATACTTCGGCATCCTTAACCATCAATGAAAATGCCGACCCCACTGTCCGCCAGGATATGGAAAGCCACTTTAATGCCTTTGTACCTGAAAAAGCCCCCTATTACCGGCATGATTATGAAGGGGATGACGATATGCCGGCCCACATCAAAAATAGCCTGCTGGGTTGCAGCGTGAGTATGCCAATCACCAATGGCAAACTTAATTTAGGGATCTGGCAAGGTATCTACCTGTGTGAGCACCGAAATGAGGGTGGACGCCGAAGCATTCTCGCCACAATTCATGGGCAGCCTTGAATATTTTGGATTGTAGTTTCGTACATTCCCGTAACTCCCTTTGTGATCTTAGGCTTTTCCTAAGGCTATTAGGAATAATAGCTTTTATCCCTAACTGTAAGTATTACCGGATGGAATACTGATCTGGTATGAATATTTTTAAACGTGCATGGATACGCTACATTCTCCATCGCCATGTCATTGCCCATAATCTATGGCTGGACAATACCGACAATCTTCCTGTACTGAAGGGATTGATTGCTGTTGAGAAAGCCCACTTGCGGGAGTTGACGACACTTTTTTTGCATGAAAAAAACTTTATTGGTACTCACGGACTTCAAATCACCAATGCCATGGCGATAAGCATTGCTGTTCAAGCTTGTCTTCCGGTTTTGAATTTAGGAATCGGCTGTTTGAATGGGTGGAAGGATATTGTTGTTTACCCGGCTGCTTTTCATATAAGCAGGGACAATATGGATGCTCTGGGAATTGTACATCATGAAGAAAAACTACTAGCCGGTGAATCCTGGTCACGGGGGCCAGTTATTTTATCCTGGGAAGAGGTTGAGCGGGATGCGCAGGGGCTTCAGGTTGGGTGTAATGTGGTGATCCATGAAATTGCCCACAAATTGGATATGTTAAACGGGAGCGCTAATGGGTTCCCTCCGCTCCATTACAGCATGGATATCCGTGAATGGACCCATGTAATGAGTAGCGCATACCGTGAATTGGTTGAAAGGCTCGAACATCAGCATCGGGTTAGCATTAACCCATATGCGGCAACCAGTCCAGGGGAGTTTTTTGCTGTATGCACTGAATACTTTTTTTGTGCACCTGAAATTCTCCATACCCACTTTCCAGAAGTGCATCTGCAATTGCAACACTATTATCGTCAGGATCCGTTGGGGCGTAATGCGGACTAAAATTTAACGTGAAAGCTTAATTAGAGATCTTATACGGCCTAAACACGCTGCTATCAAATCCACAAAGCCTAAACCTGTAAAGAATGATCTTGATTAGCGGGCGAAACATGTATTGGAAAATCTTCAGGACTTGTCAAATGCCTTTGGTAGCTGATTTATTTATCGATACTATTAAACGTAGAGTGATCTGAAGAACCATACCCAGAGCAAATTTCCAATCTACACATCTAAATCGATCATAGTTATTTTAGGGTAAATGATGTTCTATAAATCACAAGGGATCAACGCTATACCAGCAGATACTTCTAAACGTGCACATGATTTCCATTCAATTTACAGCCAAGTCAACGCTAATCAAATTAATATTTGATTAGCATACCGAACCTTGGTGTAATTGTAATTACACCTAAACAATTATGTGGTTTTCATTTCCACTCGATAATGCCCATTAAAATATACTGACTGACTGACTGACTGAACAGTATGGTACAGGTGCCGTTTGATATTAAAAATCTATTAAACATAACCACGCTTTAGTTTTTGCTTAGCCAGTAACAAGGCTGCATCGTTAGCCTGGACTTCACTCTCAAACCATACCTTCCGGACTGTTCCAGGTGACCCTACCCTGCCCCATTCCTTAACCAGTGACCAATCATCCAACAGTCCACGGATCACAAACAATTGATAAAAACGATGTAAGTTTTTTGTACTATCATGTCTTTGGAGATATATAGGTTTCATCGCCCACCTAATTGAAGCCTATAGCCAACCATGAGCATGGCTCCGGGTCTTCAGACTTTATTTGTCAAGATAAGGGTTTAATGTCTGCAACATGGGTAGGCTCAAATAACGGTTGTGTCGCAAAGTGTAACTGAATTTAGAGAGTTCTAATCCTGTAATCAAAACTAACTTGCAAAAATCATAAATTTCTTGCATTTAGCAACATATTTACTGGGCGATTAGTCCTTTCAAATTATATACATAGTTTTAATC
>JBEBJQ010000145.1:0-4692 GCA_040079795.1 Methylococcales bacterium
TGCCGAAGTCAAAAACTGGCGCTTGGATTCGTCGACGCCTTCATTATTCATTGTGTTACTCCCCATTATTATTAGTGCGCGCAAAGCGCATTTTTTACGGAGCCAATATACCACTAGACGCTATTAGATTTGAAGTGCTTAGGTGAATTAAAGCCAAAGACAAAACTAAACGCGAAAATCAAAAGTCTTAAAATTCATAATTGGCGGTAAAAACAAGCCAGCGATAAAAAGTTACTAAGCCATATAATTAGGCTTAATCTGGCCAAATTGGCTAAGTTGGCGAACCGAAATCAAGTCAGATGCTCGTTCCATTAATACTTTCATAAGTACCTGCGTCTTTTCCTGCTTCAGGAAACATTATTGATCCGGCCTTGTGAAGTTTAATATCCCTTCACTTCGACTCCCTCAGCATTTATGCCCATTGGGTACAAGTCCGCTCAGGGAGCGCCACGGTAATGTACCCTGAGCGGAGCCGAAGGGGATCCCAACTACTTGGCCGAATTTATAATGTATGCGTCTTACCTGCGGCAACTTATGAAACTACTGATACTTACATATCTGTTTTGATTGGGATGTTCAAGTAGTCACGTAAGGTTTTTATCTCTGTTACGATTGTTCGCTACAATATAAGCACACCAAAAGTTGTCGGCCTATTTGAAAATCGGTCATATTGCCGGAACGATTCGATTCTTGCATGTTAGCCAGTTCACTTTACCCGTTTTAAGTTTTAATTAACTACCCGCACTCAGCCAATGCGTCATGGAGTCAAAATATGAAATCTACATTCAGGTTTATTTTGGTTGGTATTTTGTTCGTGGGTTATGCCAATGTTCAGGCAATTACCCAGCAGCAAGTTCCAGAACCACTGAAGCCTTGGATCGGTTGGGTATTGGCGGATCAGCCCCAGTTAGATTGCCCCTTTATCTATAACAGTTTTGAACAAAAACGCTGTAGTTGGCCGACGCAATTAAATCTTGAATTTACTGCCACAACAGGCAAATTTGCAATTGATTGGACTGTTTACAAGGAAAGCTGGATTACTTTGCCGGGCGACTCAAAAAACTGGCCGCAGAATGTAACGGTCAATTCCAAACCCGCATCGGTGCTGGAACGAAACGGATTGCCTGCCATTAAACTTGGGGCAGGCACCTACAAGCTCAAGGGTGATTTTTTCTGGACGGCGATACCGGAAAGCCTGAACATACCTGCCGACACTGGGTTGATTTTCCTAGCTGTCAACGGCACTAACATTGTCCTGCCCAGCATCAAGGATGGACAACTTTGGTTGACTGAAAACGAGTTAGGCAAAAAAAAATTGGCGAATGTCCAAAACAGCTTGGATATTCAGGTGTTCAGGAAAATCACCGATGATGTTCCTATGCAGGTGAAGACACGCTTGGTGCTGGAAGTCTCCGGCGAACAGCGTGAAGTCAAGCTGCCCAAGCCTGTCCTTGATGAATTTATCCCACTGAGTTTGCAAAGCCCGCTGCCGGCGCGTATTGAACCCGATGGACAATTGCTGGTTCAGGTGCGCCCTGGGCATTGGCAGTTGGATATTGAAGCCAGAAGCACTAAAGAAAACAATGCTATGCTTTTGAAGGCGAGTGACGCTGCACCTGATCTAGGCTGGCCCAGTTCGGAAATCTGGGTGTTTGAAGCCCGCCCTGACTTGCGTGTGGTTGAGGTGGAAAAATTGCAAGCCATTGATGCCAGCCAAACTAACACGCCTGATGAATGGCGGCACTTGCCAACCTATACCATCAAGCAGGGCGAGAGCATGGCCTTGAAAGTGATTCGACGGGGCGATCCTGATCCTGAGCCGAACCAACTCACGCTCAACCGTAAATTATGGCTGGATTTCGATGGTGAAGCCTATACCGTCCACGACACCATCAACGGCAAAATGACCAAAGGCTGGCGGTTGGATGCTTTACCGGAAACCCAGCTAGGTCAAGTCAGTCTGGATGGCGCAAGCCAGTTGATTACGTTGCGGCCAGGAAGCGGCAAACAAGGCGTGGAAGTCGGGAAAGGCAATATTTCCCTAGCTGCCGATAGCCGCACAGTGGCCAACATCCGGGCAATCAGCGCGGTAGGTTGGGAACAAAGTTTTAAGCAGGTCAACGCAGAGTTGAATTTGCCGCCGGGTTGGAGTTTACTCGCCGCCGCCGGGGTGGATAATGTGCCGGACAGCTGGATCGCTCGCTGGACGTTGCTGGACTTATTTTTGGTGTTGATTGCCGCCTTGGCGACCAGCCGTTTGTTCGGGCGTTTGTGGGGATTCTTTGCCCTGCTAACGCTAGTCTTGATTTGGCATGAGCCAGACGCGCCTCAGTATGTTTGGTTAAATATTTTAGCGGCAACGGCATTGATAAAAGTTCTACCACAAGGCAAATTTCTGACCGCAATTGCACTGTATCTAAAGGCATTTTGGCTGGTTTTGGTCTTGATCACAGTCCCGTTTATGGTCAACCAGTTGCGAACCGGGCTTTATCCTCAATTAGAAAACTATTGGACAGATCCCTCTTACGCAATTAATGAAATGAATCCTGGAAAAGGGGTGGCAACTCCTGCGAGCGCCCCGGCAATGATTAACCAAGATTGTCCACAGTGCCAGTCCGAAAGCGCCAATGCTGAAGCAACACAAATGTTGCATGAACAAGAATTAGCTAAACCAGAAGCACCGTCAATGGCACCAGCAAAGAGAGGAAAATATTACAGTGATTCTGTAAGCCAATCTTCCGCGTATGAGGGCAAAGAAGATTTTAGCCGCTACGACCCCGATGCCAAAGTACAAACTGGCCCCGGTTTGCCGCAATGGCAGTGGCGCAAGGTGCATCTATCCTGGAACGGTTCGGTGAATGCCGACCAGCAAGTACGTTTATGGTATCTACCGCCGTCATTGAAGCTGCTGTTAAACTTCGTGCGCGTGGCTTCGGTGAGCTTACTGGCTTTATTGATGTTTGGATTGGCTGGAAAATTAAAATTCCTGTCTAGATCGACTGTACCGGCGATGGTGTGGTTTTTACTCATCCCACTGCTGGCAATGCCGACACAAAAAACCTATGCGGATTTCCCAAGCAAAGAGGTATTGGATGAACTGAAAACCCGCTTATCGGAAGCACCGGACTGTTTGCCAAAATGCGCCCAAATACCGCAGATGCAGGTGTCAATAAACGATAAGGTGATGGCGATCAACTTGCAAATACATGTCCAGCAATCAGTTAATGTACCCTTGCCTTCAGCTTATGACCAGTGGTTTCCCAATCAGGTCAGTGCGGATGGCAAACCCGCGCAAGGTCTGTACCGGGATGGCAATGGTTTATGGATTAATCTGCCCATAGGCGAGCATCAGGTTGTCCTGCGTGGCGCAGTGCCGCAACTTGCTTCATTTGCCTTGCCGTTGCCGTTAAAGCCTAACCGGGTTGCTATCGAACGTAGCGGTTGGCAAGTCAGTGGCATTCAGGACAATGGCGAAGTTGACAATCAACTGCAATTCAACCGGACAAGCCAAACAGCCGAAATCGCCAAAGGTACGACCCTTGCTCCCGGTCTTTTACCGCCTTTTGTCAGAGTTGAACGCAGCGTACAATTGGGCTTGGATTGGCGGGTCAGTACCGAAATCATAAGGCTCTCGCCAGCAGACTCAGCGATAGCATTGGAGGTTCCCGTGTTACCCGGGGAATCGGTCACTACGCCTGGCATCTATGTAAAAAATGGTAAGATTGAAGTGAATATGCCCGCCCAACAAACGCATTTGCATTGGGAATCGACCCTGCAAAAAGGCGATAAAATTATTTTTTCTGCCGAAGACACACCGCAGTGGATTGAAGTTTGGAAAGCGGATGTCAGCCCCATCTGGCATGTTGAGAGCAATGGTATCGCCCTGATCCATATGAACAACGACGCGCAATGGCTACCGGAATGGCATCCGTGGCCGGGCGAAAAGATGGCTTTGCAGATAACGCGGCCAAAAACTGGTGAAGGGCAAATCCTGACGATAGACAATAGCCAATTAGCGATCAGGCCGGGCAAACGCTCGCTGGATGCTGACTTGAACATGACGCTCAGGAGTTCGCAGGGTACACAGCACACGCTGACCTTGCCGGAAGGTGCGGTACTGCAAGCCGTGGCAATCAACGGGCAAACATTGCCACTACGGCAAGACGGAAGAAAACTGACCTTGCCCGTCAATTCCGGCAAACAAGACATCACCTTGAGTTGGCAGGAGCCGAAAGCCATTACCACGTTGATCCAATCACCGCAGCTCGATTTAGGCCAAGCCAGCGTCAATACCACGTTAAACATCCGGTTGGGTCAAGACCGCTGGGCGTTGTTTGTGTGGGGGCCAAAGTTAGGTCCAGCGGTATTGTTTTGGGGCATGTTGATAGTGATTGTCATCCTGGCGACCGGCTTAGGGAAAATGCCGTTATCGCCATTAAAGGGCTGGCATTGGTTGTTATTGCTGGTGGGTTTAAGCCAAGTGCCTATGCTGGCTGCCACGTTTGTTGTCGCCTGGTTAATGTTGCTGGGTTGGCGTTCGCGTCAAGCTGACAATAGCTACAGGTATTTTAATCTTGTACAAGTCATAATCGGGCTGTTTACCGTCATGTCCCTGGGCATACTGGTGTTTGCGGTGGAACAAGGTTTATTAGGCGGATCACCCGACATGCAAATCACAGGCAACCAATCTTC
>JBEBJQ010000056.1:0-27393 GCA_040079795.1 Methylococcales bacterium
AAAACAGATTTTGGCCCAGAAGAACCTGAACCAAATCTAATCTGACAGACATACTGCAAAACCGGTAACTGTCAGATTAAGTCTGAGCTAATACACTTTTTGAGCCTTTGCCATCATCTTGCAAGACTAAGGTAACGCCGAATTGATCTTTGCTGAAGGCTATTTTTAAGTGCTGCGCCCGCGCATGTTTAAGTGTGTTGGTGACAGCCTCCTGCACACAGCGAAATAGCACATGGATATGTGCCGGGTCGGCAACTGTTAAGTTATCAGGAAAAACCAATTCAACCTTCAGCTCACTGATTCCGGCGAGTAAGGTTTGGATAGTCTGCCGCAAGTCCATTTTTGGCTGCGAGCGCACACCATTGACCACTTCCCGAACTTCACAGAGCAAACGCTTAACCAAAGAAAGTGCATCTTCTAATGGTGTTTTGGCGGCGGCTTCCGTAACTAAATGTTGGGCAAGTTCCAAATTTATTTTCAGGGCAACCAGATGATGCCCCAAGGCATCGTGTAGTTCACGCGCAACATAGGTGCGTTCAGCCAGTCGGCTACTTTGCGCAAGCAGGTCTTGCGTCGCCAACAGCTATGCATTGAGGCGTTCAGCCTCGCGCCGTCCGCGTGCCTCTGAGGCAGCAAGAAAACCCATGAAGAATGCAAAAGCATGGATGGCGGACATTTCCACATTGGTTAGCAGTACCACCACTAAATGCGGCAGTGGTAGCCGCATAAAGGTCAAATTTCCTTGTCCGGTATGATCAAGCCAAAAAATCCAAGCCGACATGAGCAAGGTTTGCACAATAATCCAGTTGAACGCTGCACGCGCAGGCAATACCAGCGGAATTTCAGCAGCAACGATATACATGAGCTCGGTGCTAACCGTAAATCCACAGGAGGCTTGGAAAGCGAGCAACAAAACAGGCCGCCAGCCTAGCGTTTGCACAGCAATATTGCAGGTGTTATGCCAAAAGGCGACGCCAAACCCTAAAAAACAGCTGCCAACGAAGAGCAATGCAGGTAACGATTTTTCAAGTTCAGGTGCTGTGCGGACTATGGCAAACGTTTCCACACCCAGCATAAACCAGAAAATCAATATTGATAGGCGTAGCAGGATCTCAGTGGTATTTTTAGTTAAGGTCGTTGGTGTCGTCATTGCTACCCACTTTACCTATCGGAAATAACATCATAGTGAATTCAAGCGGCGGTGTGGCATGTCGAAAGCCTTATTTTACGTTGCCCTTGTCTAAACTATTAGGCAATCAGTACTCGACTTAACTGAATAGTTGACAAGATGCCGGTGTAATTAGGGATGTCGTTGACTATTTAGATTGCGCGTTCACGTTGACAAATGCTTGATCGTTTCGGACGTCACATTTGAGCAAGTAACTTTGGCCTGCTTGTAGCGTCAGCGTTTTCTTGGGTCTATAGCTCGAAAACCCTTTAAAGCAGTAGACTTGAAGTTCGTATTCTCCAGGTAAGACATGAATTTCGCTAGGGTAGTCGGTAAAACCGGGCAATCCGAATTGCTTCTGCTCGCCTAAGCCGTTGGGTTCAAGCTTCTTATAGCCAATGATGGTTGTATGATAGTCATCAGCAAAAGGGACGCCCACATCGCTTTGGATCACCGCAATGTCGGCTGCTCCCAGATCGTCACCCGCATATTGTTTAGCTGGGGTCATAAAGCCACATGAACAGAGCAGAGATGAGGCAATAACGGTAATTAATTTTTTCATGGATTGGCCTTGTAGTTGCAAAACGTTTGAATATAAAACGCTTCTTAATAGCCGAATTCCTGATAATGCGCGTAGGCTTTCGTTACTTTACCGGCTTGGTCAAAATGAAACACCTCGGCGGATAAACCACGGACACCTTGGTAGTAAAGCATAACACTATTGACACCAACCAAGGTCGTCACCAACTCAAAATGTAAATCCGGCATTAATTGCAGCGCTTTAGCCCAATAAGCCCCAACGGCTTGTTTACCTTTTAATCTGCCTGACGGCTCATTGACCACCTGGATAATGGCAGGCGAGGACATTTCAAAATCGTCGGTGTAATGCGACAGAATACGCTCAAGGTCATGCTGGTTCCAAGCCGCTATCCAATCAGCCGCAAAATGCTCCGCAAAGGGTTTATCAATCATGATGATCTCCAAGGTTAAGTCAATTGCTTTGAAGTTACTCAAAAGCACTCTGGATAATAAAACCAAAATGCGGCGTAGGGCGGCTGACGATAATCTGTTGACCCGTTGCTTTCTGCAGCACATAGCCATCAAAAATCTTTTCTACGCCGCCTTGCAAGTTGCCACACACTTTGACTTCATCACCTGCCGCGATACCTAATGGCTTATTATCCGGCAATTTCGCCTTGATGAAGATTGCGCCTGAAGCATCTTTTAAACTAAAACCGTCTGCTTTAACTTGCGTCACGCTGCCCTCGATGGTAGTCAACGGCGGTAAAGGCACCTCATTGATCGGTGTCACACAGCTACACCCGCCCAGTAAGTAGGCGAATAACGCCAGTAACGCTTGCTTATTAATGTTCATGTTAACTCCTCTATCTTGGTGTTAGCGTTTGTAAAGTAAACACATCATTGCCCAAATATAGCTTTGTCCAACCGCCTCTACCAACGGCACGGTCAACAAATTGCTGCCGGCATCAAAACGGACAGCGGCACCAAACAGTATTGGGGCGGCACTGAATGACTCCAGCACAAATTACTCATTTTTTTGGTTTAATTCCGCCTGATAATAGTTGCCTTTGACAATAACATTCGGCAATCCAATTGCATTTTGCGTCCGCCTATATCTACCATTTTCCCTAACGGTGGATATTCGGGGGTGATGGTTTTACTGATCTTGTTTTCTGCCTGTGCATTAAGTGCCCCCATGCAGAGCAAGCCGATTAATGCCGCGCGATTTAATGTCGATAGTATGTTGCGCATAATGTTCTCTTGAGCCAAATGGGAATGCTGAAATCAGCATGGTTTATTGTAGAGAAAGTTTTTAGAGAAAACATGTGCCAAAAGTCATGCTTTTTATCCATGACTTGTTGTATAAAGCCACAACATTCATAAAATTTTGCTACGCCATCCGTTTGATTTTAAAGTTTTATCGCTCAATAATTATTTTGAATATAAACTTACGACATAGCGAGCTAAATATGAAGGGTGCGAAACCTAATGCTGGTTCACAATAACCCCAAAACTCATGCCAAAATATGTGAACAGCGTCACAAAATTATTTAAGCCGAAATAATTAAATTACTTTATTTAAACTAGAATTAATTTTTAACAACTCAGGAATAGTCCCGAATTGCCTAATACTAACCTTAACTCAACGGATGCAAATATGAGCTTTACGACAAAACCAACTACGCTAACATCAATATCAGTGGGCGCCATGCTTGCTGTAGCAATCACAAATGCCAATGCAAACGCGTTAGATTTATCGACTGCTGCTGCCGGAAATAAGGTGGCAAAAGCAACCTCACAAAGTGCGGATCCAAGGGCAAGTGATCCTAATTATTATTTCAGCTCGCTTCTGCAAACGTATGTTAAAGTTACTCCAACAGGCACACCAACGCCTACCGTTTCTCCAACACCGACGGTAACGATAACGCCTACAACTACACCTTCGGTAACTCCAACCCCTTCGGTCACACCAACGCCTCCTTCCGTTACGCCAACACCGCCTGTCGTCACCCCGACACCTCCAATAGTCACGCCTACGCCTACCGCTACTGAAGCAACCGGGACTTTAAAATACAGCTCGAAGCCAAACGAAGCAATTGGCATCTATTTAATGCGTAATCTTACTAAATATGATCTGGTGCTAATTAACGAAGCAACAGACGAACCCACTAGCCTAGAGACATTCGCCAAAATTGACTTAAACAATGCAACTTATGACCTTGATTTCCTGAAACAACCTACCGGTAAATTAAAAAACATTGCACTGGCCTCGCAAATCTTATTTGGAAAAGAACCAGGCGCAAATTTACTGAATGAATTAAAAAGTGTACCTGACAGTTTAGATGCCGTGATCAGTGCTTTAGTTAAAAGCGATGCCGCTGTCACCGCGTTTAAATCATTGAGCGGACATGAATTGGCTGTCAAGCTCACTAAAAATGCCTTAGGCAGCAGCGATGCTGATGCTATTGGCTTTATCGAAAATTATTTAAAAACCAATACCCTTGCCGATTTAGTAAAGTTAGGCGTTGGTTTTAAACCCGTGAGTAATTATGCTTTCGGTGCAAATGGCTTAAAACTCATCTAATTAGTAACATTCCACGTAGTATAATTTCCGGTTTTTCATAGCTATTGATAAGCCCGCAACCTTTTATCGGTATGCGGGCTTTTTTATTTCCAGGGAGAAAGAATAATATTAAGTGGCTGTAAAACCAATTCACGTTAAAATACCCCGAAAAGCTTCAATCTTACTTATTCCCTTTAAGTCCTAACCCAACCTCCACATGACCAGCTCACCTGCAGATACCAGACCTAAAAATTACCTTGGCTCAACACTGCTATTTTTCGGCATTTTTTTAAGTGCAACTATTATCGGTATCTTGCTGATTACGGGCATGCTGTTTCCCTTTTCTGTCCGCGTTAAAATCGGTCATATTTGGTGCGCGGTTATTTCTTGGATGACCAAAATATTTTGCGGCCTAACCTATGAAGTTGAAGGCTTGGAAAATATTCATCCCGGGCAGCCTGCCATCATTTTAAGTAATCACCAATCAGCTTGGGAAACCTTGGCTTTGCGCTATATTTTACCGACCCATTCGGTAGTAATTAAAAAAGAGTTATTGTATTTACCCGTTTGGGGTTGGTCATTATTAACGCTAAAATCTATCGTGATAGACCGAAAGAATCCGAAAGCTTCTCTAAAAAACTTATTGAATAAAGGTTCGCACTATCTAAAGGAAGGTTTATGGATTCTCATTTTTCCAGAAGGTACGCGCACCGCTCCCGGAGAAGTAATGAAATTTAATATTGGCGGCGCGATGTTGGCGCATAAAACCGGCTACCCAATTATTCCCGTAGCACACAATGCCGGTGATTTCTGGCCGCGTTACAGCTTTTTTAAATACCCGGGCGTAATCAAAGTTAAAATTGGCCCGGCTATTGAAAGTAAAGGCCGTAAAGCGGTTGATATTAATACTGAAGCAGAAAATTGGATCCGCACCGAAGTCAATGCCATAACCAAGCATCATTCAAAAACTTAAATATCGGGCTACGCTTGTAGGATGCATTATTGATTAATCCTGATAACTTAAGTAGAGTATACATTTTCTTAACCAAATCAACGCTCTTAAGAGCCTTCACCCTTTCAACCTAAAATTTTAATTATGCGTTCTTCCGCTTTACTTATTCAAGATTATGCGCTGCTCAGCGATGAGGAATGTGATTCCCGTATTGTAGCTGCGAAAGCTAAATTAGGGAGTCGTTGCGTTATCCTTGGTCATCACTACCAACGCGATGAGGTATTTAAGCATGCTGATTTCTGGGGAGATTCCCTGAAACTTTCCCGCAACGCAGCAGAAGCGTCAGCGGAATATATTGTGTTTTGTGGTGTGCATTTCATGGCAGAAGTGGCGGATATTTTATCCCGTCCCGATCAAGTTGCTATTCTGCCGGATTTGGCGGCCGGATGTTCCATGGCGGATATGGCCAATTTAATGAAGGTGCAAAAATGCTGGACAGAGTTAGCGCAAATCATTGATGTAGAGCAAACGTTGACACCAGTTACTTATATTAATTCGGCAGCGGATTTAAAAGCGTTTTGCGGTGAGCACGACGGTACAGTGTGTACCTCATCCAATGCGCAAAAGATTCTGGAATGGAGTTTTTCTAAACGTGAAAAAGTCTTATTTTTCCCCGATCAACATTTGGGCCGTAATACTGGTTACCGTATGGATATTCCGCTGGAAGAAATGGTAACCTGGGATTTTGAAAAGCCGCAAGGCGGATTAACAACAGATCAAATTAAAGCCGCAAAAATTATCTTATGGAAAGGTTTTTGCTCCGTGCATCAGGTGTTTCAACCCGAGCATATCGACAATTTTCTGGTACGTTTCCCTGATACCAAAGTTATTGCACATCCGGAAGCTAGCTTTGAAGTGTGCCAAAAAGCTGATTATATTGGCTCAACAGAGTATATTTTGAAAGTAGTTAGAAACGCTGCACCTAATACCCGCTGGCTGGTGGCGACCGAACTAAATTTAGTTAATCGACTACACGAGGAATGCAAGACTCAAGGTAAAAACGTGCATTTTATGTCACCCACCTTGTGCATGTGCTCAACCATGTTCAGGACTGATCCACAGCATTTACTATGGGTACTGGAAAATTTAGTAGAAGGGATAGTCGTTAATCCCATAAAAGTCGAGGAAACCGTTAAGCATTATGCTAAAAAAGCGCTGGATAATATGCTGTCGCTATTTGTTTAGCATATAAACCAATCACGCTGGGCTGCAATAGTTGCAACCCAAGATACCAATCCCATTTGAAAATTTAATTTATTTCTTCAACGAACGTATGTTCAATTGGAGTTTGAATATAATGTTTCTTTTCATCCCAGAAATAATAGTACCCTTTATCATCAGAAGTCACTTTGCCATTTTTGACTATCCAAGTTTTACTGGTCGGGCCATTGGCAAACGTCACAACATAATTACCATCCATCAATTCTACGGTTTTTCTGAAAAGCTTATTTTGCTGATCTTGGGTACACCCCCCTACAAAAATCAACAACGCAAATATTTTAATTAAGTTCATTAGGTATTCAATAGCTTAGTATACATAAAAATGCTTTACGAAAATCGCAAAACGCTAAGGGAAAAATCAAAAAAAACCGGACACCAATAGCGCATGTCCGGTGTTAGAGGAGTTCTGTTATTGACTGTTTTGTAAGGCTGCAATCCGTTCCTCCAAGGGCGGATGACTCATAAACAATCTACTGATACCGCCGCCATTAATACCGAAAGCGGCTAATTGACCGGGTAAATCTGCCGGATTATGAGCACGTTGTAAGGCCTTCAGGGCATTAATCATGTCTTCACGACCAGCTAATTTAGCCCCACCCGCATCTGCTTTAAACTCCCTGTAACGTGAAAACCACATCACCAGCATGGAGGCCAGAAAACCAAACAGCACTTGTGCAATCATCTGGGTAATATAATAACCCGCGCCGTGCCCCTCTTCATTACGGAACACAACACGATCTACCACATGCCCAACCAAAGTTGCAAAGAAATACACAAAGGTATTAACAACGCCCTGCATCAGCGACATAGTCACCATATCACCATTAGAAACATGGGTAATTTCGTGGCCAATGACCGCTTCAACTTCATCCCTGTTCATGTTATTTAATAAACCCGTGCTCACCGCAACTAAAGCACTGTTGCGATTCATCCCAGTCGCAAAAGCATTAGAATCCGGACTATTAAAAACACCCACTTCAGGCATACCAATACCCGCCGCCGTCGCTAATCTGGAGACGGTCTCCACCAACCAGCGTTCGGTGGCGTCTTGTGGGGATTCAATCACCTGCACGCCCATTGATGACTTTGCCATTGACTTTGACATCAATAATGAAATAAACGATCCCGACATTCCGATCACTGCTGACATGACGAGTAAACTATTAAGGTCAAGACTGACCCCCTGAGCATCTAAAATACTGCTCAATCCCAAAAGGTTAAACACCACACCAATCACAAGCGTTATTGCAAGGTTTGTGGCTAAAAATAAAATAATTCGCATCATGACTGTATACCTATAAGCAAATGAATGTTAACAGCATTATGGTGACTACTTCAAATAAAGCAATAGCTGACAATTAATATTATTAAAGTTAAATCTATTTACTGCTTAAATTTGTTTCAGCATGCCCAAGTCTATTATATTCGAACTCCTCATGATCCGATGTTAACTCTTAAACTCTATTTAAACAACGACAGATTAAGACGACCGCCAAGCTTTTCTACAGCGTTTCAACAAATAACTCTTTTAAAAAATTTTGCATCGCATTCCAGGATCGCCGGTCAGCGACCACGTCATACTTATAAGTAGCACTTAAAGTGGGATCATTGGCACGCGGATTAGTAAACGCATGCACAGTATGCCCGTATACATGCACTTGCCAATCAACACCAGCCTCCGTCATTTCCTGCTCAAAATTTTTCAGCTGGGCAGATGCCAGGGGATCTTCATGACCATGCAACGCTAAAACTTTCGCTTTTATCGGCTTATTTTGGCTGACTTCGGGTGTATCCAATAAACCATGAAAACTCACCACCCCTAAAACATCTGTCCCTGAGCGCGCCAAATCCAATACACACAAACCACCAAAACAATAACCAATTGCTGCTATTTTGGCCTCATCTACCCAAGGCAACAAGCGCAATGCCTGAAATGCAGCATTAATACGCTTTTGAAGCATGCTACGATCAGTCATGAAGGGTTGCATTAGCGTCATATTTTGTTCGGCATTCGTGCCCAGCACCCCCTTCCCGTACATATCTAAAGCAAACCCAACATAGCCCAACGCGGCCAATTGTTTAGCTTTTTCCGCCACAAAACCATCCCGCCCTCCCCACATGTGTGCAATCAATACCGCAGGTCTTTTCCCAGCCACGGCTTCATCTACCGCGAAAAAAGCTTCCAGTACAGTTTCACCATCCAAATAATTAACGGTATTCGACACGACAGTCATCTTATTAGCCTTTGTTAAAATGTGGGGCGCAACTTAAAACGCGCGTTCAGACTTTAGCACATTTAAAAAACCCAGTGCGGCAGATTCACAAAGATCTAACACTCTTTCAAAGCCATATTGCCCACCATAATAGGGATCAGGCACTTCCCGGATAGTTAAACTGGGTTCATAACTTAAAAAATACTGTACTTTATGCTGTAACTCTAAGGGGCAATCCTGCATAAGCAAGGCATAATTATCATCATCCATCACCAGGATATAATCAAACATTTCAAAATCATCAGGCATTACCTTACGCGCCCGCTGTTTTGATAAATCAAGCCCCCTTTCACTTGCCGCTTTTTGCGCACGAAGATCTGGTGCGGATCCAACGTGATAAGCATGTGTTCCAGCTGAATCAATCTCAAAAAAAGCCTGGAGTCTCTGCTCAGACACTAACCGTGTAAACACCCCTTCGGCGGTTGGTGATCGACAAATATTCCCCATACACACAAACAATACTTTTATTTTCTGCATAATCCGCCCTCACCCATATAATTATTGCATCCCCATTAAGTTAAAAGCTAGCTTTTCTAAATCTAGGCTTAAAAAAACTATTACTCAATAAATCAGACCCTTAATAAAAAACGCTTGTCAACAGCAATACTCCAGACATAAAAAAGGAGACCTAAAGCCTCCTTTTTATTGACCGCTAATGCTAAGACTATACGTCAGAAGACGCCAATTTTTGCTCATTCACATATACCAGCAACGGTTTGGAATGACCCAAAATAACACCCTCATCTATAACTACTTTAGTGATGTTTTCATCCGACGGCAATTCATACATCGTGTCCAACAAAACATTTTCAACTATGGTTCTTAACCCGCGCGCACCAGTTTTTCTTTCCATTGATTTGCGGGCAATCGCCGCTAACGAATCCCCCCTGAATTCAAGTTCAGCACCTTCCATTTCAAATAAGTGCTTGTATTGCTTTACAAGCGCATTCTTGGGCTGAGTTAAAATTTGAATCAACGCGTTTTCGTCTAACTCTTCCAGGGTTGCAACTACCGGCAAACGGCCTACAAATTCAGGAATGAGACCATATTTAATCAAATCTTCCGCTTCAACTTCCGCAAACAACTGACCGACATTTTTTCTGTCATCTTTGGTTTTTACTTCTGCTGAAAAACCAATACCGCCTTTCTCAGAGCGCGCCTTAATGACTTTATCCAAACCAGAAAAAGCACCACCTACTATAAATAATATATTCGCCGTATTTACCTGCAAAAACTCTTGCTGTGGATTTTTACGTCCCCCTTGAGGCGGCACAGACGCGATCGTCCCTTCAATTAATTTTAACAGCGCTTGCTGTACGCCTTCTCCGGAAACATCCCGGGTAATCGATGGGTTATCGGATTTTCTGGAAATTTTATCAATTTCGTCAATATAAACTATGGCCGACTCTGCTTTTTCAACATCATAATCACATTTTTGTAAAATCTTATGGATAATATTTTCGACATCCTCTCCGACATAACCAGCCTCGGTTAAAGTCGTCGCATCAGCAATGGCAAACGGCACATTCAAAAGTCGCGCCAAGGTCTCCGCCAACAAGGTCTTACCTGAACCGGTAGGGCCAATCAATAAAATATTACTTTTACCTAATTCAATATCGTTCCTTGTCGATTGGCTGCGTAGCCGCTTGTAATGGTTATATACCGCGACAGCCAAAATTCTTTTGGCCCCTTCCTGACCGATGACGTACTCATCCAAGACCGCCTTAATTTCTTTGGGTTTTGGCAATTGCGGATTATCAACTAAAACGTCATCCTGTAATTCTTCTTTGATAATGTCATTACACAGCTCTACACATTCATCGCAGACATAAACAGAAGGACCGGCAATTAATTTTCTAACTTCATGCTGGCTTTTTCCGCAAAATGAACAATATAACAACTTCTCAGAAGTTTTGTTCTTCTTGTCATTACTCATAAATTAAACTCCCGCAAAAACTTTGATGTGTGATTTTTTGTTTCTTTACAGCTAAAATCATCATTGCTTATTTATCGGTATTAGGCTCACGACTGGAAAGCACCGCATCAATCAAACCATAACTAACCGAATCTTGCGCGCTTAAAAAATTATCTCTATCAGTATCTTGTTGGATTTTTTCAATCGGCTGGCCGGTATGGTACGCTAAAACTTTATTGAGTTTATCCCGGATTGACAAAATTTCACGGGCATGAATATCAATATCAGACGCTTGCCCCTGGTAACCACCCAATGGTTGATGGATCATCATGCGCGAATGGGGTAAGCAATAGCGCTTACCTTTAGCGCCGCCGGTCAACAGCAAAGCCCCCATACTGGCCGCTTGTCCGATACACATGGTACTTACATCAGGTTTAATAAACTGCATAGTATCATAAATGGACATCCCGGCTGTCACCGAGCCACCCGGTGAATTAATATACAAATGAATGTCTTTATCAGGGTTTTCCGATTCCAAAAACAGCAACTGAGCAACCACCAAGTTCGCCATGTAATCTTCAACCTGGCCTACCAAAAAAATCACCCGCTCTTTTAACAGTCTTGAATAAATGTCATAAGAACGCTCACCACGCGCGGTTTGCTCAATAACCATCGGCACTAATCCACCTGCCGCTTGTGGTGTCAAAGCTTTGCTCATGCTGTGTAAATTATACATTAGGGTTCCTTAACTGTTTTGCTCTTTGTTCATCGCCGCATCAAAATTGATCTGTTCATCTGTTACCGTCGCTTGTGCGACCACCGAATCAACAACCTCATTTTCGAGCACCATTTGCTCAATATCCGCTAAACGGGTCTTATCTTGATAGTACCATTTGACGATTTGCGCCGAATCTTCATAACTTTGTGCAAGCTCTTCCACAGTTTCGCGAACTTTAGCAGGATCCAGTTTAATCTCTTTAGTACGAATAATCTCCGCCAAAATCAATCCTAATGCAACTCTCCGCGTAGCTTCGGCCTCAAAAGCCTCTTTTGGCAACTGCAAATCTTCCAGCTTAATATTTTGCTTTTTAGCGTTTTCCGCATAGGGTTTAATTAACTGCCGAGTTTCATTTTGCACCAACGCATTCGGCACGGTAAGCGGAACAGCAACATAAAGTGCATCCATTACCTTGGTTTTTAATTTATCCTGTAACGTACGTTTTAGCTCACGCTGCATATTTGCTTTGACATCTGCCTTAAAAAGCTCAATATCACCACTTTCAATACCGTACGCTTTCACAAACTCAGCGTCTATTTCGGGCAACACCACCTCTTCAACACTCACAACATCTACATCAAATTTAGCCAACTTACCGGCCAATTTTTCATTACCATATGCTTCTGGGAAAGTAACCTCAAAAGTTTTTTGCGCATTTGCAGCTAAACCAAGCAAATTTGCTTCGAAACCCGGCACCATCTTATTTGTACCTATTTCAACCTGAAAGCCTTCAACTTTACCATTGGTAAAGCTTTCACCTTCAACTTCACCAGTAAAATTAAGCGTAACCCGATCCGAATCAGTAGCCTCACGCTCAACTACCCGCCATGCTTGCCGTTGCTGTCTTAATCTTAGCAGCATATTGTCAACATCGCTTTCAGCAACCTCTGCAACAGGGCGCGAAATGCTTAGGTTAGCCATACCCGCCAACGAAACCTCAGGATAAACCTCAAACTCAGCAGTATATTTAAAGCCGCTAGCATCATCTTCAGCTGAATGAATTTGTGGATATCCAGCCGGTTGCAATTTCTGTTCATTGATCGCTTCAGCATAAGTGGACTGGATCAAATCACCAGTCACTTCGTTACGTACCCGATCAGAAAACATTTTCTTAACTACATGCGGCGGAACTTTACCAGGGCGAAAGCCATCGACTTTGACATCACGGGCTAAGGTTTTTAAACGCGCAGCTACTTTTTCCTGAATAACTTCTTCTGGAACACTAACGATCATTTTTCTACTTAATTCTGATGTCTTTTCAACAGAAACTTGCATTTCTCTACCTCACACGTTTAAAAATATTAGGGTTGCATTATAGATTAAGATACCGAAAGTTCGGCCAGAAGATTTGATAAATTACCGCAAAAAGCGCTAATTTTTTATATGATATTTTGGTGCGAGCGGAGAGACTCGAACTCTCACGGATAACCACTGGAACCTAAATCCAGCGCGTCTACCAATTCCGCCACGCTCGCTTATTAGTTTAACGGATCATTATAACCAAATACCTAAATTAGTCAAAAAATCTTCGAAATTATTTGCACTCAGCCGAAATAAATACCTAAATTGATCGTAACAGCAATTGTCATCAAGCGATCCAGTATCCATTTAAGCAACTATAAATCGGTAGAAGTTTTTATAAGCTGCCTTAAAAAAGGTAACGTCAATTTGCGCTTTGCTGCTAGGGACATCTGATCCAACCGATCCAATAAAGCCCAAAGTGAAGGCAGGTCTCGAGCAAAATGCGTTAATAAAAAACGTCCTACCTGCGGGCTGATTTCAAAACCCAAACTATCCGCTTTAAAATTTAACGCACCCAAACTATCTGCGGGGGTCAATGCTTTTAATTTAAGTGTCAACCCCCAGTTTAACCGGGTTTTTAAATCTGCTAATTGCACCGTTAAATAATTGGGTGGACTGGCAGCAGATAAAATCAAATGCTGATCCTTATCCCGGTGACGATTAAAAAAATTAAAAAACGCCTGCTCCCACTCACTGACGCCAGCAATAGCATCAATATTATCCACACACACAAACTCTATAGCGTCCAAATCTTCCAAAATACTGGCATCGGGTAACTGTTCAGGATTTAAACTGACAATGAAACTGCTTCGCCTTAATTCATAAGCGAACTGACAACTGGCGTGCAATAAATGGCTTTTGCCTAAACCAGCTTCACCCCATACAAAAATTAACTGCTCATTACCCTTAGTAATTGCTTCCTGTAGATGTGAAATCAGTTCTTGATTACAGCCCGGATAAAAATTATGAAAAGTTTGCAGGGTATTAAACTCAAACTGTACTGGAAGTTGCACTGCCATGAGCTTAGCGGTTTTTAAAACGAATAAAAAAAGTGGCCCCTATAAACAACGTTGCACTAAAAAAAACTTCCAAACTTGCGGGCAGGCGTTCCGCTGCATTCACATAGGCTTCGACGGAGCCATGCATTAAATAAGCAATACTTAGATACGCCATCCAAGCACAACTTCTGGCATTGGCCTTTAATAGACCACGCAATGGCAATAATAAAGGCATAATAGCCAGCAATAAAACCAAAGCCACTGGCAATTTGGTAGAAGGATACCAAAGTGTATTCCAAACCATCAGTAATATAAAAAGCCCAAAAAAACCTACCAGTGCCAGGCTGTAAAAATAATCCGCCTTAATTTGCATAAGTCTGTTTCAGGCTATGCGCAATCGTGGCTAAACGAGCCCCAAGCACCTGACAAATTTTCTTTTCCGCATCGCTTAAGCCGTTCGGTTGGGCAGACCAATGACTCGCCCCATAAGGCGTTCCTCCACTCATAGTCTCCCGCAGTGCATGTTCCGTGTAAGGAATCCCGGTAATCAACATACCATGATGCATTAAAGGCAACATCATAGACAGCAAGGTACTTTCCTGACCACCATGCAAGCTGTTTGTGGCAGTAAAAACTCCCGCCGGTTTATTAATTAACGCGCCGCTAAACCAAAGCGCAGTAGTGCTATCAATAAAATATTTAAGCGGTGCGGCCATGTTACCAAAATGTGTAGGGCTACCTAAAGCCAACCCATGACAATACCTTAAATCATCCAGTGTTGCATAGGGCGCACCCTGCTCAGGAATCGTCGCGGCGGTCTGTTCGCAAACAGCAGATATTTCCGGCACGGTACGTAAAATAGCCTCGGTATCGGCAACACTCTCAACACCACGGGCAATTTGATTAGCCATTGCTGCGGTTGTGCCGCCGCGTGAATAATACACAATCAGAATGTTAAGTAAGTTCTTAGACATATTAATTCAGGATACTCAAAACCACTTCGGGAGGACGCCCGATGACGGCTTTGTTATTGGAGATCACAATCGGTCTTTCCATTAACTTCGGCGTACTAACCAAGGCATTACACAAAGCTTCATTGGAAAGCTCGGGGTTATCCAGCCCCAGCTCTTTATATTCAGCTTCTTGCTTACGCACTAAATCACGCGGCGCCATTTTAAGCAGTTGCAGAATGTTATTTAGCTCATCCAATGATGGGGGCTGTTTTAAATACTCGATAATTTCAGGCTTAAAACCTTGATCTTGAATTAAGGCCAGAGTTTGTCGAGATTTGCTACACCTCGGATTATGATAAATCTTTACGCTCATAAGCATACTACCCTCAAGAGTAAAAAGGTTATGATAGCATTTCCCTAGGCTGGGGATGATGATTAAGCGACAAGTTAATAGATAAAAAGAGCCATGTTTTTCAAATCGATCAATGTGCTTAGCTTATTTAGCTAGCGCTTAATAAATCTGATATAAATGCTCAGCTATTTCAATTAAATAAAAAATTACGGTAAAACACCTAAGGCTGACTATTAAAAAGGATTTTATAAGGACAGATGATATGAGAACATTATTTTATAGCCATCCAGATTTTCTTTTACACCAAACGGGTTCAGGTCATCCCGAATGTGCCGACCGGCTTAACGCTATTAACAAAGCCCTTGATAAGCCAGCGTTTGCAAACTTAATCAGACCAGCAGCCCCAATGGGCACAGAACAGCAAATCCAGCTGATTCACCCAATGGCACATATTCAGCGGATTCGGAATGCCCTGCCTGTACAAGGCATCAATCATCTGGACCAGGATACGCCATTATCGCCTGGATCAGAAACAGCCGCATTTCGCGCGGTCGGGGCCGTATGTGACGCAGTTGATCAAATTTGTACCAACAAAGCAGATAATGCTTTTTGTGCCGTTCGCCCACCGGGACATCATGCCGAACCCAAATTAGCTATGGGGTTCTGTCTGTTCAACAATGTTGCCATAGCCGCTGAATATGCACGTCTACACTTTCAATTGGAACGTATCGCAATTGTTGATTTTGATGTACACCATGGCAACGGCACCCAAATGGCTTTTTATTCTCAACCGCAGGTACTTTATGCCTCCAGTCATGAGATGCCGAACTATCCGGGCACCGGGCACCCTTCGGAAACCGGCGTTGGCAATATTATTAACGTCCCCTTGGCAGCGGACGATACCGGCATTGAGTTCAAAAAAAAATATGAAGCCATTATTTTACCGGCACTGCATCATTTTAGGCCTGATTTGCTTTTTATTTCAGCCGGTTTTGACGCGCATAAAGACGATCCTTTGGCTTCGATTAACCTGGTGGAAGAGGACTTTCGTTGGGTCACGCAAGCTTTAATGGGCATTGCCGACCAATACTGCCAAGGTCGGCTTATTTCAGTTTTAGAAGGGGGCTATAATCTCAACGCCTTAGCAACAAGCGTTGCCGTGCATGTTAAAACCTTGGCAGGCAATTAAAAATTGCCGAATTGTATTGAACAGCGCTTTAATATAGGCAAAATTACGTGGCAACGCCGCCCTTACTTTTGCCAGCATATTTCTCAGGATGTTTAAAACATTCCTCTAAAGGCAGGTCTGCCTGGTTTTTAAAGCAATCTTCCAGCTCCTGCGCCGTCAAATCATGTCTATTTCTACCTTCAAATAACGTCAATTCACGGGACTCCGCATTTCTAACTAACTCAACCCGATCGTTTTTCACGGCAGCGACAGTCCATCCCAATACCTCGTGACCCTGATCCAACTTATGATATGCGCCCTGCTCATCTCTCACCAAGGCCACAAAGCCATGCGGGGTTAACACGACACCGGTTAATTTTAAAGCGCTTTCATCAACACTGCTAATAACGGCAACTTCTTCCCGCCCCTCAAAAAACAACGGTACCTTGACCATTTCCTGATACTCTTGCAACGGCAACAGCAAGGCTTGATCCATAGTTAGGCGCTCTAAGTTAAGCGCATTGGATTCATAATGCGGCAATATAAATGAGAATTGCTCGCGATCAATCACCCGCCACTCCCAAACAATAAAACCACTGGTTAAAAAACAGGCGATTCCTAAAAAAAACAAAGGCCGATACTGTTCTAAATACCGTGCATTCATGGTGCAACCGGGGGAATATAAGTGACAATATCGGCTACTACCAAAATTATATTAACAGCATCTATTTTGCCTGAAGCACTGCCAAGCTCATTGCCTGCACCATAAATCTTAATATTTTCAATCATTAAATACGGCTTTGCCGACTCCAATTCATATAAGATGTTTTTTAAATTCTCAATTTTTCCGGAAAAACTGGCATTAATCCCCAACTTAACCAATCCATCCACCGGCTTTTGAGAAAGATTTTGGGTACTGGTTAATTCACCCCCGGCATTGGAAACAGCGGTTTTGATTTTTTCCTGCATTTCAGCCAACACCAGAGGTATGGATTTTTGCGCACTAAAGATACCAAAGCCCATAATCGTGCTTTTTAATTCGGCCGTTTGGGCAATAACCGACTCGCGGCTAGCGACCTTACCGGTATAGCGCTGCAATTGCATTTGCAATTGCGCAATAGACTGTTTATTTGCATAATACCCGCTCACCATTGGCATAATTACTCCTAATGTTAGCGACACAATAACCAAAATCATTAGCCCTGCTGCAAAAAAACTTTTTTGTTTAGCCGTCAAATTATCGAGGGTCATGCGCTGACTCAAGGTAGGATTCCAACTGAAATTGATCCAATTTTTCCTGGCTATCCCGGGTCACAGGGGAAACCAGAGCAGTTTGCTTAAAATAGGGTGACGCTTCCAGCAAACCAATTAAAGCAGAAGAAGAAGCCGATACGCCTTTTAATAAAAATTTATTATCGGTGTACTCAAAACTTCTAAGCCAAGTATCTTTGGGTAATAATTTACTAAGATGTTCTATAACATTTAAAATCACTGGTGCCTGCCGCTTCAAAGCCACTATTTTTTTTTCCGCCTGTAACAGGGCATTAGTTTCAGTTTGAAGCGCCTCTACTTCCAAGGCTTTATGTTTAACCCCAGCAATCTGTTGTTGTAACTCAATCAGGGTTCGGTGTTGCGACCAAATTGGCAGGGCTATAGCAACCCCTGCAAGCAGCCAAAAACAAAGCACGAAAAAACGTTTAAGCCATTTAAAATTCTGAGGCCGATCACGACGAAATTCGTCCGGCAATAAATCATAAGGTTGGATATAAGCGTTTAAAAAATACCGTTCACGGTCACTCTCATGCGCCACATGATCCATGCCCAAACCAAAGTCCAGTAACTCCTTAACCTGAGCATTAAGTTTAGCTTTTGAAACCACCATTAACTCTAAGACCAAGCGGTTGCTGGCTTTATTTTTACCTAAAACCTGAGTTGCAAAATAGCACTGATCACTACTAAAAGGTGTGTATCGGTCGAGCTCGTAGGTGATTACTTGCTTCAGGTTTTCTTGAGTAGCTAATGGTAAATCCAGACGTTTTTTTAATATTTGTCTGGTATTCAGTAATAATATTTTTGTGGCATTCAACCATTCAGGGTGTTGTTTAAAAAACTCACTTTGAGCTTGCTTGCCTTCGTTATGCAAATAAAAGCTGGCTAACAGCTGTTCTGAATGTTTGTCAATACGGTATAGAGCGATCTGAAAATTATTCAGACGCATAAATAGTTGCGGCTGCTGGACATAAAAAAACTTCCGCAACCAGCTTGGCATCAATAAGTCTAACTCGTAAAACCACCAACGCCAAAAGAGCCGCAACTGTGTTGCCAAATTCCGTACCAGTAAAATCACGCCCGACTACCTGTTATTTACCAATGGAAACCCGCAGTACTTCACTTAATGAAGTCACACCGGCAAACACTTTTTGGAGGCCGTCTTCATACAGCGTCACCATGCCTTCCGCAATAGCCTGCTGCTGCAATGACACAGAATCAGCACCTTGAATAATCGTATTACGTAAACTATCGGTCAGGACTAATAATTCAACAATCATTTGCCGGCCTTGATAGCCAACGTGGGCACATTCAGTACAGCCAGTGGCTTCATAAAAGATAATATCCCCTTCCGCTTGAAAGCGCCTTAGTGATAACTGCTGAATCAAAGCCTCACCCACTTGATATGGACGTCGACAACTGGGGCATAAACATCTTACCAGCCGTTGTGCGAGTATCGCATTTAAAGTTGAGGTCAATAAATAGTCTTCCAGCCCCATGTCGAGCATGCGGGCAATGCCGCCCACCGCGTCATTAGTATGTAAAGTCGACAATACTAAATGCCCGGTAAGCGCTGATTGAATAGCGATGCTGGCCGTTTCTTTATCCCGCATTTCACCAATCATAATGACATCTGGGTCTTGCCTGACAATGGACCGTAAAGCCGCCGGGAAATCTAAGCCGATTTTGCTTTGAACCTGTACTTGATTAATACCTTCTAACTGGTATTCAATGGGGTCTTCAACCGTAATAATTTTACGCGAGATAACATTAAGCCGACTTAAAGCCGCATATAAGGTGGTGGTTTTGCCGCTACCCGTAGGGCCGGTTATTAAAACGATGCCATGCGGTAATGCCAGAATATCCAAGAATTGCGCAAGCGGTTTTGCAGAAAAACCCAAGTTTTCAAAATCAAACACCAGGCCAGATTTTTCCAACAATCGGATAACCACGCTTTCGCCATATAACGTTGGCAACGTTGACACACGCAAATCAACATCCTTACCCTGAATTTGGATGTTAATGCGGCCATCTTGCGGAATACGCCGTTCTGCAATATTTAACTTGGCCATCAGCTTAATACGGGAAATAACGGCGGCAGTCGAATTGACCGGCGGCGCGTTAAGATCCTGCAAAACCCCATCCACTCGCAGGCGCACCACTAATTTTTGTTCAAAAGGTTCAATATGAATATCCGAGGCGTGACTTTCCAGTGCTTTTTGCATGATTAAATTAACGATACGCACCACCGGCGCTTCGCTGGCCATATCTTTGAGGTGCTCAACGTCATATTCAATGATGCTGTCGTCTTTTATATCCTCTAAAATGCGGTCCATGACAGATTTGTCGGAACCAGATTGCTTTTCGATGGCTTCATGAATGTCGGATAAAACGCCGATACGGATAGAAACTGGCTTATCCAAGGCCATTTCAAGTGCCTCAACGGCAAAGCGTTTAGTGGGGTCAACCGTTGCAATAACGATCTCTTCGGGATTATTCTCTATAATTACCAGTTTATACTCTTTAAAAAACCGGATTGAAATGGGTTCTTCTAATGTAAGTTTGTTTGGGTAGTCAGTTTTATTAACTAACCTCAACCCAGTTATTTCAGTGATTGCAGCGGCTACATCTTTATCCGCACAAAGCCCGAGACGGATTAAAAATTCCGGCAAGCCATCACTTCCGGCATATTCTTTCATCAATAACGCAGATAACGAACCTTCTTCTATTTGCTCCATCAAGCGCTGTACCCGCGCTAAATCTCCTTGACTTAATTTCTCCTGCTTCAGCAACAGTTTAGATAATGTTTCGTAAAATTCAAATTTATCCATCATTTAATGACTACAATCAGGAATACCAACGCCCCAGCAACACTTTGCATAAATAATCTGAATTTCATCGCGATAATTAAAGTAACAATAATAATTATTTAAAGCCTTTAATCTCCGCAGCCACATCGTAAGTTCCGGCGTTAACAAAACGCGAAGAAACAACTTCCACCAAGGCCTTCATGGGGGGGGAAACAATCTCATCCATAGAGGCTAATTCAATTTCTAAGACCACACCAGCATCAATGTTTTGAAAAGCTGTAAATAAAATACCTGAATTACTGAGATTCTTACAGCTTCCTTTAATAAGACGCATGGTATCAGGTAGCCTGTACATTAACTCGCAGCTTAAATCCATACGGATAAAGCGGCGTTTTTCAAAAGACTTTTGCATGTTACTACCTTTACGTTCTAATTTACCCTAACGTGTCATCGTCACTTACAATGAATCAAGTTGCAATGATACTGCTAAACGAGCGAAAGACAAGGACTTTAATAACAACAAAGTAGTTAAATAACACAAACCAGCGTGCAGCTAACAACCAATGCAATAGGGCTATCTTCCTGATAATTTAAGTTAAAGCTTGTTTTAGCTTTTAAAACTAAAACATTGTTTACGCGAAAATTCAAACTCGTGCCTTGCGCACACTGATTATTATTCAATGATGCACCTTGAATAGACTTGGAGGAATAATGCCGATTATACCCGCCTAGCAACGGGTATAATCTAAGTAATATCTGCTTAAAATCAACCAGAAAACTATTTTACAGTAATTGTGACAATCGCAGGCTGCGTTGTTTTACCATTCAACGTCATAGAATAGCTAAATTGATAAATACCCCGTTTAGCCGCTTTTCGCAAAGAGGACGTAAAAGCCCAAAATGGCGCTATCAATGTGTAGTTAAATGAACCATTAGCCTTATTAAAACTAAGCGCGATACTACCGTCATAAAGATCCTCACCTTGCCGCTTGATACCACTTACAACCGCAAAAGTACGATCCGCGTCACCTTCAGGCAGATCATTAGCACCAACCCCCTTGGCAGCAGTCACGCTAACAGTTTGGACACTTGATGAATTTGCAGTAGCAACATAACTGTCATCTAGCGCTTCTACAACCACTTCCGCAATAACGGTCACAGTCACTGTCGCAATATTGGAGACAAGCCCCAAGGCATCTTTTACAGCATAAGTAAAGGTATCAGTCCCTGCAAAACCAGCATTCGGCGTGTACGTAACACTGCCATCACCATTTACTATCACGCCACCATTCGCTGGTTGTGTACCTATAATGATTGACGAAACAAGGATATTGGCTTCCGCATCAGTGTCATTTGCAAGTAAGTTACCTGTAATCGGCTGCCCTTGTTTAGTTGTTGCAGCATCGTCATAAGCAACCGGAGCCGTATTTACAGGGAGATCACCTATTTGAAAGAAAGCAACACTGCCTTTAGTTGGCGGTAGCTGTCCAGCGGGAGGCTCGATAAAATCAACCCCCAATACACCACTCAACGCCAGCTGACCCCAAGGGGTCTTAAAAAGGCTATGGGGCATTGCTGTATATGAAGGGTAATTTTTAATCTTTGCTGCTAAATCCCAGGTGCTACCGGAATCATTTGATGTCCATAAATGCAAATTTTGCTCAGACGCCCCTTCAGTACGAAACGACGACCAAAATATATTGCCGGTAGCATTATCGCGATAACCCAGTATGGGCGGAATTTTGTCAATATATGGAACTGACCCCGTCGCTTCCAATCCACTTAAATCATGATTAGCACGTTGACCAAAAAGACCTCCCTGCGGAGCAGCGTCTGTGTCGGGAATCCACACGCATTTTGTGGGCGTAAAAACCATATCACCCGTACGCACTGCAGGTATGCCGGCAATCGACTTCCAACCTGGATAATTGCCCATTTGACTGATTGGCGTATTGTTAGGCGGCGCAGCTGATATTCCATCCCATGCAACGATACCAGACTCTGAATCGGAATCCCCAAAAAACAGGTAAACCCATTTATTGTAAGGGTTGTAGCGCACACCGTGTAAATGCGAAGTTTGATGCCCATTCGTGTTCCATTCGATTACTTTCGTCCAGGAGTCACCCAAATTCGTCGATTTCCACAAGCCTACCCAATCATTGGCACCACCTGGTTGCCGAGCACTACCAACATTATATTCAGCAAAAAACAGGACGGTTGCGCCTTTAATCGTGGCGATACTCAAGGAAGCATCATGCAACGGGCGAAAGCCTTCCGGATGAACCCCATTGCGCTCACCAATATTCATAACCGCCTGCCGGTTATCAAAACCAGGCGCATTATTACCGACTTTATTTTGGGCAACTCTCAGCTTGAATAAATATCCCTTATTATTAAAACCGTTCACCGTTGAAAAAATCACATTTCCATCCGGTAGCGCCCAAACATCCCGAATCACGGAATAGGAATCAGGCCCTATGGTGACATCACTCCCTTTGGGTTTAAGCAATTCAGTATAGGTACTGTCATAAACCAATGGGTTGCCACCTGCCACGCCTGAAAATTTCACAACTTTACGGGCAACATCTCCAACCGGCTGGCCATTAAGATAGCCATTATCCGTACCCCAAAAATCGCCATTGCGATCTGCAAATTGTATGCTTTTAGAGTCGCTCCCTACAAAAGTAAGTTTAGGGCTAGCATACAATAGGGTAGGGAAACAAAAAGCCAGAATGAATACAATAAATGTTTTATCCTGATATTTGAATGTATTCCCCCACCTTCCCATTTTGGTTTTACCCATAAGTGCGCAGCCCGGCTTAATAGGAAATGTGGGGCGAAAAACTGTAAACACTTTCTGTTGGGCATTAAAATATTCCATAAAACGATTCAATTTCATCTATTAACTTTCCATTGTAAAATTATTTCCCCGACTAAAATAGGCGGTTTAGCGTTAAAGACAGTATAAGTGAAGCCGCTTTTCGTTTAAGCCGAATTGGCTAAAAATCTTAAGATTCACTGGCTTATAATGATAGCATAAAATATTCGATATATAGGGGCTTGCAGATGCTGAAAACTGTGATGTATTCACCATTTTCAACTATAACGGTGAAACCATTCAATTGTAGTTTTTGTAACTTTTATCCTTAAACCTACCAGCAAAACTTAGTTGCTTTTCAAAAAACGGTTTCTTAGGGAACTTCTTTTTTACTTCCTCGTTAACCCCATTCCATCGGCATTAAGCCACTAACAATAAGCCAAGCGGCCATTCCTTTTAATACTCACAAATACCCTGACATGGCGTATAATTTTCAATATTGCGAAAACGGCCTTGTTTCCCCTGTCACCAAAGACTTAGAAGCACTAACCGAAGCCATTTTAATATCCGGAAAGTTAATTAAAGCACTATAAAAACAACCATTTAATGACATATCTGCCAATCCCTCACTGACTTAACTTACCCGTCAAAAATAAAGATTTTTATGAATACATGCATTTTTTTGGCGTTTTAATTTAAACCTATGCAATTCGATTCGCAACCTTGGTACGAGCGGCTGCTTGATCTTGTAGACATGCTCTACCAGTCAAAAAAAATCCATATTATCAGTGACCAGCTTTTTCAGGGGCTAACCAAACTCATGGCGTATGATGCCGCGGTTTTCACTCCTATCAACTGGCAAACGCTCGAATTGCAAAAAGGCTATTGCTATGGTAATTGCACCGCATCCATTGTTAACGCACAACATAATCGCACGCCTTTTGATCCCCTGCTTTTTGATCCCCTATGCCTGACCCGTTTAAATAAAACCATAAGATTATCTGATATTTTGGCAAACAATAGTCTGGCATCGGATGAACTGAGTATTATTTACCAACAAACGCCTTATCAACACGCCATAGGTATTGTTGCTAGCTGGCATCAACAACCCATTGCGGTAATAAGGCTATACCGCCAAGCTTGTGAACCAGACTTTTCAGATAATGAAATAGCACTTTTAAACCGCTTAGCCCCACACATTGCCAATGCTGCGCATTATCAAAACAGTACCCTTCCACTTGAGCCCTTACGTGAAAACGGCTTGGTCGTCTTTGACGCTGATGACAGTATCATTTACAAAAATGAAGCAACCAGTACCATGTTAAAAGGTATACCGTTAGAAGATGTCTTAAAACTTGTTAAAAAAGGCGGCATGTGGCTAAAAAATGGTACCGAATTATACCGGACAGAAATTGTTCCTTTGACATCTACCAGCTTATTGGCTTTATTCTCAACAACCGAAAAAGCAACGGCAGCGAGCGAAACAGATGCCCTGAACGGTTCTGGTAAAATGGCTTACCCGATTACCATTATTTCTATCGAACCCTTTCGACGGCGACAAGCGATCGCGAACAGGCTAAAATATAATGGACTGTCGCCCAGAGAAATTGAAGTCTCATTAGGGATCATGCGTGGCCTATCCAACTCCAATATTGCTAAACAACTATTCATTGATGAAAAAACCGTTAAGGATCACTTACAACGTATTTATGCAAAAATCCACATTAAAACCCGCACTGAACTCATCTCTAAAATGCTAGGGCTCGACATTGAACTAGGCCACCACCAAGTACCAACAACACTGGATATTCCTTAATGAAACTTTTAAATTAAAACAGTTCACGTTTGTAAACTGGCCAAAGCGATTTATACTGTTGCTTCTATCATCAGATACCCTAATAATTTAATGTCAAACTTAAGCGCTTTTAAAACACCCTAAACGCAATCCCAAGTTCACCATGAAAATAACTGAGCATCCCGTTTTACAAGTGATTCGACACACACTGACTCCTGTTGCGTCTGGCGCAATGCTAGGTTTGATCACAACCGTCCATGGCGTGCAGTTTACCAGCCAATATGTGACCCTGGCATTTATTATCATGCTTTTATCGGCGCGTTTGTTGTATAACATTGACCTCCAAACCGATGACAGAAAACAGTATTTTTGGACACTCCTGATTATTTGGATCGCAATGCGCTGGAGCGTAATAGTAGCTTTGCTGGCCTTAATGGTGTATGGCGCAGGATTAATTGAATATTTCAACCCTATCATATTACTGCAATGGGCAACCATTACGCCCTTCGTTTTAGTTAATTTGCAAATACTTGCCAGAAACTTATTTTTTCGATATTTCTCGCAACAAAGTTTTTTTGAAAATGCGGTTATTGTTGGAGTCAACGAATTAAGCATTAAACTGACTAAAACTTTACAGCACCAAGAAAACAGCAGCATTCACAATCTGATTTTTTTTGATGATCGCGATGTATCCCGCCTCCCTGAAACCATTCGACTCGCCGGCGGTTTAAAAGACGTCCATAACTTTGTAGTAAAAAAACGCGTTAAAGTGGTTTATATTGCCTTATCCATGACCGAACAATCACGTATTCACTTTTTGCTGGATGAACTACGGGATACTACTGTATCGCTTTACTATCTACCCGATGTATTCATGTCTGACATGATTCAGTCCCGGCTTTTTACAATCGAAGGTATCCCACTTATATCATTGTGTGAAAGTCCTTTTATTGGAAAAAAAGCGCTTACTAAAAGATTTTCCGATGTGGTTTTATCTGCGTTAATTTTAGTCTTGATTAGCCCTTTGTTAGTGCTTATTGCGCTGGGCGTTAAATTAAGCTCTCCTGGCCCGGTCCTTTTTAAACAACTACGCTACGGACTGGATGGCGAAGCCATTGAGGTGTATAAATTCCGCAGTATGACCGTCTGTGAAAATCACGGCGAAATCACTCAAGCCACCCGTAATGACAGCCGCATCACGCGTTTTGGGCTTTTTTTAAGAACCAAATCCCTGGATGAATTACCACAGTTTATCAATGTACTCCAAGGGCGGATGAGTATCGTCGGCCCCCGTCCTCATGCGGTTGCACATAACGAACTCTATAGGACACAGATAAAAGGTTACATGATCCGCCACAAAGTTAAACCAGGCATTACCGGCTGGGCACAAGTTAACGGTTATCGCGGCGAAACCGACACTATTGAAAAAATGGAAAAGCGCATTGAATACGACCTTGATTACCTGCGGCATTGGTCACTCAGCCTGGATATATTAATTATTTTTAAAACCCTGGGGGTAGTCGTTAAAGATGAAAATGCCTATTAACTATCCCGCAACCACACACAATCGCTACTGGCTTTTTGAATAGTTAACAACGACCGCTCATGTGTTAAAAGCTCCTCTTCAGTGCACTGAATTACTTTTAAATGCGGTCGATCGGGTGCCAATTGCCTGACGATTGCCTCGCCGTGCTTAACTGCTGAGCTTAAATCTTCCTCTAACAAAGACCCTTGACCACCAGTCATCAACAAATAAACATCAGCCAAAATTTCCGCATCTAACAAGGCACCATGTAACTCACGATGACTATTATCTATGCCGTAACGCTTACATAACGCATCCAAACTATTACGCTGCCCAGGGTGTTTCTTGCGGGCGTATACCAGAGAATCAAACACCGTACTAAAATCTTCGATACGGCCTATTTTGTCGGATAATAATGCAAACTCATGATTTAAGAACCCTACATCAAAGGGCGCATTATGAATAATTAATTCCGCGTCCTGAATAAAAGCAATAAAATCCTGGGCAACATCTTTAAACAACTGTTTATCGTTTAAAAATTCATTGGTAATACCATGTACTTCAATCGCACCCGCATCAATGTTACGTTCAGGGTTGATGTAAACATGAAAATGATTCTTGGTTAAGCGTCGATTAATCAGCTCTACACAACCGATTTCGATGATACGATGGCCCTCCTGCGGGTTAAGGCCGGTTGTTTCGGTATCTAATACAACTTGACGTTTCTTTTGATGTGACATGATATTTTCCCTCTAAAAAATTTCCGGCTTTGTCGGTAACTACTAATTTCGGGTTTAATTCTACCATCCTCACGCCTTACTTGACCGCCAAAACTAAAGGGACTATGGTAGTATTGCGAGTTATAAATAAATCTGGTGTATGCCGAAGTTGAATTAGGTGGCGTATCCTGCTGAAATTTAGATTTAGCAGATCGAAAATAACAGCTCATTT
>JBEBJQ010000146.1:0-4596 GCA_040079795.1 Methylococcales bacterium
AAAAGGACAAGAATAGGACAAAACCTATTCACTGAGTTACAGAATAATTATACCTTACTACGCATAGACTACAAATCCTTAAACGTATACTAGGTACGTCTGCTTTAGAGCAATGTAATAAATAAGTCATTAGACAACTCCCGACCCTAAGTAGACGGTCAACGAATGAATTTAGTGGCGCTACTAAACATCACGCTTTACTGTCATTCATACAGAATCTAGATGAACAAGCTGAATATATAAATTTTATTGAACGTAGCCGAATTTTAATTCGCATAACTCAAGGGAGTTATTTCGTGGCCATACCCAACGCAATTTATCTTTGCCAATTGTTCTTCTAAGTTTCAGGAACGTCTCTTTATCTTCGGCCACACAAGCAAACATCGCAAACTTATTTAAATTTAAATTGCTACTCGGGTATTGAGTCATCATATCTTCAAAACTACGTTTCATATCAGGCCAAGAAGCAAGTGTAGTCTTATAAAGTTTCTCATCTCTTGGCAGTTCCTCATTAATGTACATGTAAAGTCTTGCATACATTGCCTTCCCGTAAACATCCTGAGTTTTATCAACTGTACTTTTGACTAAGTTATCTACTTCTTCCCAGCTACCACCCCATTTTGGAGAAATAGAATTTAGCATTGCAAAATAAATCAGGTAGTAGCTCCTATGTTTATTGCTGCCCTCTAGAAATATTTTAGTTCGATCATCTACAGGTCGATTGAGTAAACTTTGCACTTGTATCATTTCAACATACCAAATTGGCAGTTCAGCAGCGTAGGGTTTTGAGTCAATTAACACTTTCTCAGCTTTTTCCAATCTTTCATTGAAAAGCTTCCAACCTACAGGGTCAACTGACAAAGCAAAACCATGACCACGTGCAAGCCAAGCATATTCTTTCCAGTATATTGCTTCTGCCAATGCAACAAATGCTGTGTTTGGATATTTAGTCTTCAAATACTCTACGCGAATAAGGCTCTCTTGCCTGTTCTCTGCATTAAGTGCCATTTGATATCCAATGCTTAATGACCTTAATACTGGACTACCATCATCAAATACGCAACTTGAGGTGTTCCATTCATTCACAAGCCGTTCGAGAGAATCTTCATTAGCTTTAAAGTAATCGGACACTCTAAATGCAAGCCTAAAATCATCTGAAGACGCGTTATTCAAAGGGTCCCCCAAATACTGGCAGCGCTCATTATCTGAAACCGGCGGTAAGATAGCTGCCGATGCTTCGCATGACGCTAGAACCAAAATAGATAAAAGCCAGCATTTTGTAAGCAATCTAATGAATCTCATCGGATATTCCTTTTAAATAGTCACTGACATGAATTCATGAACTTACATAAACATGTGATCGCACACATCCATTGAATAATTGCTAGGCCATCGGGTTGACAAAACATGCTCTTGTATTTCGGCTCTAATTGTAAGATATGTAGATTTATCGCCTGCACGACAAGCATATACAGCAAAGTCATTGAGATTATTTGGACTTGGATAGCGCCTTACTAGGTCTTCATATGATTCACGCATCTTCGGCCACGAGATTAGGCCATCTTGAAATATGTTGAGCTCTAAACTCTGCCGATAGGCAATCCATGAGTAAAGTCGCGCATAATTGGAGATGCCATCGCTATTAGAGGTTAGCGTAACAGCCTGATTAATCACCTCATTGACTTTCTGCCAGTTTGCTTTTTCTCCAGAGCGAGCAGCCCAATGCTTTGTCATCAAGAAATACAATTCCTGGAAACTAGGAAATTTAGTGATGCCCTCATTAAATATGGATTCAATAAATTTGTCGTCACGTTTTGTACTAATAGCCAAATCTAGATATAACAAATACCATAGTGGATTACTAGCAGAGAATTTCTTCGAGTCTTTGAGGATCTGTTCGGCTTTTTCAATTCGCGGCGTGAATATATTCATTGCTACTGGATCATCGCTCGGATTGTATTTACCACCTCGAATAGCCCATGCAGCATCAATCCAGCACCTCGATTCGGCAGTCGCTGCCCCAGCAGACTCTGGGTTGAATTTTAGCCATTTTTGATAGAATTGAAGACTCTCTTGCCAATGGCTACCGTAACAACCACCCCAGTGAGTGGTCGATAGCAACTTCCACAGCCCATCCTGATCTCGTTCTTCTGGGTTATTCCACTTGTTAATTTGCGTATCTAGCGCAGCAAAGTTTTCATTTAATTTATATTCATACATTCCTGCAATTGTATTAACATCCTGATTGAACGAGTGAATGTTCATTGAACTTGCCTTAGCTATAATAGGCAAGGAAATAATGATACTTAGAAATAGAATCTTAAGTTCATTCATTAATATGCCCCAATAGTGAGCTTAGTACTCTTCTTAATAATGGTTGTACTCATAAAGAGTGAGTGATGAAACTGCTGTTTTTCTTCATCATGGTTAAGCAGACATTTGCAAAATAGAATTAGAAATTACTTTTTTTGCACGCACATTCTTGAACAATTTTCTTTATGTCTGAGATATAGGCAAGAGTTGCCTTCTCAATGATTGGCTTTGTCCGTTCTTGAAACTCAGCGATGAACTCAGAGAGCGCCTGACGTGAAACTGCAACTTCCTTTTGAGCAATTGGTGACGTGTAAAATGAAAGCAACTCATCAAGTTCGGCATCTGTGAATTTGCTACCATAGTGCTTTGACCAAGACTGAACAGTATCCTTTGCGGACCATGGCGGCTCAAGAGCATTGAGAAATGCTTCTGATGCAGACTTAATTTTGTCTTGATAGTCTTGAGGTGGGTTTAGCTCTTTCATAATTTGACCGAGCACCTGGTCAACTTGTAACCTTCCTTGCACTTTACATGATTCTCTTTGTTGCTCGAATGTTGCAACCAGACCTTGGGCTTGCATCAAAGCCTCAATTTTTTCTTCTCGCGTTGCCGCAGGAGCATTTAATGTGAAAGCAAGAAAAGATACTAAAACTACTTTTTTCATATTGAATCTTCTAATCTGGTGGCTTGAATTTATTGTAACTGAAGTTTAGTGGTTGTTGAATTTTTTCGAATAAAATGATTGTCAGCATTGGGGCCAACATCTAAAGTTGACAAACCTAACAGAAATATCGGCTAAGGGCCCAATGCTATTGAGTTAGAAGTCTGCTATCTAAATGCCCCTTGCAGACGCTAAGAATCTTGTCTTTCGACCCATTGCAGTCAAACTGGTGGGCGATAGCCTGTCAGGTTCTGCGTTTACTTTAGCTTTTACCTAAGTACTTCTTACTGCGCATAACCATATTTTATTTCGCATAACTCAAGTGATATATCTTTTTGCCAGGCTTCAAGCATTATATCCGCCCCTATTTTGTTTCTTAGGGTGAGAAATGTTTCTTTATCTTCTGCCAAACATGCAAACATGGCAAAGTTATTTAAGTTCCATTTGCTCTTGGGATAATTGGTCATCATGTCTTCAAACCCAAGTTTCATTTTTGGCCATGATGCTCGAGTATCTCTAAACAGTTTTTCTTCATTCAGGAGATGTACAAATACCGCCCAATAAAGCCTTGAATACATAGCATTGCCTTCAGTTGCTTGGGTATTCTCTACTGACCATTTAACCATGTTGTCTACACCTTCCCAATTTCCGCCCCATTTTGGTAATTGAAATTTTAGCATCGTGGTATAAATTGGGAGGTAGGTTTTATGTTTTTTGGTGCCCTCTAGAAATGTATTTACTTTATCTATTCCCGGACGGTCCAGCGCCGACTGAACGGTAATCATCTCAGCATACCAATTAGGCAATTCTGAAGCGTAAGGTTTTGAGTCAATCAAAACTTTTTCTGCCATCTCAAGCCGCTCACGAAATAGCTTCCACCCCTCAGGTGTAACACTACTTGCCATACCGCTACCACGTGCGTGCCAAGCAAAGTGCTTCCAATAGATTGCCTCAGCCAAAGCCACAAAGGGAGTATCTGGAAATTTAGCTTTCACCAACTGCACACGAGCAAGTCCATCAGTCCAGTCCACTCTTTTTGTAAAAAACGTATCCAATCCTTTAGTTAATGAAATTAGCACTTGTTCACCACCCTCAAACACACAACTTGGCGTATTCCATTCATTTGTGTCACGTTCAAGCAATGCGAGTGTTTTATCATTTCGCCTGAAGTTCATAGTGACTTGTGCAATAAAATCATCGTAAGCTCTGGGACCATCCATTGGCACATCCCCCCAATTCTTGCAACGTTGATCATCTGGCACTGGCGTAAGAATAGTAGCCCATAGCAAACATGGAGATAACACCAGTATAGACAGCAGACAGATTTTCACAAAAACCTTACTCAAATTCATCGGGACTCCCTTGTGCGTTGTTAGAAAAACAAAAAATTAAAGATGTTGCATGAACATGTGATCACACATGTCTAAGGAGTAATTGCTCGGCCACATACGTGGTAATTCACGTCCACGTATCTTATCTCTCACTTTAAGATAAGTATCCTTGTCACTAGCACGACATGCATACACTGGACTTCCCCCAATATCGTAGACATTTTTCAATGTCCGATTTGTTGTTGTTCAAATTGAACTGGGCTTAAATAATTCAAATAACTATGCCTGCGA
>JBEBJQ010000147.1:0-4594 GCA_040079795.1 Methylococcales bacterium
AATATAATGCGCTAGTGAGTTGATAACCCAAGAAATGTAATGTTTTAAATTTTGCTTTCACTTTTCGGTTTGTAAGTGACCTTAGACGCACATTTTGATTCTAATCAATAACAGACTCTAGAATTAGCATTTCAAGTCTAGCTTATATTTTATTTGCGGCAATGTAATCTTTAATATTGTTGAGTTTCGTGAATGGTTTCGAAAATTTCACCAGGAGACAACCAGTCATTTAATGACTCTGTCCTCTAACCTGGGGCATCTTGGACACTTCGAAAAAGAGTTTTCGGTTTTGCCGACAGTATTTCTAACCCATTCGTTGCTGGATTTTCAGGTTCTTCTGACAATGCTGTTTTCGAGTACTCCCCAGGAATCAAAAGTTATTGAAACAAGAAAATACAAAATAGGTCGGAAAAAAAGAATTTATAGGCAGTTAAGATAATAACTGGGTCGACGCTTAAAGATTTTAGAAAAGCTAAAGGAAAGCAAGATTGAGGAAGGCATTTTATACTGAAATGGAACAACCAGCTAAAAGCTATACTTAACAATTCCCGCGATTCGAAATCATGGAATCAGTCAAGAGCTAGCCTAAAAGTTGTTAGCAGAAACGTAACCACTGTTGAGCAAGTAGCTATTTTACGAAAAAACGGGGTATTAAAAATCTGGATTATTTAAAGCCACAAAAGATCTATTTAGTTTCTTGTGGTGACTCAATTTTTAGAGGCGGATTCAACTCCGAAGTGCAATCCTAGTTATCATGCGGCCTTTGGCAAATTGTCAGCAAAAAAGACCGGATGGGGTGTTTTGTATTTCAGGGTTTTCCGGAGCCTGTGGTTGGGCTTTTCCACCACCTCGTCAACGTCCTTGTCCGTTATGTTCTCAAAACTGCCCCGTGGGTATTGGTAAAGTATTGCCTGGTCAAGCCGTTGGTGTTTTCGTTCAGGCCGCGCTCCCATGAACTGTACGGATGGGCAAAGTAAACGTCCGTAGCCAGCGCAGCCTTGATTTTTTCATGCCCGGCACTTGTGGCCTTTAGGTTAAACTCTTTGCCGTTGTCTGCGGTGATGGCCAAAGCCTTGTCCAAATAAGGCCTTAGTAACGTTATGGTGGCTTCTGTCACGACTTCGGCGTGTTTGCTGGCCACCTTCTTGATCAAGGCCAACCTGGAAACCCGGTCAACTATTGTGACCAATGCGCCTTGGTGGTTTTTAACCTGAAGGCCACAAGTGCCGATCACCGTGCCAATCTCCCAATCGCCCAGGCGAGTTTTCTCAGCGACGACGGGTGGGCGGTCATCAATACTGACCCGGTTCCTGATTTGCCCCCGCTTGTCCTTGGAGCCGTATCGTTTGCGCTTCTTGCCACTGTGCCCCTATCTCCGATGGGCATAAATGCCGAAGGTGCCGGTACAGCGTACCGCCAGCCAGCTTGTCCGTGTACTCCTTCAAGGATAAAGACGGATAGACAACTTACAAACCAACCTGCATATGACTCAACTATCGCATGAACAGGTCGATGAGCCTTATGCGGGATTCAAAAGTAAATGCCCAGAAATAATGACAGCAACCATTTTCGACAGTTTTACAGGTAGGTTCCAATATGACACACATAGCAGATAAAGAATTTCTAAAGATTAGCGACATGGTTGCGAAGCTTGGTGTTACGCGGACACAATTCTGGAAAATGCGTAAGGCCGGGGAAGTTCCGCCGCCGGTCATAAAAAGCCCGCAAATGTGGTTGGCAACTAAAGTGATCGAATTTTATGAAGATAGGGCTTCGCGGGAGTAGTCTTCAGAAGTTTTATTTTTCGTGTAATTCGGATAGACACTCATCAATATTTTTTTGCATTAAAGGCAAGAAAAATATTATAAATCTCGATATTGTCTGTCGAACTCTGATTAAACTAAAGCGACCATTCAAGTGACCACAATGTAAATCATGCTTTCAGAGAATCATAATAACCATTGTTTTATATGGCTCCCCCGGACGGGCTCGAACCGCCGACCTAGTGATTAACAGTTACAGTTAACAAACGCATAATATAATTAAATCAATGCCTTGAAACGACTAGCACAGCAATATGAAACAACATAAAGCATTGATAATACTTTATTTACACAATTTGAAAGCTACGATATAGCTACGGTGGAATCATGAAAGTTGAAATTGACGATAAATTTATAGGGCAATTGCAAAAGCACACAACGCTGCCTTTAACCAGTTCAGATTTTGAATTCTTGGCTCAATGCTTTTTTGATATTGGCTTGCTTACGGTTGATTCTGTACTCGAAAAGCATCCAGAATTGACATTTCGCGAGTTGCTCATGATGTATTTTAGAAAACACTAAACAACCTCCCATCTTTCCCGCCAGTACTTATCCACAAGTGCATAGCCCCTTGCTGCTTCTGGGGTAGCGAAGCGGCGACCCCAGAAGCAGCAGGCGAAGCGAAGCGTAGCGGGCTGTGTACCCTGTGGGTAAGTGTCTGGCTTTCCGCTGTTTATTATTCTTCCATTCCTTCATATTCCCGGTTTTTCTTTTTGTGTATTAGACTATGGGTCTATCAATTTAAACCAAACAAAACTAATGGATTCAGGAAAAAATCAAGTTCGGTTATCTGATGAGGAGCTATTCTCTTATATAAATCAATATATTAAAGATTATAAAGGTTATATGGATGAGCTTGAAAATGCCATAGGCGCTTTAATTGTCGGTCGTCATCTTGGCTGGAAGCCACTTTATATACTGCATAGCATAGCAACGATAAAAAAATATCAAGTCATATTGCATCTTGATTTTAAGGTGCAAATGCCAGAGGTTGGTGCTAAAGCAAAATCGTTAGTTGGCTGGAAAATTGCCCAACAAGTTTCTAATTTTTGGAAATTGGTGAGTGGTCAGACCCCGGAAATTAAAAAAACTAAAGATTGGAAGATGTCGGATTAAAGCAGAATATAAAAATCATGTAACAGAATATTGTATTCTGTTTATTTTTCGCTTATCCTAACTGCCTACTATATTCATCTAGGAGCATCCATGATTTTAAAATCCCCCACCAAACCGAATCCAAAAACGGATTTGTTACCCTCGTCCTGTAATACGAGGGTAAAGTAATACGAGGGTAAAGTCCCCCCCACATGAAAAATGTTTTATAGATTGGTGTAGCTTTACCATTAAAGAGGAATTAATTTATAACGTTCTAGGCATCAATATATTGGATGTTGCGAATCAGTCGCAAAAGCTACGTTATATTGAACATATTCTTTTCAATCTTCTCGGCTTGCCTTATTTTGAATTGATTCCTCAAAAGCGTTTTTTCAAGTTTTATGAATGGCGAATCAAGCTAGGTGAATATGGCTTTGTTGCATGGGGCGGTGAAAAGCAACATGGAACTATCTTGTTTGACATTAATGGTACTGGCTGTGGCAACGTTTTGGGCTGGGAAAAGCTGGCTGACTTTTTAGAACCGTTAAGCGCAAGGCTTACACGGGTTGACCTTGCTTATGATGATTACGAAGGCAAAATTATCGACTATGAAAATTTCAGGCAATGGTATTTTGACGGTCAATTTAATACTAACGGTAGACCGCCAGAGCCTAGTGAAATAGGCCATTTGACACCGCATAAAGGCCGTACTTTTTATGTGGGTAATCGTCAATCGGTGAAAATGGTTCGAGGTTATGAAAAAGGCAAGCAACTAAAGCAACCTGATTCCCCTTGGTTCAGAACTGAAGTTGAATTTAAGAGCGGCGGGCGCATCTTGCCACTTGATATGCTCATTAATCCAACAAAATATTTTGCCGGTGCTTACCCATGCCTAGCTTTTCTTTCAGAAGTACAAGACCGCATTAAAAGCCGCTTCAACCCTTACCCACAGGCAATTACTAAGACAATTAAAAAAACAATATGGCAGGGCGCTTAATTATCTGATGATGGTATATCAGGGCGATTATTGTTCCGTAATTGAAGCCACTATGCGTAGCGGTATCCCCGATTCAATGAAAAAGTACGAAGGGTATTTTTATCCAGACGATAGCCCCATTCAATTTGTTACTTCCGAATCCACTGATAAAGAAGAAGTCCCCCTATACAAAGAATCATCTGATTATCCATCTTTTGAAGAATAATTCCCATTATACGAGGGAACGTCATACGGTCTAGGGCTTCCAGCATGAAAAATCATTCATACCGATTAGCCAATCCGCTTGCTGGCGTGTCTAGCCCCTTGTTGATTCAGTTGTCAGAATGCTTTAAGAGCCAACGAAGAGCGCGGGGATTTGCGCGATGAGACGGCGATTAATCTTCAATAAAAATTTATCGGCATCAGCCTATTCACAACAGCAAGCGGATTGGTTAAATGGTTGTGAATATTGCCCATTCAAATCCGATAAACCGGATTTATTTGTCGAACTTGTGTGTTTCTCAGTCAAAACTGGTGAAATCACCAATTTTACGACTATTTGCTTTAAATGTTATTCCGAGCGTATGGGTGGCTAAAATGCAAACTAAGCGCGCCACTATTTTTCGCGAAAGCTAAAATGGGATCCATCCGATTTTAGCGGCGAAAAATCACGTGGCGGTTAATGCCTTCGGCTGCCCGC
>JBEBJQ010000057.1:0-27235 GCA_040079795.1 Methylococcales bacterium
ATATTGAGGATGCTGCAGCCGGAGCAATTACCGTTCCAGCAAGAAAATTTTTAGATATTTGCCGTTTATTACCCTTCCAAGTAGACATAAAAATTGAACAACTTGACCAAGACGATAAGATTAAAATCTCATCTGGCCGTAGTAGCCGTTTTTCACTCAGCTCCTTACCTGCTGAAAATTATCCAAAATTTATAGAAACTGAGTTTAATAACCGCTTTGTAATTAGCGCAACAAAATTAAAAAAAGCATTGGAAAAGACCATTTTTTGCATGGCAAATCAAGATGTGCGTTTTTATTTAAATGGCCTATTACTGAATATTTCCAATCAAAAATTAAAAATGGTGACTTCAGACGGACATCGGTTAGCTATCTACGAAGATAATTTACAAGAACCTACTGGCTTTGAAGCTAAAATCGTACTGCCGCGCAAAGGGGTTATTGAGTTAACTCGATTATTAGATGACTCTGATACTGAAATTAACATTGAGTTTTCAGATAATAATATTCGTATTTACATCAATAATCTCATTTTTTCAGCTAAATTAGTGGATGCCAAATACCCTGACTATACAAAAGTATTCAATCAGCCATTTTTAAATACCCTGCTTGTTCCAAAACTTCTGTTAAAAGAAACATTATCACGTGTTGCAATCTTATCGAATGAAAAATTTAAAGGGGTGTCTTTTGATATATCAACCGATAGCATTAAAATCAGTGCGCACAATCCAGAGCATGAAGAAGCAGAAGAAGATTGTTTATGCGAATATATTGGCGATCCTTTATCAATAGCATTTAACGTTCAATACATGTTAGATGCTGTATCTAATCTTAATTCAGACGTAGCTGCCTTAAATATTGCCAGCAATGCCAGCACTTGTTTTATTGAAGAACCCAATCAACAATCCTATAAATTTATTGTAATGTCCATGCGGCTTTAACAATTAAATGAGCTTACAAAAACTAGATATTTATGGCGTCAGAAATATCCAACAAATATCTATCAACCCTTCGCCAGCACTAAATTTTATTATTGGAAGTAACGGTAGTGGCAAAAGCTCTCTATTAGAAGCCATTTATATTTTAGGTAGGGCATCATCATTTCGTAGCATTCATATTAAAAATGTCATTAACTATAATGCTCAAAACATCATTGTTGCAGGTCAAGCACTCCAAAAAAATGGGGCTTATATACACTTAGGAATACAATTAAATACAAAAACTTGTGAAATCCATATTAACCAATTACCCAATCAAAAGCGTTCTGCATTAGCCTATGCATTACCTATTCAGCTCATCCAGCCCATTAGCTATCAATTAATAGATGGTGGCTCTTCATTTAGACGTGAATTTATGGACTGGGGAATTTTTAATCACGAGGATCGTTTTTTACCTTTATGGCGACGTTTTAAAAAAGCTTTATTACAACGCAATACCCTGTTAAAAACGAGTGCTTTAAAACAAATTAAAGCCTGGGATAAAGAACTTGTAGAGTACGCTCTTCCAATTGCACAGATGCGTTTTGAATACATTCAGCAACTAAAACCTATTTTTTTAGAAATTTGTCATAACTTCTTAGCCTTCAACGATATCCAAATTAAAACATTTTCAGGATGGGATGAACAAAAGGAATTGCAGCAATTGTTAACTGATAATTTAAATAGGGATTGTCGCTACGGTTATACTCATTATGGCCCACACCGTGGTGATTTTCTATTATTCATGAATGATAAACCCGCTAAAGATTTTGCCTCCAGGGGGCAATTGAAAATATTAGTTTTAGCTTTAAAACTAGCACAAGTTCATTTATTACATCTTAAGTTTAACAACATAGGGTGTATTTTAATTGATGACTTAGCTGCTGAATTAGATTTATCAAACCTTAATAAGCTGCTTAGTTACTTAGCCTCTATGAATTTTCAGGTTTTCCTCACTGCAACAGAGCTTCAAAATTTTGGTAACTTACATAACTTACCGGAATTTAAAGTGTTCCACGTGGAACATGGCAATATCAAACAAACGAAGGTTCCACGTGGAACATTTCTACAATGACGAAAAAGGTGGTTTAATGAATAACGACAATCAATATGACAGTACAAATATACAGGTTTTAAAGGGGCTAGATGCAGTAAGGAAAAGACCAGGAATGTACATTGGCGACACTGATGACGGTAGTGGATTGCACCATATGGTATTTGAAGTGGTTGATAATTCAATTGATGAAGCATTGGCTGGGTATTGCAAAGGAGTGAATGTTATCATCCACGACAATGATTTTATCTCAGTATGGGATGATGGAAGAGGGATCCCAGTAGATATTCACAAAGAAGAAGGCCGCTCAGCGGCAGAAGTAATCATGACAGTTTTACATGCAGGAGGTAAATTCGACGATAATGCTTATAAGGTATCAGGCGGTTTACATGGTGTAGGTATATCGGTTGTAAACGCACTTTCTGAAAAGTTGCATTTAGAGATTCGTAAAAATGGGAAGCTCTATAGGCAAGAATATATTATGGGCGAGCCAGTAGCGCCATTGGCAATGGTTGGTGATATAGAGGGTTCTGGAACACTAATTAAATTTAAACCCAGCGCAGAGACCTTTACGAATATTGAATTCCACTACGATATATTAGCCAAAAGACTTCGCGAGTTGTCGTTTCTAAATTCAGGTGTACGCATATCGTTGTTAGATGAGCGCAATGAGAAGCAGGATGTTTTTGAATTCGAAGGTGGAATTAGTGCCTTTGTGAGTCATCTTAATAAAAATAAAACACCTTTATTTGACGAAGTTTTTCATTTTACTGCTGAAAAAGAGGGCGTTGTTGTTGAAGTTGCTATGCAATGGAACGACTCTTATCAAGAAAACATCTTTTGTTATACCAACAATATTCCACAACGGGATGGCGGTTCACATTTGGCCGGATTCAAAGGCGGCTTAACACGTACGATTAACCAATATATCGAAACCAGTGGTTTAGCCAAAAAAGAAAAAATAACCACAACTGGAGACGATGCTCGTGAAGGTTTAACAGCCGTACTTTCTGTTAAAGTGCCTGATCCTAAGTTTTCTTCACAAACAAAAGATAAATTAGTTTCTTCGGAAGTGAAACCATTAGTTGAATCAGCGATGAACGAAAAATTTCAAGAGTTCTTATTGGAAAAGCCGCATATAGCAAAAGCGATTGGCAATAAAATAATTGATGCCGCACGAGCCAGAGATGCTGCACGCAAGGCGAGGGAAATGACACGCCGAAAAACAACCTTAGATATTGCGGGATTGCCAGGCAAACTCGCAGACTGTCAGGAAAAAGACCCGGCATTATCTGAAATATTTATAGTGGAAGGAGATTCGGCTGGAGGGTCTGCCAAGCAGGGTAGATCAAGAAAAACCCAGGCTATTTTGCCGTTAAAAGGCAAGATATTGAATGTAGAAAGAGCCCGTTTTGATAAAATGATTTCCTCTGAAGAAGTAGGCACTTTAATTATCGCCTTAGGATGTGGGATTGGTAAAGACGAGTATAACCCTGAAAAACTACGGTATCACCGTATTATCATCATGACAGATGCTGATGTCGATGGCTCACATATCCGCACATTATTGTTAACCTTCTTTTATAGGCAAATGCCAGAACTTATAGAAAGAGGCTATATTTATATCGCGCAGCCACCGTTATACAAAGTAAAAAAGGGAAAGCAAGAACATTATGTGAAGGATAATGCCGGGCTAAATGAGTATTTAATCCAGCTGGCATTAGATAAAACGGTACTAACTATAGATACCTCAACACCACCTATTCAAGGCCAGGGTTTAGAAAAATTAGCTAAAGAATATATCGACATGCAATTAGTGATTAGTCGATTAACAAATCGTTATGACGAACTATTTTTACAACAGTTATCCTCAGTAAAACCCATGCAAGCTGAGGCTCTCCTCAATAAAGAACTATTAACAAAATGGTTTGAGCAATTTGAACAGCATTTAAATGCCCATAACAATAAAGTCGACTTTAAAGTTGAAGTTAACTATAAAGAAACCCATGAATTTACTATCACGGTGCTAAAACGCTTGCATGGCATTACCAAAACATTCACGTTGCATCCTAGTTTTTTTGAAAGTAAAGATTACAAAAAAATGCTCCACTATGCGGAGTATACTGCCGAAATGTTTACTGATGAGTCTATTATACAGCTAGGTGAAAAACAGCAAAAAGTAGCAAATTTTAAAGATGCGTTTGAATGGATGATGAAAGAAGTTAAAAAAGGCCAGCATATTCAACGCTATAAAGGACTTGGTGAAATGAATCCAGAACAGCTCTGGGAAACAACATTGGATCCAAACAGTCGCCGTTTACTGCAGGTTAGAATTGAAGACGCAATTGCAGCAGACGAAATTTTTACTACCTTAATGGGTGATGTCGTTGAGCCACGTAGGGATTTCATTATTAAAAATGCCCTCGATGTTAATAATCTGGATATTTAATTATGTTGACTTATCCTCAAATTGATCCGATTGCATTAGCAATCGGGCCGCTTAAAATTCACTGGTATGGCCTAATGTATCTAATAGGATTTGCCGGAACTTGGATAATTGGTAAGAAAAAAGCCGAACATCCACAATGTTTTTTAACACCGTTAGCTGTGGAAGACTTGGTTTATTACGGGGCGTTAGGCGTGGTATTAGGGGGAAGAATTGGTTATGTCCTGTTTTATAACTTTAGTCAGTTTTTAATCGAACCCCTTATGATATTTAAAATATGGCAAGGTGGAATGTCATTTCATGGAGGTATGCTAGGCGTATTTGTCGCAATGTGGTTATTTGCAAAAAAACAACACTGTGCCATGTTTGAATTAACCGACTTTATTGCTCCGATGGCACCAATTGGCTTATTAGCTGGACGTATCGGCAATTTTATTAATTCAGAATTATGGGGCAGAGTAACCGATGTGCCTTGGGCAATGGTGTTTCCTAATGGTGGACCGTTACCTAGACATCCATCACAATTATATGAAGCGTTTTTAGAAGGTATCGTTTTACTGATAATTATGTGGCTCTACACCCGTAAACCAAGACCTGTTATGTCTGCCACTGGCTTAGCTTTATTAGGATATGGCATCTTTAGATTCATCGTAGAATTTTTCAGAATGCCTGATGCCCATTTAGGCTATTTAGCTTTAGAGTGGGTTACCATGGGGCAAATTTTATCATTACCTATGATAATAATTGGTGCCGCCCTCATTTACTTTGCCTACGCTAAAAAAGCATGAAGCAATATTTAGACCTGTTACAAAACATACTAAAGGAAGGGCATACCAAAAGTGACCGTACCGGCAGTGGTACTTTATCTGTATTTGGGGTGCAACTCCGCTTTCCGCTACAAAACGGATTTCCTCTGGTAACAACAAAAAAAATTCACTTCAAGTCTATTGTTCATGAACTCTTATGGTTTTTAAATGGCGACACCAACATTGCATACCTGAAAGAACATAATGTCAGTATTTGGAATGAATGGGCTGATACGCAAGGCGAATTAGGGCCAGTGTATGGGCGTCAGTGGCGTTCCTGGCCAAGCCCTCATGGTCAACACATTGATCAAATTACCCAGCTAATTCAACAAATCAAACAAACGCCCCATAGCCGTCGCTTAATCGTTTCGGCATGGAATGTCGCCGATTTACCCGATGAAAGCATTAGCCCGCAAGAAAATGTGCAATTAGGCAAAATGGCACTAGCTCCTTGCCATGCCTTATTTCAATTTTATGTTGCTGAAGGTCGTTTATCCTGCCAATTGTATCAGCGTAGTTGCGACACCTTTTTAGGCCTGCCATTCAATATTGCCAGTTACGCTTTACTGACTCATATGTTGGCTAAGCAATGTAATTTAGAAGTAGGAGATTTTATTTGGACTGGTGGAGACGTACATTTATACTTAAATCATCTGCAACAAACAAAACTGCAATTAACTCGAGAACCCTTTCAGTTACCAACCCTAGAAATTAAACGCCAACCAAACTCAATTTTTGATTATTGCTACGAAGATTTTGAATTAAATAATTACCAGTCGCACGAGGCCATAAAAGCACAAATATCAGTATAAGCTTCTGGACGATCAACTTCTTACATACAGCAGTCTCATAAATTCCGCTGCTGGAAACTAAAACATCTTTATACTACACAATTGCAGGCGTTATTGTCGATTGCTAGTTAGCTCATACTTTCCAATTTTTTTCACACCAACTCTTCGGCTGTACCAAAATATGTATCAGCCAATACTCATAATTTCGGGTGCTGCTTTGAGCGGCTTTCAGGTAAGAACTCCAGTTTGTAACCATACCCCGGCACGTTATGCAGAAAGCAAGGGTTTGTCGGATTTTGTTCTATTTTTTTTCGTAAGCAATAAATAATTTGTTGGACATCATTGGGTGTAGCCATTTTATTATTGCGCCAAAGATATTGAATGATAATTTCAGTTGAATGAAGCTGTCCCGGATTTTCGGAAAGCAAACAAAATAACTGGTATTCCTTTGGTGTCAGGTGTACTGCCTGTCCCTCCACATAAACAACCCTTGCCCCCTTATCAATATAAAAATACGATTTCAACGTAACCGTTGAAGCCTTTAATTTTTGCCGCCGTTCAACCAGCGAAGGCTTAAGTTGATTTCGGGTCACATTGCCGTATCGCCGTATAATAAACTCCATGCGGAGTTTAAGTTCTTCGAGGTTGAATGGTTTTAAAATAAAATCATCACAAACCAGAATAACTTGATCTTGTTCAACCTGTCTGAAATAGGCATGCGTCAGAAAAATGACCGGGGCATCAAAATAGGTTTTAAGGACAGTGATATTTTGTAACAAAATATCAGCAACCATGCAGTCATCTAACATAATAACACTAGGCGTCACCATGCTTGGTAAGCTCAAATCAAGCTCTTCAAAAAAAATCAACCCATATCCTAAACTTTCCAGAATTCGCGAGATTAATGGATTAATCAGGTTGTGCTCACGAAACAACAATGCTGACTTCTGATTGCCAGTGCTTAGATTGTGGTCTAATGATTTCATAAATATGACCCCCTGAGCACCCTATTATCTTTCGGTGACAATATAGCAATATGCCGTACTTTCATTATATTGAAACAAAATAAAAAAAATATCCGTACAAACACCTATTCCTGGGTATTTACATGCAATATTTTCTGTCCAGTCGCTAAACCCCACTCCTGCATAACATTGCCGATTTTTAATAACATCTACAATTCAGCTATTCGGCTCAAGAGCAATTCCATCCATGATTATCAAAATTCTGGGGCTTGTAAAAAATTATAAGCAAAATTTGAGTTTCCATATATGGAAAACTAAGCCTAAAGCTGCGCAAAATTGACAACGGTTATGAACGGCATCTTGCTACAGAAAGCGGTTTAGTGTGGGTAAGCTTAATTGCTGAGGTAATAACCGGACACGCCACAGAAAATAAATCTAAAACATTTTTGGTATGAATTAAACAGCCCAATTGATCCAGAGAATAAATATTTATGCAAACAATAATTAAAAAATTACCTTGGGTTAGGTAATCGTACGGATATTAATTAAATTCCATCTGAATAAAATGGCTATCCAGATAGTTTCGAAATGATGTTTATTTGAATATGTGGATTTGGATTTAATGGGCTTAATCCAAAACATCATCATCAAATAATTAAAACTATTTGATAGAGAAATTTTAAGCAGCGGTGCTGCATGAAAACGAATTTCAGAAGCAAGGATTTTAAGTAACGCTCATTATGGGTATGTTAACAATAGCAACAGGGTGTAAGACTATGAAAATAAAAAGATTTAAATCGAATCAACTTCGAAATGGCATCAGGCTGGCTCTGGCGCTTCCTTTATTCGGGGTGCTGACTTTGACAGAAGCGCAGGCAGCAATCAATTTGACGGTGGTTGATCATGCGGGGGCTGCGGTTTCCGGATTCCGCTGGCTGGTGGAAACCGATAGCAGCCACCCCACAACACCGGGCGTACGCGATGTGAATGCCTTATCGTTAAGCTTCCATAACAGTGATGCGCCGGTATTAGCCGAAGGCCAAACCGCCGCAGACAATGTAAGCATTGCGACTAATCCCCTCGATGTTAATAGCCTGATTAAACCCGGCGACCGGGTCTTTGTTTCAATATTGCCTTATGAGGGTCATTCTATCGGCGGCGCCATGGCTACCGTTGATGCCAGCGGCAACGTGAACGTAGAAGTCACCGTTGAAAACAACCCCATTCCGACAGCGCAAATGTCGGTTTACATGTTCCATGATAAATTTCCAATCAACAACGCACCTGACGGCATTAATGAAGCTGGCAGTGCTGCCAGTTGTGGCGGTGCTGACCACTTCTGTCCTCAAGAGTTCACCGTACAAGTGTTAGATGGAGGTGGCGGCTATGGTGCAGCAGGCCCCGGCCCTGTCAGCACCGATGCCTTTGGCAACCCGCTGGGTACGACTTACACCGGTGCCATCAACGTTGATGGCACACCCACAGTCCAAACATTGGGTAATGGCATTATCCACCCGGATGCAAGCGGTTTGGTGATCATCAAAAATCTGGTGCCCGGTAAATATGGCATAAACATAATCCCGCCTGCCGGACAAGGTTGGGCGCAGACATCCACCATCGAAGGGACTAAAACCGTGGATGCCTGGATTCAAGCCGGCAATCCTCCTTTTATGAATGAATGGGGCCCTTCTTTTTATAATATCAGCATAGGTTTCGTTAAAGAATTCAACACCGTCAGTGGCGCAGGCGGCGCTACTATACAAGGCACGATTGTCAACAGCCACTTGACAGCGCCGCCTCTCCTGGCAAACGCCCCTGGCGCACCTTTTCCAGGTTGCCGGATCGGCCTTAATACAATCGCCGGTGTCGGTGTATACAGTGGTCGTTGCGATGCCAACAGCCATTTCAGCATTTCCAACGTTCCGGATGGCAGCTATCAACTGGTTGCCTGGGATGATAACCTGGATATGATTATCTCTTTTTACACTGTTGATGTGATAGGTGGCGTAGCCACCATTGCCCAACAGGATGCCGCTGGCAAGATTCCTGCCCCGGGCTGGTTCCATACCTCTAAACATCTAATATTCAATGATGCCAATGAAAACGGTTTTCAAGATGCCGGCGAAGTGGGTTTAGCTAACAAAACTGTCAACCTGCGCTTTCGGGATGGCCGACTTTACCAGACATCCCCTACTGATAGTAGCGGGGAGGCCGAATTCGGTCAAGTATTTCCCTTCTTCCACTGGTTAGTGGCTGAGAGCGATTTTGCAAGGGACAAAGCGACTGGTGTAACCATAGTTTCAGATGCCGGAGGCGATTTACCTTCTGGCTCCACGGGTGGTTTTCCCGATTTTGGGGTATTGACACCGCAAGAACAAATTTGCGGACCGGCTGATGCGTTGTTAACTAATTGTACTTTAGGCGCAGATATTAACAACCCTAATACTGGCAACAACCTGTCCCGTACCGAAACAGGGCTGGTTTTAACCCAAGCTTTCCAGGGTTTTTTAAGTCAAACCAACTCCTACCAATGGGGACGTAAACCCTATACCGGTATTGAAAATGGCGGTATCACCGGGATCGTATTTTACTCCAGTACCCGCGCTGAAAACGATCCGCGCTATGGCGTTGGCGACCCTTGGGAGCCTGGTGTAGCGCGTGTACAAGTAGCCCTTTATGCCGATGGCGACAAGAACAACATCCCCATTGCCGGTTTCCCGGGACCTGAAGATGTCAACCGCAACGGTGATACGGTAGTCGATGCTCCCGATGGCATTATTGATGATATCAACGCCAGTGGTGGCGTAGACCGTGCCGACGTGGACAATTACCCGTTCGGTTGGGCAGATGGCAGCGCTGCGATGGGACCGGAAGATGTTGATAACCACCCTCTGGATAACGCCTTCAATAAAGGCGACGCTATTACAATCGTCACTACCGATGCCTGGGATGACAGCAAACCAACCGGTTGCCAGGGACCTGGTTTCACGGTAACGCCTGCGGTTGGCGCTCCGGTAGCCAAGGACTGCTATGACGGCTTGCGTAATTACAACCAATCCCGTCCCGGTGTGTTTGATGGCGGCTATGCTATCGACACAGATGAAAATGGTGCGCCTTTAAAACCGGCAAAATACATTGTTGAAGCATCGCCGCCAAAAGGTATGGAAATCGTCAAAGAAGAAGATGTAAACGTAACCCTGGGTGATGGTTTCGACCCTAATCCCTTACTTTTACCGCCAGTTTGTGTGGGTGATGTCCACACCGTTCCGCCTTACTTAAGCCTGCAACTTGCCTCGGATGGATTTAGCCCTACTTCCGTTAATGCCCAGGCAGCACCGTTTGCAGGACAACCACGTCCACTGTGCGACCTGAAACAAGTTGACCTGCTGGCCAAACAAAACGGTGTCGCTGAGTTCCACGTCTTCACCAAAGTACCGCGTTCAGCACGGGTTGCGGGTAATGTCTTCAATGACGTATTGGCAACGATTGACCCCAATTCACCGAATGCCGGAGAAAAAGCAAATCCAGCCTGGATCCCGGTATCTTTCCGCGATCACACCGGTAAAGAAGTGGTACGCGTTAATACTGACGAATGGGGCGCATTTAATGCCCAGCTACCGTCAACTTTTACCGCCAACGCCCCGTTACCTTCAGGCTTTTCGCCCAATATGTTAACCGCGTGTGTCAATGATTCAGGTATTGTGCCTAACCCCAGCTATAGTCCGGGCGCGGGCAATAACCTGCCGTTTATACAGGATCCCAATTACGACCCCACTTTAGCTACGGTCTGCTGGGTATTCCAATATATGCCCGGTAGCACCACCTATCTGGATACCCCAACAGTGTCTAAAGGCAGTTTTGCATCCACCCGGAACTATCCTGTGGACTGCGAACAACCAGCAGCGACACCCAAAATAGCCAAGGCTGAAGGGGTTGATGGCGGAGCGTATGTCAAAGTAACCGGTGCCGGGGGCACTCCAGCCAGGACGGCAGCTCAAAGAACCCTGACGGTTACTGCGGTCGGAACTGTTGAAGTCCCTAACCCGGCTTATGATGGCGATGGCACACCGCCTAAATTAATTGCCCGGAATTATGGTTTGGGTGCCGCTGGAAGTGGGGCAAATGCTGCTCAGGTCAGATTGACTAACAGTGCTGGCACTGCGACCACAGTAAATTGTACAACCGCTGGTGCTGCTGCTGCCGGGGCTAACTTCACCTGTTCCTGGAATTCTGGCACCAACACCGTCGGCGTGCAGTTTGGGCCAACTTTCGCCATCGGTGCTTACGACCTCATGTTGCGCAGTTCAGGCGGGGCTGCTAATGGCAAATGGACCCCTTCCGGCATCAAAGTAACTGTGGGCAATATCGCAAACCCGGTTCCCGGCGGCGGTGCCATCCATCATGTGGCGAATGGCGAGAAAATCCAGCCGGTCATTGATTCGGCTGCGCCTAACGACTTGATTCTGGTCGGTCCTGGCATGTACAACGAGCAATTGATTATGGATAAACCACTTCGCCTGCAAGGCTCCGGTGCGCCAAGTACCCTGCTCTTTGCCCAAAGGACAGATGCCGATATGATTAGTAACTGGCATGCCCGTATGCAATCAGCTATTGATAACGGCACAGTGTCGATATTACCGCCGTTAACAGGCAATATTGCCGTTGACTTCCTGAATGAAGAAATGGCCGGTATTTCGGTATTTGGTTTGAACACCAGTGCCGCCCTTGGCGGATTCGGTAACGATGCCACCCACCCCAATGCCCGTATTGATGGCTTTACCATCACCGGCGCAGAGAATGGTGGCGGTATCAATGTCCATGGCTATGCCGACTTTCTGGAAATATCCAATAACATCCTTAAAAATAATTCAGGTAATGCGGCAGGGGGTATACAAATCGGCCGGCGTGAGCTGATCGACCCTGCAACCGGCACTTACACAGATGCCAGTAACGACAACATCCGCATCCATAACAATCTGATTAACCAAAATGGTGCTTTGGGTACTGGTGTTAGTGCGGCGGGTGGCGGTATTGGGCTTAATACCGGTACAGATGGTTATGCCGTGAAAGAAAACTTCATCTGCGGCAACTTCGCCCAAGGGGATGGCGCAGGTATTGCCCATGATGGTTTAAATCTGGGAACTGCACTGAATCCGACGAACGTGATCGAAAAAAATACCGTGGTCTTCAACCAAAGCTTGTACTTCCTCGGTGCATATGGTGGCGGTATCTCGGTCTCAGGTAATGACGGTCTGGTTGCAGGCCTCGCTGGTGGATTAACGCAAGGCTCAGGCCCTGTGGTCATTAACGCTAACCGTATTGAAAGCAACCAGGCAGGCAGCGGCGATGGCGGCGGCGTCAGTCTGCGCTTCATTAACGGCCAGGATGTTAATGCAAACGTCAATAACGGCTACAAAGTCAGCCTGACCAACAACATCATCGCCAATAACCAGGCGGCGCTGGCAGGCGGCGGTATCGTGATGCAGGATGCAGTACAGGTCAATATTGCCCACAATACTGTGGTCAATAACGACACTACGGCTTCAGTGCCTGGCGCATTCGGCCTTGACCTTAACCTGAGTAACCGTCATCCGGCAGGTATTGCTGCCAGGGTACATAGCACAGGTTTGGATGCGCTGGCGAGTGTCACGTCAACGTTCTCAAACCCGTTAAAACTGGTGAACAACATTGTCTGGCATAACCGCGCATTCCAATGGACGGCTGACCAAGACAATAATGGTATCGAAAACGATCCTGGTTTGCTGCCCAATATCGCAGCCGGCCAACCAGCCGTTTATGACGACTTTGGGGTGTTAGGGATAGCGGGAAGCTTAAGTCCAACCTATAGCATCTTGTCAGTAGGCGAGCCGGAGGTTGGTGGTACGAATTTAGCTACAGCAGCCAATCTGTTTGTCAGTGCAAACGTCAATGGTAACCGTTCAGGCGCAGCCAATACCAACATCACTACAGCCAGGGTATTTGATGAAGCAGGTGCGGCATCCATTACCGTAGACTTTGGGCCTCTGCAACTCGGTAGCCGCAATTACCATTTGCTGTCAGGTACTAATGTTGCGGTCAATACGGCTAATCCTGATCCAGCAATCCCGCTCACAGCCACTTTAGGTGGACTGACTAGTGACTATGATGCACAAACCCGGTTATTTCCTACGGCCTTGTGTAGTTTAGTCCCGGCAACCTGTCCAGACAAGGGCGCTGATGAGCGGAATGCTAATAACGGTACCACAAGGATATTGCCATAAGGGCATACCTACCTAGCGGGAGCAGTAACTCTCCCGCTATGTCCGAGCAGCTATTGAGCATAACAAGTTAATCAAGAAAGGAAGGATATTTCCCTAAAAGCTTCAGGGCCAGCGGGGGCAGCAATGCACCCGCTGTTTCTGAACCTTTATTAAGGGTAATAATTTAGTCACTATAAAGATTAGAGAATTTAATCATGAACAATCATAGACTACAAACGATCGGCATACCACTGAGTCTGGTTATTGCCGCTTTGTTGAACCCTGCGCAAGCAGCGGTCAACATTCAATGCCCCGGGGACATCAACGATGGCGTCATGAACGCGGTACCTGCCGCTGGCCCTAATTATGATCCGAAGGTTAAGTGTAAACATCTTGGCGCTGGTGATGGTTTCATCACGATGGCCGATAGCAGCGAAATGTATATTTTAGGTTTCAGTGACCTGACCGGTGTGTCACAGGACAAAGCTGCCCATCACGGGTTATTAGCAGCCACCAGTACTGCACCGACTATTGAACTTAACGAGGGCGATAAGTTTTATTTATCGCTGACCAATGTCGGGATGCTGAAAAGACCGGATTTATTCGATCCACACTCAGTGCATTTCCATGGTTTCCCAAATGCTGCCAGTGTGTTTGACGGTGAACCCGAAGCCTCTGCGACTATCGGTATGGGTTCCACCCTTACCTATTTTTATGACATCAAAGAACCCGGCACCTACATGTACCACTGCCACGTAGAGGCTTCCGAGCACATGCAAATGGGCATGCTGGGTAACTTGTTTGTACACCCGGCGCAGGATGGAACGGCGTTCGGCGGCTTTAACAAATTCGCCTATAACGATACCGATGGTTCAACCGGCTACGATGTGGAAGTTCCGATCCAGATCGGTTCTTTTGATTCGGTCTTCCATGCTGAACATATTGCCATACAGCCTTTACCCTTTGCAGACATGAAGGATGACTATGCGGTACTTAATGGCCGGGGCTATCCTGACAGCGCAGATAATGTCAATGCACCGGCGGTTCCGGCAGAAGTGGCGGCACTGCATAATGATCCGGGTGATGGCAATCCCAATGACGATATTGCAACAACCCAGCCTTTAAGCTCCAAAATCACTGCAACAGCAGGGCAAAGGGTGTTATTGCGCATTTCCAACCTGAACGTTACCCGCAATTACACCCTGGCTGCTATGGGCTTGACCATGAAAGTGGTCGGTAGGGATGCACGTATCCTTCGGGCAATGGATGTCAATGATCCTTTGCAATCACTTACCGCAACCGGAACGGATCTTTATTACGAAACCAATTCCGTGACCCTGGGTAGTGGGGAAACCGCCGATGTATTGATTGATACAACCGGCGTTGCACCTGGCACCTACTTTATATACACAACCAACCTCAATTATTTGAGCAATGGCCCGGAAGATTTCGGCGGCATGATGACTGAACTTGTAATCAGTTAAGTCAACTTTGCGAGCGTTTAGGAGATTAAGATGAAAAATAGATTCAATTACATAAAGGCTGGACAACTTGCCGCGCCTTTGGCACTGGCTTTATCGGTCTTTGCCAGTTCACCGCTGCAAGCGGGCGCAACCATTCCCGGAATTTCCGGCCCCAACTTTAACCTGACAGCTGCGGAAGATTATCTGACCACCCCCGATGGTGGCAGCGTATACGTTTGGGGGTATGGCAATGGTAACAATGCCGCTATGCAGTATCCCGGCCCAACCCTGATTGTCAATCAGGGTCAAGTGGTCACCGTTAGCTTGAAAAACAACTTATGGAAAAATACCTCGATTGTTTTTCCCGGGCAAGAAGGGGTGACAACTTCCTGCGATGCACAAGTATCGGTAGGTACGCCGGGTCTGCTGACCTGCGAAGCGGCACCCAATAGCCCCGCCGTGACTTATACCTTTACCGCTAGCAAACCAGGCACTTACCTTTACCACAGCGGCACACGCCCTGACCTGCAAACCGAAATGGGGCTGGTGGGCGCCCTGATCGTCCGCCCCACCGGCTACAGCGCAAGCTCACCCAAAGCTTATAACCATGCAGGCTCCAGTTATGATCACGAATATCTGTCGCTGTTGACAGAAATGGACGTGCGTATTCATAACGAGGTTGAAAATGGTGCTTATGACACCGTCGATACCCGCGACTACAAGCCCGTCTGGTGGTTTATTAACGGCCGTAACGGCATAGATACGGTATCGGCGGATAATAATCCCTTGCTGCCCAACCAGCCCTACGGTTCTATTATTCGCACGACACCTGGCGCTAAGGTATTACTGAGATTAATCGGCGCCGGTCGTGACCCGCATCCCTACCACACGCATGGCAACCATTTTACCTTATTAGCCAAAGATGCCCGGATGTTTGAGAGCAGCCCCGGCGTTTCAGGGCCGGATCGCACAAGTCCCGGTTTCACTAACGAAACCTTCCCCGGCGAAACCTACGACCTGTTATTTACCTGGACGGGATCTGGTTTAGGCTGGGATATGTATGGCTATACGAATGCAACCCAGCCCAGTTATTGTGATGCTAATAACGCTGCAACTCCCGCTTACCCGGCAGATAAAATGACCCAATCGGCAGCTGACCGCTGTAAAGCCTTACCCGTCACACTTCCGGGTCTACAGGAACTCACCTTTGGGCCTTTTTATAGTGGCAGCCCGTATTTAGGTAATGCAGGCGCGCTACCTCCTGGTGAAGGTGGGTTTAACGCCAATAACGGTTACTTCTACATGTGGCATTCCCACAGTGAACGGGAACTGGTTAACTTTAATATTTTCCCCGGCGGCATGTTGACTTTCCTGATTGTTGAGCCACCCGGAACGGCTATTCCATAGCAATTGACAGAACTTTTTAAGGGCTTGTTAGCTTATTGGACTTAGCTTTTGATCCAGCCGGTGACATTGAGCACTGATCGCCTTGAACCTGTCGAAAAACTAAAAGTCTTCGGCACGTTCAATCCGAACGGTTGCAACAAAATTCGGGCTATCAAATAGTAAGCATCCAATAAAACAACCGATTATTTGACAGATTATTTAAAGAGGGTATCACCCATGAACATGAATATAAAACGTAGTCTCCTGGCGAGCGCAGTGGCTTTGGCCTGCGGCAATGCGCTGGGGGCAGAATACTGGCTTTGCGCCGGTACTTTCGATAAGGCAATGCCTGATGGCACAGTGGTTAAGATGTGGGGTTATGCGGATGTAAGCAATACAACCACCTATCCTGGCAATGTCTGCCCAGCCAGTGGCAATGCGGCCTATACTGCACCCGGCCCGCAATTAAATGTAGCGGTTGCCGATACCAGTTTAACTGTGCATCTCCAAAATACTTTGTCTGAACCGACCTCTCTGGTGATTCCAGGACAAACAGAAACCGCTATGGTTCCGGTAAAAATCGGGAACCGGGTTCGTTCTTTTACCCATGAGGTCGCTCCGGCAACCTCCGGTGATTATATCTGGAACAACTTGAAGCCGGGTAGCTATGCTTACCAAACCGGTACCCATCCTGCCAAACAGGTACAAATGGGGTTGTACGGTGCAATGGTTAAAGATGCAGCGGCTAACAACACTGCTTATCCCGGTATAGTCTATACCACGCAAGTGGTCGAATTCTTCAGTGAAATTGACCCGGTTATGCACAGCCGGGTTACTAATGGCTTATATGGTACGCCGTGTGCCAATCCAAACGAGCAAAAAACCAATCCTTGCACCAGTACCATCGGATACAACCCGAAATGGTTTCTGGTAAATGGCGAGGTTTTTGTTGACCCAACACCTGCTTTGCCAACTCCGATAACGGGCGGCAATACCGGAGAAGCAACCCTGATCCGTTTTTTCAATATGGGGTTACGCAGCCACAGCATGATTCTTCAAGGCGCAAGTATGAAAATCGTGGCGGAAGACGGTCATCTCTTACCGGCACCACATGATCAATACTCTTTGATGATAGCCGCAGGAAAGACCCATGATGTTCTGTTTACACCAACAACGGCAGGGGTTTACCCACTGTATGAGCGTATGCACAGTTTAACAGCCAATACCAATGCCACTACTATGAAAGCAGGTGGCTTGATGAGTTTTCTGAATGTGGCCGCTGGCAATACCAATCCTATCGCCATTAATGATGCCTTTGCAGGAACTGAGGATGGTGCTGCAATTACGGGTAACGTTTTGGCCAATGATAAACCTTCAGGCTTAACGAACGCGACCCTCATCTCAGGACCGTCGACTGGTTTAACCTTTAATCCAGACGGCAGCTTCAGTTATACGCCAGTTGCTAATGTCAATGGTGCGCTTAATTTTACTTATCAGGCTGATAACCAAACGCCTCCGAATAATCTAAGCAATATTGGTACAGTGGCTCTAAACATAGCAGCGGTAAATGATGCACCGGTCATTACTTCAACAGCCGTAACTACGGCTGTTGAAGATGCGGCTTATGCTTACACAGTAACCGCTACCGATGCGGATACCAGCGATACACCTCCGCAAACCTTAAGTTTTTCTTTGGTCAACGCACCTGCCGGAATGGCTATCAATGCAACTTCTGGCGCTATTAGCTGGACACCAACGAATGCCCAGGTTGGCAGCCAAGATGTCACGGTACGTGTCACTGATTCTAACACCTCGGCGCTCTCAGCTGATCAAACCTTTGCGGTTGTAGTGACTAACGTAAACGATACACCAACCCTGGCAACTATTGCAACGCCACAAAATGCAGTGGCAGGTGCTGCTTTCAATTTTAATGCAGCTGGTAGCGATATTGATGTAGGGGATACTCTCACTTACTCATTAACCGGTCCTGTTGGAATGACAATTAATGCTGCTGGTGCTATTTCCTGGCCAACTGCGGTGCTTGGTTCGCATAACGTCACCGTTACAGTGACGGATGCAGCGCTCGCGACGGCCAGCCAAAGTTTTACCCTTAACGTTACAGCGGTGGCTGTGCCTCCAGTTGTCTATTTCTCAACTTTTGGCAATACCAACCCTACCGGCCTAGCTGGTACGCCAGATGATGCGGATATTTACTCCTGGAATGGTGTTGCATTTGCGCGGGTTGTCGATGCTACGACTAAAGGGGTTCCAGCTGCTGCTAATGTCGATGGCTTAAAAATTGTCGATGCCACACATTTCTATATGTCATTTGCTGCCGACACCAACCTGCCCGGTATCGGGATCGTTCAGGACGAGGACATTGCTTACTACAATGGTGCGGCTTGGTCGGTATTTTTCGAAGGCACGGGCAAAGGTCTGACTAATGCTAACCATGACATTGATGCTTTTGACAATGCTGGCGGCACGGTGTACTTCTCTACTTTGGGCGGAACTAACCCACCGGGTGTAGCAGGCACTGCCGATACTGCCGACATTTATTCCTGGAACGGAACGGCATTCTCCCGGGTGGTTGATCTTTCTACGATCGGCGTACCGGCAGCACCTAATTCTGGCTCTGTTTCCAATGTAGATGGCCTGAAGTTTGTAGACCCTACGCATTTCTACCTGTCCTTTGCCGGTAACGTAACCTTGCCTGTTATCGGTACTGTTCAGGATGAGGATATTGTCTATTATAACAATGGTGTTTGGTCAGTATTTTTCGATGGAACGGCAGCACCTAAGTCTCTAACGAATGGTGCCCAAGATATCGACGGGTTTGACATCAAACCCTAAATGGTAGGGTGGGCAAACAGCTTGATCGTTTGCCCACCCATTACATCTTACAAAGGTGGGCAACATAACACTGCCCACCCCCTTTGCTTTACCAAACCTTAATCAAAGCTTGATAGGGAGGGTTTAATGAAACCATTAACTGGTCCAGTTTTTTGGCATTGAAATTTGTTATTTGAATTTCTGATTAGGACTTCAACATAGTAACTTCCCGTATAGGTATTCGTACGAATTGTATAAGCTTTGCAATATGCATAATCTATACGGGAGATTATTATTTAGTATATCCGCCGGTTAAATCCTTTAAGCGCTGCGCCTTTTGGGTTTCCAGTATTAAGCCCTGGGCAATTGGGGCGGTTTTTTTATCAAATGGTGTTGCGTTATGAAACAATTTATCACTCGCTTTATTATAAGTTTAGGGTTAGGGCTTACGTTCAATCTTCCTCTGCAAGCTGGCGTCGTAGATTTAGATTTGGAAGTGATGTTAAAAAAGAATTCCCCTAATCAACTGTTTCCAGTGATTGTCACGTTGAATACGCAAGCTAACTTAAATACCCTGAAAGACAGGGATAAGGCACAACACAGTATAAAAACCATTCAAGCATTGCGTAATCATGCCAATTTCACCCAACCTGCTATATTGGCATTCTTAAAGTCCGTTGGCGCAACCAATATCAAGCCGCTATGGATTATTAATAGCATAGCAGTCACATTACCCGCGAGAATGGTTAGAGTCCTGTCGAAACTGCCAGGTGTTGCTAGAGTTTATATGGACATGACCTTAAGTGTGTCGCCCTCAGCCGCTGCAACTGCCTCAGCCCCGGAATGGAACATTTCGGCTATACACGCGCCTGAATTATGGGGCATGGGAAATACCGGGCAAGGCGTGGTTATAGCCAATATGGATACTGGTGTAGATGTTGTCCATCCTGATCTTGCTACCAGATGGCGTGGGGGTACCAATAGTTGGTATGATCCGCACGGACAATACCCATCACCTACTGATTATGCCGGCGCGCTCAGTGGTCATGGCACCCAAACGATGGGCTTGATAGTGGGGGGCAATACAGGCGGTACGACTATCGGTACCGCGCCTGGTGCAAAATGGATCGCAGCAAAGGTTTTTAATAATCAGGGAACAGCTCTTGAGAGCCATTTCCATCAAAGTTTCCAGTGGTTAATTGATCCAGACAATAACCCCCTGACCAATGACGCACCTGATGTGGTCAACGGTTCTTTTCAAACGGCTTTATCCGGCATTTGTGATAACCGTTTCCAGACGGATATACAAATGCTTAAAACGGCTGGAATTGCGGTGGTATTTGCCGCAGGCAATAATGGTCCGGGAATTTCGTCCAGCAGCAGTCCGGCAAATAATCCAGGTAGCTTTGCAGTTGGTGCTGTCGATTACTTATCCAATATAGCTGCTTTTAGCGCCAGGGGCCCAGCGCCAGTTGGTTGTGGGGGAACATTATTCCCCAATATGGTAGCCCCGGGAGTTGATGTTGTTACCTCTGACCTTACCTTTGCCGGTCAGGCCTCCTACACGGTTGTCAGCGGCACTTCGTTTGCCGCGCCTCATGTTGCGGGGGGTATGGCGTTGTTGATTGGTGCTTTCCCAAATGTGCCAGTGACTACGTTAGAGTCTGCCTTATTAAATTCAGCGACCGATTTAAGCCTATTAGGCCCCGATAATGAGTCTGGTTACGGCTTGCTAAATGTACTGGGGGCATACACTATTCTTGCCAATAGTGGACAAAATCCGGTCGGTGTTGATGATAGTTATATTCTTGATGAAGATGCCACGTTAACAGTTCCAGCACCCGGGATTCTCAGTAATGATAGTGACCCGCAAAATAATCCAGTGACTGCGCTGCTCAATACAACGGTGAGCCACGGTTCACTGACATTGAACTCCGATGGTTCTTTCTCCTACACGCCTGCAAATAATTATAACGGCACGGATAGCTTTGTTTATAAAGTAAGTGATGGATTGCATGAAAGTGGATTGGTGACGGTTGTTATAACCATCAACCCCCTTAACGACGCCCCTGTCGCACAGGCTGATACTGCTTTGGCAAGTAATGGCGGAACGCTGGCAATTCCGGTACTGACAAATGATTCCGACCTGGAAAATTCACCGTTGACACCGGTAATCGATACAAACCCAAGCAATGGTAGCGTCAGTGTCGATTCAGCAGGCCTCGTTGTCTATACACATAACAGCAGCCAAACAGTTGCAGATAGCTTTACTTATCATGTGACCGATGGCGATAAAGTCAGTAACACAGCTACCGTGAATATCAGCATCGGTCCCGCTAGCTTAACCGCGTCCCCTGATGAGTACAGTGTTGCCGAAGATACTGTTTTGAATGTCACTGCTCCCGGTATCCTGGGTAACGATAGCCCAAATAACGGACTAACGGCACAACTTGTCTCTGCTCCTGCGCATGCCGCAGCCTTCAATATCAATCCTGATGGTAGCTTTAGCTATACGCCCACTGCTAACTATAATGGTACCGATAGCTTTGTATATAAAGCTTCCAATACTTATACCCAAAGTGATAATACACTGGTCACCCTTACAGTCAGTCCAGTCAACGATGCGCCAGTGGCTACCAATGATCGTATATATTCCGTAATCTCCGGACAGCTATTGAATGTTGCAGCGACATCCGGTGTGCTGAGTAACGATAGTGATCAAGAAAATGCTACGCTGAGTGCTGTATTGGTTGCAGCCCCATCAGCAGGGTTACTGGGGCTTAACGCAGATGGATCTTTTAGTTTCAACTCGGCTGGTTTAGTTGCGGGTAGCTATACCTTCTCTTATCTCGCTAATGATGGGATGGCAATTAATAACCAAAGCAATACTGCTGTTGCGACCATTAATGTGCTGCCTTTTCCAATAAATACAGCACCGATAGCTAAAATTGATACCTTTCTTTACCGCCCTAATGTGACGCGCACAGTTAATGGATCGGGGGCTCTGGGTTTGGGCGTATTGATGAATGATACCGATGCGGAAAATAATAACTTATCTGCACAATTTGTAACAAATAGTTTGTCAGGTGGTGGAACCTTAAGTTTAAATGCCAATGGTAGTTTTAACTATGTTAATACCACATCGGCAAATGTCAGTTTTCGGTATCGCGCTAATGATGGGGCATTGTTAAGTTTCCCCGCGACGGGTACGGCTGTCTCCCTCCGTGCTGATGCAGCGCCCACAACAGCAGGTGATAATTGTGTGTATGACATTAGCAATAATGCAACAACAGTAGCGGCTAGATGTATTGTACTTAGCAACAGGATCATAAAAATGGCAGTTACACTTAATGATACCGATCCTAATAAAGTGACTAACATTCCCACAGATGGGATTGGAAGTACGGTTGTCAACAATTCAACATTGGTAAGTTCTGTAGGGACGGGCGTTAATGTGCTTGCCAATCCGCAATGCGGACAACCGGCACTCGGGACTGCCTCACCTGTTCGGGGCAGCATAACCAACAATTGTGATGGTAGCCTTACAATTAGTGTCTCTAGTGGTAATAATATAAATAATATCAACTATACTTATCGGGTAAGTGATGATTTAGGTGCCCAATCAAATCTTCGCTCGGTTAGTCTTAGCGTGCAGCCTTAAGCCAATTATTAAAATATAGTGGATTGTTTATTTAACAATTAAAGGAATTAAAGATGTTTCGATTTTCTAAGAGGCACCCGCAAGTTCGGCACATGATGTTATTTTTTGGGTTTCTTATAATTATTGGTTTACCTGAAAAACCAGGTTTCGCGGGTAACAAGAAAATCCAGGAGCATTCAAGAAAAAATATCAGGGAACATAAAAATTTTAATACAAAACCTTTAGATGCAAATGATGCTGTGGCCATTGAAAAGCGCTGGGGAGTTCAGCTCCAGGGCATTAATATTACAGCCGCCGGACACATGCTAGACTTTCGTTTCCGGGTTATTGATCCAAATAAAGCAGCCCACCTTCTCGACACCAAACATAAAGCTTCTGTAATTGTTGAAGAAAATGGCATTGCACTTGAGGTGCCTAATGTTCCCCGTATCGGTTCGTTACGTCAGAACTCAAAGCAAGTTAAGCAAGGCATGGTTTTCACTGTTCTATTTGGAAATCCCGGAAAAATGGTAGCAGCAGGACAAGAGCTAACAGTGCATATTGGTGATTTTTCCGTTGAACATGTCAAAGTAGGTGAGATTCTAAATTATCCTCCGAAACCTAAAAAATTACGCAAAAGAACCGTCAGGAATGATTAATTTCTTTAACCGATCAGACATCAATCGCAGTATGTTTTTAAAAATTACTGCATTAAGCCTATTTTGTACTGCTGCGATAGCAAATAACTCAACTAAAATTGAACCTATAAGCCTTACTACAAATATGCAGGAAATCGGTAAACAAATTTATCTTACCGGTCATACACCTTCAGGTGAAGTAATCCAAGCGGTTGTGGGTAACGATGCACCTATTAGCGGCGATCAATTTAGCTGCGTTAGCTGCCATCGCCGAAGTCGGCTCGGATCAAGCGAGGGTGGCAAGCAAGTGCCGGCGTTAACGGCTACTGCATTGTTCAAGCCAGCCCAAGTTTCGGTCACTCGTGGGGTATTGCCAAAAGCATTTAAACATACTGGCAGCACCAGAATCCCTTATACGGATGAGACGCTTGCCAAAGTAATCAGGGAGGGTGTGGATCCATCTGGACGCAAACTGGATCCGTTAATGCCTCGTTATGCAATGGATGAAAAAAATATCGCTGCCCTTAACGCTTATCTGAAAACGGAGCCTGTCTCAAAAATACCAGGCGTAGATGACACCACGCTGCATTTTGCCACAATAGTCACCGAAGGGGTCGATCCGGTAAAACGCAAAGCTATGTTGGATATCTTAATAGGCTATTTTCAGGATAAAAACGCCGATACCCGGCACAACACCAAACGGGCTAAATTTAGTGCTTACAAAATGTACCAGGTATATCGAAAATGGGAGTTACATGTCTGGGAATTAAATGGGAAAGAATCTTCCTGGCCTGCACAATTAGAACGTTACTATAAAAAGCAGCCTATCCTAGCAATGGTTGGTGGGCTAAGCGTTTCGGGTTGGCAACCTATGCACCAGTTTTGCGAGCAGTTTGAAATTGCCTGTCTTTTTCCAAATACGGATGTTCCTGTGATTTCGGAAAATGATTTCTATACCACTTATTTTTCTAAAGGGTTGTCCTTAGAAGCTGAAACGTTGGCAAATCATTTACAAAATGAAAATACCAAGGTAAAAAATCGCCCGATCACTCAGGTGTTCAGAGATACTGGTCAAGCCAGAATAGCAGCGAAAGCCCTAAACAAGATACTGCAAAAAAACGATAATTTTCAATTACAGGATGTTGTTATACCAGGATCTCAAGTTCTATCACCGGCTTTTTGGGATGATTTATTCAAGAAAATGAATGCTGGGGCTTTAGTTTTATGGCTTGACAAGGCAGATCTTGAAAGTTTGGGAAATAGCCAGCAATTTCCCTCTGCAATTACTGCTGTTTATGGCTCAATAAGTCTTGTAGATGAAAAAATACCTAAACTCACGGATGTCATAAGAGAACGTTTATACTTGATTTATCCTTGGGCTTTACCAAACGCCAGAGACTCACAGCTAATACGTGTGAAAACTTGGCTTAAATCTAAACACCTTTCGTTTGAGCAAGAAAGGCTACAAGCTAATACCTTTTTTGCAGTACAAGTCTTGAGTGAAGTTATTATGCATTTACTTGACAATTTTTCCTCTGCTTACATTATAGAACGGGTAGAAGGTATGTTGTCCAGCTTTTCATCCATCAGCATTTACCCACATCTTAGTCTGGGAGCCGGACAGAAATTCGCCTCGAAAGGCGGCTATATTGTCAAAATCTCTCCCGATGGACATTTATCCTCTGTACAAGACTGGATAGTGCCATAAGCTCCAGCACGGTCTGAGTGCTTATAATGTATTGGGGGGTTTTTTATCTTAGATCAAAATTTAGGGAGTTAACAGCCAATGCACCTTGTTGAAAAAAACACTTTATGTTCACTCGTATTTTATCTGGCTATAGTATCCCTTTCAATCAGTACACCCGCTAGAGCCGAAACCACGCCTCAGCCGGGTTACTCCCGTTCTATTCATCGTTATGCGGTTCCGAAAATTAATGTAATGACACAAGAGGGAATAAAAACTGAACTTTCAGCAGTTTTGGATCACAGCGGACCGATAATTGTGAACTTTATTTTTACTTCCTGTAGTGCTATATGCCCGATCATGACGGCAATATTATCTAAAGTCCACGCAACTATCGGGCCTTCAACACCGAACCTGCACTTTGTGTCGATTTCCATTGACCCTGAACAAGATACTCCTGCTAAGCTAATTGAATACGCTAAAAAATTCAAAGCTGGCTCAAATTGGCAGTTTCTGACTGGTGATCTTTCTCAGATCCAACTGGTTCAAAGGGCTTTTGATGCTTATCGTGGCGACAAAATGAACCATACCTTTTTAACACTTATGCGTGCTTCAAACACTAGCCCCTGGCTAAGAATTGAGGGTGCCGCAAATGCCCAAGAACTTATAGGTGAATATAATTTATTAATGGCTGGTTTAGGTACAGACAGCTCTGTCAAATAGCGGCGTTGCTGAATATGTCAGATTACTACTGTCGAAGAGTAAAACTTACTAAACGAATCGCTACTTTCAGGTAAAGATTTTTTGGGCTTCCAGCCCAAAATCGCTCCCCAAGTCCGAGCCGGTCTGAGCGCCACAGCGCGCCTCATGGAAGATTTTTGGACCTCCCTGTCACAAAAATCGATTCGCCACGCGGCGAATCAATCTAGCCCCGCTTCGTCCTGCGTCCGCCTCGACTTCGTACTACGCTTCGATACTTACTCCGTCAAGGCTACCACAATGACTCTACGGCTCTTCGGGATAAAATGCTTGCCTCCCATGCGCGCTATCGCGCACGTCGGATTGGCGCATTTCCCTTCGCTTACCGGGGACTAAAAAACATTACTGCGCTCACGCTCCGTTCCATGTTTTTCAGCGACTGTATCAATTGGGACTTTGAAATAAATTCAATGTTCAGATATTTGTAAGCCATGACATTATGGAACGTAGAAAAATACAACATATAAAATAACCTGTTTGGGAATATTATAACGGTTCAATCGCGAAGCTTTACCTCAGGCTGACAATTTTTTTCGATAGAACCTCAGATACGGATTTCCTGTTGTTTAAGAACTTATGAACTAAAAGTGAAACCTGGCAACATCAATTCGGTGTGTAGATTTAAGCAAAAGTCTGTTTGCGACGTGAAAATCCCATTAGCCCAACCAGGCCAGAACCCAATAACCAAATAGCCGCAGGAACCGGGACGGGAGCGACAGAACCGTAAGCTTCGGTATACGCTTCAGACTGAATAAAGCCACTGAAAGTGTCATTACCGTCGTTATCAAAGCGAAGTGTGAATGTACCATTATGATTTATCGTGCCATCATAATTAGAGTCAATGTAGTCGAAAAAATAATTTATATTATCATCTTGCGGTTGCCCCAATAAATACGCTTGGGCAGTACTATAATCAAAGTAGTTGCCTTCCTCTCCAGATACGGAGGTGCTCCAATTGAGGCTAATTTCCACGTAACCTTGACCGGTGATTTCAAATTCGGCGTAATTGTATGCATCCGCATAAGTATAGCTCTCAGCTACGCTTGGGTGGCTTTGCGAAGCCGCCTGCATTAGGTTGTTATTTATTACCCCGTGGCTTTGAGCGCCTGCAGTAATTGCATGGGTGGATGAGGGATTCGTTTCCACACTCTGATCTTGAATGACTGAGCCGGTTTGGCTAAAAGCAGTATTACTGTAATAGGGGGAGGTTGATAGCCAACTAAATCCCAAGGGATTGTCACCACCGGTGGTGTCTGTTAGTTGCACATTTAAACTGCTCCAATCTATTGTTGCATTTGCCGTTGATGCCGCCATCGAAGTTTGTGCAGTCCCGGTTAAGGTGATTGCGAATACCGTCGATAAAATTTTCTTTTTAAATATGTTCATGTTCAAGTCCCGTAAAAGATTTTAAAATTTAATAATCTATCTGCATATTAACTAAGATTAATCAAGTGCTTCAAAATAAATCAGCTATTGACTTTAATTTATTAAAATTTTAGGTTTTGCCAATGACCCTATTCTCTAATGCCTAATTTAAATTTACTATTCGTACGAATAC
>JBEBJQ010000058.1:0-27210 GCA_040079795.1 Methylococcales bacterium
ATTTTCTATTACAATCAAGTTTCTTTTAAATACTCAAAGAAATACTAAATGAATATTAATTTATTGTTTATTAATACCCTTATATCACTTTATTTGATACTATTAAACGCATTATATGACGCAATATTAAGTCAAACGGTGCAATCAAAAAAACAATTTGGTTTTGCCTCTTACTGTACCGAAAAGCACCAAAGCACACGGCTCACAAGCCATAAAAACCATTCTAAAAATGACTTTTTCGCTATGCCTACACATTTTTTGTTCGCAAGGTGTTACCCCCAATGAAAAATGCTCAAGAAAACCATAACGTTTATATCGGAATCAATGAACGTGACCCACCTAAAAAACCAACTGCTTGTTTTTCAAAATGAGCCGTAATTAACCATGGTTTTATCAGAGTAGGTTGAGCAAACTTTCAAATTTAAGCTCTCCAAAATATGAAAATTATTAACGACATGCAACCGGGTGGGCATCCTAGTGTCTACCCGGTTGCGTGGATGCCGCTAAGTAATTGGATTAAAACGTCCGTTGAGCCAAATTTTAACCGTTAAACAACAGTTTTAAACTCTGGAAAAATTTAAACACTTAATCATCAAACCCAGTGCATAAATAACTGGGTCATGGCGCAATTTTAAAAAAATTATATGAATACAGAAATACACAAAATGTACACACGCTATCTCTCAGCAGGATTCATCTTGTTTTTGTTTAGTGACGCTTTACTGGCAGGTAACGTTAATCTCGCTTGGGATGCCAGTTCTTCACCGAACGTAGGAGGGTATATCGTGTCTTACGGCAAAAGCACCAGCAATTACGAGAGCATAGATGTGGGTAACAAAACTACTCACGCCTTATCTGGGCTAACTGATGGCAGCACGTATTATTTTGCAGTAAAAGCCTATGATACTGCTAGAACTACCGAAAGCAGTTATTCTAATCAAATTAGTCTGGCGATACCTGCCACGACTGCTTCAGTTCCTACGCCAGTTCCAACTGCAGTTCCAGTTCAAACCACTGGCTCGGTTACCATCAAAAATGGGTTAGTAGCAGCTTTCGGATTTGAAGAAAGTAATGGTACAACTGTGTTGGACGCATCAGGTAACAGTAATAACGGTATTATTACTGAAGCTGTCAGAATAGAAACTAACACTACTTATGGAAAAGCACTTAAATTTGATGGCTTAAATGATCTAGTTACTGTCAATGACAGCGCGTCGCTGGATTTCACAACCGGCATGACGCTTGAAGCTTGGGTATTACCCGAGAACCTTACTGGTTTTGGAAAAACTGTCATATTAAAAGAAAAATCCGGTGGAGCAGTTTATAACCTATATGCCAACGAAGACTCCAATGTACCTGTTTCTTCATTCAATGATGGAGATTATCGAATCATCTCCGCTCCCAGCCAATTACCAGCAAACCAACTAACTCATATTGCATCCACCTATGATGGTCAATATCAACGGCTTTATGTGAATGGTGGACTGGTCGCTCAGCAGAGCCAGAATGGTCAGATTGAAAAATCCAATGGTGTATTAAGTATAGGTGGCAATAGTATTTGGGGTGAGTTTTTTGAAGGCTATATTGATGATGTGCGGATATATAATCGGGCATTGACTGCATCAGAAATCTCGAACGATTTAGCAAACCACGTTAGCAGTTCAAATACACCAAGTATTTCCGTTCAAACGGCAGAGCCGACTCCGCCGAGTGTTACCAATTCAGCGCAGTTTACAATGGGCAATACAACGATTGAACCAAAAATTGATTCCAACCCGCAAGGTCTCGCAGAAGCGTTCCAGACAACCCCTCAAAAGTCGGGTGTGGTCAGCACTGTGCGGGTTTATCTGGACGCCAGTTCGACCGCAACTGAGCTGGTTGCTGGTATTTACTCGGAAAATAACGGTCATCCTGGCAACCTTGTCGCTCAAGGTAAGCTAAGCAATCTGAAAGCCGGGGCATGGAATTCAGTCCCCATTCCCACAGCTTCAGTTAGCGCTAGCCAAACCTATTGGATAGCAATTCTAGGCTCAAAAGGAGACATTACATTCCGTGACCGGATGGGATCGGGAGATAGCAACATGGAAACAAATGCATCCACTTCGCTGACAAGCTTGCCAGATACTTGGAGTACCGGTTCGGTTTATTTGGATTCGCCTATGTCAGTATATGGGATTGGAAATTAATTAAATCAATAACCGCTTAAAATATATATTGACACATATTGGTCTTGCAATGAATACCACCAGTATCTGTTGTAATAAAAATAATAGCACCTTGCTTACTTTTGGCTCACCTATTAAAAAGGTACCATCGGTAAAGAGCCTCGATTTTTGAGAAGTGTATCCAAAAATCAATAATCTACATTAACATTTCCTTGAAACTAAATCATTTTGGTCTAGAGTTAATATGACTGTGGAACAAAGGACATCTTAAATATGTTCCCTTTTATCTGACCAACAAGATCAGAAAACGATATTTAAAGGTAACTTTAATGCCTAATTATTTCAACTCAACCTATTTTACAAAGAAAAACACATGAAAACTTATCCTAAAAAAATTATTTTATCCGCCATTCTGCTTGGATCATCGCAGTCTTCTTGGTCCACCGATTTTTACATTCGGAGTGGGGCTAGTGGGACTAATAACGGTACCAACTGGACAAACGCTTGGAGTGCTACGAATAAAATAAATTACGCTTCCATTAAACCTGGCGATACCATCTACTTTGCAGCCGGCACTTATGGCCAATTAAGCATTAATCAGAGCGGAACATCCGGCAACCCAATTACTTTCAAACGCGCGACTTCTGGATCACATGGAGCCGATGATACAGGTTGGAATGCAACCTATGATGGACGTGTAATTATTGATGGCGGAATTGAGGTTGGTATTACAAAAGATACCAACTTCATCACTATTGACGGTGCAACTCGTTATGGGATCTGGGCAAGAAATGGCAGTCGTGGTATCGGAACCCGTAACGGAGGTAGAGCGAATAATTTAACGTTGCGATATTTAGAAAGTGGCGATCCAGGAGCGTATAAAAACAATGAAGACGGCATCCAAGGTGTTGGAAACAATCTTATCGTCGAGTATTGTTATATCCACGACAATGACTCGATCGCTACCCACGGCGACGGTATTCAGTGGTTCGAAGGCAACAACATAATTATTCGCTATAATATTTTTAAAAATAACGGCCAAATGACTATGCTAGGTGAAGCCGCTTGGAGTACATACGCAAATGACATACAGATTTATTACAATGTTTTTTACAATAGAGGTGGCACCCATTACAACGGAATATCAACGCACTTAGGATCGCCACAAGCGGGACATTTCATGCGTGTTTATAACAACACCTTCGATCTGGAAGCTAAAGACAACAGCGGATACGATAGCATTTTCAATATAAAACCATACGGGACTGTTGAATTCAAAAATAACGCAATGCAGTATTCTAATGTCGCCTCCGTTAACCAAGCGACTTCCAGTTATAACGGTTATGACAATTCCGGGCAATATTCCAACTATAATGTCCCATCAGGTGCCAATAGTGCCGTTACCGTAGATTTGGGATTTGTTAATGTCGCCTTAGCTGATTATCATTTGACTGCTACATCCCCTTTGAAAGGCAAGGGAACAAATGTAGGCTTGACATCAGATTTCGAGGGAAATCCGGTGCCGACTATTCCAAGCATCGGAGCATTTGAGTCTACAGGAGTTCCCACTCCAGCGATTCCAGGGGGCGGAGCTGTTTCGTCTGTTATGTTGCCCCCTACCCTGAAATCAGCCAAATATATACCATAGAAATTTTCACTATAAATTAATGATTTTTATAATCTACAATTTTAACCGAACGAGGTATAATTTGAGCATTATCAGATTAAGCTGCTTTTTTGGTTAAAACTAGCCCAAAAGCTATAAGTATGTGAGAACCCTGTCCCTCAGGAGAGGGTTCTTCTTTGAATGAGATTATCCTATTCCAAAAGAAATCCAACTTCGATGAGGCCATTTATATATGTTCTGGTTAACTGCCTTACCGGTGAATTAAAATGTCTATTTTAAATAGACATCCTAGTAAAACGAAGGTAAACAGTACTGAAAAGCCCTTTCCCCGAGAACACCTCGATTTCCTAGACGGAATCCGCGGCTTGGCTTCCTTTTACGTTGTGTTGCACCACATTTGGCTCACCGCTTACCCTAATTTCCCGTACAACGCGAATTGTCAAATCTGTCGGTCGTCACCCCCTTTGACAAGTTGGCTATCATGGGGGCATCTAGCAGTCGCTGTTTTCATTGTTGTAAGTGGATTTTCATTGACACTTGGACCCCAGCTGCGAGGCGACCGTTTACTAAACGGGTTCGGTACATACATCGTAAGGCGCGCATTTCGGCTTATTCCCCCTTATTGGTTTGCGCTTGCGATTTCATGCATTGTCATAGCGTTTTGGACTGGTTCCGCCACTGGAAAAATCGTGAACACTAAGGCGGTGCTGATCCATGCTCTTTTGCTACAAGACGTCATTGACTCACCAAAGCCGAATGGTGCGTTTTGGTCAATTGCAATCGAGTGGCAGATCTATTTCATCTTCCCTTTGCTTCTGTTAATTTGGCGTAAAGCAGGCGGCATAGCAATGGTAAGCATTACCACCATTATCGTTGTTAGCACGTATCTTATTGGTTCCAACGTCACCAACTGGCTGTCAAAGTTAATTTATCTCTCGCCACAGTTCTTAGCCCTGTTTGCATTTGGCTCAGCCGCCGCACACGTAATGGTTGCTAAAGGAGGTATGGCCTCAATCTCTTGGACGAGCATTGGTTACATCCTACTCGTCGGAACTATATTCTCTTTGTGGTGGTGGCCGCGAGCAGCAATAGAATCAACTCATTTTTTCTGGATTGACCTGTTAGCTGGAGCAGCGACGGCAACACTTTTAGCTGGATTCACACAGCGGCCAGAAAGCATTATCGCGCGGACTCTTGCAAGCCGAGTGCCCCATTGGCTAGGCCAGTCTTCATACAGCCTTTACCTTATTCATGTACCCGTGCTAGAGACCTTATATTTTTGCGTGATTGTGAAACTCTCTGATGCAAATAACATTCGCTTTATCTGGTTACTGTTACTTGTGACCCCAATCGCCATATTCGTGTCACGCTTATTCTGGTGGGCATTTGAGCGACCGTTCATTAGATACCGCTCAATCAAGGAGCTGCTCGCTATACTTCAGGTCACTGGCAAAAATGACATTCTTGTTACCAATTTAGCTTGGCTACGCTTTTTCATTAAAAAAGATTAACCAATAAACCTTTCAAGGCTAAATATGTAAAATGGTCAGAATTGACAGAGTCGAGTCATAAACTAAATGAGCTAATGAAAACTAATCATCAGGTTTATATTAAATCAGTGTAATCTAGTTTCGTATCCAATTTAACGAAATGACAAAAGCATTTTTCTCAACTTATCACCTTGTTTCCCGAAAGAAAGAAGTAATTTTTTTATGTGCACACCAATCTTCCACGGGTTCTTATTAAGTGCCATCTGATAAAAATGCTTGGCCGATGCCAAATCACCCTGCCAATAAAATTCATTACCCACTTTTTCATAAACTTGTATTCGAATGAAGTTTTGCTCGGCTTCATTCGAAGTATATCGATGTAGAGATTCCTCCATCTCTTCAAAATTCATAAAAAATTTAGACCCTCGATAGCGTTCATTTGCTACGATACGCGCATACACTTGAGCAACTGCATTAAGGCACTCTTTTGCTACACGGCTATAACCATCATCGATTGCTTTGTTCCTAATAATCCAAGGTATCGAAACCTCCTCGGCGGCACAAGCATCAAGACTCTCTTGATTAAGCTTAGTTGTCATACTTAGATCGTGGTGTTCCCGATAACAGAGCATCAGGTCGGCAAAATACCCAACATCATAATATAACGCAAAGAGGCACCATAAATACCAATCGCCAGCCCAAGGCATAGTTAATGGAAAAAAACTAATCCTTTCGTAGCATTCACGTCGAACCATTCCAGATGGGGCAAGCACAAAATTTCCATGGAGGAGTTTTTTCAACAAAACATGACCAGGAATGATAATATCATTGTCACCACATTCGGAATAACGACCCAATATTCTAGTTTCAATTTCATCTCGAACACCATATCCAGGGCAAAAAACATATCCTATGTTTGGATATTTATCTAAAAGACCTACATATTTTTCCAAAATATAAGGTTTTCGTAGGTAATCATCAGCGGAAATAAGCCATACATATTGGCCTTGGCTCAAAGCGATACCTTTGTTGTAATTCAGAAGGTGTCCAAGATTCGGGTCGTTGCGTATATATTTTACTCGTGAATCCTGAAACGACTGGGCGACTTCAGCTGTATTATCTGGAGAGCTATCATCCATAATCAACACCTCGAAGTCTCTGTAAGTTTGAGATAGTATCGAATTAATACATTCCGGCAACAGATGGGCTAATTTATAACAAGGTATAACAAAACTAACAACTGGGCTTTTCATCTGATATAAACTCTATTTTAAACCGTAGTCAAATAACCGTTGTGGGGTAAATAAAATCCCTACGATCAGGACTTTTTATGATTTTATGCTTAAGAAGACTTTTTATTTTTGGCTTCGGCACGATACCCATACAGTTGTTTATTAGGCTAAAACTATAAAAAATAATTCTCAGAATTACTCAGCTTTTCCATAGCAGGCTTTGGAACTTCTGGTTTTAACCGCTTTATTTATTGTACTTATAAATCAATCCAATACATTATGCGTATCGGGCATCTCACCACTTTTGTTCCGTTTTATAGCAAGTTCCAAAGCTTGTTCAAACAAATCCGTAGCGTCATCCCAAGTAAAACGAGTCGCCGTGCAGTAGGCTGCATCTGACATCTGTTGCCAATGCTCTTGTGATAAGTTCAAAACTCGCAATACTCGATCAGCTAGCGCATCAGCATCCCTTACATCAACAAGGTGACCATTTACACCCTCCTCAATAATGTCCATCGAACCACCGACACGAGTGGACACTACCGGACAACGACAGGCCATGGCTTCAAGCGGTGGCAAATGAAATCCCTCTACGTTGCTACCACACATCCACACATCACATTGCGCATAAAGCTCCCTGAGTTTATTTTGTGGCGGACGGTAATAGAACTCCGCATTAGACGGAAGCCGTAACCTAAAGTCAAGTTGTTCGGCACCGAAGGAGATAATCCGAAGAGAAGGCATAGCAGCAGCTACCCGCTTAAGTGCCATAACGCTTGTAGCCCCCCCTTTAAGGGGAGTGGTGTTATACAATAGCCCAATTGTGGGAGTGGAGCTTTTTTTTCTTGGTGCAGCGTAAAACTGTTCTAAATCCACACTATTAGGTACATGCGAAACAACAGAGTCTCTAAACTTCTCTAGCGCCAGTTGAACCAGCCATTTGGATATTGTGATCTTGTGCAACGGCATCCGCCAAGTCGCATCCAACTTCGGATTACGCTTGCCTTGATCCACTTCGTATCCTTGGATGAAGATCGCTTTAGCCCCTTTCTTAGGCGAGAGATGCTGCACACCATAAGCAGTTGTATAATAAGTCGCTACAACAACATCAGCATCTGGCACATCTACATCCACCACTGGCCTGACCCGTTCCAACACCCGATGTTCCAAATCAAGACTATCGAAATAAGAGGGTTCCGTGTGGGTCCGCCAGCTTCTGCCATTTATAATTGATTTAATTTTTGACCTCAATGTTGAAGCAGAAGGAGTAGAAACAACTACTACATCATGTCCTCGTTGTACCAATCGGTTAGCGTAGATTGAAATTACCCTTATTCCTCCTTGCAATCCCGCGAACGGAAGAACAAATGTTATCCTCATATTAAGTGTCACCGTTTAAAAAATAAAGTTTATAGTAAAATTAATGGTATTTTTTCGTCACTAGCTTGCTTTATCAACCAGAGTTTTTTACGGCATACAACCTCTTCTTGCGAATTAAAAATTGCAAGTTTTTCGAGTTGCATGCAATAAACAACAAATAAATCCTTTATAAAGCTGCTCACAAAGCTCTCACTTGTGAAACAACTATTACCTCTTAAATCACATTCAATTAGTCCAATAGACATGCTTCGTTCTGTAAAAAATAAAAAATTTGTTTGGTGTCTCACCTGCGCCAGTCTAGTATGTTGGGCTTATTTCCTTTCACAGCGTTGCAAGCTCCCTATAACACAGATCAGCACCTTCACATCAATCTTGGTTAAACATACACTTACATTTTCTAATTTGTAGTTGTCGTGCTTACCCGATCTCGTAAACTCTTGAAAGCTGCAAAGCTGCTTAGAGCAAGACTGACCCTATAATATATAAAAGCTTTCTTAGCTTATTTCCCCTCCAATTGTACCAAAAGATCTGGTATCTGCTTAAATGCATAATTCCCAACCAAAATGGCTTTACCATCCAATGTTTTCAAAAAGCCCGTCGAGTATGCATCAGATCATTTTTTCGAAACGGTATGGTCTTGAATTGCTAAGCCCAGCCCCTCGCTGTAAGCTCGGATTAAATTGGGTACTGAATACTCCCACGCCAAATAATTCGTTACTCGTTCGCGACCTATGTCACCCATTTTTTTGCATTCATCAGGATTGGCTAACAACCAACTAACTTTCTCTGCAAATTCCAACTCGTCATTGGGTTTAGCATAAAGCGCAGCTTCCTGAGCAGAAAAACGTGCTTCAACTAAGTCAAACGCTACGACTGGCTTCCCTAGCGCCATATATTCCATCATCTTATTCATGGTAGATTTATCATTCAACGGGTTAAATGGGTCGGGATGCACACACACGTTAACCGTTGATAAATATGTACGCGCTTCAAAGTCAGGAATACGTCCAGTAAACCAAACGTAAGGCTCAATTTGCAAATCTTTGACCAAAGCTTGCAGGCTAGCAAGAGCATCTCCACTGCCAATAATGACCGCCAAGAAGTCATGCCTCCCCAAGGTAAAAACCATCTCATGTATAGCACGTAACCAATAATCTACACCATCTTGCGGCCCCATCGTCCCAATATAACCGATAAGATATTTTGCTCGTCGAGCTAGATCAGGATCTGGCTGGAGAGGTTGAAAAGAAAGAGGGGGTCCATTTCTAACAACAAAAACTTTATCAGGCTGTTTCTTTCCCCTGGTAATGGCCTGATGTTTATAGGATTCATTCGTAGCGATAACTATGTCGGCGATAGCATAGGTACATCGCTCCAAGACCCGCAGTATTTTATATATAATATTTTGGTCAGGTTTCTTAAACCGAGAAAGATAAGTTTCTGGTGCAAAGTCATGATGGTCAAATACAAACCGCTTTCCAAACACTTTAAATATGGCACCAATCAGAAATAGTGTATCAGGTGGATTTGCGGCATGAATAACGTCAACTCCTTTGCGCATAGCTACCCAAGCTGTCAGCAACAACATAGCAAAAGTTGCGTAGCCAAATTCAAATGCGTACCCGAGAAGCCCAACACCTCCTGGTGGAGCCGGAAATCGATAAACACTAATATCATCGATTTTTTCACTCCATAGTTGATCCGAGGCACGAGGGGAGATAACAGTCACCTCGTATCCGGCATCACGTAATGCGTGAGCTTCGCGTCGGACTCGAACATCAAAAGGATATGCGTTATTTTCTACAAGCAACAACACCTTAACCGATGAGAGCATGGTAGCGTTCCCCTAAAAGTTCTTTTCCATCTGAATAATGGCGCACCAAGTCAACTACCGATTGGTCAGGTCGTAATTGTTGAAGAACGCCTGCGTATTCGGGTGAATTTTTTGTAACGACAATTATGTCAGAGGAAGATAAAAGCTTTGGGATATCAGCAACAAGCAAAGAAGAGATGTGTGGAATCTCTTGTGTAATGTATGCCTTATTTGCGCCAGTCAATTGAGCCATAGCAACATAACGGTCGTAAATACATACTGTATAGCCTTTGCCGATAAGCTGCTCAACAAGTTCAACCGTTGGACTTTCACGTAAATCATCTGTACCATCCTTGAAACTTAGCCCCAGCAAACCGATTTTCTTTTTACCAAAGGCAGTTATTAAAGTTAGAGCTCGTTTTTTATGTTCCGTATTACTTGCAAGTGTTGCTTCTAAAACTGGAACTTGTTGATCTAATTTTCGTGCCAAGTAGGTCAATGCACGCAAGTCTTTAGGCAAGCACGAACCCCCAAATGCAAATCCAGGTCTTAGGTAAGTCGGAGACAAGTTTAATTTTGTGTCAAGGCAAAATATTTCCATGAGCCGATGGCTATTAACATCTGTTAACCTACATAGCGCACCAATCTCATTGCCAAAAGTTACCTTAAGTGCGTGAAAGGCATTATCAGCATATTTAACCATCTCGGCTGTTCGCAAATCACATCGTACGAGAGGTGCAGTTAGTCCGGTATAAAGCGACGCTAATATATCCCCACTGTGGGGATCGATTTCGCCAATAACAGTTCGTGGCGGATTTCGATAGTCTGATATTGCAGAACCCTCTCGTAAAAACTCAGGATGAAATGCCACACCAAAATCTTTCCCTACTAGTTTACCTGATGCCTCCACAATTGTAGGCAAAACAATTTCTTCCATAGTACCAGGCAAAATAGTGCTTCTGAAAACGACCAGATGGTAATCAGTTTTAGTACGTAACGCCGCGCCAATTTCTTCTGCTACACGGATTACATAACGTAAATCTAAGCTACCATTAGATGCACTTGGGGTTCCAATACATACGAATGAGAGTTCAGTTGCAGTTATGGCCTCAGTACAACTGGTGGTAGCGCGTAAACGGCCGACTTGGCATTCACTTGCAATCAACTCCGGTAACCCTGGCTCTACAATCGGACTGTTACCTTGGTTAATTAACTCAACTTTAGTAAAGTTGAGATCGACACCAAGAACGTTGTGACCTTCACTCGCAAGACAAGCCGCTGAAACACAACCAACATAACCCATTCCAAATATGCTAATTTCCATATTGATTATCCTTTGTGTTTTAGCCAAGCCAAATATGAAAGGCATAATTTTAATATATAGCGTTTTAATCGTAGCATAAGATTTCCATAGTTTAATATTACAGTATTAAGATTTGCTTAAAATCAAAGCAATTTGGTCAAAATAGGATGTGTCAGCCCCACATCATACGGTCCCTTGTTTCAGTCAGTAAACGACGCAATATAAGCCTAACAGGAGTCGGGTTGAAATCATCTTTGAGAGGTACGAATGGCTGTGATACTACGTTAAGTTCGATAGAAATTTGGCGGCCTATCAATTCGCTAACAAGAAAGCGTTCATTTGGCTTGATTTTATCCTGCTTTCCATCGACAGAAACTATTTGCCAAGCATCATTACAAATGATTTCTGAATTGTCGATAATTATCTCAGCTGCCCCTTTCGGCAGTCTAAACATGATATTTCGACCAAAAGGTTTTATTCGCGCTATTGTGCCGTCCATTCGCCATTGGTAGTTTAGCCTACTAAGATCAGTCATGTTCGACCAAAATACGCTCCCTAAAGAATTTATAAATCTTGCAAATTCAATAAACTTTCCTCCACCACTCTTAAGATCTTGATGGTGGCCTCTAAGAATCATCGGTTGCCCTAGATAAGCCGCAACAAGCAATGTATTTTCAACATTTCCAGTCAACCCCCAACGCGGCAGAACTGGACAACCTTCGATAATCTCCGAGGGTAAAAACCCCAATGTTTTTACCCAAGGCCTATCAGGATTATGAAACCGCAATGAACCAGCTGAAATACAGGCTGACTCAAATCCACATTTTGGCAGTGTTGCTAACATATTATTGGAACAAGCGCCGTGTGGGGGTACCATTACCCGGCACACAGGAACTTTTGATTTTTTCTCCAGGCGCTTAACGCGGTAAATTGCTTGCCCTAACAGGGCATTGCGACTTTCTTCAGAGTAGCTTAACCCCAGCTCTTCTTTTGCATGGTTATTACCATGAATAAGCAAGGAAATTCTCTGCGGATTTTCCCGAAATATGTCTGCTGTCGATGAATGGGTATACCACGTATCAAGTGGAATTGTAGCGAAAGAAACGTGGAAGTTTTCTTTTGTAGAAAGCCTAACAATCTCACGGTAATCAAAAAAGCCATAGCTCGACCAATGAAGGTTGGGGTCATCAATGATAAAACTTGCCCGTAATGGGGCATTGTAATAAACAGTATCCGAACTAATTTCACGAATGAATTCTAATAACACCAACATTTCCAAAAAACATCCACCATTAAACACGTCGTTAAAATTTTGTTTTGTTGAGATGTATGGCAATGCCAATGCTGATCTGAAACTTTTTATTCCATCAATTTCAGAAACTGACCAAATTGGGCCTTGCTCGCTGCTTGCAAGAACCTTTTCATTATGGCTTACTGAAAGAACAGCCCCGATTTGCATCAACATTGTTCTTACTTTGCGGCCTCGAAAGGGAAACGGAACGTCCATTTCATCAGCGAACATCACCTCAGTTTCAAGCTCCTGAGGAATATTTTGTGCATTTGTAAGGGATAGCAAACTTAAGCTAGGAGTGGTGAGCACTATATTTTCATTACCCTTAGCATTCCTAAATATTACCCCTTGCGTATCAATTTCGCTTTGATCATCTACGATAAATTTTACCGGCAATAACCGCTCTAAAATAGAATATAATTCCGAATCTAGCGAAAATTCAACGCCCTGAGAAATTTTAATGTTATAAAGCTTTGTCATTGTAAAATATCGATGAGGGGGTTTTAATGGTAGCCTAATAAAGTAGATTCACGAGGCTCTTTTGCCCGTTAACAGCCAACTCAAGCACACACAATCTTCCATAAATTTATGTTTGCTCTCATTTGAACCACCTAAGCCGAGGCTTCGCTTAACCCCACGAAGCAATAGTCGGATACCATGATGTGTTAACAACAGAAACCAGCAAATGCTCTGACCCGTAATTCCATGATGTTTCCGCCAATATTTCAAGGTAGCACGCAGTATTTCAATACTGTAATAAAGCGGTGCATTTGCAGTGCTACCACCTCCAAAATGGGTCGCCAACGCTTCGGGGACAAACATCAGTCCCCATCCAGCATTACTGAACCGTTTACACCAATCAATATCCTCTCCATAGAAAAAAAACTGCTCATCCATACCACCAATTTCATCCACTGCCTTTTTTCTTGCCACTAAGAAACAACCGCTCAAAACTTCTGCTTCTGAACATTTTTTATGATCACGATATGGCACCTCAAAACCAGAAAACATCTGCCAATCCGAAAAAATTCGATCCAACGCCAAAATACGACATACTGTGTTCCAAACAGTCGGCACCTTTCGACGCGTCCGCTGTAAATTACCATCCCCCCCAATGACTTGTGGACCAACCAAGCCGACATCATTATGTTGTTCAAGAAATACTGCAAGCGTCTCCATACACTTGGGATGGACGATCACATCCGAATTCACCAGCGCAAAGAAAGATCCCTTGGCAATTTTCATTGCGAGATTATTTGCCCGCGAAAACCCGAGATTTCCCCCTGCACGAATTAAAGTGACATTTTTAAACTCTTCCTCTACCATTTCCGACGAACCATCTTTGGAGCCATTATCCACCACAATCACCTCCAACACACAGGATGCAGACGTTTGATCAATCGAATTCAGGCAATCTCGCAAATACTCGCGGGCATTCCAGCTGACTATAATGACAGAAACAGTTTTCATATTTAACTAAAGTTGGAGCATATTTAAGAGAGTATAGATAAATCAATCTGCATTTGTTACAGAACCAAACTTGGCACTAACATTTAACAGAAGATATATGAAAGATGTATATTTCTAGATTCAAGCACTTTAAATCTTCTAGCCGAGGGTTCCCCTAAAAGTAGTATTTTTTCCTATCCCCGATTTACCTTTAACAATATTCATCTTAGCTACAATATAACGTGATTCTCTAATGCGGCTAACTACCTGTTTGGCTTCCCCACCTGAAAATGGCATTGCAAGATTAATCGTACCAATGCAAGCTAAAACGAGGTAAAAGAAAACGATCGATTGGTCGAAGAGAGAAATTGAAAAGAAGTTCCACACATGCCCAAACAAAATCGCCCCCAGACCCCAAATAAGAAATTTATGTTCGAATGATGCACTTTCATTTTCCCGCAATACCTTTCCCACCGTTCCGAATGCAGCAAATAAAACCATGACAAATACTATCATTAGAGGTATCCCCCCCCAAACACCCATTTGCAAAAAGTGATTTGTAATATCGACTTGTGTATTGTTAATATAAACTCCAGTCTGCATCCAATGTCGAGTATAGTCGGTACCTGTTAACCACCACTCATCAAAATGCTCAATGGATGATCGAATCAGTTGCGCCCGATGCCATCCGGTGCTACCACCAGAAATATCAATACGCGCCATCAAAAAGTAAACAGGATCTTTCATGACTGCGTCCAAGGCAAAAACCCCCATTAAGGCTAACAAACGGATCGTGTGTAAATAAGAACGAACTTTCCAAAAGGCCAATCCCAAAATGATAAAAAGAAGCATCATGATTGGCCCGCTTGAGGTGCTAGCAAATACGCTCCCCCCAGCAGCAAACAATCCCACTAGTGCTGTCTTGCGATGGCTTGTCCATACAAATAACGGCATCGGGAAACATGTTGCTCCCACGACTCCTGCCAAGATAGGGTGAGCAAAAGGACCAGCAGCACGAACGTGACCATTACGTACAGCCGAGATTGCATCTACACCACCCAAAATGGCAAAAAAATTCTTCCCTGTATTTTTTTCAACCAACATCAAAATCGCGATAGGTATCAAAATAACACATAGGGCTTTAAAAATGTATAGTATTTCTTCCACATCCTGAACAAAAACTCGGAAGAAAAAATAACTACCTAGCTGTGCCCACACCATACCTAATCGAAATATCCAAGCATCCGAAGTATGAAAAAAACTGCTGCCAATCAACAAAGCCGCCCAGAGAATCAAAAAATGATCTATACGACATAAGCCACCCACAACCCACTCCCCTTTGGATATCGCTCTTATCAACCCGACCAACACCAGAATCTGCACCAAGGTCAAATGCGCCGGCCCAATTTCAATCACTGGTGCTCGGGTCATATAAAGGGTACCCATCAACAATGGTAGAATCACAAAACGTCTCGGCAAAACGAGAATAAATGCACTAGCGACTAGTGTCAATACCAATCCTATCGAATTCAAGCAATTAACTCAAACAGCTAACGATGCACTAACAAATTGCCGATGCCACAACTCAAATACCAGAAGGCTGAAAACTTCTTTTGAACAACCTTTACCAAGTTGGTGCGTTTCCAGAAGGTTTGTAACCTCTTTTTTGCAAAAAAAAGTCGCAGCTACTGAATTTGTTGACATTATCGTGTCAAATATAAATTCTTTCATTTCCTTACGCATCCAGTTATCGTAAGGGACTGGGAAGCCTGTTTTTTTCCGGTTCAGTATTTCTTTAGGAACCGATTCAGCCAAAGCTGCCTTTAGAATTCGCTTGAGTTTCCAACCACATACTTTGTATTGAGGTGGTAACGAAGCTGCAAATTCAAGAACTCTATGATCAAGCAGTGGGACTCGTAACTCAACCGACGACGCCATCGTCATTTTATCCGCCTTGATGAGCAAATCATCTGGCAACCAAGTCTTAGTGTCCACATAAAGCATACGGTTTAGCAACGGCTGGTCTTTCACCTGCTCAAAAAGTTTGCGTGTGACACTTCCTGATATCCTTGCATTCAGAAATGCCGACAATCCCTCACTATAGAGTTTTGACTTACCTTGGTTGAAAGGTGTGTAGGGCGTTGCTGTGCGACTCAAGTAGTATTCTTCAAGCGTTAAATCGATCAAATCTGCATAGCGACCAATTTGTTTCCAGCCTGCAAGCCCCAGCATCTTAAAACCTGATCGTAAAAGTCCATTAGTTGAGCCAAAAATCGATTTCAATTTTTCAAGCAAAATAAGATTTCGATATGTTTGATAGCCTCCAAAAGCTTCATCCCCCCCTTCACCCGACAAAAGCACCTTTACAGATGACTGTCTCGCCAACTGCGAGACAAAATACAAAGCAATTGCAGGAGGCTCACAGACCGGCTCTTCCATATGCCAAACATATTTCGGCAAGAATTCACGAAAATCAGTGGCGGACATTGAGATTTCATGATGAATCGTTCTAAACTTTTGAGCGGCTAATTTAGCATAGGGTCTCTCATCCTGAAAACCAGCTCCACTAAAACCCATGGTAAAGGTGTGAATTGGTTTATCTGTCTGTTGAACCGCGTAACTGAGTATACCTGTAGAATCTACACCGCCGCTCAACAGCACTCCCACAGGCACATCACTAATCATGTGATCTTTTACAGTTGCTAGCAGCATTTCTCGCAAAGTCTCGACTGCTGTTTCAAAGCTTGGCTGCTGCGATGACACATTAAAATGCAGATCCCAATATTGTTCTACTGTCACCTTTCCATCTTGTACACTTAGGTAATGTCCTGGGTCTAACTTAGAGATACCTAGAAGCATTGTTTCATTACCCGGCAGGTAATAATAGGTCAAGAACCTATCTATAGCCAGTGGGTTAACGTTCCGATCAACGGAAGGATCGACGAGAAGCGACTTTATTTCAGAGGCAAAAAGAATTGCCGTGCCAGTATTGGTAAAATAAAGTGGTTTTACGCCGACACGATCACGAGCCAAAAGTAAGTGCTGTTTACGTTCATCCCAAAGCGCGAAGGCAAACATACCTCGGAGTCGAGTTGCACATTGATCACCATACTCCTCATATAAGTGAACGATAACTTCTGTGTCGCTTGAAGATTTAAATTGATGGCCTTTTAGTTGAAGATCTGTACGCAACTCCTGAAAATTATATATTTCCCCGTTATAAACCACCCATACTGATCCATCTTCATTCGACATTGGTTGGGCACCAGTATCGAGGTCTATAATACTCAACCTCCGATGACCAAGACCCACTGGACCAGAAAGAAACTCACCACTTCCATCAGGTCCTCGATGTTGTATCACATCCATCATCTGGCGGATCAGTCCTTGGTCAACGACTTCTTGTCTATCAAAATTCAATTTTCCACAAATCCCACACATTAGCAATTTTCCTTACCATCGTTTTGGCTGACAACAGCCGCTAAGCTTAATATTTATTAAACTACTTTTCCATCCCGAAATATCAGTAGAGCATAGAGGCCGATTTATTAGGCTATCCTAGCTTTTCAAAGCTGGTATTTAAACCAATGCAAATAAAAAAGACATAATTTTATGCCTATCCATATATGCCGCGGCGACGCAAAAGGCATCTGATCTGCTGTTGCCGCAGGTAGCTGATGGCTTCAGCATCCCCTACCTGAGGTATCCCTTTCAAGTAACCCCAACAAAACCCTGCCATCAAAGCCAGTGACTCATAAAAGAAAGGTTTACGTATGGCTCGCTTAACACATTTCGCCAACATAAAGACCGGATGATAACCTGTAATGTAGTTAGCTAAACCACTTTTGAAACGGTCACGCCAAAAGCCATCCGCCCCACCAGTCGGCTTATATTGAATCAAGTTGAGATCAGCGAAAGTACGTGTGTTCCAGCCGTGCAAATTAGCCTTAACTTCATCTATGGTGTCCCAACCCGGCGCCTTGAGCAGTGGACTTATTTTTTCCCAACAGTCGCGGCGGTAAATTTTGGTTGCCCCCCTGACGTGGAACGGAGGGTCTCCTGCAGAATCTACCATTAGTTGGCCATCATCCAACCGACAGATCGTCCCGCCACCAATTCCCAAGTCCGCCTCGGTATCAAAAATTTTGAAGCACTGTTCGAAGTAATCAGGCGGAAACGACAAATCACCGTCTAACTTCACGATGAAATCCCAATCTTCATCATTCAAGACGTTGTAACCTGCATAGAAGGCTTCCATCACACCTCCACCAGCAGCCCGAAACCCACGGTTTCCTCTGTGAATCACTTCTATCCAGTTAAATTGAGCTGTACGAATATCCAAAATCTCGCCGGTACCGTCACTTGAACCATCATCTACAATGAGCCATTTAAAAGGAAGAATAGTCTGACTGAAGACGGACTCGAGCGTTTTTTCTATATAAGGAGCCTCATCCCTTACCGGCGTAATAATTATATATTTCATTGTGTTATTCAATCTGTTTACCCTCTTATCTAAATCATATAGCTAAATGAAACTAACAATATCCGCATTTTGTATACTTACATCCCACATTTTTTCGGTTATAAATACGCTATTGAAATAATTAAATTGCATCTTTTCTGACAATACCTTGCGTTTGTAAATATTAATCCACACACCATTTAATTTAGAGAAAAAACTGCATTATTTACTAGATGTTTAAGCACTCAACCTAGCCTTGCAAAAGCAAATGCTGGAAAATACCCAAATATTATTAACTCTTGTCTATCTCAGATGCATAACCATACTGAAAAATTGGAAGTGGTTGTCTTGACTTATTCAAAACCAATCCAAGCAAATTAGTCTGTTCCAAAATGTGCATGGCATGTTGAAGCTCGTCGGCAGAATTCCTCCCATCCTCTATAACAAGTAGCGCCGCGTCAACATAAGGCATAAATAACAACGCATCATCAGCAGCAAAAAGCGGAGGGAGATCAAAGATGATTACCCGGGATTCGTAACGCGATTTAATCTCTTCAATCAAATTAGCCATGTTCCGAGATGAAATTAATTCTGAAGCATTAATGTTTGCATTTTTCCCAGGCAATACAACCAGACGCTCAATACTGGGATTTATTAAAGCATCTTCCAAAGGGGTATTTCGTCTCAAGCAATCAACAAGCCCTAATTCGCAAGTTATACCCAAATATTGACTAATACTTGGGCGCTTAAGATCAGCATCAACAAGCAAAACACTTTGGTTTCCTTCCATCGCAATAGCAATCGCTAAATTGACAGACGTAAACGTCTTCCCTGCGCTGGGCGCTACGCTGGTTATTGCAAAGCTATTCCAGTTATTTTCACGTAGCTGCTTGAGCACATTTGTCCGGAGCACACGAAATATGTCTGCGCGCGGATCGTTGTATAAACCCATAACGACTCGATTATTGCGCAGCACTTCCGAGTCAACACTCACTGTTTTAGTTTTTGTATACTTGATCGTATCGAGTGGCTGCTCATGCACACTTTTAATCATTAATTGCTCCCCCATACAAACTTAACCTGCCATTTATTAGCAATAAGTGTGCTTTTCAGATTCCGCCTCATGTTCAAACCAAATGAAGAATATAAAAACTAACCATCATGGTAATCAACGAGATGCAAATTAGGCTACCCCAGATCATAATCTTCCTCGTTCGACTTTTTGCAACTGATTGTTTTTCCAATTCGGATGGGGATTCAATATAAGGAACAACAACCAATGGCATAAGACCGGTTGCTTCACTAATTGCTCTATATCCTCTGATTCCAGGCTCCAAGAACTCCACAAAAAAAGCAACACCAAGCCCCATAATAAATCCCATAAAAAAGCCACCAATGGCAACTTTTCTTCTGATCGCTTTTTCGGGATGCGCAGGGACTACAGGTTGGTCAATAACAGTAAGGGTTTGCCCCTGTTGCTGCACCTCTAGGGTTTGAAGAAGCTTGGCATCCAGCAATTTTTCTTTAAGTTGAGTATATTTCTTTATGGAATTATCCCGCTCCCTGATCAAGTCGGTATATCCCATTTCAACCTGCGGGGCTTGCAAAAGTGTATTATGCAATTTTTCAAGTTTTGCTTTCAAATAATCCTGCTTCTGATTCAATGAATGTAGCTCTGATTGACTGCTTTTATATTGTGCCTCTACCCCAAAATATGCTGGATTAGTAGTATGCAGTTCTGCATACCCCTTATCCTGATGCCTCGAATTGGTATTTTTTAATTGCTCTTCCAATTTATTAACTCGCTTCCTTTCCTTGGCAATATCAGGGTGACTATCAGCATACATCTCTTCCAACGACTTAAGTTCACTCTTGGCCTCCGACAACTCCTTAATAACTTCTTCCTCGTTAGCCTCTCCTTCAAAAGCGGGTTCCAACGCTTTTATTTGATGCTTTAAACGCACGACAGAAGGATGTGAAGGGGAATAAATACTCGAAATCCTAATATATTCGGAACGCAACGCCCTGAGACCTTCATTGCTATTCAATGGAGCTTTATCATCAATTTTTTCAGATAGCCCTTCCTTAGATCTTGCTAATTCGGCGGATAAAAAAGCAATCCTTTCTTTCGTGGCTCTTATTTGATTATCAGTGTCCCGCAATTCATTCTCAGTACGATCGATAGCTGCCAAATTTCCCTGCATTTGCTCTGGCAAACTAAAATTATTTTGCTCCTTATATTGTGCAATTTTCTTATCAATTTCAATTAGCTCTTGATTTAACTTATCTGACTCCTCCATGAGAAAATCGGTTGCTTTAGTGGCACGTTGAGTTCTGCCTTTATCATTTTGCTCAATAAATAACGTAACTAATTTAGTCGTTATTTTCTGTGCCTTTGTGGGCATACTATCACTAAAAGAAATATCGAAAGCGATCTCAACCATACCTGAATTTGTCTTCATGGGCATGAAAGAGGAAGTAGTCAACTTAACCTCAGTATTCTTTTTGAACAGGTCCGCCAATTCATACTTCGTATACGCACTCTTGATTTCTTCATAAAGATGATATGAATCAATTATCGAAAGCACATTATCTGTAGTCATAACCCTTTGATAAATTGACTGAATCTGATTTTCACCAAACTGAGGCTCTATCGAATCAACAAGTTTTGTTGGAATAGGGGACTCAATCAATAACGTTGCGGTTGAACGATAAATCTTGGGTAAATTATACGCAACGATTACGGCTATTAAACTAACAAGAAACCAAGTAACTAGAATGTAATACTTACGCCGTTTTACGAGGTCAAGATAGTCTGCTAGTGTTTTTGTATTTTGTCCCATAGCGCTAGAAAAAGCATTCCCTATTTAATTAACATCAACTGCAAGCAGTCACCGTTATTGATTAAGAATTAGTCAATAACGCATTAGGTTGGCTACATTTAATCAATCCACCCCAGTAATTTTCTTTATATTAATACTTAAGGTTTAGCAAAATGTAATGCATCTTGCAACGCCTTTACTATATGATCCTGTTCATCAAGACCCATTTGAGGAAAAAGCGGCAAAATAATAGTGTGATCCTGCGCATCTTCACTGTGTTTTAAACACTGGCAAGCACCTACGATACAAGTGCAACCTGTTGACCTTCGAGCACAAGACCACGCATTAGCCGGATAAGCAACCTCCCGATGTGCACACATTACCCCTCGACGGGTCGCTACACCGGCATCCAGCATAAACTGCATAACCTGTCGCTGATCTGCACCTATTGGCAGCCGCACACAAAAACTTTGCCAGGTACTCCTTGCCCATTCAGGTTCAACTGGTAAACCGAGTCCCGGTATCTTAGAAGAAAGCAAAATTTTATAGCGAGCAGCCAACTCCCGCCGCTTGCCAATGATCTCTGGTAAACGTTTAAGCTGTTCCCTGCCAACTGCAGCTTGAATATCCGTCATACGAAAATTGTAACCGACGATAGGATAAGTCTCGAAAATCACTTGACTCGCACCATGACGTACAGTGTCCGGGACACTCATGCCATGTTGCCGCAACAATCTAAACTTAGCGTCCCATTCCGCATTTGCGGTGGTGATCATCCCGCCATCACCCGTACTAATAACCTTGCGCGGATGAAACGAAAAACAGGCAACATCGGCCTGCGGTTTACCAATCTTTTCCCATTGTCCCTGCCAAAGAATTTCGCTGCCAATGGCGCAAGCGGCATCCTCAACAACGGGCAGTCCATGACGACGGGCTATTTCAATAATCGCCACAAGATCACAAGGCATTCCAATTTGATGGACACATAAAATTGCACGGGTACGATCTGTTATGGCGCCCTCTATCAGCTTAGGATCAAGATTGAATGTATCTGGCTCAATGTCAACAAATACTGGCGTAGCACCGCAGTAGCGAATTACATTAGCGGTGGCAATATAAGAATGACTAACCGTAATAACTTCGTCTCCAGCTTGCACACCCACTGCCAGTAAAGCCAAATGTAACGCGGTCGTACAATTAGACACGGCACAGGCATGCAGCGCCCCTACATATTCGGCAAACTCCTTCTCGAATGCAGCAACTTCAGGGCCTTGGGTGGTCCAACCGCTTAAAATGACGCGTCTGGCAGCTTCCGCCTCATTTTCATCCATCACCGGTTTAGTTATAGGGATCATGATTGCACCAACGGCATATTTGCCCGCCACCACTCAACCAAGCGAGAAAGCCCGTCTTCCAGGCTCACTTGAGCCTTAAATTTAAGCAATTGCTCAGCCCTAGTCGTATCGGCCAATCGACGAGATACGGGATTCACTGAACGCTCCGGCCCGTATTCTGGTTGCAAATCAGAACCCATCACCTTAAGCAAGGCGGCAGCCAAGTCATTAAGGCTGGTCTCAATACCGCTGGCGACATTAAATACATCATCCTTCAATTCCGATTGTAGAGCCAGAATATTAGATCTGGCGACGTCTTCGATATAAACAAAGTCCATCGTTTGAGTACCATCCCCAAGGATTAATGGAGGCTTCCCAGCAGCAATACGCTCCATCCAGCGAATTAAAACCTCGGTATACTTACCATGGATATCCATACGCGGCCCATAGACGTTAAAATACCGTAATGCCACATAGGGTAAACCATACATATCATTATAGGAACGCAACAACCCTTCAAGCATGATTTTACTGGCACCGTACCAAGTCCGGTTATTGTAAGGGTAGTGGTCTTCTCGGGTAGGAAAGGTATCCGCCAATCCGTAGATCGACGCAGAAGAAGCCGTCACGAATTTTTTTACGCCCGCTGCCTGCGCTGCCTCCACAACATTGAAACTACCCTCACACATCACCCCCATAGCATCCCGTGGATCGGCCGCACAAGCAGTGATACGCAGCGTCGCCATATGAATCACTGCATCCATACCTTGCGTCGCTCTGTGAACGGCTGCTTGATCGCGAATATCTTCGCGCAACAAGGTTACCCGAGGATCCTTCAAAGCCGCTTCAACATTGGCCAACGTACCCCGATTTAAATTATCGATAATGACAATACTAGCAGGTGAATAATCCCGCAATAATAAATCTATGGTTGTGGAACCGACGAGTCCACAGCCACCTGTCACTAATATTTTCGAATCTTTAATTTCCATTAATTAGCTTTCCTCTCAATTGTCGTGTTTATTTCAAATGGCCAATGTAAATAGTGATTGATGGCAAATTTGTTTTTATAAGCCACTGTATTTGAATATCCTAAAATAAGCGTTGTTAAATATAGCCTAAATTCTAACGTTACTTTTCTGCTATTTCATGCGCTGGATTGCCCACAACCCTTTTACCGGCCATAACACTAGCTATAACATTACTGCCAAACCCTACTAAAGCTTTATTTCCAATACGCAAACCATTCATAATGTTTGAACCACTACCAATGTAACAGCTCTCTTCAATAACAGAATTGCCAGCGATGGTTACATTAGAGCCAATAAGGCTCCAATCTCCCACCATTACATCATGATGAATAACAGTATTCGGTAAAATGCAAACATGTGAACCAATGTACGCATTGCTCGTAAGTACCACCCCTGCCATGATCAATACATTTTTACCAATCACAGCAAGAGGAGAAACTGTAGCGGCTGGATGAATCACTTGGGCAAACCGATCTTCCACAATCCCTAGACCTTGAATCACTCCGTCTCTGGTTTTATAAGAACTAGGACTACCGGGAACAGCCAAAACGTAGGCATCAGAAAAACGCACGAACGCTTCCCTACCATAAACAGGATAGGCATTCACGCCCACCCCTTGCTTCTCAGGCGTATCATCCACAAAACCAATAAAACGATAGCTGCTCCCAATGCAATTCAATGCCTCAATACCATTACCGTTATATGGAAAAATCAATAATGGTCGCGGTTCTTGCATAGTATAGTCTCTTTTAAAATTTTAACCGCCCGCCTGATTAGCGAGCAATTTAACGGCTTCAGACACTTCTTCGCACTGGGCCCGAGTTAACTCAGGGAACATAGGCAGCGATAACACTTCATTCGCGGCTTGCTCAGAATGGGGAAAGTCTCCAAGAGAATAACCAAGATCGGCATACGCCTCCAATAAATGAACAGGAATAGGATAATGGATTCCTGTCTGAATTCCCTTGGCATTCAATGCTGCCATCCATTCGCTGCGTTTTTGGGTACGTATCGCATAAATATGAAATACGTGCCGAGCGTAAGGCATCGTCTTCGGCGTTGGTACACCACTACCCGATAACAATTCATTGTAATTAGTGGCGGCAGCTATACGCGCTTCAGTCCATGCCTCCAGATAACGCAACTTGACCCGAAGAACAGCACCTTGAATGCCTTCCAAACGGAAATTGTAACCTTTAAGCACATGATGGTATTTCTGCTCTGCACCCCAATCACGAAGCATCCGAATGGTACGGGTATACTCTGCATTATTGGTAACAACCATACCGCCCTCACCATAAGCACCCAGATTTTTACCAGGATAAAAACTAAAGCACCCCATATCGCCTAAACTACCAACCCGTTTGCCTTTATACTCCGCGCCATGAGCTTGAGCCGCATCTTCGACCACCACTAATCCATGCCGCTTGGCAATATCCAAAATAGGGTCCATATCTGCTGGCTGACCATACAAATGCACGGGGAGAATGGCTTTAGTTTTGTCTGTTATTGCACCTTCAATTGCTGTTACATCAATAGTAAATGTATTCGGATCAATATCTACAAATACTGGTTTGGCACCCGTATAGTAAATCGCAGCGACAGTTGCCACAAAAGTAAAAGGAACGGTAATTACCTCGTCACCAGGGCCAATACCGGCCGCAAGTAGTGCAAGGTGCAGAGCACTGGTGCCGGTATTGACTCCAATCCCATATTGAGCCTGACAATATCCAGCAAATTCCCCTTCAAACGCAACCACCTCACTGCCTAAAGTAAACTGACAACTTTCCAACACTCCCTGAATAGCAGCGTTCACTTCATTCTTAATTCCAGCGTACTGAGCCTTTAGATCGACAAACGGTATCATGCTACTCTCCTGCCTTTATGCATTGATATGCCATTGATTTCTACAGATCGGCCACGCTCATTCATTGAACGGGTTGCAGCCTCAATTAACTCCACCACCCGCATTCCCAGTGACCCGTCAGTTAATGGCACTTTGCCATTTTCAATACAATCAACAAAATGTTCGCCTTCAAGCCGTAGAGCCTCGGTTCCATCCAGTTTCGGTGCCCACATATCCCCTGTGCGATAGCCAACACGCATTTCATAAATTTTTTGCGGATCGTCAGTAAAACTAACGCCCTTATCATAAATCTTGATTTTTTCGCTGGGCTCCAAGTCGTCGTAGGTTATCATTTTTTTGTTACCTCCAATGAGGATCTTACGTACTTTAACAGGTGCCATCCAGTTCACGTTGACATGTGCGATTAAGCCAGCACCATAAAACAAAGTAACAAACGCAAGATTCTCCGGTGTACCTGGAAAGTGGTTGGCACCGACAGCAGAAACCGCCACAGGCTGTTTACCCAATAGATAATCGAGAATAGAAAAATCATGCACCGCTAAATCGGAAATAACATTAGCATCACGTTGAAACAAACCGAGGTTAATTCGGGTAGAATCATAGTATTGAACATCCCCCAGCTCACCCGACTTTATCAGATCCGACATTTTACGGACTGCGCCCGTATAAATAAACGTATGGTCGACTATCAACACCAGCTTCCGTTTCTCAGCTTCTTCTACAAGCATACGTGCTTGCTCAGAGGTTTCCGTCATCGGTTTTTCCAGCCACACATGTTTACCCGCCTTAAGTGCAGCCATGCCCAATTCAAAATGCGTATTAACTGGCGTTGCTATTGCTATCGCATCGACATCCTTGCTCTCAAGCAAATCTTGGAAACGAGTGGTAGTATTAACGCCAGGATAGCGTTTTTGAACGATTTCAAGTTTTTTCGGATCGAGATCAGCCACGCTTGCAATTGTCATTCCTGGTGTCTCGGCAAAATTTCTCACCAAGTTTGGCCCCCAGTAGCCATATCCGATAACGCCTATTTTAACCATCATTATCCTCTTTAAAAATTAACATAAGAAATTGTGTTACTAATCAATAACGCCATGAAAACCGTTTTGATCCTATCATTTACTCTCAGTGCGCGTATCACCAATAACTCTCGCAGGAACACCAGCAACAATTGCATAATCCGGCACATCCTTAGTTACAACTGCACCAGCACCAACTAAGGCACCTTCACCTATTGTAATGCCGCATAATATAGTTGCATTACTCCCTATTGAGGCGCGGGGTTTAACCCGTGTACCAATCACTTGCCAATCTGCTTCTGTTTGCAGGTTACCTTCCACGTCCACCGCCTTTGGATAAATGTCATTTGTAAACATAACCCCATGGCCAATAAACACACCATCCTCTACATCAACACCTTCACATATAAATGAGTGGCTGGAAATTTTGCAGTAAGATCCGATCGATGCACCCTTCTGTATTTCAACAAACGTTCCAATTTTAGTATTTTTTCCTATTTTGCAACCATACAAATTTACAAGATCTGGATGATAAATAGCTACGCCATCCCCTAATTCAACATCATTTTTAACCATTTATCACGTACTCCTTTAAACTTTGTTGTGTATGATTTATAAAAACACTTATCGGCATCTACCTTAATTCAGCAAAAATTTTTACAAAAACCCCACATAATACGTTCTAAAACCGTATGTGAAGTTAAATGTCAATTCCTGCCATTACTGAACAAAGGCCACATCCACCCAGTAATTCCCTGAATTATAGGAATTTGTCGGGAAACCTCCAGCAGCGCCATACAGAAACACTCCATTGCCACCACTCACGCCATTTTGTAAGGCATGCAACGGCACGTTATCTACCCCTTGCGAAGTAAAGTAATTACCATTGAAGGCGTAACCACCGTTCGGTGCGAAATAGGAAGCA